>DEJQ01000025.1 GCA_002353575.1 Prevotellaceae bacterium UBA2744
CAATCAAAAACAACAAAGAAAAATATGGTTAACGAGGTAAAGTTTGACTTAAAACTTCTTATAGACGGTAAGGAACATGTGGTGGAGGCTACTACTGACGTGAATACGCTGGCACAGGCTACTTCATGGAAAGAATTCAACTCACATCTCATAGAGGAGGGTGTCAATATGGAGGTCGTGATGAGGACAAAGGATAGTCGGGATATGAAAGATGTGCAGGTCATCCGCTTCACGAAAGACGGCCTAACCTTCAAGGCTTCACAGCTAAAGCGTGGGATGACTTTTGCAAAGATGGATGCAATCATCAGAAGGAATGCGTAGAAGATGCAGCAAACGAAAGCATATAATCAACCGCAGTCAATACATTACGAGCTGCCAAAACAAAATGCTGCAGCAATACACAGGCGAACGCTATTGCGAGCTTCGTCTGATGCTGTTAGCTGGGCTTGTTGCCTACAACCTGCTGTAATAGAAGACGGCAATGAATATAGAATAGTAGGATGTAGTTTCTTTAAGCAGGATTATCTGCAGGATTGGTTTTTTAAAGTTTTTTTAATTTTTTTTTATCTCTGCGAAAAAAATACGTACATTTGCGCAATTTTATAGAAAGAGAGATGTATAGGTTTTCTATTCATTGCATGGCAGTGTCAATGATGGTACTGTCGTTTGCATTGGGCTTGTTGTCGTGTGGCGGCAGGAAGAACATTGTTGATGTGGATGAACTGCACCGACAGGATTCGCTGGAGTCGGTTATGGATACTCTGCAACTGGTGGATGAGGAGGTGGCTCCTCCTGTGGCTGTTGACGGATTGTTCGACGATTTCTTCATTACGTTCGTAACCAACCCGACGTTTCAGATGCAGAGAATCGATTTTCCGCTGCCTGTGACTGACGGCGAATCGTCGATGACGCTGCCCAAGAGTGAATGGGAGAAGTATAATAAGTTTATTTATCAGGATGAGTTTTCGGTTATCATCGAGGATGATGACGACGTGCTGGTGAAGAATGATACGACGGTGAGACGCGTGTCAGTGGAACTGATCAATCTTGACGAACGGATGGCTGATGTATATACTTTCCGTAAGGAGAATGCTATATGGAAGCTCTCGACTATCGACAGAACGGAACTGGAGAATCTGCCTAACGGACTGTTTCTGTCGTTCTTCGTGCATTTTATGAATGATTCTACGTTTCAGCAAAAGTCGATAGACGAAACTCTGCGTGTGCTCACTGCTAACGACACGGAAGAGGATATACTGAGTGAGAGTGTGTACACTGATGAGGAGTGGCAGGATTTGAAGCATGAAATTCCTATGCCTAAGAGGGAGTTTGTGAATATTGACTATGGACAGCCGTCGAGAGGTGTGAGACATAAGCAGTTGCTGCTGCAGTCGATGACTGATGATATGTTTCTGAAGCTTAAGTTCCATAAGTATCATACGGAGTGGAAATTGATTGAAATAGAATATTAGCAATGAAGATATATAATGACTATCCGCTGCTGAAAAAGAATACATTCGGCATGGATGTGAAGGCAAGCTGCTATGTGGAGTATGATTCTGTGGAAGAACTGCAGAGCCTGATTGCCGAGGGTAAGCTGATGATGCCGCTTCTGCATATAGGACAGGGTAGCAATCTGTTGTTTACGAAGGACTATGAGGGTATGGTGCTGCACAGTGCCATTGTAGGTATGGAGGTGGTAGGAGAAACTGCCGAGTGGATAGATGTCAAGGTCGGTGCCGGAGTAGTGTGGGATGACTTTGTGGCTGAGGCGGTGGAGCGTGGATGGTACGGCGCTGAGAACCTGTCGCTGATACCAGGCGAGGTGGGCGCTTCAGCCGTGCAGAATATAGGTGCATACGGCGTGGAGGTGAAGGACCTGATTGTGGAGGTGGAATGTGTGGATCTGCAGACTGGCAGTATGAGACTGATGCAGAATGCAGAATGCCGTTATGCTTACAGGCAGAGTGTATTCAAGAATGAGTTGAAGGGCAGATATGCCGTGACTCACGTGACATATAGAATGCAGCGACAGGCTAAGCTGCACCTGGATTACGGAAATATACGCAGTCGGCTGGATGAAGGAAGGACTGAATATACTGCCAGGGATGTGCGCAATGCTATCATCGACATAAGGAATCAGAAACTCCCTGACCCGAAGGTGATGGGTAATGCAGGGTCGTTTTTCATGAATCCGATCGTGACGAAGGAGAAATATGATGAACTGCTGAAAGAATATCCGGATATGCCGCATTATGATGCTGTGGGCGGGGTGAAGATTCCGGCAGGATGGATGATAGACCAGTGCGGACTGAAGGGCTATACGATGGGTAGGGCTGCTGTACATGATAAGCAGGCACTGGTGCTGGTGAACAGGGGCGGAGCCTCAGCGGATGAGATAGTCGCACTGGCACAGAAGGTGCAGCAGACGGTGAGGGATAAATTTGGAGTAGATATAAAGGCTGAAGTGAATTTCATATGAAAATTACAATACTTGGTTCTGGTACATCATGTGGCGTGCCACAGATTGGTTGTCCGTGTGAGGTGTGTACGTCGAAAGATCCGAAGGATAAGCGTCTGAGGTGTTCGACGATGGTAGATGTAGATGGAAAACGCATACTGATAGACTGCGGACCGGATTTCCGACAGCAGATGTTGAGTATTGACTTCAAACCTATCGATGCCATCCTGATTACACACGAGCACTATGACCATGTGGGGGGAATAGATGATTTGCGACCATATAGTATATTCGGAGATGTGGATATATATGCAGAGAAATTCTGTGCCGATCACCTGATGCAGCGCATTCCGTATTGTTTCACTCCGAAGGAAAAAAGATACCCGGGAGTGCCTGCCTTGAACCTGATAGAAGTGAAACCGCACGTGCCAATCATCGTAACACGTAAGGAGAAGGAACTGATGGCAACCACATATATGGAACCCCCGATAATCGAGAAGCGCCGACTTATCATGGAAGAGATGAAGAGGGAAGAGGAACTGGAGAAGGATGTGGAGGTGATGCCGCTGAGGGTTATGCACGGGAATCTGCCCATTCTTGGGTTCCGCATCAAGAATCTGGCATATATCACAGATATGAAGACTATTCCGGAGGAAGAGTATGAATATCTGAAGGGTGTGGATACGATGATTGTGAATGGTCTGCGACACACGGAACACGCCACTCATCAGACTATAGAAGAGGCTATCGCCTTTGCCGAGAGACTGGGAGTGAAGGAGACTTATCTGATTCACATGAGTCATCACATACGACCACATGAAGAAGAGCAGGCTGCATTGCCGCCTCATGTGCATCTGGCATATGACTTCATGGAGTTCGAATGCTGAACTGCCTCCGGCTGCCATTGACGGGAAGGGGAGACTTTTTTTTGTAAATCTGAGATTCTTTTTTGTAAATATAGGAATAGAATTTTGTGGGATGGTGTAAAGTATTGTTACTTTGCGCCATCTTTATTATTCATATTCATCTGAAGAAGTTACATGACTGGGACAAAACCAATTTTGACAATTACAGGGTCGGACTCGACGAGCGAGTCGGGCATTCAGGCTGATATAAAGACTATATCGGAACTGGGTGGGTATGCCGTTACTGCTATCACTTCGGTAACTGTGCAGACAACACTGGGAATACAGGAGTTCTTCGACCTGCCTGCTAAGATTGTGGAGGCACAGATAGAGGCTGTGATGAACGATGTGCAACCGGATGTGGTGAAGATTGGAATGATAAGGACGGAAGAGGTGCTGGACGTAGTCGTGGAGGAACTGCGGAAATACAAACCGCGACATGTGGTATATGACCCGACTGTAAGGTCGAGCAGGGGGGACTCGCTGATGACAGAAAATATGCTTAATCTTATCGTAGATAAGCTGTTGCCAATGGTGACTCAGGTGGTAAGGCTGGATGCTGTGAAATATCACGGAATGAAAAACAGATATGCCAGTGCTTTGGCTGTGTTCCTGAATAATGGAGACGATACGGAACTGGCAAAGAAAAAGGCTAATGAGTATGTGGACAGGATGGCGGTGAAAGAGAATAACCTGAAGGGCAGGGCAAACGAACTGTACAGTGATTTGCTGGATGAAGTTGCAAGTAATGCGGGAAGGAAAAACGATGTGCAGTACTATGCCGACAAACTGAATGTGAGTAGCAGATATTTGGCACAGGTGACGAGGATGATTGCACATAAGACGCCTAAGATGATAATCGACGAATACCTGATAAAGAAGGTAGAGCTGCTGTTGAAGACTACGGACTGGAATGTGCAGGAAGTTGCAAACGAGTGCGGATTCTCGTCGCAAGCTCACCTGACGAATTATTTCAAGAAGAGAATGGGTATGACACCCACGGATTATAGAAGAAAAAAACGAGAGATGTTATGAAAATTACAAAGCAACAGGAACTGAACAGAAATCTTGCCCAAATGCTGAAGGGCGGCGTGATTATGGATGTTACTACACCAGAACAGGCGCGGATAGCCGAGGCTGCCGGTGCCTGTGCTGTGATGGCACTTGAACGGATTCCGGCAGACATAAGGGCTGCGGGAGGTGTGTCGAGAATGAGTGACCCGAAAATGATTCGTGGCATTCAGGAGACTGTAAGCATTCCGGTGATGGCGAAATGCCGTATCGGACACTTTGCTGAGGCACAGATTCTGCAGGCGCTGGAGATAGACTATATAGACGAGAGTGAGGTGCTGTCGCCAGCGGATAATGTGTATCACATAGACAAGACAAGGTTTAACGTGCCTTTTGTCTGCGGAGCCAAGAATCTGGGTGAGGCTCTGCGCAGAATAGCTGAGGGAGCTACGATGATACGCACGAAGGGAGAACCGGGAACGGGGGACGTAGTGCAGGCTGTGACGCATATGAGGATGATGCAAAGCGAGATTCGTAGGCTGCAGTCGATGTCGGATGATGAACTGTATGAGGCAGCCAAGCAGCTGCAGGCTCCACTGGAACTGGTAGAGTATGTGCATGAGAACGGAAAACTGCCCGTGGTGAATTTTGCTGCCGGAGGTGTTGCCACACCTGCCGATGCCGCTCTGATGATGCAGCTTGGAGCGGAAGGTGTGTTCGTAGGCAGCGGAATATTCAAAAGCGGCAATCCGGAACGGAGAGCTGCAGCGATAGTACAGGCTGTGACGAACTATAAGGATGCTAAGATGCTTGCAGAACTGAGTACGGATCTGGGCGAGGCAATGGTAGGAATAAACGAACAGGAAATAGCCTTGCTGATGGCAGAAAGGGGGAAGTGATGAGGGTTGCTGTGCTGGCTCTGCAGGGTGCATTCGCTGAACATGAACAGATGATGCACCGTCTGGGGGTGGATACGTTTCAGGTGAGACAACTGAAGGACTGGGAAGAGGCGAAGGACGGACTGATCATTCCGGGCGGGGAATCGACAACCCAGTCGAAGCTGTTGCGCGATCTGGGCCTGTTTGAAGTAATCAGAAAGGAGATTACAGCGGGGCTGCCTGTGTTCGGTACTTGTGCAGGACTGATTCTGCTGTCGTCAATGCATCTCGGGACGATGGATATAGATGTGTGCCGGAATGCCTATGGCAGGCAATTGGGCAGTTTCTATACAGAGGCAGATATGAAGGGGATAGGAGAGAAGGTGCCCATGACCTTCATACGAGCACCTTATATTAATAATGTAATTGGGGAATGTGAATCACTTGCCACTGTTGACGGACATATCGTTGCAGCACGACAAGGAAGACAGCTGGTGACGGCTTTTCATCCGGAACTGAACGATGACCTGAGAGTGCATGAGTATTTTCTGAATATAATAAAAAAAGCGGTTGATTAACCGCTTTTTTGTTTATTTCAACTGATCAACTGGAATGTTGTCTTTGTCGTTGTAGTAGAGATTTTCGCCAGCCATACCCCAGATGAAGGTGTAGTAGTAAGTTCCGGCTGCTGCGTGGATGCTCCATTCGGGCGACATGATTGCCTGTTCGTTGTGGAGCCAGACAACACGGCTTTCCTGTGGTTCACCCATGATGTGAGCAATGGTCTGTCCGTCTGGAAGGTTGAAGTAGTAGTATGCCTCGATGCGGCGTCCGTGAGTGTGAGGAGGCATGGTATTCCATACGGCACCGGGGTTGAGCTGTGTGAGTCCTAACTGCAACTGGCAGGGACCTTCCTCGAGTACGTCGTTGACGATGAGCTTATAGACTGTGCGGTTGTTTGCCTCTTCGGTAGTACCTACAGGTCCCCATACGGCTGCCTTGAGAGAACCCTTGCGTCCGTCGAGGGTAATCCATTGAGTCTTGTAATGCTTGTGGGCGGTAGCAGAGTTTAGGTAGAATTTTGCAGGATTGCTGGCATCCTTGGAACGGAATTCAACTACTTTGTTGACATCCTTGTCCTTACCGATATGACCGCGACCAATGTAAAGTGCTTCCTTGGGTGAAAGGGCATATTCCTTGCCATCTACGATGACTACTCCGTCGCCACCGCCGCAGTTGACAACTCCGAGTTCACGATTGTAAAGGAAATATTTCTCCTTGATAGTCTTATCGACATCGAGACCCAGTTCGAGGAAGTTCTCAAGTTTGAGGGTCTTGTGTACCGGCATGGCTCCACCGAAGATGAATCGGTCGTAGTGGGAGTAAGTGAGGTTGATCTCGTCGGCTACCATCACCTTCTCCATAACGAAACGGTCGCGCAGGGTCTGTGTGTCGTAGTGTTTTACGTCAGCCGGGTGACAAGCAGTCTGGAAGTTTACCTTCTGCTGAGCATTTGCTGTCAGCGATGCAGCAAGCGCTGCAAGAAAAAGAAATTTCTTCATAGAGTATAAATTATTTTTTGTTTATGAGTATTTTGTTCCATACAAGCATGATTACTGCGAGGGCAGACAGTATGGCTGCACCTACCCAGGTGAAGAGATACTTCATGCAGGCATAAATGGCAAAGGCGATAGGAGAGGATGCGAAGTCGAGGCTGCCTGCCTTGAAACCTTCCGGAACCCTTACTGCTGCATCATCGGGATGTGCTGCACTTACCATTGCCGCGGCACTCGTGAAGTTCTCTGCCATAAGAGTGACGAAGTAGAGCCCGACGGCCAGAACGATAAGACCTATGATGAAGGACTTGACTACATTACCTTTAGTATATGGCAGAACCATTACGAAGACGTAGAACATACCTGCGAGACTGGCAAGAGGCAGGAACTGGTTGCCCGGTAGCACAACTGCCATGACGAGTGTTACGGGGATAAGCAGAAGGCTGACGATGAGTGTAGTAGGATGACCAATGACAAGGGCTGGAGACATACCTATGTAGAATTCCTTCTTTTCACCGAACTTCTTTGCAATGAGTTCGCGAGTAGCTTCGGAGATTGGTTTCAAACCCTCGATGAATAGGGTAGTGATGCGAGGAATGAGTTCCATGACGGCTCCCATCTTAATACCTAAGCCGAGTGTGGCAGGTATGTTGTCGATGAGTTCCTGAGTGTCTTTGCAGGCAAGACATCCAATGGCAATGCCTATGATGACACCAAGGAAGAGTGGCTCGCCGAAGAGTCCGAATTTCTTCTTCATGCCTTCAGCATCGATATTCAGACGGTCAAAACCTGGAATGAGGTCAAGGGCCTTGCTGATGAGAATGGCAAAGGGAGTAAATCCCTGACAGAATGGCTGAGGAATGCTTATACCCTCCATGCCCTGATAGAACGACTGGAACTTCTTGGCTGTCATGTCGGCAAGAACCAATGTGATGATGTAGCAGATGATAGCAGCAAAGAATCCCCAGGCGATGCTGTCGGTGAGGAAATAGACTACGGCACCGATGAATGCAAAATGCCAGTAGTTCCAAAGGTCGATATTCACTGTGCGAGTGCAACCGATAAGCAGAAGCAACAGATTGACGCCAAGACATACCGGGATGATGAATGCACCGACGGTGGTGTTGTAGGCAACAGAGGCTGCCGCAGGCCAACCCATGTCGAACACGGTGAGGGAGAGTCCGTAGATTTCTACTACTTTGTTGAGTGCCGGACCAAGAGCACTGGTAAGAAGACCGGTGATGACTCCAAGACCAACAAAACCGACACCTACGTAAAGTCCGCTTTTCAGAGCTTTAGAAAACTTAATTCCGATGCAGACACCAAGGATTGTGAAAATAATAGGCATCATGACTGCTGCCCCTAATCCAATGATGTATGAAAACACTTGTTCCATAATAAGAGAATTATTTTAATATGATACTATTTATAATGTGAAGCCAAAGGTACGACAAATAAAGAAAAAGGTAAAGGGAAAACAAGGAAAATCTCAAATGGGATAGAAAAAATCGTAAGAAGAAGATGAAAAATAAAACTTTTTTACTTTTTTCTTCGCTAATCTGAAGAAAAGACGTAATTTTGCACGATTTATGTAGAAATGAATATTAATAACAAATAAAGAAAATGGCAAAGAAAAACAATTCAAAACCAGAAGAGGCAATTGCTTTGGATGTGCAACTGACCAAAACTGAAGCTTTTATCGAGAAAAATCTTAAAAAAATCCTTTGTGCAATTGGTGTAATCGTAGTTGTAGTAGTAGCATTCTTCGCGTACAACAACTATATTAATGGCAAGAACGAGGATGCACAGAAGGCAATCGCTGCAAGTCAGGAGGCTTTTGCACAACAACAGTATGACAAGGCACTGAACGGCGACGGAGCTATGAGTGTAGGCTTCTTGCGCATCATCGATGAGTATAGTGGCACAAAGACTGCAAATCTTGCAAAACTCTATGCTGCTGTCTGCTATGCTAACACAGAGAAGTATGACGAGGCTATAAAGATGTTTGAGAGTTTCAGCCAGAAGGATGATCAGATGATTTCGCCAGCTTCGATTGCTGCCATGGCAAACTGCTATGTCCAGAAGGGTGATAATGCCAAGGGTATAGACCTGTTCCTCAAGGCTGCCAAAAAGGCTGACAACGATGCACTCTCTCCTGTTTTCTTGATGCAGGCTGCTAAAATTTATCAGGCTGACGGACAGAATGATAAAGCCGTAGAGCTATACAAGGAGATTAAGGAGAAATATTTCCGCAGCCCTGTATCTGCAGAGATTGATAAGTATATTGAGGCTGTCTCTAAATAATATTTGATTATGGCAACAAAATACCATAATCTGAGTGACTACGATGCCAATAGTGTTCCTTCTGGTGAGGGGATGAAGATTGGCATTGTTGTCAGTGAATGGAACTCGGAAATCACAGGTGCCTTACTTGAAGGTGCCAGCAAGACCCTACAGGACAACGGCGTGAGGAAGGAGGATATACTGGTGAAGACTGTTCCGGGCAGTTTTGAACTGATCTATGGAGCACAACAGATGACAAAGTTGCCCCTTGACGCAATCATAGCAATCGGTTGCGTGATAAGAGGCGACACTCCTCACTTCGATTATATCTGTCAGGGCACAACAGCCGGACTTTCACACCTGAATGCTACTCAGGACGTGCCTGTCATCTACGGATTGATTACTACAAACAATATGCAACAGGCTAAGGATCGCTCTGGCGGCAGTTTGGGTAATAAAGGTGATGAATGTGCCGTAACAGCCATAAAAATGGCTGACTACAGACGCAGTATAAAGTAACAAACATACTATCAGGCGGTTCGAAAGAATATTACGAGGGATAATACTAAGCATTATAGCAATATATGCATCCCTGATTCTGCTATTCAGTTTGCCTTTCGTTCAGAAATCATTGGCAAGCTGGATAGCAGATGTTTTGTCGAAACAACTTGAAACAAGGGTCGAGATAGGTAGTGTAAACCTGGGATTTCTGAACCGGGCAACGGTAAACGATCTGAGTCTGTACGACCAACAGGGCGCAGAGATGCTGAAAGTGGCTCGTCTGTCGGCTGGACTCAACTATATGCAGGCTATTAAAGGAAATATCCATATCGGTACTGCACAGCTGTTCTCACCAACAATAATGTTGTATCAGGATTCGGTCGGAGCTAAACCCAATTTCCAGTTTGTTATCGATGCTCTCAGCTCATCGGACAACAAAGAAAAGAAACCTCTAAACGTACGTCTTAATACACTGATCATCAGACATGCTAATGTGAGTTATGACGTGTTGTCGGAACCGCATACTCAGATGCATGATACGATAAACAGACTGTACACTATCGATAAGAACCATGTGCAGCTGAATAATCTGGGCATGAACTTGTCGATGAAAACACTTACGAACGATTCTATAAATTTGTCGATAAAACGTTTGTATGTAAACGAAGTGAACAGCGGGCTTGCCATTGATGATCTGTCGTTTGGATTAGAGGCTAATAAAAAGAAGGCTATCTTGAAGAATTTAAAACTGACTACTCCCGGCAGTTCGTTTACAATGGACTCTCTAAGAGTATATTATCCCAATTATCAGCAAGATAAAACTTTTAGATTTGATCCTGTACAGCTGAAAGCAATGATAGGCTTGTCTGACTTTCAGAGTCTGGTTCCTTTCCTGCATACTATGCGTTCTACTTATTATCTGACTACAAAAGTAGAGGGAAACAGTAAGAATATAGAATTGAAGCAGTTTCTGCTGGAAAATCCGTTGCAGACAATATCGCTTGACGCAGTGGGAAGTGTGAAACTGGACAATGGAAGGTTTGTCGGCGGAAATGTAATTGTAAATACTCTTCACGCGAATTCAAGAGGGATAAAGGATTTGCTTTCCGAATTGCAGGTTGTAGAATCTGTGCAGAAGAAAATCGCAGCGCTGGGTTCGGTAGATTTTACGGGATGGGGCACTTTCACAAAAGAATCGACTATTCTGGACGGCAGGTTGCTGACTTCTGCCGGTAGTGTGAATTATACTGCAATGATAGACTCAATGAAGCAGATCACAGCTTCGGTGAAAGCTCATGAATTCAATGTAGGACAGATGTTGCAGAATCCGAACTATGGCATTGCAGAATTGGATGTGGATATCAGTGCTAAGGACAATCAACTGTTGAGTGCTGTAGGAAAATGTAATGTGCAAAGTACGACTGTCGATATACAGTCGAATATTGATTATAGTCGGAACAAGGACTTGCATGACCTGAGGCTGAGTGGTGACATTTATAAATTCAACCCGTATGCACTGGCACTTGTAAAGGGTTTTAAGGATGACACATACAGCGGAACGCTCGATGCCCATATCTCAGGTAGTAGTGTGGACAATGTAATGGGATTCGTGAACATGCATGACATCCGAATACAAAACGATACTGTTTCACTTGAGTTGGACGGTCTGGATATCAGTGTGGATAGGGAGGCTGCCGGAACACATATGACTATAGAAAGTGATTTTGTAAATGCAGAACTTGACGGAGACATATATTTCTCAACATTGGGCGGTCAGATTACCTCAATGATTCAACCTCATTTAAAGAGTCTGATAACTACGGTAAAACCGAGAAATAATGATAAACCTTCTAACTTTACGTACTTCATAAAAATTACACCTAACCGATTTGCAAATCATCTTCTGCCTAATGATATAAAATTTGCTGCTCCTGCAGAAGTATATGGATTCCTTAATTCGGAAATTCAACAGCTGAGCCTGAATATGAAGAGCAAGAAGATAGAATATGGAGGAAAAGAGTTTAATAATATCATACTGAAATGTGATAACACTATCGAAAACCTGACTGCATCTCTTTCTACCATACTTGCAAATGATGAGTCGGCTGCAAAAATCAATCTCTCTGCAGTTGCTTCAAACAGTGTGATAGATAGTAATGCGAAACTGCAGTTGAGAGGTAAGACAAATATAAACCTGAATCTGAATAGTTCGGTTACGTTCGCAGACAGTCTGGGAAGCAAAAAGACAAATATAAATCTGGGCAAGTCGCTTCTGACGATTAATGATTCCGTGTGGCGTTTATCTCCTGCTCAGGTAAGTATATACAAGAAGAGTATAGCATGCAGCAACTTAAGAATTGACGGACAGGATGACAGTTATGTGATAGTTGATGGTATTGCTTCGTCGGAGGCAGATAATGACAGTATAGTCGCATCTCTGAATAATGTTCAGATAGAGTATATCCTGGATGCTGTGAATTTTAGAACTGTGAGCTTGGGAGGAAAGGCGTCGGGAATGATTGTCGCCGACGGACTTCTGGCGGCCAATCCTATACTTCATGCAAAACTTACCGTGGATGATTTGCTGTTCGAAGGTGGATCGATGGGCAGGGCTACTATAAACGGTGCGTGGAATAATGACAGAAAGGCAATTCTGCTGGATGCCATTATGGTTCAATCACCTGCAGAGGGACTGGCTGTAGCTGTGCCTACGGGAACAGAGTTGCACGGTTTTATTTCACCAAGTCAGAACGATATGCAACTGGATATTACTGCAAATCATACTAACGCTGAATTCCTCAACGGATTTCTGAATGGTGTTTTCCATCCTATAACAGGACAGCTGACTGGTAATGTGAGTGTGGTAGGTCCGCTTAATAACGTAAATCTGATAGGAGAGGTAGATGCAGACCTAAACCTTGCCCTGCTTGCTACTAATGTTACGTATAAGGCTGTCAATCAGCATGCGTCGCTAAAACCAAATCTGATAGAATTTGTTGATGTTGAACTTGTTGACCGTGATGGACATAAGGGCGTCGTGAATGGTAAGGTAACACATACAAACCTGGCAAATTTCAAATATGACTTCGAGGCTGATTTCAATCAGATTCTGGCATATGACGAACAGACATTCAATGAGAATAATTTCTATGCTACCATTTATGCAAACGGTACGCTGCAAGTGCATGGCAGTGATGGGCATCCAATGTATATTTCTGCTAATATCACTCCAACAAGAGGTTCGGTCTTTGCGTATGACTCAGCCTCGCCAGATGCAATCTCATCGGGTAGTTTCGTAGAGATTAAAGATGTAACTCCTGCAGATACAACCCGGCAGGCAGCGAATGAGAAGCCGTTGTTTGATTTCTTTACTCCTACGGAAGAGGAAAGGGCATATGATTTTGTATGGGAGAGGATAGACAAAAATGCGGAAAAGAAACAATCTACCCGTTATCTGTATCACGGTGACCTGTATATGGACTTTAATATTGACCTGAATGAATACTGTCAGATAAAACTCAGAATGGATAATAACTCGGATGGATATATTACCACTTATGGACGAGGTAATCTGACGGCAAAATATCATAACAAGGGCGCATTGGAACTTTTTGGTACATATAACATTCAGAGAGGAAACTATAAACTGTATATGCAGGATCTGATAACGAGAGTTCTGACCCTGCAACAGGGAAGTAGCGTGGAGTTTAACGGTCCTCCGTTTGATGCTAATATACATCTGATATGCCACCATCTGGTTAACGCAGTACCGCTAAGCGACATAACCAATACAACGGCATATGCTGCAAATAATAAGGTTAAGGTGAATTGTATTCTCGATATATCGGGAAAACTGGGTAATATGGTATTCAGATTCGATGTGGATGTGTTGAATGTGAGTGATGAGATAAAGCAGATGGTACGTTCAATGATTACTACTGAAGAAGAGATGAACACCCAGATTATATATCTGCTTGCCTTAGGTCGGTTCTACCCCACAAATGCGGCTCAGATGGCAAATGAAAATGCTTCTTCTTCGGCTGTGAACTCACTGGTTTCTTCAACTCTTTCAGGGCAGTTGAATAATATCATCGGTAACCTCATAGGAAGCAATTCTAACTGGAACTTCGGTACTGGTATAGTTACAGGCGAAAGGGGATGGAGAGATTTGGATGTGGAAGGAACGCTGTCGGGACGCTTATTTGATGACCGACTGCTCATCAACGGAAACTTCGGATACCGCGACAATACCCTTACAAATCAAGGAACGTTTGTAGGTGATTTTGAGGTTAAATGGCGTCTGAAGAAAGAGGGCGGTAATTTGTATCTGAAGGCTTATAACCAAACTAATGACCGCTATTTTACCAAGTCAACACTGAATACTCAAGGAGTGGGGTTGAGTTATGTTCATGACTTTGAATCATGGAAAACATTCTTTAAAAAATAAAGTATCTTCAAAGTTTATCAAAACGAACTTCTGCGGCGTAAAAAAGTAAATACGTTTCTTTGGTTTTGTGTATGTTTATGCTTAACTTCGCGCAGAAATTACAACTCCAATATGGCAAAGAATATATCCAATAATAAAGGTAGTAAAAGCAAGAAAAAGACAAGTGATAATACGGGTGCTGACCTAAATGTCATAAATGGTATTGAGAAAAAGGAATTAGTAGGGTTTATCGGGGGACTGATCAGTTTGGTCGTAGCGGTTTTCCTGCTTATTGCTTTCTGTTCGTATTTATATACAGGTTATGCGGATTTTGATATGCTGGAACGTATGAATTCAGGTGACATTCTGAATGAAGACTATCGTTTCCATAATGTATGTGGCATTCTGGGCGCAAGAGCAGCATATTTCTTCTTGCATGAGACTTTTGGCCTGGCTTCATTCTTATTTGTTCCATTCCTGATTATTTTGGGTTTACGTCTGATGAAAGTATTTCGCATTCGCCTTGTGAGAAAGGTGATTCTCGGACTTTTCATGATGATCTGGACGAGTATATTCCTGGCTTTTATCAGTGACTTCATCCCCGGTCTGCAAGATTCGTTCCTTAATATCGGTGGTAATCATGGAAAATCTGTAGTTCGTACGATTACAGCAGTTGTTGGTTCGCCAGGACTGCTGGGATTGATGATAATCACTGCAGTGATGTATCTCGTTTACGTCAGTGCAAAGACAATCGAAATGATAAGAGGAATGTTGAGAATGAACTTTATCCGTGAGATTCGGCTAAAGAAACGTAAGAGTGATGATGAATATGACAAAGATAAGAATGATGAAAGTGGTGATGATGAAAGTGGTGATGCCGCAAAGAATGACGAAGAGAATGCACCAGATGCTTCTACTCAGTTGGCACTCGATTTTGAAAGTGTTGCAAAGAAAAATAATGTCGTGGAATTCAAAAACCTTTCTTCTGATTCCGAGGATAAAAAAGGAGACGTCGGGAATCAGGAGGCAGAAAAAGATACTAACAGCATAGAATTAGACATCACTGAAACCTCAGAATCGACCGATTCGAAAAGTGTAGCTAAGGATGCTGAGGAAGAATCAGACGGACCCGATTTTGATGTGACAGCATCGGAAACAGAGCAGGGTAGTGGCGAGATTGAACGTGGTGACATAAATACTCCATACGATCCTAAACTCGACCTCGAATCCTATAAGTATCCAACACTGGATTTGATAGCCAGCTCGGAAAACAGTAGTACACCATCTATCGACATGGCAGAACAAAATGCGAATAAAGACCGCATTACACATGTGCTTGGTAACTTCGGTGTGGAGATCAGTAGCATCAAAGCTACAATAGGTCCTACTATCACTCTTTACGAAATAGTTCCAGCAGAAGGTACTCGTATCAGCAAAATCCGTAATCTGGAGGATGATATAGCACTTAGTCTGGCAGCCGAAGGTATTCGTATTATTGCACCTATACCAGGTAAGGGTACAATCGGTATTGAAGTGCCAAATAAGAAGAAATGCGTTGTTTCGATGGAGAGTGTGTTGAGTAGTAGGGTTTACCAGGACAGTACGATGGAGCTTCCGTGTGCGATTGGTAAGACCATTACCAACGAAGTGTTTATGTTTGACCTTGCAAAGGCACCACACCTCCTTGTGGCTGGTGCGACAGGACAGGGTAAGTCGGTCGGTCTGAATGCTATCATCGCATCTTTGCTCTACAAGAAACACCCGGCAGAGTTGAAAATTGTTATGGTTGACCCTAAGAAAGTGGAGTTCAGCGTGTATTCTCCTATAGAAAATCACTTCCTGGCTCGTCTGGAGGAAGAAGAGGATTGTATCATCACAGATGTGCAGAAAGTTGTGAAAACTCTCACTTCGCTTTGTCAGCTCATGGATACAAGATATGATATGCTGAAGAAGGCTGGTTGCAGAAATATAAAGGAATATAACACAAAGTTCAAGGAACGACTGCTTAATCCAGAACATGGTCATGAGTTCATGCCTTATATCGTTGTTGTTGTCGATGAGTTTGGAGACCTTATCATGACGGCTGGAAAAGAGGTGGAACTGCCTATCTGTCGTATTGCTCAGTTAGCACGTGCAGTAGGTATTCATATGATTATCGCAACTCAGCGTCCACAGGCAAGTATCATAAGTGGTGCAATCAAGACGAACTTCCCGGCTCGTATGGCATTCAAGGTAAGTTCTATGATAGACTCAAGAGTGGTACTTGACCGTCCTGGTGCACAGCAGCTAATAGGTCGTGGAGATATGCTTTTCCTGGCAGGTAATGAGCCTGTTCGTGTCCAGTGCGCTTTCCTTGACACTCCTGAAGTAAGTAATATCTGTAATTTCATTGCAAAACAGCAGGGCTATCTACATCCGATGTATCTGCCGGAAGTAGTCGTGGAAAGTGATGGAGATGGAATGGGTGGCGGAAATGTAGATCCAAAACGTCTTGACCCCCTCTTTAGTGAAGTGGCCAAATTTGTGGTTAACTCACAACAGGGTAGTACTTCAATGATTCAGCGAAACTACTCAATCGGTTATAACCGTGCCGGAAAGATTATGGACCAGCTGGAGCATATGGGAGTGGTTGGTGCTCAGTCGGGCAGTAAGCCTCGCGAAGTGCTGATTAAAGACCCACTGACTCTTGAGTCTCTTTTAAATTCATTAGGATAAAATGAGAAGAGTTTTTTTTATCATATTTGTGTTTGTTACCAATATTGCCTTTGCCGAAAACGCTAAGGCGATACTTGATAAGGCTTCTGCACAATTCAAGGCTGCAGGTAATGTGAAAATAGGATTTCAGATGACAGCCAATAGTCAGACTACGACAGGATATATTAATATTGCAGAAAATAAGTTCTTCTGTGACTTGGCTGCAGTAGATGTGTGGTTTGACGGTACTACTATGTGGCATTACGTGAAGGCAAACAAAGAGGTGAGTGTGACAACTCCAACAGCTAAGAATCTTGCCCGAATGAATCCTTATTTCTTTCTTACTATTTACAAGAATGGGTATAAGTGCAAAATGGGGAAATCTACAAAAGATTATTATGAAGTGGTAATGACAGGCGGTAATAAAACATCGTTTTCGTCAATTATTGTCCGATTAAACAGGAAAAATTATAATCCACTATATACCAAAACCGTTTCAAAGAAGAGCACTGTAGAGATAACAGTAAATTCTTTCTTACCCCACCAGTCGTTCGATGCTTCTTCGTTCCGTTTCAATCCTAAAGAATTTCCGGAAGTTGAAATTATCGACCTTAGATGAGAAATTTGATATAAATATTATTCACATACAAATTAGGAAAATACTTATGGAACACATTCGTTGTCTTATTTTAGGCTCAGGTCCTGCCGGTTATACAGCTGCTATATATGCAAGTAGAGCAAACCTTTCTCCTGTAGTATATGAAGGCCTTCAACCTGGTGGACAGTTGACAATTACTGATATGGTTGAGAATTTTCCTTCTCATCCGGAGGCTATTTCTGGACCGGAGCTGATGGATCTTATGCGTAAACAGGTTGAAAAATTCGGTGTGGACATTCGTCAGCATATATGTATAAAGTCCGATCTATCTGCTGCTCCATATAAATTTACGTTTGAAGACGGTTCGGAAGTAGAAGCCGATTCTGTGATTATCGCTACTGGTGCCAGTGCAAAATTCCTTGGACTTGAAAGCGAAGAGAAGTATCGCGGAATGGGCGTCAGCGCTTGTGCTACTTGCGACGGTTTCTTCTACCGCAAGAAGGTGGTTGCCGTAGTCGGCGGCGGAGATACAGCATGTGGTGAAGCTTTATATCTTGCAGGATTGGCTTCAAAGGTTTATCTGATTGTTCGTAAGCCATTTCTACGTGCCAGCCAGATTCTTCAGGATAGAGTAAAAAACAATCCTAAGATAGAAATACTGTTCGAAACAAACACTGTAGAACTCTATGGCGAAAACGGAGTAGAAGGCGGACATCTGGTATATCGCAAGGGTGACCAGGACGAGCGTCGTTATGACCTTCCTTTTGATGGTTTCTTCCTGGCAATAGGACATAATCCAAATACAGATGTTTTCAAACCTTGGATAGAAACAGATGAAAACGGATTTATAAAGACGAAGGGTGACACTCCTTGTACCAATATCCCAGGTGTTTTTGCAGCCGGTGATGTAGCCGACCCTCGTTACAGACAAGCAATAGTAGCTGCCGGCAGTGGATGTAAGGCAGCTATGGAAGCAGAGAAATACCTTCTATGACTTTCAATCAGGCAAGAATATTTTATCGATTGATTTCGCGACATCAGCATCTTCACGCTCGCAGACATCCTATGTTCGAAAAGAATATGTTTGTGAAGGTGTTTAGCTATATCTTTGTCTCTTTTTGGGCTGTCTATCTCATGATGCTTGCATTCTTTTTATATGAGATGTTCAGTCAAGGGCCAATAGAGGCTTTTGATATGGTTGATGGCTGTATGATATTCTTGCTTGCACTTGATTTCTTTCTGCGTTTTGGTATGCAGGACACTCCAGCTCAGGATGTACATTCATATAAACTGATGCCTATACCTATACGTTTCCTGCTTGATGTCTTTTTAGTTCGAATGGGACTTAGTGCCTATAATTTCTTCTGGTTCTTTTTCCTTGTTCCCTTTGGTCTGTTGGCTGTTGTTAAGTTTTACGGTTTTATAGGGTTGCTTAGCTATCTGCTCGGTTGGTGGATGATGTTCGTGGTCAATAGTATGTTGTATCTCATTTGTCGCACATTTGTTAATCGAAATGTTTACTTCATCATTGTCCCAGTCATTATGTATGCTGCACTTATCTATTTTGGAATGTTTTACGATACTGAGAATCCCTGGCTTTTCACTACTGGAATATGGATTGGCAGACTCTTTGTCACATGTAATCCTCTGATGTATCTTCTTGCCTTTACAGTCATAACTCCTTTGTTTTACATTAATAGGAAAATCCAATATCTTTCTGTGTATAATGAGATAGCCAAAGGTGAAAAAGTAGATAAGTATAAATCTTATAAGCTTGCTTTACTCGAGCGATTTGGAATTGTCGGTGAATATCTTAAATTGGAAATTCAGTCTATCATACGCAACTCTGTCATAAGAAAACAGTTTCTGACAGGCTTTTATTGCATGTTAGCGTTTTGCCTTCTTTTTGCTTTTACAGATATATATGATGATTTGCCTGTGATGAAAATATACATATGTATATATTGTTTTTCATGTCTTAGCATTATGACTCTTACAGTCATACTTTGTGCAGAGGGTAATTACATTGATGGACTTATGTCACGCAAGGAAAGTATTCTTTCGCTTCTAAAAGCCAAATATTACTTCAACTGCCTGTTGATGATAGTTCCTTTGCTTATTGCTTTATTTCCTATAGCTAAGGGAAAACTTAGTATCGAGGAGGCATTGGGATGTGCCTTTTTCACAAGTGGAGTCGTAATGCCTTTCCTATTTCAGCTTGCCGCATATAATGATTCAACCATAAATCTTAATATGCGCATTACTAAATCAGGGCGAAGTACAAAGACTCAGATATTCTTTTCTTCCGTAGCTCTTTTCCTGCCGATGCTTGTAATGTATGTGATGGTTGCTCTATTCGGAGAGGAAATAGCCTCTGGCTTTATGATATTTGTCGGACTAATAGGCACCTTGCTTCATCCGCTTTGGTTGCGTAACATATACCATCGGTTTATGAAACATCGTTATAAAATTATGGATGGATTCCGTAATTCCCGTTAAAGAATAATTAATATAGGTCATGAATATAACAATTGAAAACCTAACAAAACACTTTGGTGAGAAGGAAGCACTGAATATTCAGCGATATGACATACATAGTGGCGAGATAATTGGTCTGCTTGGAAACAATGGTGCTGGTAAAACAACCCTTTTCCGGATATTGCTCGATCTACTCCATGCTGATACAGGTACAGCCGTTATCCATGGAAACCTTCCTGACGGTTCTTATGTTTCGTTTGATACTGCCAAAAATGAGGAATGGAAACGTTATACAGGTGCTTTCATAGACTCTGGTTTTCTTATTGATTTTCTCACTCCAGAGGAATATTTCAGTTTTATTGGCAGAGTAAACAATATCTCCCCTTCAGCAATAGCGGAACAGCTAAGTAAGTTTGAAGGGTTTATGAATGGCGAAGTGATGGGGCAGAACATACTCATCCGCAATCTTTCTAGGGGTAATCAGCAGAAGGTTGGCATTGTTGGTGCAATGCTTTCCAATCCGAAATTACTTATCCTTGACGAACCGTTTAACTTCCTGGATCCTTCGTCGCAGCTGGCAATGAAATATCTTCTCGAGAACTACAACAAAGAAACAGGTGCCACTATCATAATTTCATCACATAATCTAACCCATACTTTTGATATCTGTACTCGAGCAACACTTCTTGAACATGGTAAGATAATCAAGGATTACGACAAAGACTATGCGACTCTTACTACTGAAATAGAAGAGTACTTCAAGTGGAATGCTTTCTAAATTATTTATTTTCTGTCTTATTGACCATAACAATCAGAAGGCTTCCGAGTATTCCTGCTGATAACGATCCCATAAGTACAGCTATTTTCCCGCTTGCACGCAGCGTTTCAGTTGCTGCCGGGTCTATGCCGCCAAATGAAAGGGTGTCAACGAAAATGGACATCGTGAAACCAATTCCGCCGAGACAGGCTACTGCAAACAACATCTTCCACGAAGCATTCTCAGGCATAGCACCTACTTTCATTTTAATTGCTATCCAACTGGCAATAGTGATTCCAATCGGTTTTCCGAGCAGAAGCCCAAAGTAAACTCCCATTCCAACAAAACCTACATTTGCAATACCTGGCAAGGGTTGGAAAATGTTGAAGAAACTTATGTCTGGAATCTCAACACCTGCATTGGCAAGAGCAAATATTGGCATAATCAGGAAGTTAACCCATAGATTCAGAGCATGCTCTAATCTGTAGCTTATTCCTATTGTATTGTTAGTAATATAACTAAGACGGCGAAGGCAATGACGTTGTAAGGTGTTCGGAAATGATTCTTCGACGTTTATTGCATCATATTCATCCAGTCTGTTGATGTATTTCTTAAAGTTTCTTACAAGGAATGGCTTGCTGAATCGGGATTCCATAGGCATCAGAAAAGCCATTACTACACCTGACATCGTGGCATGAATACCTGAATAGTAGAACAAAAACCATATAACTATGGCTGGAATCCAATAATAATTCATATTTTTCTCGCCCAGCTGATTCATGATGATTACACCTGCAATCAGTACTAACGCAATCAATAGTAATGGTAAATTTATGCTTCCACCATAGAAAAGTGCTACAACGAGTATTGCTCCCAAATCATCAGCTATGGCAAGTGCAGTTAAGAATATCTTTAGTGAAATAGGTACTCTGTTTCCTAAGATAGACATGATGCCAATAGCAAAAGCAATATCAGTTGCAGTCGGAATTCCCCATCCACCAGCAGTGATTGTACCATGATTGAAGAGGGTGTAGATCAGTGCCGGAACAATCATACCTCCTGCAGCTGCAATTACAGGCAATAAAGCTTTTTTTACTGATGATAATTCTCCGCAGACAACTTCACGCTTTATTTCCAGACCTACAGTAAAAAAGAATATAACCATTAAAATGTCATTGATAAACTTCTCAATAGTCATATCCTTGGGAAAAGTCCAGTCAATATCTCTAAGTCCAGTTTCCGGGTCTATCGGACTTTTAATCGAGATACTAAGGTCTGTTTCCAGTATAGCATGATAGATTTCTTTTGTAAATGGGAGGTTCGCAAGCAACATTGCCAAAATTACACATATCAACAATGTAACGCCTCCAGCCCAAGGTTGATTCATAAAATTCCTGCGCGACAATGTCATCTTGTGTATGCTCTTATTCCAAGAGTAGATAGGGATTATTTTCATAATATGTATTAATAATTTAGACTTTTCTTATATTCTTTTGGTGTAATTCCTGTAATGCGTTTAAAGAAACGGTTGTAGCTAATCAGATTTGGAAATTGCAGTTCATGTGCAATCTCTGCTGATGACATATGATGAATACTTATCATTGTCTTAGCATGATGAACAACATATTCACCAATCCATTGTGAAGCATTCTTATCACTGTATTGCAGTGAAACGAAAGAAAGGTACTTGGGTGATATATTCAGCAGATTGGCATAAAATTGTACTGTTCGTTCTGTCTTTGCATATTCATTAAGAGCCTCAAGGAATTTCTGGAAGATGTCGTATTGTCTTGAATTTGTATTGCCATGATGTTCTTGAGTCTTGGTTTCAACCAATTTTATATTGTTGATGAGAAGAGCATTCAGATAGCTGCGAACGACGACCAATTTATACTCGTAATTCATCCTTACGCATTCCTTACGTAGTTCAGTATATAGAAGCTGGTATATTGACATCTGTTCTTCTATACAGTCGTCTATCAGAAATCCCTTTTCATATACAGTGCGATCGTAATTGATATATATGTCGTCAAAGGTCTTTTTAAGCATTTCCGGAAAGATAACGAACATGATAAAGCGGCAGTCGTTTGATGAACTCATAAACATTCCTTCAGACTCGGGTAGGGTAGTTAATACTTGTCCTGCATTGATGTCTGTCTCTTCTCCATTTATTCTTGCATGAATTTTACCTTGCATCACAAAACAAATAATCATTTGGTCTATCTTCACAGTTTCACTTGTTTTGAGTGGTGCCAAAGGTCTGATGAGTCCATAATTGTCCAGTAGAACCAATTCGTTAGGAATCATAACCATCGATGCGTTTGCTTCGCGTGATAATATATCAAGAACGTATGGGGCCATTAGGATTCAATTATATTTTTACGATTAAAAACTTTCTGGTATTCATAAGGGGAAATACCTGTAACACGCTTAAAGAATCTGCCGAAGAAACTTTGGTTGGGGAAGTTATAGTGTTCGCTGATCTTCTTTATATTCATGTTGTTGGAATATAGCATTTGTTTAATTCTGCTGGCAACATAGTTGTCAATCACCTGCGATGCTGTATGTCCTGTGTAGTTATCTACGATAGCAGACAGATACTTCGATGTGATTCCAATCTTCTGTGCATAGAATTGTACGCTGCGTTCTTTCTTGTAGTATAGACTCAGTTGAACAAGGAATTTATTGAATAACATCCATCCTTTTGAATTGTCTGTATGGTCTATTTCGTTATCTTGTGAAATAAACGAATATAGGTGTGCAATGTATGCAGTCATAAAGGCACGAAGGGTCATCTCCTTCATGCGATAATCTGTCCTGTCGTGTTCTGTCCTAATCAGGTTGTAGTCATTTAACAGAATATCGGTATAGTATCTGTCCAAATGATAATGATGACAGGTATAGTACCTTACCCCTACACTGCTACCTGTTGCAGAATGTTCATAGATGTCCTCGATAATTTCATTATGAACCATCACACAGTACATAATGCATCTTGATTCAAGAAATTCGAAATGAACATAAGGGGTGATGATGAATATGTCGTTAGATTTAACTTCCACCAACTTGTTGTTTACGACCATATGTAACGTACCATGCAGCACCGATATCAATAATGTACATTGAGAATTGTACATCTCAGAATAGGTGTAAACATTAGGCTCATTTTTGGTTTCCAGATTGTCCAAAAGAATATATTTGTCTTTGAACGACTTTAGTCGTAAGCCTATAACATTATCTTTTTTTAGTAAATCATCTTCTTCCATGACTTAGTGTGTGCCATCAGGAGCAGTCCTCAGTATCAGGGTCGTTGCACCGATGGTAATTATATCTCCATCTGAAAGATTTATTCTGTCATTGTCTTTTAGAATTTCATTCATGTGGAATGTGCCGGTATCGCTTGGGGCGTCCCTCAACACATATTGTAATCGTCCAGCCTTTGTGCGTTTCACGGTTATGCAGCAGTGAAAGGTATCTATGCTCGGGTCGCGTGTTTCAATTGGTTTGTTGATATTGGTGCCTTGAATATATCTGCCAAATTCGTTTTCGCCTAGTTCCAACGGAATTACCTGTTTGTAAGTGAATACATTCTCTACAACTACAATACTTCCGTAATCTTCAGCATAAGCATTCTCATCAAGTTTCTTCTCTTCGTGTTTTTCCTGCAATTTAGATTTTCCTATGCGTATTCCAAATTCTTTATGACAGTTGTGGCATTCAAACACCAAAGCCTGACCGTCAACATAGCGAGTCTCATCGAACACTATGTAATTGTCGCATTTCGGACAACGTACTCTTTTCATTTCACTTGCAGTACCCAACCGTCAGCAAAAGCTTTGTTCTCTTTTCTCAGTTCTTTCAAACTATTTGCAGCTTCGGTCTTTGTTGTATATTTGCCATACACGATCATTGTCTTCCTGCCGTCGATAAACCGTCCGTCTTTATATCCAGCCTTTGACAGAGTTTCAATGAATGTATTGGCATTTTTTTCTGATACGTAACATGCTAAAACAATAGTGAAGTCGCTTGCAGCTATTTCTTTCTGCTGAGTTGGCTGATCCTTCGGGGTAGCAGTAGCACCTATACCGGCAACATATGCATCCTCTTCATATAGTGAGGAGTTTGACATTGGTGAGGCAAACAATAGGAAGAAGATTGCTGCAATAGCTGCTGCAACGCTCATGTCATACATGAATGGAATCTTCTGTTCTTTCTTTTCCTCCGGTACTGCCATTTTCACAATATTGGTTTCTTCCTTCTTGACAGGTTTCTGCTTCTTCCACGTAGTGATGCTCAGTGCGCTCAGACCGTACAAGGCAGGAGAATCGATGCCTGAAACATAGCTCTCCAGGGTGATTCTGTTGTTCAGGTCCTTATGTAGTTCACCGATGTTGCCAATCTCTACACTTCCGTTCAGATCCATGTCGGTTATCAGTTCCTCGACATCTTTCTCAATCTGAAGCAGGGCTTGAGGGTATGATGCATCATACGACTGCATATATAGTTGCTCTAAAAGTCCATCTCCATATGTCAATTGCTGATTGAAAGTAACAGTCCTGTATGGAGGATAGAAAATTCCTTCGTCAGATGAGAAATGAGCCGGCTTTTGTATGGCAATAAAACCGCCAAGTCCCTGAACCATAACACAGTCGTGGCTCAGAAGTAATGTCTCAATATGTTTTGCAAGTGTATTCATGCTTTTAAAGCTATTTCAAATCCGGCGACAAAGATATAATTTTAAAACCTATGAAAAAAGAAAAATTACAAAAAATTGCCTATTTTAGCCTTTTCTCTGGTTACAATTTTAATTTATTAAATTAAGTCACTATCTTTGCATCCGCTTTTAGACATTTTATATATAAGAAGACATGAATATTTCATACAAATGGCTCAAAGAGTATGTCGATTTCGACATGACTGCAGAAGAAGTTGCTGCAGCTCTGACGAGCATCGGACTTGAAGTAGAAGGCGTTGAAGAAGTGCAGTCCATTCGTGGTGGATTGCAAGGACTGGTTGTCGGTCAGGTTCTTACCTGCGAGCCACATCCTAATTCCGACCATATGCACATCACCACTGTCGATGAAGGCTCTGGCTTAGTAGAACAAATTGTATGCGGTGCTCCGAACGTAGCTGCAGGACAGAAGGTTATCGTTGCACAACTCGGTTGTAAACTATACGATGGTGACAAAGAATTTGTGATAAAGAAATCAAAACTGCGTGGTGTCGAATCAAACGGTATGATTTGTGCTGAAGATGAAATAGGCATAGGTACCAGTCACGATGGTATCATAGTTCTTCCTGATGATGCCGTCGTAGGTACCCCAGCAGCTCAATACTATGGTCTTGAGAGCGACTTCGTCATCGAAGTAGATATCACTCCGAATCATTCTGATGCATGTTCACATTGGGGAGTAGCTCGTGATTTCTATGCTTGGCTGCGCCAGAATGGACACACTACCTCTCTGCATCGTCCTGATGCTATCGCCGAATTTGACAAACTTCCACACAACAATACTCTTCCGTTCACGGTCGAAGTACAAGCTCAAGAGGCTTGCCCTCGTTATTGTGCTGTCAGTGTCAGAAATTGCAAGGTGGCAGAAAGTCCAAAGTGGTTGCGCGATGCTCTTACAACTATCGGACTTCGTCCTATCAACAATATCGTTGATATCACCAACTATGTGATGATGGCATTCGGTCAGCCTCTTCACTGCTTTGATGCCGATATGATTCAAGGATCGAAGATTGTGGTTCGTACAATGCCTGAAGGCACTCCTTTCGTTACGCTTGATGGTGTGGAACATAAACTTTCCGATCGTGACCTCGCAATTTGCAATGCTGCAGAACCGATGTGTATTGCAGGTGTATTTGGCGGAAAGGGTAGTGGTACCTATGAAACTACAACTAACGTAGTATTTGAATCTGCTTATTTTCACCCGACATGGATTCGCAAATCTGCTCGTCGTCACGGACTTCAGACTGATGCCAGTTTCCGCTTTGAACGTGGAATAGATCCTGCCGGACAGATTTATGCCATCAAGTATGCCGCTCTTCTTGCTGTTCAACTTGCCGGTGGTGAGATAGCAATGGATATAGTCGATATCAAGAACGACACTCTTCCGCAGGATGCGGTTATAGATGTTGAATATAAATATGTTAGAGACTTGATAGGTCGTGACATACCAGTCTCTACTCAGCATTCTATACTTACCAATCTCGGTTTCAGTATTCTCTCAAGCAACGATACTCACATGCAGCTTCAGGTTCCTGCTTTCCGTGTAGATGTGAAGCGCCCGTGCGATGTGGTTGAAGAGATTCTTCGAATCTACGGTTATAATAATGTAGAAATACCTTTGCAGCTCAAGTCTTCTCTTACTACCAAGGGCGAGCTCGATCGAAATAACAAACTGCAGAATCTTATAGCAGAGCAACTTGTCGGTGCTGGTTTCCACGAGATTCTTAATAACTCTCTTACAAAGACAAGCTACTATGATGACGCTGAAGCATACCCTGCTGACCATTTGGTCCGTCTTATGAACCCATTGTCTCAGGACCTTGGAGTAATGCGTCAGACTCTTCTGTATGGTGGACTTGAAGTAATCGCACACAATACCAATCGTCGTATGCCCGACCTTCGTCTTTTCGAATTCGGTAACTGCTATTATTTTTCACCTGACAAAAATCAGCCAAAAGTAGATGCTGATGGGAATCCGCTCTCTGCAAGTGCAGAATCCTCACGTCAGATTCTTTCTGCTTACAGCGAAGACTACCATTTGGGACTTTGGATGACGGGACGTCGTATCTCAGGTAACTGGTCGCATTCATCAGAAGACACTACAGTTTTCGATGTCAAGGCTTATGTACTCAATATTCTTACTCGTCTTGGTGTGCCAATGGGTGCTCTTGTCTTCAACGAGCAGCAGAACGACATCTTTGCAGTATCTACATTAATTGCAAATCGTGGTGGCAAGACTATCGCCCAGTTCGGAGTAGTAAGTCATCGTCAGACAAGTAAACTGGATATTGATGCACCAGTGTTCTATGCCGACATCAACTGGACAAACGTAATGAAACTCATTAAGAAGTCTTCTGTCACATACTATGATGTACCTAAGTTCCCGGCCGTAAGTCGCGACCTTGCTCTTCTTGTTGACCAGAATGTCACTTTTGCTCAAATCGAACAGGTTGCATACGATGCAGAACGTAAATTGCTCAAGCAGGTAAGCCTCTTTGATGTGTATGAAGGCAAGAACCTGCCGGATGGCAAGAAATCTTATGCTGTAAACTTTATTCTGCAGAGTGAAGACAAAACTCTCAACGACAAGGCTATTGAAGCAGTTATGCAGAAGATTGAGCAGAACATCTGCAAACAGACAGGTGCTATTGTTCGTGGAAAATAGAAAATAATAGAAAACAATTAAATAATAAAAAACAACAGAAATATATGGGACGCGCATTTGAATTTAGAAAAGCCCGCAAATTAAAGCGTTGGGGTAACATGGCAAAGACTTTTACCAGACTCGGCAAGCAGATTGCTATTGCCGTAGCCGAGGGTGGTCCGGACCCCGACAATAACGCACACCTTCGTGCTGTCATCGCAACATGTCGTCATGAGAACATGCCAAAAGACAATATAGACCGTGCTATCAAGAATGCAATCGGAAAAGATAAGTCTGCATGGAAGAGCGTTACTTATGAAGGATATGGCCCTCATGGTGTAGCCGTGTTCGTAGATACGCTTACAGACAATACAACCCGAACTGTAGCCGATGTACGTTCTGTATTCAATAAGTTCAATGGTAACATGGGTACCACAGGCTCTCTTTCATTCCTTTTCGATCATTACAGCATGTTCACTTTCAAGAAGAAAGATGATATGGATATGGATGAATTCATCCTTGAAGCAATCGAATTTGGAGTTAATGATGAGTATGACGAGGAATACGATGAAGAGAAGGACGAAACTACTATCACCATCTACGGTGATCCAAAGTCTTTCGCCCAGATTCAGAAGTATCTTGAAGACAACAAATACGAAATCACGGGTGCTGAATTTACTTATGTTCCAAACGATCTGAAGGAGGTCACTGATGAACAGCGCGAAACAATCGACAAGATGGTTGAACGTCTTGAAGAATTTGATGATGTTCAGAACGTATATACCAATATGAAGTAATGAAGTCAATATATCAGACACAAGGAACTTGTTCTAAAGCAATAGAAATCGATTACGATCCAGCTACAGACATTGTTAACAGTGTACGTTTTGCAGGAGGCTGTCCAGGTAACACCATTGGTGTGGCAGCCCTTGCTAAAGGACGTAAGGCATCAGAACTGATATCAATGCTTGAGGGTACTCCTTGTGGTACTCGTGGCACATCCTGCCCTGATCAGTTGGCTCGGGCTTTGAAACAGATTGTTCAACAATAGTTGCATTTTGAAACATTAAATTATTGAAAGCGGTGGTCATACATATCAACCTCCACAAACTGTCTGGATTTTCGGCATCGGTGGTTTCTTGTCTTTTTGTAGTCTTGTCGTTTGTCTTTCAGTCATGTCAAGAGAAACGACTTGATCGCATTGAACGCGAGGCCAGAGAATATACTATTCGTAACTGCCCGAAGCAGATTGACCCCTTTACCACCCTTGACAGCCTTGTCTTTCATAATGATGGTTCGCTCAACTATTCATATTATTATCATGTTGCTCTTAATGCAGAGCAGCTGCAAACGTTTAAAACAAAAATATCAGATATAGAGGAAAGTACACTGCATGCTCTTCGTGCCAGCATCGACTTGCGCCCGGTAAAAGAAGCAGGACTCAACATCGAGTACATATATCTCAATGCCGACAATGGGCAGCAGATAGCAAAATTTCATTTTACCAAAGATCAGTATCAATGACAAACGCACTTATCTTAGCAGCAGGATTGGGTACTCGTTTAAAACCCATGACCAATTTCATACCAAAAGCACTTGTGCCAGTTGGTGGACGTCCCTTGCTACAGATTCTTATTGACAAACTAAAAGGAGTAGGAGTTACCGATATCGTTGTAAATGTACATCATTTTGCAGGACAGATTATCGATTTCCTTTATAATTCCGAATACAGTAAGACCCTTCGCGACATTCATGTGCGTGTATCTGATGAGTCGCGTGAGTTGCTTGATACGGGTGGAGCAATTAAGAAAGCAGCCAAACTCTTTCCTGATTCCAAACCAATTCTTGTGCACAATGTCGATATCCTTTCAAACCTCGACTTTCCTTCTTTTCGGAAACAAATAGTATTTTCGCCGAACGAACCTACTACTCTCATTGCCTCTGAACGCTCTACATCGCGTTACCTGCTTGTTAATGAAGACAGTCGTCTGGTAGGCTGGACCAATATCAAAACGGGAGAAGTACGCAGTCCGTATCCTGACCTTAATGTCAATTCATGTCGTAAGGTCGCTTTCTCCGGTATCCATTCGTTCTCACCACAATTGTTGCCTCTTATGGAATCGTGGCCTGACAAATTCTCAATCTTTGACTTTTACCTGAGTATTTGCGATCGCGAACAAATCATTGTGGATGTTCGCAGCGATTTGAAACTGCTTGACGTCGGAAAACTTGATACTTTAGCTCAGGCAGAAGAGTTTCTCGCTACATTATAAGTCGCAGGTATAAATACAGTTTTAAGCTAATCGTTTCAATATTAATATATGAATCAGAAAATTATCATTCTCGACTTCGGTTCACAAACCACACAACTCATAGGTCGCCGTATTCGTGAGTTGAACGTGTTTTGTGAAATCATGCCGTACAACAAATTTCCGCAGTCCGACCCCGATATTATCGGAGTAATCCTTTCTGGCTCACCTTACAGTGTATATGATAAGGAAGCATTCAAGGTGGATTACAGCCAGTTCCTTGACCGCTATCCTGTGCTTGGCATCTGTTACGGCGCCCAACTTACAGCCGAAACCTTCGGAGGTAAAGTAGAACCGGCTGGCACTCGTGAATACGGACGTGCAAACCTAAAGTCGTTCGAAGAATCAAATCCTCTCTTCCGTGGTTTCGACCAGCACAGTCAGGTATGGATGTCACATGGCGACACGATCACTCGTCTTCCACAGGACTATCGTGTCATTGCATCAACCGACAGCGTCGTAAATGCAGCTTTCCAGGCCAACGATCACAAGGTGTGGGGAGTGCAGTTCCATCCCGAAGTGTTTCACTCAGTCCAGGGCACACTGCTCCTGAAGAACTTCGTAGTTGACATCTGTGGTGCTCGACAGGATTGGTCGCCTGCTTCATTCATCGACCAGACAGTTGCAGACCTACGCGAACAACTTGGTGATGACAAGGTTATCCTCGGACTTTCTGGTGGTGTTGACTCAAGTGTTGCTGCTGTGTTGCTTAATCGTGCCATCGGCAAGAACCTCACCTGTATATTTGTAAACAATGGACTTCTTCGCAAGAACGAATTTACGGATGTCCTTGCTGATTATGAGTGTCTTGGACTCAACGTGATAGGTGTTGATGCATCTCAGAAGTTCTATTCAGAGCTGGCCGGTGTTTCTGAACCCGAACGTAAACGTAAGATTATAGGTGCTGGGTTTATAGATGTATTCGAAGCTGAAGCAAAGAAAATTGAAGGTGCTCGTTGGCTTGCTCAGGGTACCATCTATCCTGACCGTATAGAATCACTCAATATTACAGGCAAGGTAATCAAAAGTCATCATAACGTAGGCGGACTGCCAGAGAAAATGGGACTTAAACTCTGCGAACCTCTCAAGTGGCTCTTCAAGGACGAAGTGCGCCGCGTAGGTCGTCAGCTCCAGATGCCTGAACATCTTATCACCCGCCATCCGTTCCCGGGTCCCGGACTTGCCGTTCGTATTCTTGGTGATATTACACCAGAGAAGGTTCGTGTACTCCAGGAGGCTGATGACATTTTCATTCGCGGACTGCGCAACTGGAAGGTGAAGCTCTCCGGCGAAGAGGCTCGCAAAGTGCTTGCTGCGGGTGTTCCTGCTGATATGCACGATGGCGAAATCGAAGTATCGCTATACGATCAAATCTGGCAGGCAGGTGCTATTCTGCTTTCCGATGTCAAGTCGGTAGGAGTAATGGGTGACGAACGTACATACGAAAATCCTGTTGCCCTTCGTGCCGTAACCAGTGCCGATGCAATGACTGCCGATTGGGCAAAACTCCCATACGATTTCCTTGCAGAGGTATCCAATAGCATTATTCGAAATGTTAAGGGTGTCAATCGTGTTTGTTACGATGTGTCTTCAAAACCACCAGCAACTATTGAGTGGGAATAAAAAATCAATAAAGCCGGAAATTACAATTCCGGCTTTTCTGTTGCTGATGACAGATATATTTTGAAGCATAATAGACATACTTCTGATTTGCATATGAAATATATTAGTTGTACCTTCGCGACTAATTAGAAAATCAGAAAATGATTCTGACTCAGTCCGACATACAGACCAAATCGAAATCGATGACGGCAGATCAATTCATAATCTACGTCACAGATTGTTATCTGCAGCATATAGGTGGTAGCCTTACTGCTGAGACTATGGATATGCTCAATACAGATCAGCATACCCTTATGGCTTATCGTTGGATGATGGAGGAAGTGATGGAGGGTGGATTCATCCAGCTCATCACCAACGGTTATGCCGGATACGTGTTGGAAGGTCCGTTCGCCTTCGTGCTTAAGAAGATGTGGGGCATGAAAGACCTGGCTCAGCTTGTCTTCGATGTGAAGCGTGAATACCATCTGCATAAGGATGAACTTGAGCGTGATATGACCGACGATGAGTTTATGGCACTCTACGAACAGTTGGAAACCCTGAATGAGATGGGCGATTCCTTCTTGGATGACTATCAGGAACAGACAACACCTGCCGTTCGTGATTATGTAGTGCAGAATGCTGAGAAGTTTGCAATTTTATGACAAAGAAAAAAGATATAAAGGGTAGTGGAGTGGTTATCAAGAACAAACGTGCCACTTTCGACTATGAATTCATCGACACATATACTGCTGGTATCGTACTTACAGGTACTGAGATAAAGAGTATTCGTGCCGGCAAGGCAAGTCTTGTAGATACCTATTGTTATTTCACTGCCGGAGAACTCTGGGTGAAGAATATGTATGTGGCTCTTTATATGGAAGGTTCGTACAATAACCACATGGAGCGTCGCGAACGTAAACTGTTGCTTAATCGTAAGGAACTCCGCAATCTCGAAGCCGACACTAAAACACCAGGTTTCACTATCGTACCCGTAAAATTGTTCATCAACGAAAAGGGTCTTGCAAAACTGACCATTGCACTTGCCAAGGGAAAGAAAGAATATGACAAGCGCCAAAGTCTGAAGGAAAAAGAAGACCGACGCGAAATGGACAGGGCAATGAAACATTAACAATAGAAAATAAAAAAAAATGAGGGTGTGTCAATCGACGCACCCTCAAATTGTATTTGATAGTAAATGATATTACTTCAGTTCTGCGAGGTACTTGATAGTACGAACCATCTGAGAAGTGTAAGAGTTCTCATTGTCGTACCATGCTACAACCTGTACGAGAGAGTTGCCGTCACCCATCTTAGAAACCATAGTCTGGTTAGCGTCGAAGAGTGAACCGAACTTCATNNCCGATGATGTCGCTTGAAACGAGCTTCTCCTCAGTGTAACCGAAAGACTCGTTAGTAGCAGCCTTCATAGCAGCGTTGATACCCTCAACAGTAACTTCACCCTTAACAACAGCGTGCAGGATAGTTGTAGAACCTGTTGGAGTTGGAACGCGCTGAGCAG
>DEJQ01000013.1 GCA_002353575.1 Prevotellaceae bacterium UBA2744
TGTCATTGCGTCACATAGTCGCTTTCTCCACCAAGAGCATAAAGCTACTGATGAAGTAAAAATAAATAAGTTTTATTTTGTTGTTTCAACTTTTATGCCCAATTTTGCAGGCAGAATAAAATTATACAGTTATGACAGCAGTACAAATGCGACTCAATGCAGAATTGTTTGGGTCACTTCAGACTATTTCTTCCGACGAGGGTTTGATGAAGAAAGCTGTGCGTTCTCTCAAACGTATAGCTGCACAAAAAAAAGCAAAGGAAGATAATATTATGTCTATGGCGGAATTGGAGGATATTATACGCCAAGGGGACAAAGAAATTGCAGATGGTAATTTGCAACCTATTGCTATTGATGACTTATGGAAGTAGTATTGCTTAAGAAAGCTAAGAAAGACCACGACTACTGGATGCAGACGGGTAATGTAAAGATTATGAATCGCATTACAACACCGCTTAAGGACATAGAAAAACGCCCATTTACAGGTCTTGGCAAGCCAGAACCGTTAAAAGGTAATCTTCAGGGTAAATGGAGTCGTCGCATTACAGATGAGCACCGTATGATTTACTCCATTAGCAGTGGTCGAATATATGTATATGTTTTCTCACTAAAAGGACATTATTAATAATACTCTCAAGGATGCAGCACCCCTGCATCCTTTTTCTTTCCCTTCCCCTTTTTTCCCTTCAAGAGCATAAAGGTACTGATGAAGTGAAAAATAGTTCGCAAAATTTGCGAATATCTAATTTTTTGCATTACCTTTGCAACAGAATAATAAAGCGACATGGAGATTAAGTTTGAAAAGGACTATCTAAGAGAACTGTTCTATGACGGAGTGGCAAGCGATAAACAACATCGTTTTCAGCCACAAATAGTCAGGAAATATGTGAAGGTAGTGAACATTCTTGACTCTGTAGAAAAAGTTAGTGATCTGTACCGCTATCGTGCTTTACACTATGAGAAGTTGATTGGTGATAAGAAGGGATTGGAATCAGTTAGAGTGAATGACCAATATCGCATAGAATTTAAATCAAGCGAAACGGAAGGATTTACTATTTGCAATATTATTGAATTGTCGAATCATTATAAATAGAAAGTGATTATGGGAAACTTAGGCTATGGAGCATTTGCCACTCACCCTGGTGAGGTTCTGAAGGATGAAATTGAAGAGCGCGGTATCAGTCAGCGACAGTTGGCGGACAGCATGGGGTTAACTTATTCGGTAATTAATGAGATTCTGAATGGTCGTCGCCCACTGACTGCTAAAACCGCATTGATGTTTGAAGCTGCACTTGATGTTCCTGCCGATTCACTTATGTATCTGCAGACTAAGTATAATATGCAGACCGCACGAAAGGATTCCACATTACACGATATTTTGAAAAAGATTCATAAGATTGCAGCCGTATTCTAAATAAAATTTTCCCACCCATTACGATAATGAGTGGGATTTTTTATTTATTTCTTTTTGTATATATTCAATGGGCGTTTACGCGAGGAACGGATGCTTAGCATCGTAATCTTTTGAGCGGTAAAACGACGACCCTACACTCAATTGCCGCCAAGAGCATCGAGATTCAGCCGAAGCAAAAAGGATTTTTACTACGTAACAGTATAATTGCACACAAAAAAAGGGCTCTAACCAGAAATGTGGTCGGAGCTCTCTTTCGTATTATAGGGGCAGGATAGGGGACTATCCGCCGAAGTTGTCGAATCGGATCATGTCGTCTTCTACTCCGAGTGAGTGGAGAAGGTCGAGCACGGTCTTTGCCATCATTGGAGGACCGCAGAGGTAGTATTCGCAGTCTTCCGGAGTCTCATGCTGCTTCAGGTAGGTGTCGCCCATCACAGGTGCTACGAATCCCGGAGTATATTTGATTCCTGCTTCGTCGGCTTTCGGATCCTGACGGTCGAGTGCCAGATGGAAGTGGAAGTTGGGGAAGTCTTTCTCAAGCTGCAGGAAATCGTCGAGGAACGGAATCTCCTCGAGTGCACGGGCTCCGTAGAAGTAGTGCATAGGACGCTGACGGTCTTCTGCGCTGACGCCGTGACCCTTCAGCATGTGCATGATCTGCGCACGCAGAGGTGCCATTCCAGCTCCACCGCCGACCCATATCATTTCGCGGCCTGTGCCGTACTGCGGACGGAATTCTCCGTAAGGACCCGACATGATTACCTTGTCGCCCGGCTTGAGCGAGAAGATGTAGGACGATGCAATACCTGGATTGACGTCGATGAAGCCCGGACCCTGGTCTTTCGGTTTGAACGGAGGTGTGGCAATACGCACGTTGAGTGTGATGATGTCGCCCTCGTCGGGATAGTTTGCCATAGAGTAGGCACGGATGGTTGGTGTGTCGTTGACACATTTGAGTCCGAAAAGTCCGAATTTCTCCCATGCCGGCAGGTATGTGTCGCCGATAAGGCTCTTGTCGAAGTCTTTGTCGTAGTCGAGCTGGAATGCAGGAATCTTGATCTGGGCATAAGAACCCGGTTCGAAGTCCATGTGCTCGCCTGCAGGCAGCGCAACCTTGTATTCCTTGATGAAGGTAGCCACGTTGCGGTTGCCGATGACGGTACACTCCCATTCCTTTACGCCCATTACTGAGTCGTCAACCTTGATAGAGAGGTCGCCCTTCACCTTGCACTGGCAGCCAAGACGGTAACCTGCCTTGATCTGCTTGCGGGTGAAGTGTCCCTTCTCTGAGTCGAGGATTTCGCCGCCGCCTTCTACTACCTGGCATTTGCACTGACCGCACGAACCCTTACCGCCACATGCTGACGGGAGATATACGTCGTTGGCTGCGAGGGTAGAGAGCAGGCTGCTGCCCTGATCGACTGTGAGTTTGTCTTTTCCGTTGATTGTGATTGTGACCTGTCCGCTTGGAGAAAGGTACTTCTTTGCAATGAGGAGCAGGATGACCAGTACGATGACGATCACCAGGAATACTCCGATGCTATACAATATAAAATTCATGTCCATTGTTTCAGTTCCTTTCTTTTAGAGTTTAAGACCAGAGAAGCACATGAATGCCATTGCCATCAGACCTACGGTGATGAATGTGATACCGAGTCCCTGTAGTGGCTTTGGCACGTCGGAATATGCCATCTTTTCACGTATTGCAGCAAGACCTACGATAGCCAGTGTCCAACCGATACCGGAACCGAGTGCGTAGGCTACGCAGTCGCCCACACCGGCAATTGCCTGTGTAGATGTCTCGGGGTCGAGCAGGATGCGCTGCTGCATGAAGAGTGATGCACCCATGATAGCACAGTTAACGGCAATCAGCGGCAGGAAGATACCCAGGGCTGCGTAGAGAGAAGGAGAGAAACGCTCTACTACCATCTCGACGAGCTGTACCATTGCGGCGATAACTGCGATGAAGAGGATGAATGCAAGGAATGTGAGATCGACTCCCTCGGCAAGGGCTCCGTCTGCAAGCACTTTGGTCTGCAAGAGGTAGTCAACCGGTACTGTGATGAGAAGCACGAACGTAACGGCTACTCCCAGTCCGAGAGATGTCTTCACTGTCTTGGATACTGCAAGGTAAGAGCACATACCCAAGAAGAATGCGAAAATCATGTTGTCCACGAATATGGAGCGGACAAAGAGACTAATGAAATGTTCCATAGTGTTCTGTTATTGTTTTCTTGGGTTATACTTCTTTGTTTATTGCACGATGTACCCAGATGACGCAGGCAAGCAGGATAAGTGCCATTGCCGGCATGGTCATCATACCGTTGTTGATGTAGAGACCGCCGTTCTCCATGTACCAGCTGTCGGGGATGAGCTGGATGCCGAAGATGCTGCCGAATCCGAGGAGCTCGCGGACGAAGCCTACGATGACAAGGATGATGGCATAGCCAAGTCCGTTGCCCACTCCGTCGAGGAACGACTCCCAGGGTCCGTTCTGCATGGCAAATGCCTCGAGACGACCCATGAGGATACAGTTGGTGATGATAAGTCCGACATAGACACTCAACTGCACGCTGACATCATATACATAAGCCTTCAGTATGTTGCTCACGATGGTAACCAGGGCTGCAACAACGACGAGCTGTACGATGATACGTATGCGGTTTGGAATTGTCTTGCGGATTAGTGATATGATTACGTTGCTGAACGCTGTGATGACGGTAACGGAGAGTCCCATCACGATGGCTGGCTTCAGCTGAGACGTAACGGCGAGGGCGGAGCAGATACCGAGCACCTGAACCGCAATAGGGTTGTTAAGGTTTAGCGGACCCTTGAAGATTTCGCCATTCTCTTTTGAAAATAAACTCATATTCTTTGTCCTCCTTGTTTATTTGTTAGCAAATGCGTCGATAGCTGCTTTGTTAGCAGTAAAACACTTCTGAATCATGTCGTTGACGCCGTTTGATGTAAGTGTTGCTCCAGTTACGGCATCTACGTAGCTGTCGGCAGAAAGACCGGCTGGAGCCTTGCCCTTCTTATAGACTCCGAGGATGGCTTTGCCTGCCTCGTCGTAGATTACCTTGCCCTGGAAGGAATCCTGGAACCACTGCTCTGCAATGCGGGCTCCAAGTCCGGCTGTCTCTGATTCGTGGTTGTAGTAGGAACCGAATACTGTGTTGCCGTCCTTGTTGACTGAGATGTAGCCCCAAAGACCGCCCCAAAGACCGGCACCCTTCATAGGAACAACGAGCTTTTCTTCGCCTGCTACAACGGCCTTCATAGTGCCGTCGGGCAGTTCTTCCTTGATTACCTCGGCATAGGTGCCTTCGACATCGGCAAGCTCGCGCAGGTTGAGCGATGCGAGAATCTGCTTCTTCTTGTCGAGGGCTACGTTAGCGTCCTGAGTTGGTTTGAGTGCGGATGCAACGAAAGCCAAGAGGAATGCTACGATGATTACGAGTACGCTGGCATATATAATCGTATATGCGTTGCTGTTTGTATTTAGTTTTGCCATAATCTTCTGTCCTCCTTATTTTTTAGCAGCACGCTTAGCACGCTTGTTAATATTTGCCTGAACGAAACAGTAGTCGAAGAGTGGTGCGAAGATATTCATCAGAAGGATGGCGAGCATCATACCCTCAGGATAGCCCGGGTTGAGTACGCGGATGATGATTGCCATAGCTCCGATGAGGAATCCGAATATCCACTTGCCGCCTTCTGTACGAGGAGACGTAACCGGGTCGGTAGCCATGAAGACTGCTCCGAAGCAGAAACCGCCCACGGTGAGCTGTTCCCACCACTGGAAGTTGAGTGCCTCGGCATCGCCATAAGGCAAGAGGTAAGCGAAGAGGGCTCCGCCGATGAAGGTAGAGAGCATAATCTTCCAGCTTGCCACGCCTGCCCATACGAGGATTACGGCTCCGATGAGGATGGCGATTACGGATGTCTCACCGATAGAACCTGGAATGGTACCGATGATGGTGTCCATAGCGCTGTAGCTGACGGGTTCGCCGGCTCCGAGCTGTCCGAGCGGAGTAGCGGTAGAGATACCGTCAACAGTTCCGTTGATACAGTCCATATAGTTTTCGTTTACCCATACCTTGTCGCCCGACATCATTGAAGGGTAGGCGAAGAAAAGGAATGCACGCGTTACGAGTGCCGGGTTGAAGATGTTCATACCCGTACCGCCGAATACCTCTTTGGCAAAGATAACTGCGAATGCTGTTGCGATGGCAAGAATCCACAACGGACAGTTTACAGGTACGATGAGCGGGATGAGGATACCGGTAACGAAGAATCCCTCGTGTACCTCTTCCTTCTTCCACTGAGCTACAGCTACTTCAATACCCAGACCTACGAGGTAGGAAACTACAATCTTCGGCAGCATGACTGCAAGTCCGTAGAGGAAGTTGCAGACTACACCGCACTCTGCACCGCAACCGGCAACGAGGCTGTGTTGGTAGCCTATGTTGTACATTCCGAAGAGGATAACTGGGATGAGTGCTATGATAACGAAAAAGATAGAACGCTTCGAGTCGATAGCGTCGTGAATCTGCGCACCTTTCTTCTTTGCCGTTTCGTTTGGCACATAGAAGAATGTCTCCATTGCATCGTAGAGAGAGCCGAATGCGCTGAGCTTACCTCCTTCTGAGAAGGTAGGCTTCATGTTGTCAAGAATTTTCTTAAGTCCCATAGTGCTTATTCATTTTCTTTACGCAACATGTCAAGTCCTTCCCTGACAATGCGCTGGAGTTCAACCTTAGAGCTGTCCACGAACTCTGCTACGGCAAAGTCCTCAGGGGCTACCTCATAGATGCCGAGGGCTTCCATGCGGTCGATGTCGCCTGCGATGACTGCCTTTACAAGCTGTTCGGGATAAATATCCATAGGGAATACAGAGTCGTACTCTCCGCTGAAGATCATGTGACGGTGACCGCCCTTGACACGTGCGTCGAGGGTGTATTCTTTCTTCTTAGGCATGAGCCATGAGAAGTAAGAACGGCTTACGGAGAATTCGTTCAGACGTGGAGAAATCCAACCGAAGAGTTCGTTCGCGTCGTCCCCCTCGGGAATTGCCGTAACCTCAGTAGAGTGGGCGAGAAGAAAGTCCTCGGTGCTGGTCTGCTGACCTGTGAGAGGGTTGCCGTCGATGAGACGTACCTTCTTGTCGGTGTTGATGTTGCCGGCTACGATGTCGCCAATCTTAGCACCGATGAGTACTGTCTTGTACTGTGGCTGCTTAACCTCTGAACCTGCAACTGCGATGGTGCGGGTGAAGTCAGCCTTGCCCGTAGTGAGCATACGGCCTATCATAGCCACTTCCTCGGCAGCGATGGTCCATACGATTTCGCCCTTGTTGATAGGGTCAACATGGTTAATCTGAACACCTACGTCGCCTGCAGGACACTTGCCCCGGAATTCTGTTACTGTTGCGTTCTTGGTGCCAGCCAGGATAGAACCCGGGTTCACACCTACGTAAACCTTGGCAAGTTTTCCCAGAGCATCGATTCCAGTCTGGAATTCCTGCTCACGCCCCTTAAGCACTACGTTTACGTCTGCTGCAAGTGGCATATCGCTGAACGCAGAAATGAAAATCGCCTTAGGCGTGTCGTCGGGATTGGCAACGACTGCATAAGGACGCTGGATAAAGAATGCAAACATTCCGCTTTCCAGAAGGGCACTCTTTACTTGTTCTGCATTGAGCGAATCGACTTGTTTCTTGCCGAAGTCAACATACTGCTGCTGTGCATCGGCTTCTACCTGAACGCTTAAAACCTTGCGACGATCGCCTCTCTCCACAAGGGTTACCTTGCCTGAAACAGGAGAGACGAACTTCATCTCGGGATGCTTCTTGTCAACAAACAAAGCATCACCGGCCTTCACGACATCGCCCTCCTTAACTACAACTTTAGGTTTCATACCCCAGAACGCATCAGGAACAAGACCATAGGTCTTTGATGCAGTGGTGGCAGAAATGGTAGCTGCAGCCTTTCCTTTAAGGTTGATGTCAAGGCCTTTCTTTAGCTTAATTACATTCGCCATATTGTTAATAAAAATTTTTGATTGTTCTCTCTGTTCAAAAGTCTTGCAAAGGTAGCATATTAAAATGAAAATAGAGAATCTGAAAATGAGTTTTTGATTATAAAATCGTTTTTTGAAATTAAATAATCAAAAAAAGCGTATGCTATGATGAATATGCTATTTCAGTGTTGCAGGTTTGTAGAAATATGTGACTACAGAAATGAGAATAGACAGGATAATTGATGTGACAAAGCTGTTGTTGAAGAGAAGCATGGTCTTGTCGAAGGGAGACAGGTATTCCAGCTCCTGAATCATTGCGATAGCCTGTTTGTAGTAGTCTGTCATCCCTGCCTGGCGGTAGAGTGCCTGAGTATCGGGTGATGTTAGCATCGTATTGATTGCTGTGAAGAGTTCGCCTTTGTCGATATAGGCAAAATATATAAACTCCATACAGCCGCTGAGCATACAGGCATACATGAATATGCTCAGTACGTTCATGTATGTGAATAGGGGAGAGATGGGAATCTCAAGTTGCATGGCTCTCTTCTTCATGCGCATACCCAGGAAAATTTCGATGGGGAGCAGTGCTATCAGTGTACATATGCCCACCAGCATGAAGAGTCCGTTCTGCATACGGAATCCGGCAATGTAACAGGCAAATACGACTACCCAACACAAACCCAGAATACTTCCGTATTCCATCACAAACTTTCGGAGTATAGACAGATTTTCGTTGGGCATAGGCTTCTGTCGGAACTTATTTCGATGTGATAAGTTCTATGAGTGTTTCTAAATCCTGACGTGTACGTTTGTCTGTTGTTGACAGACTGCGTATGTTGCTTATGGCATGAATGATGGTGGCGTGGTTGCGACCGCCCAGTTTCTTGCCTATCTGCACTATGCTCTCTTCGGTCATGTTGTTTGCCAAATACATGGTAAGTTGACGGATGTATGAGATAGGTTGTTTGCGAGTGCGGGAAATTAGTGTGTCAACCGATATCTTAAAATGCTCACATACAACGTTGCATATTGACTCGAAGGTGATAGCCTGTTCGGAACGAACCTTAACCTTGAAACGTGGCATAATCTTCTTCACCAACTTCATGTCAATGTCGCAACTGTCAACAACGGAGTATGCCATTAGTGAGTTGATGAATCCCTCTAAGTCACGTATGCTATCATCTATATTCTCAGATATGTAACTTATGATATTATCTGGAATATCAAGGCCTTCTTTTGTAACCTTTGCCTTCAGGATAGAGTAGCGGAGAGCTTTGGTCGGCTTTTCGATTTCAGCCTGCAGTCCCCACTTGAATCGTGTGAGCAGTCGGTCCTCGAGTCCGAGTATGTCGATTGGCGGACGGTCGGCAGTGAGGATAATCTGCTTCTTGTTGAGATGGAGGTGGTTGAAGATGTGGAAGAATGTGTTCTGGGTATCCTGCTTACCGGAGAGTTCCTGTATATCATCGATAATGAGCACGTCGATGGTCTGGTAGAATGCGATGAAATCGTTGCGCACATTCTTCCGGACAGCATCGGTCCACTGCACCATAAAAAGGTGGGCAGATACGTAGAGCACACGCATTTCCGGGTGTAGTTCTTTTATCTTTAGTCCGATGGCATTCACTAAGTGTGACTTTCCACAGCCCGAAGGACCAAAGATAAACAGCGGGTTGAATGTCTTTGCAGGATTCTTTGCTATTGCTTCACCTACAGAGCGAGCCAGACGGTTGCTTTCTCCCTCGATATAAGTGTCGAAGTTGTAGCTTGTGTTCAGCTGCGAGTTGAAGTCGCCTGGATTTGATGCTCCAAGCATGTTGGGCGAAACGTTTGCAAGGTGTTCTTGCTTTGGTGTGGCTATGGCGACCTTTTTGGTGCCTTCTTCGTCAACGGTAGTACCTGTTGTCTTGTCTTTCAGGATGCGATAGTAGAGCGAGACTTCGCCGAAACAGCGGTGTAGGGCACTACGCATCAGATGCAGGTATTTCTCTTCGATAACGTCCTTTACAAATGCACTTGGAACACACAATACCAGTTTGCCCTCTGTGAAACTGCCAAATTCCACATAGGCAAAGATAGTGTTGTATTGCTCCATAGAGATATTGTCGCGAATTATACTGCGGCACTTCTCCCATCTGCTTCTGTAATCAGTCGTCATCAAGTGATTTTTTTTAGTTATTTGGTGCTATTCTTATAGGTTATTAGATTCTTTCTTTCTACTCTTTACCGATTATTATGATATATAATGTCACGGCTGAGTCGTCTTGGTTTTGACAATGCAAATTTCAGACTTTAATTTTATTCTGCAAAATTTTCATATCTTGTCGTTTTTTCTGCAGATGGTAGATTTCTCGTATTTATAGAGAGTTGCAAAAAGTGCTGGATTCCGACTTTTTTCTCCCTCTTGTATTTTTTATACTTGTTGATTTCTATTTAGTTACAAGGTGTATGTTTTGTTTTACGTGTGTTCCACTATGATTCAAGGTTCTCTCTAAAACGTTGTTTTTTATGAGGAAAAAACCTGACGGATAAAAATCATCTAAATTGCCTCTTATTTAGATGATGTTTAGATAGTGTATTCCTTGTAAAAATTTTTATTTGTCTTTTTTTCCGAATATTGAGAAGTGAACGTAACGCTTAGGATGCAGACGCAAATCTTCAAGTAATAACGCAGCATTTCGCATGGTTGAATCAAGATTTACTGATATGCTATTGTCGTTAAGAAGCATTCCAAGAGAGTTGTCTTTGCTGTTCATGGCAGTACTCAACTTGTTAGTTATGAGATTCGCATTGCTGATAGTTTGGTTTGCATTGTTTGCTATACCTTCTATGTCCACTCGGTTGAGTGTGGCCGTGAGGGTTTCTGCATTCTGCAGTGTGTTGTTGGCAGAAGCCACCATTTTGGGTACGTCTTTTCCCAATAAGCTATTGATTTTGTCGGATGAACTACGCAGATTGGCTGTTGTGTGTTCCAGATTGTGCAGTGTAGCTGCCAGGGCAGGGTCTGATACCAGATTGTTTAGTGATGTCAGGATTGAGTCGATTTTCGGCAACATTGCTTCTATCTGTGGAATCATTTCTCCAGCGGCAGCCATCAGATCGACAGGTGATTCGCCATAGATGGTGTCGCCTGGTTGCAGCAGATTACCATTGGTGTCGCCCAAGTCCAGGTTCAACTTAGCTGCCCCTAGCATTTCCTTCGTTACGAACACAGATGTACCCTCTGGCATTTGGAACGACGGGGTGATAGTCAGAGTCAAAGCCATTTTCTGGTTCTTGTTGTTATAGGATATGTTTTTCACGTATCCCACCTTCAAACCATTGGCAAGCACGTCGGATGAAATGCTAAGTCCTGTAACATTGTTCATTATTACGGTATATTCCTTGTCATTATTGAACAAGTTTAATCCCTTTAATAATATAATACCGGCATAAATGATAACAATTGCAATTATTGCTGTGACAGCAATCTTTATTTCTTTAGTAAAACCTTTCATAGTTTCTTATTTGATTCTTTTTTATATGTAGTAAGTTGTTGCTTGTTCTGAACGATTAGTGCAGACAGGTTAGTATCTTACGATAAATGCCTTTGGAAATTTATTCAGAATGCTCAATCTGAGTTTCTTTGCTTCCGGCATAGTCTCTACTGCTCCGTATGTGTATTTATATATGTTGTTTTCTTTTCTCATATCAACTGCAAGGCCCTTGAACTGTGAGTCTTTGGCGCTCAGTTTCTTTGTTCCTGCCAGGATCTGCACTCTGTACATTGGCTTGGATTCTGGCTCGGGGCCTGTTGTCTCGGTGGCTGGCTGAGCAGCTGCTGTGGCTGGCTGAGTATCTGTGTCTTTTTTTTCTGCTGTGGTTGTTTCTTCTACGGTTGCAGCTGTAGGAACCGTCTGTCCTGCAGGTGAAGTCTGTCTTACGTCTTCCAGTTCTGCTGCTTTACCCATGTGGCGGTTCTTGTATTTTCTGACAGCATTGTAGATACACTTGGCAATGGTTTGCTGTCCGCTCTTTGTTATCAGGAATGCTTCTTCCGATGGGGTAGAGATGTAACCGATTTCCAGCAGTACACTGGGCATATAGGTAAGGCGCAGTACTGCCAGGTTGGCCTGTAGTACTCCCATATCGTTTCTGCCGCCTGTTCTGACCATCTCCCTCTGTGCCATTTCTGCAAAGGCTACGCTTTCCTTCATGTCTCGGTCTTGCATCAGTTCGAACATGATGTCGCTCTCAGCCGAGTTGGGATTGGCAAAACTGTATTTGCTGGCTCCGTTTTCCTCAAACTGAATTACGGAGTTCTCGCGCTTTTCCACCTCGAGGTTTGTGCCGGCTGTACGCAGAGTCAGGGTGTATGCCTGTACTCCGGTAGCTTTCTTAGCTTTACGCGGAAGGGCATTTACATGTACGGATACGAACAGGTCTGCTTTTGCTTTGTTGGCTATAGATGCGCGTTGGTCGAGCGGTACGAAGATATCTGTCTGACGTGTGTATAACACTTTAATGTCAGGACAGTTGCTCTGCAGCAATTGCCCCAGTTCTTTCACCACGTTCAGGTTGATGGTCTTCTCGTTGTTCGACGGTCTCGAGCCGATTGCTCCTGGATCCTTGCCTCCGTGTCCGGCATCAAGTACTACGACAAATTTCTCTCTTGCAGTTGTGGTATTTGCATTACCAAAACTGACAATCAGAGTCGCTAAAAATATTATAATGTGTATTTGTCGCATGCTTTATTTCTGATGCAAGGGTAAGTGATATGTTTTAATGAAATAACGGAACAGTCAAATTGTGCTGCTCCGTTATGTTAAACAATGCTTAAGGTTTCGGTCGAAGCATTGTGTTGGATTCTTAGTTGTTTTCGTGCACTCCGAGCTGAATTCCCAGTTCTTTGAAACTTTCAGCCAGAATGTTTACAGCCTTGTCAACCTGTTCCTTTGTGTGAGTTGCCATCAGAGCTACTCGTACCAATGTGTCTTGCGGAGCACATGCAGGTGGAATAACTGGGTTGATGAATACGCCCTTCTTGAATGCCAATGCGGTAACTGCGAATGTCTTCTCCGGGTCACGGACGTAGAGTGGGATGATTGGGCTTTCGCTATCGCCAATTTCGAATCCCGCTGCTTTGAACTGCTCCAGAGCGTAGTTGGTAATCTTCCATAGGTTTTCCTGGCGTTCTGGTTCGTTCTGCAGGATGTGCAGAGCTTCCAGAGCTGCAGCTGTGCTGGCAGGAGTGTTTGATGCAGAGAAGATATAAGTACGGCTGTTGTGACGAAGCCAGTTGATCGTATCTTTGTCAGAAGCGATAAATCCACCGATTGAAGCAAGAGACTTAGAGAATGTACCCATGATCAGGTCCACGTCATCGGTAACACCGAAGTGGTCGCATGTACCACGACCTTGGCGACCGAATACACCCAGTCCGTGTGCCTCGTCAACCATTATGCTGGCATTGTACTTCTTCTTTAACTCTACAATCTGTGGAAGTTTTGCGAGGTCGCCTTCCATTGAGAACAATCCATCGGTCACAATCATTTTGATTGCGTCTGGATTGCATCGCATCAGCTGACTCTCAAGGTGTTCCATGTCGTTGTGTTTGTAGCGGAGGAATTCAGAGAATGAAAGTCTGCGTCCGTCAACGATTGATGCGTGGTCACGGTCGTCACAAAGGATGTAGTCACCACGTCCGGTTACGCATGAAACAACTCCGGAGTTGACACTAAATCCAGTAGAGTAGCAAAGAGCTTCGTCCTTGCCTATAAATTCAGCTAATTCTCCTTCCAATTGTACGTGCAAATCCAGTGTCCCGTTAAGGAAACGAGATCCGGCACAACCTGTACCGTACTTGTCAATTGCTTTTTTTGCTGCATCACATATTCTCTTGTCATAGGTCAGACCCATATATGAATTTGAGCCAAACATCAAAACCCTATGACCACCCATCGACACCTCTGTATCCTGGTGACTGTCAATTGCGCGAAAGTAAGGATAGATGCCCGCATTCATGTATTTCTGCGGTTCTCTATACTTGCTCATTTTTTCTTGTAGTAAACCCATGTCGTTTTATTATCGGTTTTCTAGTCTAATCTCTTTCTGATTATTCTATAATATGTCTGTCTTTAAAGAGAAATACTCTGTTAAAGTTGAACTTTATTATTGCTCATTAAAGCATTTCTCGTGCAAAGGTACAAAAAAAACTTTGCCCGCAATCCTATTTGCATAAAAATTATCAAAAATCTGTAAAAACACCTCGGTTGTGTACAATAATAGCAATATAAATGCTAATTTTGCCGTCGAAATGTTTCCGCTTATACATGGATAATAGAAAGAAAATAATTTTCATCGTAAATCCCCATTCAGGAACTTCGGGAAAACAGAGAATTTTGGATTTGGTTGAAGAGTTGATTGATCGCGATCGGTTTGAGTGGGAAATCCGCAATACTGAGTATGCAGGACATGCAGTTGAGATAGCAAAGGCTGCTTCCAATCTTTCTGTAGATATTGTTTGTGCCGTCGGTGGCGACGGAACGGTAAACGAAACCGCACGCGGCATTGTGCATACCAACACAGCTTTGGCAATCATCCCAGCCGGAAGCGGAAATGGTCTGGCACGCCACCTTCACATTCCTATGGATCCTCGCGGAGCCATAAAAGTTATCAATGAATGTAATATCCATCCTATGGACTATGGACTTATCAATGACCATCCGTTTTTCTGCACTTGCGGAATGGGATTCGATGCTTTCATCTCCATGAAATTTGCTTCTGCCGGCCGTCGCGGTCCGCTTACATATATAGAAAATGTGTTGGCAAACGGACTTAGCTATAATCCCGATACATATGATATTTATGTTGACGACCAGCAGGTGAGCGAATACAAGGCTTTCTGTATAGCCTGTGCCAATGCCTCGCAGTATGGTAATAATGCATATATAGCTCCAGAGGCTTCTGTTCGCGACGGACTGATGGACGTGACCATTATCCAGCCGTTCACGGTGATTGATGCTCCGCAGATTGCCATTCAGCTGTTCAACGGGAAACTGCCAAGCAACAGTCGTATCAAGACTTTCCAGTGTAAGCGGATGCATGTTCACCGCAGTCGTCCTGCTGCTATTCACTACGACGGTGATCCCATTGAGACAGGAACCGACATAGATATTCAGATAGTTCACGAGGGACTCTTCTGTATTTCTCCACATGAAGAAGGGCTTATCGACAAGACTCCTAACTTCCCGAATGTAGTTCTTGAGCAGTTCAATGAGTTTTTCCAGCGAAGCGAAAATCTGCTGCAGAATAACATACTGAAGACACAGGAACTCCACAAGAAGAATATGGAAATGATAAAAAAACTTGCAAAGAAATAATTCCTTGCAAGTTTTTTTTATGCTGAAAAAAGAAAATCTTATTTCTTTTTCATTGCTGCATAACGGTTCATGAACTTATCCACACGACCTGCTGTGTCAACCAGCTTAGCCTTACCTGTGTAGAATGGGTGAGAAGAAGAAGAAATTTCAAGTTTGATTACAGGATACTCCTGACCTTCAAAAATCTCAGTGTCGTTTGACTTAGCAGTCGAACGTGAGAGAAACATATCGCCGTTTGACATGTCCTTGAAGATTACTGGACGATAGTTCTCTGGGTGAATACCTTTTTTCATTTCTTTAAACGTTTAAATTTTATACTATTACGGGCTGACGGTATATACGTCGGCACAATGTAATGGGTTAAATCGGCTGCGAAGGTACTGCAATTTCTTCTAAATACCAAATAAATCACTCTGTATTTTAGATTTTTGCAAAAGCTTGGTCAAGGTCTGCAATGATATCGTCGATATGTTCCACACCTACTGACAGACGGATAGTTGTCGGCGTGATGTGCTGCTGCGCCAGTTCTTCCTCGCTCAGCTGAGAGTGGGTGGTCGTTGCGGGATGGATGACGAGCGACTTCACATCGGCTACGTTTGCCAGTAACGAGAATATCTTCAGATTGTCGATGAATGTCCATGCGTCTTCCTGAGTACCCTTGATTTCGAATGTGAAGATACTACCGGCTCCCTTTGGGAAGTACTTCTGATAGAGAGCATGGTCGGGATGTGAGGGCAGGGCAGGGTGACTCACACTTTTTACCTTTGGATGTTTCGACAGGTAATCTACTACTTTCAGTGCATTCTCTACGTGGCGTTCTATTCTGAGTGGCAATGACTCTACTCCCTGCAATAGTATCCATGCGTTGAACGGACTGATAGTTGCACCTGTGTCGCGCAGAATGACGGCACGTATTCTGGTTACGAAGGCGGCTGCTCCGGCTACGTCGGCAAATACAGCTCCGTGGTACGACGGGTCTGGTTTTGCTATGGTAGGGTATTTGTCGGCATTGGCTTTCCAGTCGAACTTGCCAGAGTCGATTATCACTCCGCCAAGAGAACTGCCGTGACCTCCGATGAATTTCGTGGCTGAGTGTACTACGATGTCTGCTCCGTGTTCTATCGGACGGAATACGATAGGAGCAAAGGTGTTGTCAACAATCACTACGACGTGGTGCTTGTGAGCGATCTCTGCGATGGCATCCAGGTTGGTTACGTCTGAATTCGGATTGCCGAATGTTTCTACATACACTGCCTTGGTGTTCGGACGGATGGCTGCTTCAAGTGCCTTCAGGTCGTTGGCGTTGACGATAGTATTGCTTATTCCCTGAGTGCTCAGCGTGTGGGTAATCAGATTGTAGCTGCCACCATACAGGTTGTCTGCTGCCACGATGTGGTCACCGTTTTGGGCTATGTTCTGCAGGGCGTATGTGATAGCTGCAGCTCCGCTGGCTACTGCCAGTCCTGCTACTCCGCCTTCCAGTGCGGCTACTCTTTCTTCGAACACTCCCTGAGTGGAGTTTGTCAGTCGTCCGTAGATGTTACCTGCATCGCGAAGTCCGAAGCGGTCGGCTGCGTGCTGTGAGTTGCGGAACACATAACTGGTGGTCTGGTAGATAGGTACTGCACGTGCATCGGTTGCCGGATCGGCCTGTTCCTGTCCTACATGAAGTGCTAAAGTCTCGATGTGTAAATTCTTTGTTGCCATAATTCTTTTCTTTTTAGTTGTTATTAGTTTATTTGTTTTCGATTTCCGATGCAAATGTCCGGGTTTTCATTTTTCTGACAATACATAGTTCCGATTTTCGTTTAAATATACCACAATATTGGTATGTCTATGCTACCTTTCATAATATAAGTGTGGTATTCATTACGTCTTAGCCCCTAAAAAACGAAAAGGGCTCTGGTCTCTTTCCTGACCAAAGTCCTTTATTGTTATTAATAATGTATAGCGAGTATTATTCTGTGATAGGCTCATACTTCGGTACGAGTATCTTCATCAGTGCCCATGCAATGAGGTATGCCACGGCACAGTAGCAGAATACTATCATGTAGCCGGCTGGTTTTCCTGTCACACCGAAGAACTCGAATGCCTCACCCTGACCTTCTGCATAGGTGAAGAGCTGGCCTGAACCCCAGTTGATAGCGAATGAGCAGAGACCGCCGAACATAGTGCCGATGCCGGTGATTGATGCGATTGCTGTCTTAGGGAACATGTCTCCGATGGTAGAGTATAGGTTAGCCGACCAGGACTGGTGTCCTGCACCTGCCAGACCGATGATGATACATGGGAACCATACAGATTGTGCTGCCAATGGCTGGGCAAACATAGCGAAAATCGGGAAGAATGCGAAGATGAGCATTGCAAGCATACGTCCTGAGTATGGTTCCATGCCTTTCTGCTCCACGAAGAACTTAGGCAGGTAGCCGCCGCCGATGCTGACTACTGTCACGATGAGGTAGAGCACGAAGATAAGTGCCTGTCCCATCGGGTCTGATGATTTGTAGCCCAACTCTGAGAAGTAAGCCGGAGCCCAGAACAGGAAGAACCACCATACGCCGTCGGTGAGCAACTTACCTACGATAAATGCCCAGGTCTGGCGGTAGGCAAAACACTTGATGAAAGGAATCTCCAGATTGTCGTTTGCCTGCAGACGGTTCGGATCTGCTGCAGCCTTTGTGTCTTCTGCCGTAGCATTTTTGTCCTGCTGGATGTATTCCAGTTCGGCTTTGTTCACATGGCTGCTCTCTGACGGTTTGTTATAGAGTACAGCCCAGAGGATTGCCCAGATGAATCCGATACCACCGATGATGATGAATGCCATTTCCCATCCCATAGCCTCAGCCAGTACAGGGATAGTCAGCGGAGCTGCGAGAGCACCTACGCTGGCGCCTGCGTTGAATACTGAAGTAGCCAGGGCGCGGTCTTTCTTCGGGAAGTATTCAGCTGTCACCTTGATGGCTGCAGGGAAGTTTCCTGCCTCACCTGTAGCCAATACCATACGGCAGGCGAGGAAAAGCCAGACAGATACGGTCGAGATGCTCAGAGCCAGTTTGCTGCCTGTCTCTACTGCACGCAGAGCCTCGATGTCGGGAATTTCCAGAACGTGCATGGTTACGAGTCCGCATCCAGCATGCAGGCAAGCACCGAGCGACCATATTACGATTGCCCAGATATATCCCTTCTTCGTTCCCATCCAGTCGATGAATTTTCCTGCGAAGAGCGAGATTACTGCATAGAAGATAGAGAATACAGCTGTGATTTTTCCATAGTCGGCATCGGTCCAGTGGAAATCAATAGCAATAAAATCTTTCCATGTGAGCGACAACACCTGACGGTCCATGTAGTTCACTGTTGTTGCCAGGAAAAGCATAGCACAAATTACCCAGCGGTAGTTTGTCATTTTTTCTTGAATCTGTGACATAGTATTTAAGTATTTTAGGTTATTATGTTTTTTAATTTTACATTTTCAAATGTCGTCAACCACTCATCTCCAACCACTCATCTCCAACCACTCATCTCTAACCACTCATCTCCAACCGCTAATCTCTAACCACTAATCATTAATCTCTATCTCCACTCCCATTCCCCTGCAGTCGGCTCCCAGTGGCGGATTATCCTTCATTAGGCGCAGTCTTATAGCTTGGATGTCAGGGAATGTCTGCTTGAGTGTCTTCACAATCCTTCCTGCGGCATGTTCCAGCAGTTGGCTGGGTACAGCCATTTCTCCCTTCACTATTTCGCAGATGTCTGCATAGCTTATGGTTCCTGTCAGGTCGTCTGTCTCCATCGCCTTGGTGAAGTCGGTTGTTATCTCCAGGTCGATGGTGAAGTCTGCCCCGACGGTCTGTTCCAGTTCCATCACGCCGTGGTTGGCATGTATGTGCAGTCCCTCTATGACAATTTTATGCGTCTGCATTATCTGTGTTTTCTGTGGTATCAGGTGTCTCGTTGCTGCCTGGCAGGTACCGTTTCAGGGCCTTTGCCACACCGTCTTTCCAGGAGTTTATGTTGTCGCTGTCGGTCTGCAGACTGCTCACAACCTTGATAATCATGTCGAGTGGCATTCTGTAGCGCAGCATACCTGAAATCAGTTTTGCGTAGTTCCAGTATTCCTTGTTGAATCGTTCTGACAGTCCCTCGATGGTAGTCTTATATCCTCTTCGGTTTATGAACTGGAAGTCGTATCGTTTCAGTCCCTTTTCGTCTATATTCTTAATGATGTACCCCGACACGACAGTCTTGGGCAGTGCTATGCCGTCGTCATCGTCCAGCACTCCGGTGAATATCTCGTATGGATATCCGTCCAGTATGCCTACGAATGCCACCCATTTCTCTTTGTTGTTTTGGAATCGCACTACGTCGCAATCCAAAGTCTTGGGGCGTATTTCGGTTATTTCCGGCCAGGCTGTTGTGTGTGTGTCCATATTGATTATTCCTTTGGCAGGTTGAGTGCTATGAAGTCTTCGTCAAGCTGCTTCTGATCTACGAAGCTTGGCGCATCGAGCATCACGTCGCGTCCGCTGTTGTTCTTCGGGAATGCGATGCAGTCGCGGATTGAGTCCAGTCCGGCGAAGATGCTTACCCAGCGGTCCAGTCCGTATGCGAGTCCTCCGTGAGGCGGAGCTCCGTACTTGAATGCGTTCATCAGGAATCCGAACTGCTCTTCTGCTTTCTCTGGTGTGAAACCGAGAATCTCGAACATCTTAGCCTGCAGTTTCGGGTCGTGGATACGGATTGAGCCGCCGCCCACTTCCACTCCGTTGCATACCATGTCGTATGCATCGGCACGCACTGCAGCCGGATCGGTGTCGAGCAGTGGTATGTCTTCGTCCATCGGGTGTGTGAACGGGTGGTGCATTGCCATCAGTCGGTTCTCCTCGTCGCTCCATTCGAACATAGGGAATTCCGTTACCCAGAGCAGTGCAAACTTGTTTTTGTCGCGCAGTCCCAGGCGGTCGCCCATCTCCAGACGCAGTTCACAGAGCTGCTTGCGGGTCTTCATGGCATCGTCGCCCGAGAGTATAAGTATCAGGTCGCCCGGTTTTGCATCCATCTTCTCCTTCAGTGCGTTCAGGTCGTCGGCAGTGTAGAACTTATCCACGCTCGACTTCACTGAGCCGTCTTCCTGCACGCGGGCATATACCATTCCTTTCGCGCCTATCTGCGGACGTTTCACCCATTCGGTCAGCTTGTCTATGTCTTTTCTTGTATATGATGCACAGCCCGGCACGCAGATTCCGCCTATGTATGCAGCGGAGTCAAACACGCTGAACGTACCTTTCTTCATTACGTCGTCCAGTTCTACGAATTCCATGCCGAAACGCATATCCGGCTTGTCGGAACCGAATCGCTTCATACATTCTATCCAGGGCAGGCGCAGGAAGTCGCCTTCCAGTTCTACTCCGCGCAGTTCCTTGAAGAGGTGCTTTGCCATTCCTTCGAAGGTCTGTATGATGTCTTCCTGTGTTACGAACGACATCTCGCAGTCGATCTGTGTGAACTCGGGCTGGCGGTCGGCTCTCAGGTCTTCGTCGCGGAAACACTTTACGATCTGAAAGTAGCGGTCCATGCCAGCCACCATCAGCAGCTGCTTCAGTGTCTGTGGCGACTGTGGCAGGGCGTAGAACTGTCCCGGGTTCATTCTCGACGGCACGATGAAGTCGCGTGCACCCTCCGGGGTCGATCCGATGAGCATTGGTGTTTCTATCTCGAGGAATCCGAGGTTCGACAGGTAGTTTCTCACGGCGATGCAGAACTTGTGTCTCAGTTCCAGGTTCTTTCTCACCGCACTGCGTCTGAGGTCCAGATAGCGGTACTTCATTCTCAGGTCGTCGCCGCCGTCCGAGTTGTCCTCGATGGTGAAAGGCGGAGTGAGTGAAGCGTTCAGCACGTTCAGCGTATCTACTTCTATCTCAATGTCGCCTGTCGGTATGTTCTTGTTTTTGCTGTATCGTTCTGCAACCGTACCTGTCACCTGTATCACATACTCGCGTCCCAGTTTGTTTGCCTGGTCGCAGAGTGGTGCGTTTGTTTCTTCGTTAAATACTAATTGGGTAATACCATAGCGGTCGCGCAAGTCCACGAATGTGAGTGCTCCCATCTTACGTGTGCGCTGCACCCATCCTGCCAGCGTCACCTTTTTTCCTGCATCCTCGATGCGCAATTCGCCTGCTGTATGTGTTCTGTACATAGTTAGTTCTGTTTTATTTTCCGACAAAGGTACGAGTAAGCGAGCAAAATACAAAAAAAACTTGTTTATTTTTAATTTCGAGCGAGAGTACCTTGCACGCAGTGAAAGGTACGAGTAAGCGAGCAAAATACAAAAAAACTTGTTTATTTTTATATTCGAGCGAGAGTACCTGCCCCCTTCCTTCTGCTATCAGAATGGCATGCCGACGGCAAAGTGGAAGGCGAAGTCGCGGCTCAGTTTCGGGTGGTAGATGGGGAAGTGGTCCCTGCCGCTCTCAGCCGGGTTTATAGCCTTCATGCCCATGTCGAATCGCAGGATGAAGAAGCTCAGGTCCATTCTTATTCCCAGTCCGTAGCTGGCTGCTATCTGTTCCCAGAACTTGTCGAACCTGAACTGTCCGTTCGGCTGGTCTCTGTAGTCGCGTATGGTCCACACGTTTCCGGCATCTACGAAGAGTGCTCCGTGCAGTTTCCAGAACAGATGCGAGCGCACCTCCATCGAGACTATCAGTTTTATGTCGCCCGACTGGTTGATGAAGTTTATCCTCTTGTCGGGGCTGTGGTATCCGCCTGGTCCCAGTGCTCTCACCGACCATCCTCTCACGCTGTTTGCGCCGCCGGCAAAGTATCTCTTCTCGAAGGGCAGGATCGACGAGTTGCCATACGGGTAGGCTATGCCGAATCCTACGTGCCATGCCAGCGAGTTGTTGCGGTCCAGGCGGAAGCTCTTGGCGTAGTCGAAGTCGAACTTCACGTACTGTGCGTATGCTATTCCGCAGAAGGTGTATTGTCCTGCCCGGTTCTGTTTCCCTCGTGCTATGCCGGTGGCAAGCCTCAGGACGTTTCCCGATGTCTCTATGCTGATGCGGAAGGTGTGTGCCGTCTTGCCGAAGGTCTGCTGGGCTGCACCCAGCGAGTTGTAGGTGTAGGTATATCCCATCTTCGTGATGAGCAGGTTCTCGTAGTTGTATCTCAGGATGGCGTTGCTCTTGCCCAGCGAGTCGAGGTATGTCTCCTTGAACGTAGCCGACATCCAGGGCATATACACATAGTTCACCTCCAGCAGGTCGAATCTGTGCGCCACCCTTCTCCTGTTGCTCAGCCATCTGTATCTCCAGGCTCCGGTCAGCACTCTCCGGTGGAATTCGGGGCGGTTCTGCAGGTTGTACTGCAGGGATATTTCCGAGGTCGAGTTGTGCCTTACTGCCCAGTCTTTCTTTACGAATGGCAGCAGGAACGACGGGAAGGTCAGTTTTGCCTCGGCACTGAACTCCAGATAGTGGTGTCCGTCATAGCCCTCCAGTCCGGTGATTGCCTCGTATGCCTGACGCACCTTGAGCGATGCTGTCTCGCTGCCCCTGAACACGTTCTTGTGGCTTATGGTTGCAGAAATGGCTGCACCCAGGTCGCCGGCTGTGTTCGTGGCTTCCACGTCGGCGCCGATGGAGTAGGGGCGCGTGTGGCTTACCAGCATCTTCACGTCCAGTGTGTCGCTGCCCTCCCGCTCGTCAAACATAATCGAGGTGAACGCCACTCCGGGCAGTCGCTGGAAGTTGGAGTATGTCTGTTTCGTGTGGTTGTCGTTGTATGCTTCTGCCGACTTTATCAGGGTGTTCGACGAGTAGAAATTCTTTCTGAAGTGATACCTTCCGTCGCTCTCTGGCAGATATGTGATGTTGCCGATGTAATATTTCCTGTGCGGTTCGAAGTCCGAGCGTCCGTTCTCCAGGTGCAGTCCCACGTTCATCGTCAGGTCTGTCTGCTTGCTTCCTCTTATGGTGTCAATCCTGAACTTTATGTCTTCCTTCGTGAACTTGTAGTACCCGATGCTGCGCAGTTTCGTTGCGATGCGATTGCGTTCCGCGTTCAGCAGGTTTATGTCCAGCGGCATATTCTCGCTGAGCACCGATTCCTCCTTGTCCGTCTCTGCGAGCACAGAGTCGAGTGCCGGGTCCTCAACGTGGCGGCTGATGCTCTTCACATAGTATCTTTCGCCCGGCTTCACGTCGTACAGCAGCTTCAGCCTTTGTTTCTTCTCCTGCTTCTTTATATCTACGTCGGCCTGCAGGTATCCGCTGTTTGCCAGCACCCTTGCCATGTTGGCAGCCGAACTCAGGGCCTTCTCCTCGTCGTACTTCACCGGTGCCTGGCCTATCTTTCTCAGCACCCTCGTAATCCATCGTGTCGAATCCGCTCCGCCCATGGCATACACCCCAAGCGGGATGTTCATTCCGAACCACTTCCGGTTCGGCGTCTGCTGTATGTATGCCGCCAGGTTATACTCCTTCAGCTGTTTCGGCTCCTGCGGATACTGCACCTTCGCGCTCTTCAGCAGCAGCTCGTCGTCCTCCAGGAACTTGCTCACCGAACAGCCCGTGACCGTACATCCCACGCAGATGTACAGCACGCATTTCATCATTCTGAGTATGTTTTGGTGCACTTGTTTCATAAAAAATCGGACAAATGTACATACATTTTTTCTTTTTCTCTCTATCTTTGCCCAACAGATTGATTCTATGCTCTCCAAAAACAGAATAAAATACATCCGCTCGCTTGCCCTCAAGAAGCAGCGCACAGCCGACGGAGTCTTCGTGGCAGAGGGACGGAAGCTCGTCTCCGATCTGCTGCCGCATTTCTCTGCCCGTTACCTCGCAGCCACCCGCCAGTGGTTCGACGACAACCCTCAGCTTGCCTCCCGCCTCCCGTCCGACTGCGACGTCGTCACCGATGACGAACTCCGCCGCATCAGTGCCCAGGAGACGCCCCAGTCGGTGCTTGCCGTCTTCGGGCAGCAGACCGACGACACCCCCCTGGCCGAGGCAGCCGCCGCCGGCCTGTGCCTCATGCTCGACGACATCCAGAACCCCGGCAACCTCGGCACCATCATCCGCCTTGCCGACTGGTTCGGCATCCGTCACATCTACTGTTCCCATGCCACAGCCGACGTGTATGGACCCAAGACCGTTCAGGCCACCATGGGCAGCCTTGCACGCGTACACGTACATTACATTGATTTGGAGCAGGGCCTCTCCGCTCTCCGCGATAGCGGCACTCCAATCTACGGAACCTTCCTTTCGGCGCCCTCTCTCTACGAGGCTCCGCTCTCCCGGCACGGCATCATCATCATGGGCAACGAGGGCAACGGCATCAGTCCGGCAGTTGCTTCCCACGTCACCCGCCGTCTCTTCATCCCCTCCTTTCCGCCGGATGCTCCCACGGGCGAATCGCTCAACGTAGCCATCGCCACAGCCATCATCTGTGCTGAATTCAGAAGAAGAAAGTGAAATCTTACCTCTTCCGTCATTTCGCCGGGAAATACGAAATAAAGTAGAGAATCATGCTGCAACCTGAAATAAATGTCGTATATTTGCGGCCGGCAATAATTAAAATGAGACAAAGCTTTTATAACCCTTCCCATGACCACATATCCTATCCTACATATCCAGTCTGTCAGGGCTGAGGCGTCTGCCACGGCTGCGGAGAGGGCAAAAAATACCCCCCCCCACTGGTGCTGCAAGTGGATGTGATTTAGCAGTTTCTGCGCTGCGGCGCAACGACGATATACTCTGGGCGCGTTCCGATTCCCCCTTTTTGCGGGGAGTCGGGGCGCGCCTTCACTATGTATTTACTTTTATTTATTAACCCTTTTAAAAAATTTTTTTATGAGAAAGAAATTACTTTTATTTTTTGCCCTGCTGCTGGTGGCAGCGACGGGCGCGTGGGCGCAAGCCGACATGAAGAAGACTCCGCTGACGCTCAAGGCAAAGACTGGAGGAACGATTGTTGTAGAGAATCCTCCCGTTGGCATGAAGTACAGCAAGAACGGTGGAGATAAAACGGCTGTGACATCTGAGCCAATTACTGTTGCCATAGACGACGAGGTGCAGTTCTTTGGCGACGGCACAAGCATTGCAAGCTATGGTAATTCCTTTACACACATCACCAATGGCACTGCCGACTGCTATATCTATGGCAACATCATGAGTCTGGTGGATGAGTATGGATATGCCACTGCGACTGAGCTGACTGACGATATCGCTTTTGTTAGTTTATTCTCTTATAATTCTCATCTGTATAATCACGATACTTATGAGTTGGTTCTGCCAGCTACGACACTGACAAACTATTGCTACCAAGACATGTTCAATGGATGTACAAACCTTACCAAGGCTCCCGCGCTGCCTGCTACGACACTGGCAAGTTCTTGCTATTCTACTATGTTCTTCGGTTGCACAAACCTGACCACTGCTCCCGCGCTGCCTGCTACGACACTGGCAAGTTATTGCTACCAAAGAATGTTCCAAGGCTGTACAAACCTGACCACTGCTCCCGAACTGCCTGCCACGACACTGGCAAGTTCTTGCTACAGAAATATGTTCAATGGCTGCACAAAACTGAACTCTGTGACTTGTCTTGCCACTAATATTTCTGCGGGCTTGGCATTAGACAATTGGCTTTCCGGCGTTGCTGCTACAGGAACATTCACAAAGGCTGAAGGCATGACGAGTTGGGAACTCAACAGCGCAAGCGGAATCCCAGCAGGATGGACGGTTGCAGTACCCGACATGAAGGAGACTCCGCTGACCCTCCAGGCAATGACTGCAGAAACGATTGTGGTGTCGAGTCCTAAGAGCGGAATGCAGTACAGCAAGAACGGCGGAGCGAAGACGGAATTAACAGCAGATGCCGGCTATAATAGCTCCTATGGGGTATGGACTATTACTGTTGCCGCAGGCGACAAGGTGCAGTTCTTTGGCAACGGCACAAGCATTGTAAGCTATTATGGAACCAGAATCAGCGGTGGCGGTGCCGACTGCTATATCTATGGCAACATCATGAGTCTGGTGGATGAGACAGGATTTGCCACTGCGACTACGCTGACTGGCGCTAACGCTTTTGGTTCTTTATTCTCTGGTAATTCTCATCTGTATAATCACCATACTTATAAGTTGGTTCTCCCAGCTACGACACTGGCAACTGGTTGCTATTATTCTATGTTCGCCGGTTGCACAAACCTGACCACTGCTCCCGAACTCCCAGCTACGACACTGCCAACGGGTTGCTACTACTATATGTTCTCTGGCTGTTCAAACCTGAACTCTGTGACTTGTCTTGCCACTGATATTTCTGCGAGCTACGCATTAGGCTATTGGCTTGACGGCGTTGCTGCTACAGGTACATTCACAAAGGCAAGTACAGCGGATTGGGGTGATCCTGGTGCTAACACTATCCCAAGTGGATGGACGGTTGCAAACAAGGCAATACTGAACGATGCTAATGATATTGCAAGTCAGCTGACAGCAGGACAAGAATGTACTGTAGAATATTCTCGTGAATTTACAGAATCTAAGCCTTCGACTGTATGTCTGCCATTCGATTATGAGGTGAAGACTGGTGAGAAGTTCTACACATTCACTGGTGTTGAAAAGGAGGGCGACGAGTATGTTGCTACGATGACTGAACATACAGGTGCAACTCTCGCGGCCAACACTCCGTATCTGTATAAGTCTGCCACGACGGGCGACACCGACTTCAGCGGCACATACACTATTCCTGCCACTATCTCGGCAGCCGAGACCACAAGCGGCGACTGGAAGTTCGTGGGCACTTACGACACGCAGTCGTGGACCACTGCCCCGACTGGCATCTACGGATTCTCGGCTCAGGATGTTGGCGGCATCAGTCAGGGCGAGTTCGTGAAGGTTGGCGCATACGTTAAGGTGAAGCCCATGAGAGCATATCTGAAGTATAAGAACGGCGCTGAGAACTACGCAGGTGTACGTGCTCTGTCGGGTTCGGCAGCGGGCGAGGCTCTGCCCGAGAGAATCAAGGTGCGCCTGATCGGTGCCGACGGCGAAGTGACCGGCATCGGTATGCTCGAAACCCAGACGGGCGAGGTGAGCTTCGACCCCGAGGCATGGTACACACTCGACGGCAAACGCCTCAGCGGCAAGCCGACAGAGAAGGGCATCTACGTGAATAACGGCAAGAAAGTGATAGTCAAGTGACAATTGATAATTGACAATTGATAATTGACAATTGATAATTGACAATTAAACCCTAGACTCTTGACTCAAGACTCTAGACAAAAAAAGACAACTTATGAAGAAAGAATATAAGAAACCACAGACCTGCACGGTGAGGCTGCAGCAGGTGCAGATGCTCTGCGCGAGCGAGCCGCAGACTCTGGAAGGAACTGAGTTGAACTGGGTGGAGATTGAATAAAGGACGGCGACGAAGCCGCCCTCCTTTCTCTAAAGCCTCCGAGACCTCAGCGGTGCTACTTTGAGGCCAGTAAG
>DEJQ01000018.1 GCA_002353575.1 Prevotellaceae bacterium UBA2744
GACTCAGTTCCGACTCAGTTCCGAGTCAGTTCCGACTCAGTTCCGAGTCAGTTCCGAGTCAGAAGCGGGAAAAAAGCGGCCAAGATGACTGCTTGATGCCTATCAGATGTATTTCTTTGCACTGGGATTTCCTTCCCAAAATTTTGCGGAGGAAAAAGAAGTGATTACCTTTGTGCAGATTATAAAATCGAGGCTTATATGAATGCTATGCAGAAAAAAGTTTTGCTCGAGATGAAGGACTACTTCTTCATCGCTGTGGGTGTAATGCTATATGCCACAGGAGTTACGTTGTTTATGTTGCCCTACGGGCTCACTACGGGCGGTGTGGCAGGTATCTCTTCGATTGTGTATTATGCCACCGGTGTCGAGGTGCAGGTCACCTATATAGCCATCAATTCAATACTGCTCCTGATAGCTATCAAAGTGCTGGGACTGAAGTTCATCATCAAGACTCTATATGCCGTCGCTGTGATGACATTCAGCCTGTGGCTGTTCCAGCGATTGGCAGAACAACCCTCGCCCGACAATCCCGCGAAGATGATCCTGCCTAAGCTGATAGGCGATGAGGCTTTCATGGCTTGCGTGCTCGCTGGTATTGCCGAGGGGTTGGGTCTGGCATTCTGCTTCGAAAACAACGGTTCTACCGGCGGTACAGACATCATCGCTCTTATAGTGAACAAATACCGACAGATGACCCTCGGAACAGTCATCATGGTATGCGACATCATCATCATTTCATCCTGCTATTTCGTCTTCCATGACTGGTACAAGGTAATCTATGGTTTCGTCATGCTTATCATCTGTAGCATAACACTCGACTATGCCATCCGCCGCCGCCACCAGTCTGTTCAGTTCATGATATTCTCGCGCAATCCAGAAGCTATTGCCGATGCCATAGTGCGTACCGGTCATGGAGTCACAATCCTCGATGGAACCGGGTGGTTCACGAAGACCAACCGTAAGGTGGTGGTGAGCATAATGCGACTGAGAGACCAGATTTCGATGCTGCGAATGCTGAAGAATATCGACCCGTATGCCTTTGTCAGCATGACCGATGCCAGCGGAGTGTGGGGCGAGGGATTTGATGCCATGAAGGTGGGCGACAGACAGAAGAAACGTCGCATACTCGTGTGTGCCACCAACAACATGATCAAAATCGACGATGCACGCGCAGCCTTGGGCGACAGCTACGATGTGCGCTCACTGCTCGAAGTGGGGTGTGACACACGTCAGGACTTCTATTCCGTCATCCTTGGGCAGGCACCCGTCAAGCGCTGTTCATTCGTGAAGAAATTCTTCGGGTTCGACTGCTTCTATCTGGAGCGTTCGGGCAGGGTAACCTTCGTTCAGGGCAACTACGAACAAGCAGAATATGACGTGGAGGAATTTGATAACCTTGCTGCCCTAAAGTTGTATTTAGACAGTAAAAAGTGAATTTTCCTGTCGGAAGGGCACAAAAAGTGCCTTTTTAACAGATTAAATTTGTTTGTTTCCGTCATAACATCTAAATTTGCCAATATAAAGTACGCGCGTGAGGGGGATGGTGTGTAGTTACAACGCGAGGAAAATGGATTTTAGATGATCGGGTCTGTGAATAACAAACGATTTAGGATAGAGATATATTCAGCAATTATACTTTTCTGTACCGCTCTCGTTTCGTGCGTTCAGAGCAGTGAGGGTGAGGTGTCGCCTCAGTTGACTAATGCAGAAACTCCCATTACTTTTTCTTCTACGCTGATAGCTCAGAAAACGACTCGTGCCACTTATCCGGCTACGGGAGAGGGTACAATGACCGACGAACGACTAAAGCGGCTTAGTTTCGGGGTTTTTGCCCAACAAACTGGGAATACGGCATGGACTGATTACGCCCAAACTACTACTCCTTTCAACTTCATGTGGAATCAGAAGGTGTACTACGACACCGACCACTGGACCTACACCCCTGTGAAGTACTGGCCGAACGACAACCGGCCAGCAGACGACCAAAGTCCGGCTGCCCAGGGGTCGCAGCTCCACAGCTACCTCAGCTTCTTTGCCTATGCACCGTATGTGTCAGTTGCCGACCCCGGAACAGGCTTTAACGTGAAGGATTATGATGGTGATGACGCTGATACTAAGCCTGACCATGATGGTATTGTGCAGGTAGTGGGTAATGCTACCAATACCAATGCTTCTTTCCTATACTACCGCACAAGCAACGAGAAGCCTTTCGACCCTGATGAGAGCGTAGATCTTCTTTGGGCACGGGAGACCGACCGCTACAAGATGGACGGCGGCGGTTATGTAAATGGTCATGTTGATTTTCTCTTCAAACATGCTTTGTCTTTGTTTACCGTTACAGTTCAGGGACTCTTCGACCATAAGGACAATGATGATGCAACTACACTCTATCCCGATGATCGCGACCCCTACACCAAGATACTCATTGAGAGTGTCGATTTCAGCGGTTCGCCGATCTTTACCGCAGGCAAGATGTACGTGGCACCGAATCCTGCTAACTCTCAGGTTCCACATTGGGAATGTGATCCCGACCTGCAATACAACCTCAGGGTTGAACACGAGAACATCAATCCCACCTTCACCAATCGCTATTTGGATGGTACATGGATGAAGTATTGGAACGAGGAGGCTCCCGCCAGCGGTTTTTTGCGCGAGACCGACGTCGACGACAACGGCACCTACGATGCCGGCGACGCCAGGGCGCTCTTCAACGAGTTGCCCATGGGCGTGAGCCACACGGAGGTGCCCCTCGACTATACCAACTGGGACCCGTCGGCCAACGACGGTGCCGGCGCCTTCGAGTATAAATACCGCATGGTGCTGCCCAACGACGAATACCGTGCAGCACACAGCGGCGAGAAGATGACGGTCAGGATGGTGTACTACGTCATCACTTACGACCAGCGCCTTACGCTGGTAAATTCAGGTATGCCAAAATACTTCTCGATAGTCAAGAACGATATAACTGCTGTATTTGACAACTTTTCATTTGCCCCCAATAAGAAGTATAAACTCCGTCTTCAGCCCGGTGTCACTTCGGCTAAGTTCGAAGTCACTGTAGTTGATGGATGGGATACGCCGATGACCCTCGACCCGGAAGTGGTGGACTGGTACACAACGACGAAAGAATTTAATGTAGAGTGAAAATGAAGACGGCTATAGTACGACATATTAACACAATGCTAACTGCGGTGCTGCCGACCGTTGTTCTGCTTGCCTTGGCAGCTTGCACCGACGATAATTTGTTCTTCCCTGAACAGTTAGACATCACTGCACAGGACGATATGCGAAGGGTGAAGATTGCCGTGACTGAAGAGGGCTGGCGGACCGAACAGGTAACCGTCAATCAGTATGGTATGACTACCCGTGCCGGTGAAACCATGATCCAGCTGAAGACCAACTCTGCCAGGTCGTGGAACTTCACCCGCACCTCGGTACTCGACATAGCGGCACTGGCGTCCGACGCCACTAACTGGACTTACGATGATACTAACAACTGCTATACAAACAACACCTCTATCACAGGTGCAATAAATGCCAATGGAAACGAACTGACGCTTACGTCGGGGCTTACTATAAGCAGCGATGCAGATAATATAGGAAAGATAAAGATTGATGTGAATAAGCGATTGCAGCTTGACGGTAGCAACATTACGCTGACCATACCCGGACTGAAAAAAGGTCAGACCGTGACTATAGAATTTGCTGCCACGGGCGATGCGACTACCACATTCGATACCCGTGGTAATCTCTCCGTTGTCAGCGGCTTTACAGCTGCCGACAAGAATACCCGTCAAAAAGGCGTAGCTACGGTGACTGCTGATGGCGACGTGACGCTGAAGAACACCAAAAATGACACGGGCATTAATATCTACAGCATCACTGTGTCTGCCCGTATTGATGAGGGTTTCGGACTCTACAGTATGCGATTGGGCGTGAATAACAGCCACGTCGTCTGGGATCCAGACATACTAAACTGGGCGGGTATCTCGAACGACTTCTACCTCATGCTGTGGCCAAATAATATCATCAAGTATAGTATGCGTTTCAATGCAACCGAGAATGTTGAGTCATCGAAGATTAGCTACTTTTCGGTGACTGATGCAGCAGGAATAGAACGCACCGCAAAGTATGTCAATCCGGAGGCTTCGCCCGATGCCGGTGCTGCCTGTAGCTACCAGGGCGTCAACTTCACCCATGGACTGAAAATGAAAGAGGGGACGCAGATTACATGGACTTCAGGCGCGAATGGCGGCAATAAAACCAAGTTGACTATCATTCAGTCAAACTGGAAGACTTCTGACAAACCACTCCAGCAGATAGAGCTCGACGGTAAGGCACTGGCCATATCGGGCAAGACGGCACCCGCAGACAAGGACTGGGTATGTGTGGCTACCGCCATTGAGGGTGGCGTAGAATATGTTATTAGAAACGTAGAGGCTGGTGCACATAAGATTCAGCGAGGTGAAGGACATTACGAGTCAGGCATACTCTATGTGTGTATCGACATCGACTTCACCGCCTACTCGCCGTATGTGGCTGATGGAACCTTTGCTGACGGCTCAACGACCTATGGCGTCACCGCCCGCGATGCCAACAACCTGACCTTCGCGCCGCATACTGACAACCGCATCGACTTGCTTTATGGCGAGGACTTTACTGACAACGACGGCACGGTACACCTCAACTTCAAGCACGCCTTGGGCAAGTTGTCTATCGGTACCATCACCAACGACTATGGTGAGCCTATTTCTCTTAAGCAGATCACCCTGAAGGGAACGAAAATTACTAAGGGGACCATGTCGCTTCATACGGGCGAGTGGACTATAGTAACAACGAATGGCGATGACATCGTTTATAACGAGACAGCCCTCTTAAGTCTTTTCGGCTCATTGTCCATCCCCGACAAGGGCAGCCTCGTGTTCCCCAGCTACGTGAACTACCAGCAGATCCCAGGCTCGACCATCACCTTCGAGTACCTGTTTGAAAACTCTGCAGGAAAAGAACTGAAGGTGACGAAAGCACTGACCATTGAGGCAGGTGTCAATCAATACATCAATATCAGAGTTGATCAGAACCATGCTGTAGTGTTGGAATGATGTGAGAAGTAAGATGTAAGAAGTAAGATGTAAGAAGTAAGATGTAAGAAGTAAGATGTAAGAAGTAAGATGTGAGAAGTAAGATGTAAGAAGTAAGATGTAAGATGTAAGAAGTGAGAAGTATGAAATATAACGCGATTATATACTTGATGGTGATGCTGGTGGCTGCTGGGTGCAGTAAGGAGAATCCAGCAGCAGAACAGCTTGGCACTCAACAGGGAGAGCCATTGTCGTTCGATGTCGCAGAGGTGGTGGAGAGCCAGACGCGCAGCGGAGCGGCAGGCAGCATCGACTATAGCGTGCTGTCGAAGAGCGGGTATGGCTTTGGCGTAGTGGCTACCCAGTTAGGGTGGACTAACCAGCAGGTGAAGTATGTCCCTGACGAAGGTACTACCAACCCCGGCTCGACATTCCTATACCCCAGCAAGTGGAGATACGACGGAGACGTGAAATACTGGATAAAAGATATCAATGGTGTGGCAGTTGATTTCTATGCCTACGCACCGTATGTGACAACGGCAAGCCTGACACCGACACCCTCTGACGGCATCACCGCTATCGACGGCACCGATGTCAGTTATGCCATCAATACCACCGTCGGTGCAGGTGTTGATTTGCTGTGGGGCGTCAACGGAAAGACGGGCAAGCCGTGGAAGGGAACTACCTATACCGCAACCGGCGAAGGCAAGCAGCCCACCGGCGGACCAGTGCTCTTCACCTTCCGCCATGCCCTCGCGGTCATCGGCTTCCGCGTGCAGTCGATGATTGGCAAGGACAACGACCTCAGCGACCTCGACGACGAGTCTGCAATCGCCGGTGTACTGCGCAGTGGTGGTAACTACAAGGTGACCATCAAGAAGATAGAACTCTCGGGCTACTTCCACCCCAGCGGCGTGCTCAGTCTCGACAACAGCACGGAGGACACCCCCAACACCCCCAACACCCCCAACTGGACCGACAAGGCCGACGCTACCAGCCAGACTCTGACGGTGAGCTCCGACCCTGATGGCAACGGCAACAACAGCGACAGCGAGATAGCAGCGGCCATCAGGCACCCGCATGCCAACGCAACGACAACGGCCATCGAGGCCGCGACTATCATGTCTGACAAAACGAATAACGGCGTGTCGCAGGAAGCCAACCAGCAGGTGGTGGTCAACGACGGCAACGGCCACGAGAAGTACTTCCTCGTCATCCCCTGCGAAGAGACTGGCTCGGGGCATAACCACGACTACACGCTGACGCTCCACTGGTGTGTCAGTGCCGTCCTGCCAAATGGCAACTACGTCTCTGAGGACCACGTGAACAGCATCGACATCAAGGATTTGAAGTTTGCTCCCGGCACGAAGTATATGTTCAACTTCGTCATCAACCTGAAACTCATCGGTCTGGAGGTCACTGCCACCGACTGGAGAGAGACCAGCGAGACGACATCTGTCATCATCGAGCACGGCACCAGCGCCAGCGAATCGTTGGTTCGTGAATTTAGAAGTAGAAAAAAGTAATATGTTATGACGACAATGACGAAACAAGATAAATACCACATGCAGAAAGAAACGGAATTTGCCGTTTTCTGCATAGAGAACACAGCGTTGCGCCTAAAGAAACGTGGTGACGATGTGTATCGTGAGTTGGCCCGGACGGACGGAATAGAGTCATTCCTGTACCCCAGTTATCCAACCCTGCATACTCAAAGCAAGGAATTTATAGTAGATGAAGTTCTGAGCTATCTTGGTGGGCATAACCCTTCATTCGTAAAATAGAAATCTGTAAATATGAAATTATATCACGGTTCAACAGAAATAGTAGAACATCCTGAAACTGATAAGGGACGCAATAATCTTGATTTCGGTAAAGGATTTTATATGACGGATATAGAGCAGCAAGCGATTGATTGGGCAAAGCGTCCTATCAATCAGATATGCATATTAAACCAAGAGATTATCGACAGGCATCTGAAATTTATAACAGCAAAACGACTGAACTGATGAACGGACAAGATACATTAGTAAACGAAACATTATTGCAGATGAAATATGCAAGGGTGGTTGGATTGCTGGCTGAACGCCTGCAGATAAGTCAGCCTAAGGCTTTAGAGATGTTCTATAATTCAGAAACCTACACCAATCTGAACAATAGAGCGAACCACTTGCATAATATGAGTGATGCTTTTTGGGTTGATGAGGTGATGCTGGAGTTAAACAATGCCGAGTCAACAAAAAGATAAGAGAAATGACAATGATACGATATAGACACATAGCAAGACTATTCACTGTACTGCTTCTGATGGTGGTAGGATATGGAACGGCGTGGGGAGATTATAAATACTTTACCCAGGACTACGAATCGGCAACTGACGCCAGTTCATGGTCATCCGTCAACTATTCTGGTGGTTTGTCTCTTGCTACAGGAGTGGCTGATTATGGCAAATATATAAAGTTTGAGCAAAGTGGGGATGCTTTAAGCGGACCGCGAACAGCTTGCACTAACTTCTTTGATGAGACCAGTTTCTATAACGAATACCAATCCTATACCGTTAAGTTTGATGTGGCAATACAGACGGGCAGCCACGCTTCATCATCCACCGAGGTTATTGTTGCCAGTGATGGTTATTCGCTGGAAGGTAACAAGTTCTTCATCACAACCAACGGATTGAACACCAACTATCTGTTTGCTTTGCGAAGTATTGCCGGGGCAAATACCACCACGTTTATTATTAACGAGGAGTCTGACGAGATTAACATTCCCGTAACGTCATGGGTTCATGTAGAACTCTCCGTGGATATGACCAACAGAAAGGTGTTTTATTGGCTGACAGGTTCCGTGACAGCGTCTGGCTCCTACGATGTGCCTTTGGGCACCAGTATGGAGGCAAAGGGCATTGTTGCAACGCTCGGAAGAGGAGCTAATAGCAAAGTGTGGATAGATAACATTAAATTGTATAGCATCCGTTATTATTTAAGTGCCGGCACTCCAACTACGACTGTTATCTATACATCGTTTGGTGCCAAAGGAGCAAAAGTGAAGCACCCTTATCCGCATTACATATTACAGAACAACAGCCTTTATCGTTTTGCTCCTAAGGTTGTTGATCCAAACTATGAACACCCGTTTACACTTGCTGGAGATGCAGATCCTCTGGAAGTAGCATGGCTAAACCACGATAACTCGCCAGTTACCAATGTCGTCACCTACCGTGAGGCAGAGGACTTCATGACTCCTATTACGCGTAATGCCTATGTGGCCAACCGATGTTCAAACATGCAGGGTGGTTACAGTTCGGCCTATGTCGATGCGCTGACATTACCCACTGGCATGTATAAACTTTCTGCTGCTTCGTATGCCAACAGCTCCACTATCTTCCGCTTCCGTGTTGGCGAGAGTGAGGTGTTTACCCATACCGGCAACGGCGGATGGCATGAAACTACCAGTTCCGACCCCTTCCAAGTGTCAAGAGGACAGACGGTGCAGGTCATCGGCGGCAGTCGCAGTTATGCACTCGATTATGTGTATGCCCAGGCTATTTTCGCCTACCTAACTGCCAGCGGCAGCATGACAATTAATACTACGTTCACACCAACACTGACCAATAGTTTCGACATGACAGGATACACGGTGCGCTATATATCTCTCAATAAGGGTATAGCCACGGTGGACGAGACAACTGGTATGATTAGTGCTCTGCACAACGGCAATACTATTATTCGTGCCCTGTTGTTGACTGATGCTGAAGCCGTCAAAGACGCTAATGAGTGGACTGCGTCGGCTATGGCCGAGTATTCCGTCACCGTTACAGGCGAGGCACCTGCTGGCATGGGCTACAGTCCAGCCTATCCTACGGATACAGAAACCTTTGCTGTTACGTCGGCAGGCTATTTGCCTGAAACCTGTAGCGGTTCTACCGTCTCTGTCAGTTTTGGTTCTCCCAGCGAGGTGCAGGTGGCTGAAACTATAGGTGGAAAAACGGGTATCAAGAGCATTGATGCAAATGGCCTTTCACATGTCTTTATAGGCAACGCAGGCACTCCCTCTATGGGTTCCTATTTCACCTTCGTTCCCAAGCAAAGCGGAGTGTTAACCATTCATGGCTATCTGAATGCTGCAAATGCGCTTCGGCTAGTGGATGCCGAAGGAAGTGTCTTGGAGAGGATTCCGGCATCATCTGTTACTGTTAATGATTGGAAAGATTACACATTCTCTACTCTTCTCAATAGTGGTGCTACTTATTATGTATTTCCGGAAACTAAATGGATGACGCCTCACGACGGAGAGACCTTTCCTACGCTGTGGATGAACAGTTTTATATTTAAACAGCGCAATGGTACAACAATCAACTTGGTTGATCAATCTCTGCTATTCTTCCCCAACAACAATGGCAATTTCAACCGCCTTGACAGAAGCATTCCCGGATTTGACATCACCTTCAAGGGCGATGGTTGGAAATACCAGTCAGCCAAGACTTTTATTGTTAGATACGATGCTAACGGAACTGAGAATAACTACATGAAGATTACCCCGCGGCTGGCAACTGGCAGTGCGAGTGATGTGGTCATCAATAGTGTGAAAGTCATATATGACAATACCACAGACTTCAATTCACCCATTGTCAGTATTAATGGGAAAGATGCTTATTCTCTTTCCACTTCAGAGATGTCGCACTCATGGACACCAAACAGTCATGACGTGACAATTACCCTGACCAGTGGTGCCGGTACAAAATTCTATATTAGGGCTGTTGAGTTGACATATACGTTAAATGGCGGGGCTGTTCTTAGCTCCGAAAAACAGACCGTTGACCTAAAGTTTGATAAAGACTACATCTATGGATATGATAGTGATGTCATCGAGAACAAGTTCTGGACTGAAATACCAAATGCTTATTATGGAGATGTCAGTTTTGTCGGTGACCCATCTGTACTTGGTTCGGGAAGTGGATTTGTCAATGGCAATACAAACGAAGTTAGTAAAATTAAAGGTAACGATGAGAAAACCTATTATAAGGATGTCACTGCTGAACCGGATGAGGAATATAAAGTCCGCATTGGTCAGGGAGTATGTTTATTGAAAGCTACTACACCAGAAACAGCCTACTTTAAGGCTGGCTATGCAGAAACGCGACTGTATAGCCGTGACTATGTGGAGACCAGCAACACGGAGTTGACGGCAGGGGGAACATACAAAGTGCCGGCGGGTGCAGGAACCACGATACAGGTGACAGTTAATAACGAGGATGCCACTATCACAATGTCCAATACAGAAGATTTGTTGTCGAACGTAGTCAGGGATGGCGATGTCTTCAAGGAGAAGATATTCACGGCAACGGTCTCCGGAACGGGCGGGGCTACTCAGGATATAACCATCACAAACACCGGCAGCTCTGCCATTACCCTCAAGACCATCAGCGTGAGCCGCAGGTCGGGTGAGTTGGACTTCAGTTACAATGGTGCTGTAGGTGCCGGCAGTGATGTGCTGTTTACCAGCTGGAACTATACTCCAAATACCTTCACTATATCAAGTGAAACAGAAACTGGCATTGCCAGTCTCTATGAGACCACAGGAACCTATACAATCACTCAGCCTGTCAACGGTGTGAGTATCAATAGTTCGACAGGTGCTCTGACCGTGGGTCCGGAGGCTGACAACGGCATACTCAAGGTGACGCTGACGGTAAATCCTCTGGAAGCAAACAGGGCGCTCTATGCTCCGCTGACCAAGACAATCACGCTGAAGGTGGTGGATGGTATGTGGGACTTCCGCAACTATACCGCTGCCGACAACGCGTCGATGACGAGCAGCACGGGGTGGAGTAGCGGAGCGTATAACGTCAACAGCAACTTTGCCGACTTCACCGACGTGCTGCGCAATGCGTCGAACGACAATACACCCTTGCCCCTGACCCTGGCACTGCAAGTGAAGGGTAAGACCCGACTGTTGCACAGCAACCATGGATTCCTGCATCTGCAGGGACGCGGTGTGGGTGTCAACGAGTCGCCCTACGGCGGCGGTCAGCTGCGTATTCCTGCCAAGGCAGGTATGCTGGTGGAACTGAACTGCTATGCCAACGACGACGTCTCGGAGATGGAGATAGACAACGTCACCGACCTGGAGGGCAACGACATCACGACGTTCTATGTCAGTGCTGGCGACACGGAGTCGCAGTACTTCCTGGCCAAGAGCGATGGATACATCGTTGTACGCAACCCGTCGTTCAACCTCGACCTGCACATCCGTTATATCAAAGTGTCGGCAGACATGGCGTTTAAGTATGGCAACGAGACCTATATCGATGCAGGCGTGGGAACTTGGAGCAATCCCGTGATGAACCAAGGTACTACAACGATTAGCTATGCTTTCACCAATGATAATAGTACACCAGTCTCGAGTATCAATTCCTCAACTGGTGAGGTGACTATTGGGTCGGGGCAGTATGGTAAGTTTACAGTTACGGCTACCGGTAGTGGCACAGGCGTGCTGGCAGGTAAGAGTGGTTCTTATATTGCTTACTCTATAGGTGTAACCAGAAATTCTACATCCAGTAGTGTTGCAATCAGTGGCACTCCAGCTGAATTTACATTAAAGAACTTGTTCGATATTGCTGTTGGCGGAACAGGCCTGACAGAAAGTGACTTAAAAGACAAAATAGTGTTCAATGTCATCACACCATCGCCTACGGTAACGCTTGATGAAGGCATACTTACTGTGGAGGGAGTGCAAGAGGTGTCACTCACGGCAACTCTGGGTGCTATTATGATACCATTTACCTGTGAGGTCACCGGTGGTACGCTGACTGGTGGACTCAATCCTGTCATAGCCAACGACGCAGAGTCGTACACCATCACTATCGAAGGTGAGAGCGATCATAAGTTCAACCTCAAGGCGATGTACGACGGCATCATGGGAGACATAAAAGACAGCAAGACTTCTTTGGTATTTAAGAATGTGGATAATCCGGAGAGTCCTGTTGTGCTTTCAGTGGATGCTACCGAAGTAAGTTGCTCCAATCTTTGCATTGAGGGCTTCAGCACAATTAAGAAGGGAGGTGTCATTCCCATCTATGCCAGTACCACTTCCTACCCGATTGAAGGCACGCTGACGGTGGCTTATACCAAGCATACGTGGGACTTCACGAGCAACCTGATACCTAACCTCGCAAAATGGGAGACCAACAGTGATGCAGGCATCTATACTACTAAGACTAACACTTGGGGTACCGGTGCCACCATTGACCAACCGACTGACGATGGAGCGCGTAGTGATGATTACCATTGGAAGTTCCGCCGCAAGATTCCCGGAAAGACCGACGGTGCTATCGTATATTACTATAATCACTCAGTAGAGGGCCAGAATGCACTGGTGATTCCTGAGACGGAAGGACTGCATGTGTTTGCCTCACCCAGCAATCAGCAGTTGGGTGTAGAGATGATGCAGGACGGTGGGGTGGCTACCGTGCCTTACGACTGCCGCAACCTGATGCTGCTGCGTGGTGGCAAGGTGACAATCCCGAAGTTGAAGAAGGGCCAGTGGGTTGAACTGCGATGGACGCGCCATAAGGAGGAGATGGGCGAACGCATTCTGATGACCAACCTCAGCGACGCTGCCGGAACACCCATCACCTCGACGTATAAGATTGGCAATACGTTCTATAACCTCCCGTGGTCTACCAGTACCTATATGTTCCAAGCCACGAACGACGGCGATGTAACCTTCGAAGTGGCCGACAACATCTACGTCAGCATACAGGAGATTATCCTCCATGAACCTGGCTGGACATTCCAGTCAAACTTTGCAGATAAACTCAGAGGCTACGATGATATCAGTTACGATGAAACGATTACTAATGTTAATAATGCTCTCTACCAAAAGAAATATAAGGACTATACCGATGTTGAGAAGTCTTCGTGGACGGGAGCCACTGCCCCGAAGATAGACTGGCAGTACATCTGGGACGACCAGGGTAGCCACACCATCACATTCCTGTCGAAGGAGTATCAGAATGCACCTAATGCTCCGCAGACATGGAAGTTCGAGATGGACGAGATGCTGACGCGGTCGGGTGCAGTGATGACAACCTCCAGCACTGACGGTGGAGAGGCTAAGCTGACCTACAACGGCGGATGGGGCAAGGTGAAGGTCACTATGACCAGCTATTCGCAGAATATGAAGTATGTCGCCAACCAGAAGTCGTGGACTATCACCTTCGGACAGGCTCCCAAACAGACCTATCCCTATACGTGGGACTTCACGAAGTTCTTCACAGACACGCCGTCGGCCATGCTCAACGATAAGACATGGGCTGCCGTCGATTATGACCCCAAAAGCACACGCAATCCGCTGCATGTAGCTATCTACAACAACAACACTATTACAAACTACGGCAATGGTGGCTGGTCGAACACCTACGATATGGCTGACTACCAGTCGTACTATGTAGAGGGTGCTCAACTGGTGTGCTACGGCCTGCGCGGTACCAACAACGGCATCATCCGCGAGACGGCAGGCTTGGGCTTTAAACTCGACACTGATGCTGATGGAGTGCCCGAGGAGAACATGCTGATGCTGAACATGACGAAGACCGTTCCGGAGGCTCGCGCAGCTGTAAATAGGCAGACGTGGAACACCATCACCCCTGAAGGTCATGAGACTGAGAGCCACCTCACCATCGCCACCGGCGGCAAGGTCATCGTGCCTAAGCCGAACGATGACGCGCACGACTATTATATCTATATCAGGAGTAGCCACAAGCCTACGTCTGCCACCAACGTAACTGACCGTAGTACAGATGCCGACGTGCCGACGGGGGTATATAAGTATAGCTTCTCCGCCAATGAGAATGCGGAGTTTACGTTTACCAGTACGGATGTGGACGTCGATAGCAAGTTGCAGAGTTATGCCGTTCCTGCCACACCAGTAGGTCGCAAATACACCGACATCTATGTCATTGCCGTGACGAAGGACTTCAAGACGCTGAAGAAACTCAGCGGTACGGGTTGGGCGACGGAGAGCCGCGACTATGCCGTGGATTACACACTCGACTCGCTGTTAACCACGCGCCCGCTACAAGCTTTTAGCGTCATTGCCCGAAGCACAAACCCGCTGTACAGCGAGGAAAAGACGAAGACCACCGTGCGACTGCAGGACCGCAACTACGTGGTGCCCGACCGTCAGGGACTTGTGCTGAAGCAGGTGACGGGTGCGCCGGGCGAAGACGGGTCCACCTACACCGTGCCCCTCTTCGTGCCTGCCGTGACAACGGCTGTGGAGCCGACATACGCTTACACCAACAACTTGATGCGACCCAACTTGACAGGAGAGGCTCCCGGAACAACCAATGCTCCTCAAACCTTCACGTCAGAGACGGAGACCATCAACGGCGTGGACTACACCCGCTTCATCCTGTCGGAGAAGTATCTGACGTGGAAGAAGGACGGAGAAACGGGTAATGTCACCGCAAATGAGAATTTTTCTCAGGGAGCGGTGCCGGGATTCTTCCGCCTGCACATCTATAGTAGCACCGAGGCAGGTGCTCTCTCGTCAGACGAAAGCACCCTCAACACCCTCGGTGAAAACAAGGCCTACCTCTTGCTGCGCACCGATCGTATCAACCCTGCGATATGGACGTCTGGTGCACCTGTCCGTAGATTTGACTTCGTAGGCATTGAGAGCGTGAGTGATATTTATGACTGGAATGACGAGAGCAATGACAAAATAGCGAATGATGAAGATGCCCCTATATTCAATCTTAACGGACAGCCTATGGGCAATGATAAGTCTGTGCTTGCTCCTGGCATATATATCCGAAATGGCAAGAAGTTTGTTGTGAGGTGAGATGTAAGATGTATGATGTAAGATGTATGATGTAAGATGTAAGATGTATGATGTAAGATGTATGATGTATGATGTATAAAATGAGATGTAAATATATAATAATGTGTGCTGTATTGCTGGCTGCTTGTTCGGCTGGCGATGATGGTAGTGCGGCTCCTTTTATCGAGGATCCGGTTGCTGTCAGTTTCTCAACGGAAATGAACGGTGAAGACACACGTGCCACAACAGGACCTATCGACAATACTGATGCCCTTAAAGCCTTGCCTGAAGGTTTTGGTGTCATTGCATATCTGACGGATGATAAGACGTGGAGTGCGGCAAAGGCTGCGGCAACACCGGCAGATAACTACACATTAGCAACGTCTTCCTTCCCTCGTCCCGACTTCATGTACAACCAACCGGTGATGTGGAGCAATGAACTGAGTCTTTGGACCTATTCGCCGATGAAGTATTGGCCAAACTCTACAGACAATACTACAAACCGATACGTTTCGTTCTTTGCCTATGCTCCGTTTGTGGAAGGCACTTATTTCGCCTCGACTGGAGTCACGGGTCAGACATGGGAACATGACCTGCGCCCGCACATCATCTATACTGTTGACGAAAGTGGAGCACCCACCGATTTATTATGGGCACATGCTGAAGACCAGACCCGCAACGGAAAGGGACTTATCTATATGGAAGGATCGACCGAGAAATGGCAGGCTGTACCATTAGAGTTTAAACACGCTCTGTCGTGTATCGATGTCTATGTGCAGCGTGTCTATGACGAGCCGACCTACTCGGGCAAGACACCTGCCGACGACGACAACGCCACCAAACTCTTTATGCACCAGCTGACACTGACGGCGACCAACACTGCCGAGAATGGCTTGTTCAAGAGCGGCCGCCTCAATCTGGAAGATGGCTCGTGGAGTGGCTATACCAACCAGAACGACGTTGAGGCATGGCAGGCCGGCGAGGTCACGCTGAGCTATCCCGCCACAGCCTTCGTCGACCACCTGGCCGGCACGCAGTCGGGAGAGCCGGAGGAAATCCGCAATGCCGAACTGGAGAAATGGGGCGTCAGCGGTTCGGGTGTCGACGAGGACGAGGAACTGCTGTTCAAGGTCGGCAGCATCATGCTCATCCCGCAGAGCGCAGAGATCGACATCACTCCCACCATCAGCTATGCCATGGTGACGCGTGGTGACCCCGGCGACCTGGTGTACAGTCCGTTGACGGATGCCGCTGGCAACCACTACAACCGTATCGTCAACACCGTGCAGGGCAACGACATCCAGCTGAAGCTGGAAGCAGCCAAACGCTACAAACTGGTTATCCGCATCGGGGTGGAACATGTGGCATTTATTGTGGCAGGCATCGAAGACTGGGACTTCCCAATGCGTCTAAGGCCGGACGCTACATCCAGTCCCGGTGAAAATATAAATCATACAGTTAACGAAGAATGAAGAATACTAAGTTATATTATATTCTGTTTGTCAGCACCATCTTACTTGTAGGCTGTACCGATATGCTATTCGAAAACCGTCTTTCGTCGGGGAATGGCGACGAGGTGGGCTTTAGCCTCTACGTAAGCGAACAGGCAGACCAGACGATAGGGGTTGGTGGCATTACACGTAGCAGTAATGCTGATAACGACTCTGTCTCAAAAGAAGCTGTGACAGCGCGACTGCTCGAAGGTGAAAATGCCTATGGTATGAGACTCCAGCGGATGACTCTGCCCTTAGTGGGAATACACCACGGTGCGGTGAGGTCAAGGTACTCGGAGGACGGAACTACCCGCGCCCACATAGACGGCATGGTGAGCTCAGCCGAGACCTTCCACGACTCATTGACGGTGTGGGGCTATACACGCACAGAAGGGACAAAGATTTTCGACCGTACCCTTGTGCAGCGGGTCAACAACTGGCGCACCTCGGGCCACTGGCCGTACGGCGAGTCGGGGCTGATGCGATTCTACGCTGTGGCACCGTCGCTGGAGAACATCAACATGGTGGCTGCCGATGCCGACTACAACACGCCGCCCGTGCTGACCTACACGCTGCCCGAGAAGGCGCAGGATATGTGCGACCTGCTCTATGGCGACTCCGACCCCATCGACATCGAGGCGTTTGGCTCCAAGGAGAGTCATATCAGTCATGACGACAAGTGGGTGGACCTGAAGTTTCAGCACATACTGACGGCAGTGCGATTCGCACAGGGCAAGATTCCCACCGGCATACGCATCACACGCATCTCCATCAACAGAGTCAGTCCCAGAGCAAAATTCTCTCCCTCTGTGACCGACCCCGTAACGGGTACATTGGGAGCATGGAGTGACTTGGGCGGCACGCAGGTCAACTACACGATGTATGCTGACTTCACAGGGACGGGCACGGAAAATACCTACCTCAACGACTCGGTGTTCTATATGATTCCTCAGACCGTTCCCGCCAATGTGGAGCTGGAGGTGGAGCTGGAGGCCGTGCCGAGGTATAAATACACAGGTGGCAGCCGTACTGAAGTTGATGAAAGCGTCGTTGCTCGGAAGCATACGCTGAAGTGTCCGCTGACGGGCGATGTATGGAAGAAAGGATATACCGTCACTTATAAATTGACCATCGGCGAGGTGCAGGACGGCTACTACTTCCTCGTTGATCCGATAGCCGCGAATGAGCACAGCAGTACTACCACGGCGCACAACTTCACCGTGCACAGCTACAACAGCTACTGGGATTATGAGTCGTGGACTTCCGGCGGCACCGAGGGCGCAGAGGTGACGTCGCACGGTGTCAAGTGGAAGGTCGTGGGATACTATAGTGATGCCGCCTGCGCGACGGCCTTCAACGGCTCCGATGCTACTGTAGCTCCCACGTGGCTGACCTCCGGCCTGACCTACAATACCGAATATACTGGTGGCAACAATGGTAATGCATCCTATAACCTCGAAGCACAGTTACCCGTCAAAGGCGGCAACCATGAGACAATACTGGTAACTAACTCAACAACAACCCCCGCATCCGACATGGATTTGTCGTGGTATTATTCAAAAAAAGACGATACCAATAACAAATATGCGACTCAGCAGACTGCCAATTGCTATATCGTCAACCGTACGGGCAGTTATAAATTCCCCATGGTGTATGGCAATAAGACGACGGGAACTACAGGGTCTCCTTCTCCTGAAGCTGATTATTTTGTCGACCATACTGGCGAGGTAATCAAATACAGCCACATAGAGCATCAAATCAAAGCCAAGAACCCCGCTGACGGTATCTACGAGATTATCGTTGCCGGCAGTAAGCGCAAGCGTACGGAGTACACATGGAACTCCACCATCGGTTCCGACCCGATTTCGCTGCGTGCCGTATTAGTGTGGGAGGACTATAGTGGTCTGATTAATACTGACGATTCGTATCTTACCGTTGCGTCTAATTATATCAATTTCTCCGTTGTCCCAAACAGACCTGGAAATGCAGTCATTGCCCTACAGGGTAGAAAGGTGACGAAGTATGAGAAGAATACTGGAACAGCTGAATCACCAACATGGGTTCTGGATACAGATGCGGGTACCAGCGGTTATGATTATGGTGCATGGGAAACGTTTTGGACATGGCATATCTGGATGACTGACGAGGTCTATGCCAATGAGGGTACGAACAACTCATACTCCGATGGAACCCATAACTTGAGTAACGATGCCACCTTTCTGAATTATAATGGAACGTATAATCCTACTGTTAGTAGCAATCATTTAGTGTCACTGAAGAACTATAGTGGCACAACGAACACCATCCTCCCCGTCAACCTCGGATGGGTGCCACAGAACATGAACTTCGTGTACTACGGCAAGCGCGAGGTGTATGTAAAACTCGAACAGTTGTCATCAGGCAATACTGCCGTGGCACATATTGTGCAGCATGCACGCCAGCCGCTGGTGCGCGGCGTGGGAACCTTCTATCAGTGGGGACGCCCCACGGCTCTGCCCGGCCACAACTGGCCCGACGATGCCAACCCGAAGACCGTGCGCACCATCTATCGCAACACCACCGACTTCACCGACTTTACCGTGGAGAACATCACCCATCCCTACGACGTCATCGCTCAGCCCACGAAACTCTTCCGCCGCTCCGACCAGATGGTGACGTGGCTGAGTACTGATGCCGGCTATGCCTACTGGGGCAATGGCAGCACCAAAACTGTTTATGACCCCTGTCCGCCGGGCTTCCAGGTGCCGCACTACAGTGTCTTCTCCGGATTTTCCATGACCGGTGCAACGGCAGGTAAAACCAAATCCGATGCCGAGAAGCTGAATATGTGGGACGATGCCGGTGAGAATTTCTATGGCGGCTACTTCTATGTCGACCCGCATGTGGGTACGGCTACAGACTACCACATTCCTGACGCCGACCGCTACGACCAGACGGTCTATATGCCCGCCACCGGTCAGTATCAGGCCACGAAGGGTGTGGGTTCGCAACTCTCGTCGTCAGTAGCACCCAACAACAACTACATCGAGACTTCGCCGGGTACGGTGTGGACTTACGGGCAGGACGGTGACCATCTTCACGGCCAGGCTCTGAACCTCTATCCCGACTATGACCGCGTTCACGATACAAAGCCCGCCATCGAACTGCCGCGTAAGGTAAACATCAGCACCGCCTGCGCCATCCGCCCGGTACAAAGGTAAGAATACAAAGCTCCCCCTTAAAAAATGAAAAGCCCCTCCTTGGGAGGGGGAGGGGAATCTTTTAATATTGTGCCAGCCACTTGGAAAAGAAGAAGTTGTAGATACGGTATTGTCCGTCGTTTTGAGTGAGGATGTCGTTTTTCATGAGTAGCTTGACGGCAGACTGTACTGTGCTGGCTGAGTTAAGAGCATATTTCTTTATAAATTTTGAGGATGTGATGTTGCTGGCTACGCCTTCCTTGGCTATTGCCTGCAGCACCATCTTCTGGCGTGGTGGCAGATTTGACAATATCTCTCTATAAGATAATTCCTGCGACTGAATCACGTTCTTTTCTGCTGTTGCGATATACTCCATGGTGCAGGTTGCGCCGACAGGGGTCAGGGCAAATAGTTCGTTCATCAGCATCTGAATGTACCATGTATAGCCTTTGTAGGCATTCCAAACTTCGGCGACGACAGCTGTGTCTAAATCGCGGTTGCGTTCTTCGAACAAACGCTTGGCAAATTCAGAGTATGTATCTACAGGTATTGGATTCAATCCCATGCTTATGGTACTTTGGTAGAATGGTTTGGATGGTGAGTTGAACATCTGGCTCATCACGTGGCGCTTGCTGCCGGAGAATATGAATTGTGCAGATTGGCAGCGTTGTATCTTTGTACGGAGCAGGGCTTCTACGTTTTTTTCGTTATACTCGCCAATCTGTTGAAACTCATCTATAGCTATGATACAGCGACGGTCAGCTTTGTCTAAGTAGGCAAATATCTCATCAAGGGTGGTCTGCGGTGCTTGTATGTCGCCTAAACCCAAGTCGAATGTGGGCATTCCTAATGAATCAAGTTTGTATGCTACCTGCAACGAACGGATTACCTGAAAGAATTGTTCTTTCCATCGTTCACTCTGTGGTTTCAGCTGTTCGTATATGGTTTTCCCCATTATATAAACGAGTTCTGACAGCGATGTAGTAGCATAAATATCAATGAAGAATACATAGTATTCGTTCAATATGTCAGGCTGATTGAACAGATGGTGTATCAAATCAGATTTACCGAGACGTCGTGGTGATATCAGTGCAACGTTACGCCCGTTCCTAAGTTGCTTCTTCAAATACTCTGTTTCTTCTGTGCGGTCGCAGAAATATTTGTCCGACAGGTATTTACCTACAACGAATGGGTTCTGTATTTCATTTGTCTTCATATGTCAGAAGTATTTTATTGCAAATATAATAATTATACTTGTAATAAAAAAGAAAAAGGACAGGATTTATTATAATTAGTATAATTCCTGTCCCTTTCTTTTTATCCTGGGTTACCACTGGTCGGTGTACTGGCTGGTATCGAAGATGGTGGTGATGCTTTCTGGACCACGAACAATGTCGTCGCCGGGACGCAGGTCGTCCAGAATAGCATAGCAGTAGATGTAGCCACTCTTCCACTCGATATTCATCTTCAGCATATTGATAGTCAGACGGGCGGAATATTCCACTTTATTAGCAGTACCTTCGGTTCCTTCTTTGGATCCTACCGCCGTCAGCACGATGTGGGGCACATCATCGTCGTCGAGCACCTGAGGCACTACCAAGAGGATGTTGCCCGGGGCGAAGTTGTAGTGTTTGGTTTCGTCGTTTTTATCTACTTGGTTCTTCTCACCAAGCTTGTATCTCAGGACATTGTTCTCAGGAGCCTTCGCAGCAGCCTGTTCCTCAAAGATGCCGAACATATACTCGTCGCTCAGGTAGTCGCGCTCGCCCTTGTCGTTGAAGTGGAACCAGTAGGGATTCATGACGTAGTCGTTCACCGTCGCTGAGCCCAGCGTCGTTGCCGGTTCGTAGGCGATGGAGGCTGCGCTGCCGCTATAATGAGGGTAAAAGGTCGTGGTAGTTTTGATGTTGTTAAGCTCCATCTTGTAAGAGATAAGTGCTCTGCGCCGGGTGTGGGTCTTATCCCAAATATTCTGACGTGTCCATCGCTGACACTGCGTCTCGTCAGGCACCTTCAGGCCGAGTTTTAAGAACTCATCCTCCGTCAGCGAGCCTTCTGATGGATAGGAGGCTTTCAGTTCTTTGTTGGTAATAGAGGTGATGGCGTCTCCACTTTTGACTATCTCATACGTATTGCCATACTGATCCCTAATGAGATGAGTGTCGTTCGTCAGATTGGCCAGCCAAGTGGCATCAGCCAACTTGTCCTTGCCGTCCTCTTGTACATACACCATTCGGTCACTGCCCTGAATGTAGGCATAGAGTCGCACCTGTGCCAGCATATGGTAGAAGCGCAGCGGCACGGGCTTGGGGGAGTAGGTGCCCTGTGGATCCTTGACGAGCGGATAGCTGTCGCGGTTGCAGTCAGCAGCCAAGGCGCTAATCATGAAGTCGTTCTGTTGGGCAGCATCGGGCTGCATGGTGAAGCGCACGCGACCCATGCCGACACCCTGACCGAGACGCTCTTCGGGCAGACTGATGCCGTAGTCGCCAATCTCTGCCGTGGGGTTGTAGGGGTAGTAGGCCCAGAAGGTGCAGTACTCGTGTTTCGTGGCGTCGCTGGTCAGCACGTTGTTGGGCCAGAGACGCAGCGGGGCATAGGTCAGCGAGCCATCGTCACCAATCGTGGCCTTGGCATTGTAGAGCAGGTTGGCGGTATAGGCCTTGCCCTGTGGGGAGTCCTTGAAAGTAGCAAACTCTGAAGATGCTAAAAAACCGTCGGTGCTTGCTGATGAACTGCCGACGCGTGCAGCATACTCGGCATACTTCGTCTGATAAGCCCCCACCAGTTCTGCCCATGTGTACTGTTCCGTGTAGCATCCGAAGATACCGGCGTAGAAGGTGCTGGCGGCCGTGGAGGGCAGTTCAGTCTCCCTGAGGTGTACGATGGTGGCATCGGCACGGGTGGGCAGCTGGCTGCTCACCACCGAGCCGCTGAATGTAATGCCTTCATTGGTTTCGGCTTTCGTCCCATCTGGTATGGTTTCTGTGCCCATGTCGTTCCAGTCGGAACAGGCACAGAGAAGGAGAAGACAGAAGCCCCCCAACCCCCAAAGGGGGTGAATTCTGGTTATGATTGATTTGATTGTCCTTTTGTTCATTACGTAAATATTTTAATTGACTGGTTTTCTTCCCTTCCCCCCCTTGGGGGCAGGGGCTTACTTAACGATTACTTTTTTATGTCCGAAGATATATACACCCTTTGGCAGACCCGGATGGTTATGGCGCAGAGTCTGCGGAGTCTCGTTGACAGCTACTCGGCGACCTTGCAGGTCAAACACGTCGCATGGCCATGGATCAGACGATTCTGTATTGTCGGAATCCTCTGGGCTATCAGGGTCTTCCAATAATTCATCCCCGTCGAAGATGGCTACGATATGCTGGAACTGCTTCACAGAGCCAGAGGTGTCTTTCAGTGTATAGGGGTAATATACCTTGTTATGATATACATACAAGTTGGAGCGCTGGTCATCGGTGGCCACGGTGCCGGTGGTGCCTGCAGCAGCATAGCTGGCGGCGTGCGCCTTGTAGCCGGAGTGGTTCTCGCGCTCCCAGTTGTCGTTGGTGTACCAGCCCACCTGCTTGTAGGCATCGTACTCGTGGTGAGCCACGTTCTCATCGGCTGAGCCAACAGCATGGTCGACAAACGGGATGCCGAACACCATGATAGACTTGGTCGGCGTTTCACCCTCGATGCCGTCATAGTCGCTATTGCTCAGCGTCCGCTCCAGGAACTCGCCGCGGAGCTTGATGGTCGCCTTCTCATCGTCAAGTCCGGTCTGCGGCTCGCTGTAGGGCAGATACATGTTGACGTAGTGGCGGGTGGCATACTCCGTGGCGGTGGCTTCGCCCACGGGCTGGTTCATCAGCTTGATTTCACCTGGACGGTTGGTGCGCAGGATTACGGGCCATGCTGCCGGTACATACTGCGGGTTACCCATTCCGTTGAGCTGGCTCAACGACTGCATGGTCACCTGTCCAGTGTTGGCTGTGGCGTCGTTGGTCAGTGTGAAGGCGGCATCGGTAGTGTTGGCCAGACGCGTGTCGAAGGGCACGTAGAGCGAGCCGTAGTAGTACTGGTCTTTATTCGCCTTGTGAGCCTCATTCTTTTGGGCTTCGGTCATCGCCAGGTATTCTGCCGAGGTGTACAAATCCTGGTTGCGCACACCGCCCTGCTGTACCTCTACGCGCAGCGGCATCTGGTTGTATGGCCACTCTTCGCGCATACCCACTGGCTGCAGCAGCCACTTCGTGTCCTGAATGCCGTTGATGCCATCGGTGGTGTAGTGGTCGCCTATCTCCACCATTTCGTTGTCCTTATGACAGGTGATGCGGTAGCGGTGCTTGCCGTCGATGCAGACGTAGTTGGTCTTCAGGTTCTTGGCCACCATCACGTCCCAGTTGGCGTTGGTCGTCTGGCGCACACGGATGGTCGTGGCTGCACCGCCGATGTCCTCTAAGCGGAACTTGTTGTCCCAGCCGCCGGGATTGGCTTCATTGGTATAGCCCTCTGCAGCCGACGGCGTGGTCTCCACCAACTCGGTGCGTCCGAAGTCGTGGTTGCCTGCTGTGGCGTCATCCTCACTGCTGCCCGGACGTGCCCAAAGCGTGAGTCCCTGCGTCATGATTTTGTAGCGGGTGTATGACTCAGTTTCTGAATCCTCTATAAACTGGAAGATGCTCGACGGGTCGAAGTCGGCAGGCAGTATCTCGATGTTGCCGCTCATGGCAGGGTGGTCGAAGAGGTCGCGGTCGTGTTCACCGGCCACTTGTGCCTCCGTAATCTTTGCCTTCAGGTCGGCGTAGGTGTGTATGTCACTATGCGCCATGTCGGTCTCGAAGAAGTGGAGCCAGCGACCGCCGTTGTTCTTCGGGTCGTTGGTGTCGGTCTTAGCGCTGTTGAATCGGTAGCCGCTGATGTATCGCGGACCGGTGACACCCTTGATGCCGGAGCCGTCGCCGCCAAGGTCGGCACCATCGACGTTGAGTGCATCCTCCGAGAATGCCTTGATACGGTAGTAACCCGGCGTCATGGTGACGAGGTTCTTAGACTCAAAGCGTAAGGGCAGGCCGCCGGTACCGGTTGTCGTAGGACGTGGCTTGTCGTATGTGATTTCTGTATCGCTGTTGTTCAGATAGAATGTGCCGTCATACACCAACTTCTGCAGTGCCGTCAGTTCGGTGAAGGTGAACGTGTCGCCGTTCTTCAGCCGGTTGTAGTACTCTTGGTTGGTGAACTTCTCGGCTTCAGCCGGTCGCAGTCCGCCCACATATCCGGCGCGCTGGAAGTAGGGCAGCAATTGCTCGTTGCTACATTCCAGTCGCCAGTTGGCGTCAGCCACGTAGCGCAGGTCATCAGCCTTGAACTTCTCCAGGTATGCACGGTGGGCAACATATCCCTCGTGCGAGGTTGTCTCATGCACCATATAGTAGCTCTGGTGATCCACATCGCTGTTGTCCATCCAGGCAGCAGTCGGGTGCATGAGGAACGAACCGTCGTAGCCACCGACGAACATCTCATAGACAGCATTCGTAGCGCCATCGGTTTGCGCCTTGTTCGAGTCTTCATCGCTGCCTGACGGGTTAATCTTGTCGCCCTTTCGACGGTGGATGATGCGCTTGTGGTTGAACGGAATACGGCTCGACGACGAGTTGCCGGTGTAGCTGGCCTTCACGTCATCATGTTCGGCATCGGTCGGCTCGGTGTATGGGCTGATAGCACCGGTTCCATCTTTGTAGATAGGATTACCGTAGGCGTCCTCACCCTTCGGCAGTTTACCCTCGGTGGTCACTGCCACATCGTCCCAGCCCGTACCGTTGATGGTGGCATAGCGCGAGCGCAGCACGAAGCCGTAGGGGTCGCCCTCGGGAGCCCACAGGTAGTTGTTGGTGTAGTGGTGGGTGCGGTCCAGTCGGCCTCCGATGCCGTCCTTGTAGGAGAAGTTCAGCAGTCCGTCGGCCAGGTAGTTGTTGGTCATCATCTGATACCATGCCGTGGTGTTACGGCCGGCCTGTGCGAAGCGGAAGGTCTCGGGCTTCACTTCGTAGATGACGTCGATAATCACCTTGCGGTTCTGGTGGCAGTCGGCCAGTTTGTCGAGGATGACACCCTGCAGGGCAAGAGCCTCGTCATAGCGGCTGGGCTTCTTGCGCCATGTGCCGCTGACATTTTCCCATCCGGCGGCGGTACGATCCGACTCCTCGGGTTTGGCCGCCAAATCTGCTTCGCTGACTTCCGTCCAGTGCGACTTGTCGAAGATGCTCTCCCACCGTACGTTGAAGGCCTGCTTGGTGACACCTTTCTCCACGAAGGTCATCGGGATGGGGTTCGTGCCATCATTCGACTTGAAGGTCTTGCCGGCATAGTAAGTATTGAAGTCTTCGCCTGCAGAGAAAGTATAGGTGTTTTTATTATAGTCCGTATACTCCTGACCTATGGAGATAGTACATGTCGGTCCTGTCCACGACGCATCAGCCTCTTGGAAGGCAGGGAAGTTCGTCGTCACCGACCGCATCACGTCGCGCTGATACATATAATAGGTACAGAACTGTCGTTTCATGTACCAGGGCACTTGCGGCTTGTTGCCCACACCGATGCGGTCCACCTCCTGGTCCTCTACGGGGTAGCTCAGTAAGTTGCGCAGGGTACCCTTTTCTTTCAGTAAGGTTTTCACTGTGCTGACATTATCGCTTCCGATGGCCGTCTCATAGTCAGTGCTCAATTCTGCAGCCGTTTTGTTGTCGGCTATATAGGTGGTATTATTGTGCTTGCCCCAGTATTTCAAGAATTCTAAAAGCCGTGAATACACACCCTTAGGACTACCGTTTGTGTCGTAGCCTGTTTTTTGGTTGTCAGTCCAATTGTTTTTGTCTTCAGCATCCAGCGAATACTGGTGTGCCATGACGAGGTGGTACTGCACGATGTCGGCATAGCTCATGAGGTTGGTCAGGTAGAACGGCTTGACGGTGACCCAGTCGCCCGAGGTATTGCGGTATCGGGTAGTCAGCGTGTTGCCCGTCGGGTCGTTGGTGTTTACGCCGCTCTCGGTGACGGTATACAGACTCTTGTCAGATGTCGAACTATACTCGAAGTCGGCCAGCCGGGTGATGTTGCCCGTGGCATCGATGACGGCGAGGAACGGCGTGCCGTCCTTGCCCACGACGTAGGCAAACTGCTGACCGTCGCCATAGCTCTGCATCAGCACGTCGGTGCCGTCGACATTGACGACAGCCTTGTCGTTCTTCAGATATTCAGCATAGTTCTTCAGCGTGAAGCCGTAGGGGTCGCCGGTCATAGCCCACTTCTGGCGGTCTTCCTTGCTCTGCACGATTTCGTCGGCATATACCGGTGTGCCTGAGTGCATGTTGAGGTATCCCTTGGTTGGGTATGGCTCAGAGCCGCCTTTAGAGATCTCTGTGTAGCGCTCCTCTCGATAAACCTCGTCGATAATCTGTCCGGCAGAATTATATACATAGTGGTCGAAGACTTGTTTGGTCCTTTCCACTTCGACACCTGCTGTGTTGTACGACTGCATCCAGTAGAAGTAACTGTTTGCCCACTGGTAGTCTTCGGTGCGGGCATCCTGCTCGCTGGTGAAGTACTGTGCTACGTCGTCGTTGACGGTATAGACGTAGGTCAGCAGCGGTCGCGGACTCTTCGTGGTGTCTGCATCGTGAGCAGTTCGGGCTGCTGTCATTGCAGCTGTCAGTTCAGCATAGCCTTCCTCACCCTCCAGTTCACCGAAGTAGGTAACCTCTGTTCCGCTGTTGGTTGCTGCATCGTAGTTGAGGTAGCATTTGTAGGAGCATCCGTAGCGTCGCAGCGAGACAGGCAGGGCGGCTTCTACATCGCCATAGCGTATCTCCATGTCGCTCTTCTTGAGGCGCAGCACACCGTTCAGGGTGCGTATCTCCACGTCGGCATCGAAGCAGTTGTTGTCGGCATCGTCTTCGTCCTTAGCCACGGCGGTGCGTATCTCTAAGCGCTGTTGGGTTACACCCAGGCCGGTCATGGTCTGTGAGTAGTTCTCTTTGTATTGGGTATTGTTATACTCGCTCTTCTCTGCCAGGCTGTAGGGCACCATCTCAAAGTAACTTGACGGCGATGAACTGTTGGGGTAGGGCTTATAGACCATGCGCCAGTAGTTGTTGGTTTCGTTGGTGGTCGAGCCGTTGATGCCGTCGTCAGTGCCGGTCTTCAACGATGCGGTGCGCAGGAAGTAGCGGTTGTCACCGTTGCCACTCAGGTAGACGCCGTTGCTCTGCGGCGACAGTTTCCACATCTGGGTACTGAAGTGGGTATTGACGGTGTTATCATCAATGCTGGACGCGGCAGTTGCTGCGGCATGAGCTGCGGAAGGAACAGCGTCATTATAGTCGGCAAGCTGCGATACCCATATCACGGAGTCTGCGGTATCGGTATAGTTGCGTACATGGGTCTTCACCACTTGCAGCCACTGCTCCTCGCTGTTCTTGCCGTCTTCATAGCGGCGACGGTTGAGGATGGTGAAGTCGTAGGGGTCACCCACGAGCGCCCAGTGCAGACCCTTCAGACCGTCGTTCCAACCGTCGGCTGTGTTGTCGCCGATAGCAGTACGGTAGTTGCTTACCTGAGTTTCGTCGGCTTGTGTCTTGTCAAAGAAGAGCCAGTTGGTGCCGTTGCCCAGTACAGCCATATCGACCCAGTTCAGGGAACTGGTAGTTGGCGAGAAGAGGTGGGCATCGTTGCCAGCCTCGTCCTTCGACAGGTCATCTACGGTGTAATAGACGGAGAACTTAAAGACTGGGTCTATTTTTGTGCCGGTCACAAATACATCGCTGGTGTGGGCAGAGCAGTCTGCCGAGCTGGTGGCGTTGGTTATGCTCAGCTTGTGCTCACTCATCGTGCTGCCGTCCTTGTCGGTAAGGTCGGAGTAGTTGACGAACTTACGCTGCAAGTGGCGTGGCACGGCGGTGATGGTCTCGTTCAGACCGTAATACTCTGAGAGCTCATCAGTCACCACTTTAAGTTTATCATTATAGCGGTCGCCGTCTCCCTGGCGGTTGGCAGTGACATATACCTTGACGGGTTGTACCAGTTTGATGACGGTATTCACGTCGTTGGCAGTGTGGTAGCCGGCGTATGTGCCTGTCTCGTGCTGCTCGTTGTCGGCATTGTAGCTTAAGTTGATAGAGTAGGTGGCACCATCACCTTTGTATGTACGCTTTAGTCCGTCATGAGCCAGATAGTAATAGACATTTCTGTAGCCCAGCAGCTGGTTGTCCTCTTTGAATCGCAGGGCGAATGTACCCGTCTCGTTGCTCGATGCCGGTACAACCTCCCAATAGAAGTCGTTGAAGTAGGGCTTATTCTTGTTTCGGTTGGGGAATTCCTGTCCTGTCAGCGGAGTGCCGTTTTCATCGTAAGGAATCAATTTGTCACGAGGGTCGATGTTTGAGTAGTTAGGAATTTGCAGATGCACGCAGTCGGTGACAAATTGGAAGTTCGTTTCTACCGCGTTGAATCGTGCCAGGTTGGCACCTACTGTAGCCTCTGCCTTACCGTTGACCTTCGACCATGCATCAGCTTCTGTGCTTGCAGTGTAGCCATTGTTGCTGCCCCATGCTCCTGCCGTACTATATACCTGTACGCGATAGGGGTCGCCGACGAAGTACCACTTCAGTCGCTCCGGTGTTGATTCCATGCGGTTGGTAGCTGAGCGGTACTGGTAGTGGTTGTACCATCCGTCGGTGTCGTCGACCCATGCGCTGCCGTCCCACTTTCTCTTCTCCGGTCGGGCCACACCGGTCTTGCTGTCACGCTTGTCCTTCAGGTTGCCCGTGCGGTCGAAGAAGGTGGTCTGCGGGTCATAGTAGGCATGGTGGTATGTGGCTTTGCCCGACTGGTCGGGGAAGTCCATGAAATAGACGTGGTCGTTGTGCTGAGCCATCGTTGCCACCTCGTCTTTATCAGGAGCTGTCTTCAGGAAGATGTCGCTTGTGACGACATATTTCACGTAGATAGCCTGAGCTCCGGAGGTTACCTCCTCGCCCGTAAAGGCACCATTTGAGTCCACATTATAGTAAGCATAAATCTGGTGACCATCCTCGTCGTACTGTCCGGTCTTTGGCTCGCTGTAGTTCGGATAAGGACCTGACTGCACTTTGTATATGGTATTGTCATGCTCGAAGATGTCGCTATACATGGTGTAATTGCAGAAGGCACGTCTTACCTGCAGAGGCAATGCATCCTCTTTGCTGGTGTTAATCTCATCGCCGGCCACGTACTTACGCTCAGAGGCAGCAAAATACAGTTTGGACAAACCCGTGGTCATGGTATTATTGACGTAGTCAAGTTTCTCTGCATTTGTTTTTTGGGCTTTCCATGTGTTATATGTGGCTACCTCATCGTCGCGTCGGATAACCACCTTCACGTCCTCATAGCGCAGAGGTTCGTAGGGCAGCAGCTGGATGGCATAGCTTCGGTCGGGTACATAGTCAAGCATACCTTCCACGCTCTCGGTTGTTACCTTGTTGGCGGTGTGGCTCACCATGTGCCAGTAGAGTGGCTGGTTCACCTGTTTCTTGTCGATGGTTTCGGTGATGGCAGTCGAGAGCAGGCTGAAGGTCTGCTCCGTGCTGTTGTTCACGCCAACGCAGAGGCCCCAATACTGGTTCTCAGTAGGCTCCTCTGTAGGAATGGTAATAGGATAAGTATCATCACCACTTGTCGTAGTACCCTTGCCGATGGTGACGAAGCAGTTCTCGGCAGCATCCAGTGTGTAAATACCAGAGCTCTCTGCCTTTACTCCCACGGCTGACTCTAAGTTGATGATACGCATATTGTATGGATCGTCGCCTATGAATGTCCACAGCCAGCGTCCCTCGCGGAAGGCGTCGTTGTCGCCCTTGCGATATGACTCCGCCAGTCTGTCGTATGACCAGCCCTTGTAGTTGTCTACACTATCCTTGTGCAGGGTGTAGATGTTGTTCATCCAGCTTACGGTGCCGTCGTCCTCGCGGCGCAGGAACAGCTGCCTGCCGACAGGAGTACGGGTAGTTCCATCTACCTTAGTGGTGATGCCCTCGTCGGTATCAAGCACCATGTAGAACCACTTGGCCTGCCGAGTGTAGTCAGGCTCTAAACGTCGGCCATTGGCTTCATATATCTCTTTTTCTGTGTTGTCCGAGTAATCTTGGTTGTTGTAGTGCGCTACATCGGCAGCTATCTGTGCTGTAGTACTTGTTATCTGGCTGAGTGTCTTATCAGAACCTGCCAGGTACAGTGTGGCATCATTATCCACCTGATATTTGAAGTAGATGTCATAGACATCATCGAGGTCTATCTCGGGATATATGTCATAGCCGCTCTTGGTGTCTTTCACGCGCTCGGTCAGGGCAGCATCGTGATAGAATTGTGCGTTGGGTTGTCCTTCTGCCTCCAACTCTGCCTGGGTCATGAAGACGCCGGTACCTTCCACATTATCATCTGCGGCAGCGGTGTTACGCTTCTCATACTTGCAGTATCGTCGTGCGATGATGGGTTCCAGCACCACCTTCTGCAGCCAGTCGTGCTCCAGGATGGCATCCCACGTCTCGCCGACCTTGTTGCCGCTCTCGTCATACTTGATGGCGTGGTAGTGGTATTTACGTGTGACGGGAGCCTTGACGAACTCAATACAGTATGGTGTTGTGCTGCCGCTGCCCATGTTGAAGATTTTGCGCGAAACTACCGTGTCGCTGGACATGCGGATGTCGTAGGTTGAGAAAGTCTTGTCATTCAGAGACCACTCTCTGGGATAGAATACACCTGTGGCATCCTTGATACTATTGGTTGTACAGCGCGTGAATTGGTTAGTACCAGTAGCTACCAGTACCGTCCAGCGCTTGAGCAAGTAGTTCGTTTCACCATCACTATCAGTGTCTAAGCGGCCATTGCCATTGTCGATGGCATGGGCATTTAGCAGCATGAAGGTCTGGTAGTAGTTTTCGTTGGCTTCACTCATTTCTTGCCGGTTACTGTTGGTGGTTATGGACATATATTTGTTGTCGCCGTAGTAACCATTGGTGATTTTAATGGCATACGGGTCGCGGCCCCATAGTCTCCAAAGGAATTCCTTGTCGGACGGAGCACGACCGTTGGTCAGAGCACTGACGTTTATCTTCTGGAAAGAAGTTGTATTTTCCTTTCTTGCGCCAAGCACCGTGCCGTGGGCAGAACTGAAATCTTGCAGCATATTGGCAATGGTGTACCAAGTGTTGCCGCTGAGGTCCAGTCCGCGCTCGTCAATCCAGCTCAGGCGAGTGCCGTCTTCGGCTGCATCGTTGATGTTGGTGGCAATCTTGAACGGACTCTTGTCGCGATCGTAGGTATAGCGCACGTAGATGTCGCCGATCTTCTGTGTTACTAAGGAAACAATCGTAGTGCTTGCCGCCGTCTTGGTCGATTCGGTCACCGTGTATGTACCGTCGGTCTCTGTTGCTGCTGTGTAGTAGGTGAAGTCGGTGCTGTTGAGCAGGGGCGACTGGTAAACTTCGGGCAGCAGTACCTTGGTGTCTGGTAGCAGTGAGTGGCCCGAAAGCGCTTCGCGACCATCGTTGGTGATGATGTGGTAAGTCATCACAGGACGGTAAGTGAAGCGGCTGAATACTTTATATTTGCTATCTTTTCTTATGGGCTCACCTGTTTCGTCTTTATAACGCGTCTTATAGGACTCTGAGTCCTTGAAGACATAGAGTCCGCCGGTGCTACTAGTAGTATTTAACTGTGCTTGTCCCACTGCATTACTCTCTGCTAACCAAAGGTTATCGTGACCGGTGAAGTAGAGCTTCAGCTTACCAGGGTTGGCGCTTTCTTGTTCGTTATGTCTCAGCACCATGAATGTAGAATAGTAGCCGTTTTCAGTGGCAACTTTCGCTGTACACAACTTTGCTAATGGATAGTCAGTAGCAGAGGCTGCTTCACGGTCGTCACCCCACCACTTGCCGGCGATAATCTTGTCGCCATTGTGGATGGTGCACTCGTAAGGGTCGTTGCCGGTGATAGTCCAGACGCAACTCTCTGATGTCAGTTTGTTGTCGGTTATGTTGATATCTGTAGGATTAACATAGTCTGTCAAATTGTGATTGGCAACTTCCAGTCTCTTTCCGTAAAGTTTTTTACTATCATTCTCACCACCTACGGTCAGCACGTATTTTACTTTTCCGCTGAGGTCGAGTGGGGCCACGTTGAGTGGCAGTTCCTTTCCAAGAATGCCAAAGTCCTCAATTTCCTTCTTTGACTTCTCATAGTCGTAGCGTACATAAACATCACTTCCGTCGAGGGTGGTAGGCGAGATTGTAGGCACGCCCTTTACGTCATAAGTTTCAGTGGTGCTTTTATAGTCTGCTGCTGAGTGGAAGATGTAGGCATCATCCTTCATAATCGGAGTCTTCATCCAGGCGGGCATGACGTCGGCCAACTTGGTGTCTTTTGTGATACCGGTGACCACATCGCTGACCAGTGCCTCCTTACCATTGGTGGTGATAATGTGGAAGGTGACGCTGTTGACTATGGATACTTTTTCTACAAGCGTCAGCTTCTTTGCATCACCACTGATGGTACCATTGGTGATGTAACCACTCTGCTCTACGATGGTTGCAGGGTCATTGCTGCCGTCGAGGAAGTAGTATTTCGTTGTTGACTGTTCTGGATTGCCTGCCTCCATAAGGGCGTAACTGCGGTTCTCGTCGGTATAGTCGCTATGGTGGAAGACAATATATCGTTTGCCGTCTGTCTTTTGTGTTTCTTCTCCGTTCCATAGGGTGACGGCGTACGGGTCTGGCTCGTCACCGGCACTCTTCTTGAAACGTACGCGGTGGGCTACGTCGTCTGAATAGGTTTCCAGGTCGATATTGCTGGTGGTCACCTTTATATCGATGCCATTCAGCTGGGCATGATACCATGTGCCGTAAAGCAACTGGTCTTTATCAGCATCGGGGTTATACTGATAGCGCACATAGATGGTCTCATCATCAGCCACACTGTTTGCAGAGAACGAACCGGTAATCAGGTTGTTATTGTTGAGGGCGTATGTGTGTGTTTCTTCATTATATGTTGCATCCTTGTAGAATGTGAAGTTCTCTGCCAACGGACTGCGATACTTGGCAGGAATGGTGGGCGCACCGTCGCTCAATGCAGTGTAGCGCAGCGCCTCGTACCCCTCATTATCTACCACGATATAGACATGTGCTGGTGGGCGTAGCAGCCACGTACTCTGCCCGTGGATCTTGTCGTCTTCGGGTTTGTCGGCAGCCCATACCTCAAGTTTTATGACGTTAGCATCTTTCTCTGTCTCAATTGCGTTATAGTGGTCAAAACGCGGCATAAGACGCATATTGCCGTTGGCATCGCTAACCGCCATGAATGTCTGGTTGGTCATGTGCAGGTTGACAGCATCATGACCTACGCCGTTGTTATCCGATGTGTTGACAGGATTGTTGTCTGCCAACGTCACATTCTTGTCGTCGAACGTGGCCTTCATGGCATTGGTTTCGTCAAGGCGGGAGTAACTGGCGTTGGTGGTAATGTATCTGTTGCCTTCCGACTTGTTGTAGATTTGTATGTTATATGGGTCGAAGCCTGCTCTTTCGGTTTTGTAGTAGGCTATTCTGGTCTCCGTTTCGGTTCTTGGTTTATGCAGACCGTCAGAGCTTTTTTCAACATCTTCGTTTTCCTTTGCGTCGGTTTTTGTGCCGGTATTATACACATAGCCCATCTCTTTGTCGATATCCCAGTTGGGCGCTAAGTACCAATAGTAGTTAGTGCCGAGACCGGTCAATGGCTGGCCTGTATCAATGTTTGTAATGTTGTCAGCATTACCGTCTGCAGCCAACGTACCGTTGTTGTCGTATACCAGTTTGCTGTCCTGGCGAATAATGAATGTTTTGCCAGTAGCGACGGCTCCTGACACGCTCGTAACCTTGTCGCCTTCCTTGGTAGCTGTGACGGTATAGAGCTCGGCATATTCAGGCTTTACTTCGTATGTGACATATAAGTCGGAGACGTTGCCGTTGTTGTTGAGCACTTCGGGATAATCGCCCAGTGAAGAGCCTGTGCCCTTCTCTGTTTCCCAATTGGTGTATTTATGATACCCAGATGTTTTGGTGGCTGTGCTCCAGAAGTGGTAGGTCTTCACCATAGGACTGTCGAACTGACGGATGGCGGCATCGCGAGTGGCTTTGTTGGCATCACCCGTCTTGGCCATGGGTTTGCGAAAGATTTCCCATCCGTGCTTGTCAAGGAGAATCATTATACCATCAATGGAGTGCTCTACAAAATCAAACGTCTCACCGAGGCTGATCTTCTGGTAGTAGTGGTAGGTGTACTCGTATTTCTTAGACAATGAAGAATCGGGTTTTGCCGTGTAGATGGGGCGGGCATTCTGCCAGGCATAGAACTTTTTAACAGGATGGGCACCCACATTTTCGGCAGAGAAAAAACTATATGAGTTTTGTGTTTGGGATTGGAACTCATCCCATTTAAGGGCTGTACCGTCCTTAGGTTTGACACCCTTACGGCTGATAGTCTCGTATGTCTTCCAGTATTGCAGGAAATCGTTGACGGGACGATGCTTGCCGTATGTAGCATGATCTGCAAGTCCCTCTATCGTAATCGTATCTGCGGTCACCAACTTGTATTGGTTCGGTGTGCCCAACGATTCGCTCTTTGTGCCCAATAGCATATATTCTGTTGGAGCATTCGAAGGCGAACCTCCGGTTTTTGAAACATCAAGCACCTGCGGGTCGTCGGAGGTGGTGGCAGTGACTATTGTCTCAAACGTACCGTTATAGTAGGTGCGCCAATAATTGTAGAAGCTGGTATTTACTGCGTCACTGCTATTCAGCTTCCTACTGTGACATTGTTGCCAAGAGGTGATTTTGACGCGGTAAGGGTCATTTTTCTCACTCACCACATACCACGACCAGCGGGTACGGGTGGAAGAACCTCCTACCCTGTCTTCATCCCATTTGGTATCACCATACAGGTTAAAACCACTGTCACCATTAGCGTAGGGGTAGACGGCTTGCATCGTTTCGTCGCGAAGACTGTCGCCTCGCTCCTGATAGAATGATTCGCCATCGGCGAACTTTATCATGAATATCTGTCCCCAGCCGTTTTCGTAATCGCGCACGAAGACTCCTGTTGCACTACCATTTTGGTGTACCCTTGCTGTAGGATCTACCTTAGTGATGATATTGTTTTCGGCAACGTCGTAGGTGACATAGATATATCCGTCGGCTACGTCGGATATAGAACTGACTTCTGTTTGGCTGGTCTTAAGCGTGTATGTACCGTTGACCTCAATGAAGTTACTTCTCTTCCAGTAGTGGTACTGGCTTACAAGCGGGCTCTTCCAAGTGGAGTTGACGGCAGGAGCACCCGTAGCATTCTCCTGCTCGTATTCTACTACGATTTTACCCTTCTTGTCGATGATACGATAATAGACCTTGGGAGAAGCGTCGGCAAATACTACCTGCTGTGTATCGGCTTTCCTTACCGTGCTGGCAATGGTCAGGCTGGAACCGTTGCAGTTTAGGCTTTGGCTTGTTGTTTCAGAACTAGCCGCATCAGAATGGATGTTCAAGCCCGATGCCAAGATGAGTTCTACCTGCTGACCGTTGTCTGGGTCAGAACCTGCCATCAGGATGTAGTGGATGTTGGAAGCATCGTTACCACCATACAGATAGAAATAGTTATCATCTCCCTCTAAGGCTCTGCGTATGCTGACATCGTATGGGTCGGAATTGACGACGTTCCATACAAATTTGGGAAGTTCTGTTTCGTATCCTGAAGAACCACGGGCGGGCAGAGCGTCATCAAAGCCGATTCCACTGACATATTTTACATATTTACTACCTACCTTAACAGAAAGGCTGCTGGAGCCGTCTATAGACAGCGAGCGGGTGGACAGTAGGTCGGTGGTGTAGCTCACATAGATGTTGGCATTTGAGGTAGGGGTGACAGTAATAGTATCGCTTAGGTTGTTACGTGAGCCTTCTGCAGAGAGTTCGGAGTAGAATGTCAGCGTCTCCCCTTTGAGGTACGGGCTGTAGATGGCTTCCGGTATGGCTTCGTGTCCATGCTCGCCGTCAAGGCGGGTGGAGACATACTGCTTGACAGTGTATTTGATGGCGACACGCCCCGACTTGTCAACGATGTTATAGGTGTAGTTGTATTTGGGCGTCGGGGTAGCCGTGATGTTGCGGTTGGCGTGGATATCATTGGTTCCGCTGGTCTGTGCGGTCATCCTTATCTGGTTACCGCCGTTGTATGCATCCCAGAAAGCGCGGTAGGTACTAAGAAAGTCATCGCGGCGGAAAATTTGGAATGCGCCGGCAACGTCATCGGTGCCTTTAACGAGTGCCCATTCTTCGGGTGTATCGCTGAAGCGCACTTTACTATTGTCCCCAGTGTCAACGTAGGCGTACTGGCCATTGACACTTTTGGCGATAACGCGGAAGGAGTAGGGGTCACCTATGAAGGCGTATTGTCCTGTGATAGCCTCTGCCCTGGCAGTGGAGCCTCCCTGACTACTGTTGATCTCGTTGGTGCTGCTGTTGTACACCATCTGCTTGCCGCCATTTCGAGTGCAGACCATGCTGAACCAAACTGGATCCTCTTCGGTGCTGAAGGTGATGTGGTACGTGTTAGACAGGGTCGCAGCATCAACGGTATATGGGATATAGATGTCAGTGACATTTTGTGTCCAGTCGATGGGGTTAGTGAGTTCCACTTCTTTGTAATAAGTCGTGAGCAAGGTTACTCCCGGTCGTATCAGGCGTGCCAGTACGCCGGCAGAGGGTTTCGGATCGTCCGTGTCAATGAAACTGTCAAAACTGAAAGTTTCTTTACCAGTAGTTTGGTTGACAAGGTGGATGGTGGCATCAGTGACAGTAGACTTGACGATGTTCAGGGTTGTGAGATTCAATCTGGCGGTTCCTGTCGTAAGAAAACGTCCACCGATATCACCATAGGAGGTTTTATCTTCCTTGGCATAATAGATATAGCGGTTGGTGGTTCCGTTCCAATTGTAAACGTTGTTGGCAGCGTAAACGTTGTTGGCAGCAACAATATGATTTTCGTTGTCGAAGAAAAAGGTGTTGAAGAGCTTAGTGGTAGTCAGTCCGCCGTAACGTACGTTGTTGTTGTCTGCAAACCCCTTATCAAGGTCGGAGCGTACATAATATCCTGTCGGGGCATTCGCACTTGGATTTTCTTTTGCAAGAGCTTTTCTAAGGGCTTCTTTTTCGGCGTCAGTAAGATCATCGCGATTGCTGATGGCCTGGAGTGTATCCCGGACATATACATTGCCAATATATATTTTATAAGGGTCGTTACCTTCATAGACCCACTGGCGCTCTTTGTCGTTGTCGCCGAAGTTGTCGTCTGCATTCGTGGAACCGTCTGTACGCCAGTCGGCAGAGCCCCATTTCTTATTGAAGGTCATATAATGGACCTTCGTAGGGTCGTTCTTGTCCTGATCCTTGATATAGTAGATGGTATTACCTGACAGGTCGATGGAAGACGAAGCGTTGTTGTAGGTGTATTTGACGTATATATTGGTGGCGGCAGAAGGTAACGCAGCAAGTGATGTGGGCGATTCATGCAGCGTGTAAATGTTACTCGCCACGTCAAACTGGTCGAGGGTGTAGTAGCTATAGGTACCGGCAGTTCCGTCGGCAAGCAGAGATGACTTGATGACGTCTGGGATGACGGGCGTGGTGCCCTCCTCTTGTGTGGCATTGGCCTGCGTAGCTATCTCGCCGCTCAGGTTTACCACGTAATAGTGGTATTGGTAGCTGGCTGCATTTGCCATGTTAGCTATTCCTCCTACGAGCATCAGCAGCGTCAGCAGCATCAGTCTGACGGCGGTTCCAAGCTTCAGGTTTCTGGTTCCAGGTTTCTGGTTCCAGGTTTTAACTCTGAAATTGAGACTCATATCTTGTTGCTTTGTCTTCATATCTTGCTTAAAGAGTATATTTGTCATCATAACTCGTTTCGTGTTCGGTTTTATTTTGATTCAAGTTCTGCTTCTATATCTTCTATACTTGGCAGGCTGGAACGCATGTCCTTAGGTAGAGCCTGTCCTAACTCGTAGTCAGAAATGCCTATTGGCTTGGCAATGTCTCTCAAGGCGTATTCCGCCTTCACCTTGTCTTTGGTTTTGCAAAGAAGCAAGCCAATTGTCTTGTTGTCGCCTTCGTGGCACAGTACGTCATCGACAGCAGAACAGTAGAAGTTTAATTTGCCGATGTATTCGGGCATGAAGTCGGTGTTCTTCAGCTCAATGACTAGATAGCGATGCATGAAGGTGTTGTACATCAGCAGGTCTATGTAGTAGTCATCACCTGACACACTGATGTGGTATTGCCGTCCCATGAATGCAAATCCTACTCCCATTTCAAGCAAGAACTCCTGCACGTGTTTAACAATCCCTATCTCTATATCTCGTTCATCGTACTCGTCTGTGAATGTGAGCATATCAAATATATATGGGTCTTTCAGCATGGCCTTTACGTTCTTAGCCTCTGGTGCTGGCAGGGTGGAATCAAAATTATTTGCTAATGCTCCATGTTGACCGTAGTAGTCGAGCTTGATGGCTTCAGTTAGAAAATCCTTGCTCCAATGTGAGGTAATACATTGTATCATGTACCAGTAGCGTGCCTTGATGTCCTTAACACGCTGCATGAGGATGACGTTGTGTGTCCAATGAATGTGCCGTATCGGGAGCGTGAAGTTGTTCCCTGGCATTTGTGAAACCGGCAGTTTCGCATTCTTCAAGTCCTCGGATAGCCTTGTGAGAGTGCCTTTGCCCCATCCTTCGGCTTGTTGGGCATTATGAAGCATCTGCCCAAGATCCCAGTACATGCGCAGCAGTTCCTCATTGGCCGCATATATGGCATGTTGCTGAGCCTGAGCCACCCGCCGCTTTACTTGCCCCAGCAAGTTCTTATAGTTCTGTATCTCGTTTGTCATTGTCTGCTTGTCGTTATGCTGTTATGCCGAATTACTTTCATGTCGTTGTCTGTTGTTACGTTCATTGTCATGCTGTCGGTCGTCATATCTTAGTTCTTTATTCATTCAGTTTATTAATCTTGCCAATTGATTTGTGCGTGTGCGATGCGCGCGTACCTATTTTTAGGAAATACAAACGTGCAAAGTTAAATAATACGGCAATTATAGCCAAATGGCAAGTGTTAAAATAGACGATTTAGGCTTGCGCAGGAACTTTTTTTCCTGTGCACACGGGTTATTTTTCCTCTTCGGAGAAATATTTTTTTCTCTTCGGAGGAAAAAATAAGGGGTAAAAAAGGTGTCTGCTTACTGCTGTTCAGGCATCGGTGTAGAGTCGCGATACCAGTCGGCATACATTGCATAGTGCTGGGCTATGCCGATATTGAGTTCCTTGGCTTGTTCTGGATCTACTCGCTTGATGAATTTTGCGGGTACTCCTCCCCAGAGTTCACCTGCTCCTATCTGTGTGTTTTTCAGTACGAGGGCTCCTGCTGCGACGATGGCTCCCTCGCCGATTACGGCATCGTCGAGAACGGTGGCTCCCATGCCTATGAGTGCCCCGCTGCGGACTGTGCAGCCATGAAGTGTTACGTTGTGTCCGATGGTTACGTCATCACCTATCTCGATAGGTGCTTTCTTGTATAAAGTATGCAGGCATGAGCCGTCCTGTATGTTGACGCGATTGCCTATGTGGATGTAGTGTACGTCGCCTCGGATGACGGCATTGAACCAGACGGTGCATCCGTCGCCAAGGGTTACGTCGCCTACGATGGTGGCGTTTTCGCTGAAGTAGCAGTCTTTGCCCCAGTGGGGGGTGAGACCGAGAACTGATTTTATTAGTGCCATGTGAGTTTAGAGTTTAGTGCTGCAAATTTAGCGTTTTTGCTAAACATAAATAGCATTAAGTGATGGAAAAGGGGTGTAAAATACGTTTTAACAATTTTTGTCTGATAAAAAGTGGTGGTTGTTTTGTAGAAGAAGAAAAAGAAGGATAATTTTGCAGAAGTGTATTTTCATTAAAAATAATATAATTATGGCACTTACAAACGAAAAACTTGTGATTGTTGGAGCTGCCGGTATGATTGGCTCTAACATGGTTCAGTCAGCTTTGATGATGAATCTTACTACCAACATTTGTCTTTATGATGTGTTCTCACCGGAAGGTGTGGCAGAGGAAATGCGTCAGTCTGGTTTCTGCGATGCTAATATCGTAGCTACTACTGATGCTGCTGAGGCTTTCAAGGATGCTAAGTACATCATTTCTTCGGGTGGTGCTCCACGTAAGGCTGGTATGACTCGCGAGGATCTGCTCGCAGGCAACTGTAAAATTGCTCAGGAACTGGGTGAGAACATCAAGAAATACTGCCCTGACGTGAAGCATGTAGTCATCATATTCAATCCTGCCGACCTTACAGGTCTGGTTACATTGCTGTACTCTGGTCTGAAACCAGGACAGGTGACTACTCTTGCGGCTCTCGACTCTACTCGTCTGCAGTCAGCTCTTGCTAAGAAGTTCGGCGTAATGCAGAACCAGGTTACAGGTGCTCACACATTTGGCGGCCACGGAGAGCAGATGGCTGTGTTCGGCAGCGCTGTGAAGATTGCAGGCAAGCCTCTGAACGACATCATCGGTACTGCTGAGTTCCCGGCTGAAGAATGGGAGCAGATGAAGGTTGACGTGACCAAGGGTGGTGCGAAGATTATCGAGCTTCGCGGACGCAGTTCGTTCCAGAGCCCATCACTCCTGTCTGTACAGATGATTGCAAGCGTAATGGGCGGTCCTCAGTTCCGCTACCCAGTCGGTACTTACGTTTCAAACGGCAAGTACGATCACATCATGATGGCTATGGACACTACATTGGACAAGAACGGATGTTCATACGAAATGCCTAAGGGTACTGCTGAGGAGCTTGCTAAGCTCGACGCAAGCTATGAGCACCTATGCAAGATGCGCGATGAGCTGGTAACTCTGAACATCGTTCCGCCAGTAAGCGAGTGGAGTAAAATCAATCCAAATCTATAATGAGGAATGACATCAAGGGGATAAGGGGGGGGCATCTTCCCTTTATCTTCGTTTTAGTTTTACTGCAATCTGTAATATGCACTAAGGGTTCGGCGCAAAACCGAGTGCTTGGTGCTGATTTGTCTTTATTGCCAGCCTACGAAGCTGCCGGAACCGCCTACTATCCACATGAGGGCGGCAATGCAATATCGGATGTGCTCTCCTATGTGAAGACCGAGGCTGGTATGAATGCAGTGCGAGTGAGATTGTTTGTGGGTCCTGACGGTTCGGACCCGAGTGTGTGTCAGGATTTGAACTATGTGAAGCAGTTGGGCAAACGGATCAAGGATGCCGGACTGAAATTCCTGTTGGATTTCCACTACAGCGACACGTGGGCAGACCCATCAAATCAGTCTATACCGAAGAGTTGGTATAATCTGGAGGAGATAGACGACTTGGACAAACTGAACGACGGAACTGTTTGGGAATTAGTGAATAAATACACTACAGCCTGTCTGAAGGAATTGGTGGAATATGGTGCTTCTCCTGACTATGTACAGATAGGAAATGAGATAAGCTATGGTATGCTGTGGCGTAAAGAATACGACAAGGTATATCCGAAACTGATGCAGAATGAACGCGACTGGCAATGGGAGAGACTGGCTAAGTTTCTGGATGCTGGGGCAAGGGCTGTGCGCAGTGAAACTCCAAACGCAAAGATTATAATCCATACGGAGCGTGTGGCAGAACCAGATGCTACGGTCAACTTCTACACATATCTGAATAACCTGAATGTGGATTACGACATCATCGGACTGAGTTACTATCCGTTCTATCATGGTGATTTGGCTCAGCTGAAGACTACTCTCGACGATTTGCAGAAAGCCTTCCCTAAGCGCGAGGTACACATCGTGGAGACTGCATATGTCTATTCAAATTATCCGTCTGATGCCGTATATGATTTGCAGGCTACATGGCCCGCAACTGCTGCCGGACAACAGACTTATGTGGAAAATCTGGTGAGCGAACTGTGGCAGCATCAGAATGTGACAGGTCTCTATTGGTGGTTTGCCGAAGAGAACGGAGGAGGCAGCAAAACGAAAAAGGTGCTGAACAGTTGGCTGAACCGCGGACTGTGGAACAATACCACTCATCGTGCACAGCCCGCTCTGTACAAATTGAAGGATTTCCTTACAGAGCCAGCTACTTCTATCATGCTTCCAAAGCAAAAACAAAGTCAGAAGAAGACAGGTGATGTGTTCGATCTGTCGGGGCGAAAGGTAAATAAAGTAAGCAGAGGCTTCTACGTCGGAGGTGGAGTCTCGTTTATCATAAGATGAATCTGAAAGGACGTTATAGCACGTGGGGATGGGTGTGGCGCATCGGGCTTTGCCTTGTGCTGTCACCCCTTTTCCTGTTGGCTATAGTGTCCGTTTTGTTATATATCCCGACTGTGCAGAAATGGGCAGTGGATAAGGCTGCCAACGTTTTGAGCGAGGAGATGCAAATGGATGTAAGCGTCGATGCAGTCCGCCTGAAGTGTCCGCTCGACCTGAGCCTGAACGGAATGCTCGCCGTGCAGGAGGGAGATACTGTGCTCGATGCTGAAGAACTGGCACTGAGTGTACGTTTCTTTCCCTTGTTTAAGGGGGATGTGGAAATTGATGATATTCATCTGAACAATACGAAACTGAATACCCGTGAACTCATCGAGGCTTGTACTGTGAAGGGGTATGTAGGACGGCTGGCCCTGGCTTCTCATAGCACCAGCCTGTGCGATGAAATCGCAGTTTTGAACTATGCAAATCTGAAGGATGCCGACCTGAATATCTCGATGGCAGACTCTGTGTCCAAGGATACAACCACTTCGGAACCCGTAAAATGGGTAATCGATCTGAGAGACGTACAGATTGATAATGTGCGTGTGGACTTTGATATGCCTGACGGCGAGGATAGCCTGGCTAGTAGTTCTGGTATTGCTGGTAATTCTAGTAATTCTAGTAGTTCTGGTATGAATAGTCCGCATAGGATAAAGATGTATGCTTATATCGGAAAGGGCAGTCTGCACGGATTTATCGACTTGGGCGCACAACAGTATAATGTCGATAAAATCCGGGTTTCCGATGCTGAGTTGGGATATGACCAGATGGTGACTGCCAAGGATGTGAACATCGATGTCGATTCCTTGCGATACAGTGGAGTCGGTGACCTCTCACTGGTTATCAACCAGATTGCAACAAAAGTGTATCCAGAGATGGGCGGAGTGAACGACCGCTATTTCATTCCTGTCGTTGAAACGAAGGGTAGGGTAGAGATGGACTCTGTATCGCTTTCGATTCCGCGGCTTTCGCTGAAGACGGAAGAGTCGCGTCTGAAGGTGAAGATGAAAATGGATTTCAATGCCTTCGATTCTATCAATCCAGGGCAGATGATGCTCGATGCGAAGACACAATTAGGACGAGGCGACATACAGTCGGCTGTGTTCGGATTTCTGCCAGAGAAGGATGCACGCGACCTGAATAACACACTCAATCAGTATCTGCCAAACAAACCTATTGCCGCTTCGGTCGAAGCCAAGGGGAATATGCAGCATCTGGAAGTGAACAGGATGGATGCTGTGATTGAGGGTTTTGCCAAGTTGCAGTCTTCGGCTTTGTTAGACCATGATGACCTGGCAGCAGATGCCAGTCTCGACGTACTTGGCGGTACTGTTGCTGCCCAGGCGGCATACAATATGAGGTCGGATGCTTATGATGCTAACATAGGTATTCGTAATCTGGCTGTTCATAAGCTGGTGGATATGCCGGAACGGTGTAGCATAACCGGAACAGTGAGTGCCAAGGGACAGGGATTTGACTTCCTTGACAGGAATACTTATGTGAATGCCAAGGTGGCTCTGAGCAACGGATACTTCGGCAAGACAGACCTGAGCTCGATGATGGCAGATGCGAGTCTGTCGCGCGGTGTGCTGAAAACCAATCTGAAATGCGATAATGACCAGTTGGTAGCTGATGTGAATCTGAATGCCAATGTTGGTGGCGTGATTGAAAACCGCATGAAGGGAAGAGCCGTGAAGGAGAGTTTAGAGGGCATGATGAATGTGAATATAGATTATGCCGACATTATGGCTATGGGATTCATCGATACTGCCTTTGTAGTCAGAACCAAAGGCGAGGCTGATTTTTCGTTTGCCGATTGGAGCAGCAAACATCCGCTTTGTCTTTTGAATGTGGATATAAAAGGTGTGAACATACATACATTCTCCGATTCCATAGTCACCGATGCTTTCATGTTGAAGGCTCTCACTACGGTGGATAGTACTGATATAGACTTCTATGCGGGTGACTTGAGACTTGATTTCCGTACTCCGAACAACCTGCTGACGTTCATTGAGAAGTCGATGAAATGGAATGGTATGTTCTCGAAACAGATGAAGAACAGGAATGTGGATATGTACGAACTGAAGAGTTATCTTCCTGTTATGTATTTAGATGCTCATGCAGGCATGCATAATCCTGTGACTCCTCTCATGAAAGAGTATGGTATGTCGTTCTCCGACTTCTCGCTGAAAGCGAGGACCGATCCCGAGGCGGGTATCAGTTGTCGTGGACATATGTATGCCCTGCATTACGATTCGATCAGAGTCGATACCACATATTTTATTGTAAAGCAGGACTCTGCTCTTATGACGTATAAGGCTGCCGCCATCAGCAAAAACCAGCCGATGATGCCTGGATTTGTAGCTCTGCTTGATGGCTATTCAAGTCCGAAGGAAGCAGATGCCCACCTGCGATTCTTCAATAAGAAGAGAGAGAAAGGACTTGACCTGGGACTGCATGCACACACGACCGATACAGCCGTGAACATAACATTGTATCCGGATCAGCCTGTGCTGGGATTCAGGAAGTTCCAGCTGAATAAGGATAATCTTGTGCAGGTCCGGTTGTCGCGCCCCCAACCCAAAGCACCTGTGGAGTTCGGAGTGGTCAGTGCAAACATAGAGCTGCAGTCGCTCGAAGACAGCAGTTATATATCGCTTCATGCTCAGCCAAACGAATATAACGAACAGACGGCGCATGCAATCATCAGACATCTGGATATTGGTGCATTATTAAAAGATGTGCCGTTAGTTCCGCAGATAGAAGGTCTGTTCAGTGCCGATGCCACATACGATGTACATGACAAACAGTTTAAGGTTATGAGCGATGTGTCGCTGAAGGACTTCGTATATGAGGAAATGCCGGTAGGCAATTTGCGTTCTCATCTGGTCTATGTGCCAGAGGGAGCAGATATGCATACGGTGGATGCTTCGCTCGATTATAACGATACTCATGTGGCTACGATGAAGGGTAGTTATAGTACGAAGACTCCTGAGGGGTATCTGAATGCCGACCTGCAACTGGCAGAGGTGCCACTGTCGCTCATCTCGCCTTTCGTTCCCGATAAGATGATGGGATTCACAGGTACGATGACTGGCGATATACTCGTGCAGGGACCTGCGGACAAACTGATGTTCAACGGCAAGGTGGTCACGAAGGATGTGCATATAATCTCAGAACCATATTCACTTGACCTGCGACTGGACAATTCTACTGCGTATATAGAGGACAGCCGTATTAAGTTTGACCACTATAAAATATACGGAGCCGGAGATACTCCGCTTGACTTTGACGGATACTTTGACTTCTCCGACTTTGATAATATGTATATGTCGCTGTCGCTCTATGGCTATGGATTCAAACTGATTGAGGCTAAGCGTACACGCAAGGCAGTGCTCTTCGGAGACATATACGGAGATATCGTGTTCCGTGTGCATGGTTCGATGAAGGATCTTTCGGTTCGTGGAGTGGTGAATGTGTTGAGCAAGACAGACATGACATATATTCTGGTCGATACTCCACTCACACAGGGTGACAGGATGGAGGATGTCGTTACCTTCGTGGATTTCAATGCCCCGCCCGATACTACAGTCGTGAGACCACAGGCTATGGGTATCGACATGAGGGTTGCACTGAGAATTGAGGAAGGGGCAAAGTTCAATTGTGAGTTCTCTGCCGACCGCCAGAGTTATATAACCCTGCGCAGCGGCGGTCAGGTGACTATGGCATATACACCGGAGGGTGTGCTGAATGTGATTGGCAGAATTTCATTTACCGAAGGAGAAATGAAATATACCCTGCCTATCATCCCGCTGAAGACATTCAAGATTGCATCGGGCAGCTATGTGGATTTCAATGGCGACGTGATGAATCCGACACTCAATATCGCTGCGACGGAACGGACCAAGGCTATGGTCAGCAGCGACGGCTCTACACCGAGAAGTGTTGCGTTTGACGTGGGAGTGAAGATATCCAACACCCTTTCTGATATGGGATTGCAATTCACCATCGATGCTCCGCAGGATGCTGCCGTAAAGGATGAACTGGCAGGATATACTGAAGAGGAGAAGAATAAACTGGCTGTGGCTATGATGGCAACGGGAATGTACCTGTCGGCAAACAACTCAACGAGTACGGCATCGAGCGGTGCCCTGAACAGTTTCCTGCAGTCGGAAATAAACAGTCTGACAGGCAAGACGCTGGGTTCTGTGGTAGATGTAAGTGTGGGGATTGACAATACTACCTATGCCAACGGAGAAACCGGAACGGACTACTCGTTTAAGTTTACCAAGCGATTCTTCAGCGACCGCCTGAATGTAGTGGTAGGCGGTAAGGTGTCGAGCAACAAGAATGTAAACCAACAGTCGGGTATGAATTCGTTTATTGACGACGTGTCGCTCGAATGGCGACTCGATCGTAGTGCCACGAGATACATACGACTGTTCCGTGGCAAGGACTATAATAATATTGTAGATGGTGTACTCGATAAGAGCGGTGCCGGTCTGCTGTTGCGCAAGAAGGTAGATAAAGTAACGGATTTGTTCATATTCAAGAAAAAGAAAACAGTAAAAGTTGAAAACCGCTAATTACATATTATTCTGTCTGATGTTGTGTCTTCTTGCAGGTTGTTCCACTACGAGCAACTTGCCCGAGGGAGAGTATCTATACACAGGTATTAAGTCCATAAATGTCAACGGAAAGTCAGATGCTCCGCTCGAAGCTGCTGCATTGGCCGAAGCCGAGGCGGCTCTTGCCTATGCACCTAACAACTCTCTGTTTGGAAGTTCCAAGATACGGACTCCATTGCCAATAGGGTTATGGATATACAACTCGATGGGATATAAAGAGCAGAAGGGAATACGTAAGTGGTTCTTCGATACTTTTGCTGCCACTCCACGCACCATTACGTCTGCCTCGCCAGATACACGTGTGAAGGTGACAAGGAATCTGCTGCGAAACTACGGTTATTTCGGGGCTGACGTGAACTACGAACTCATTTCCGGCAAGAATCCAAAGAAAAAGAAAATAACGTATAATATCAATCTGGGTCAGGCTCGTTATCTGGATTCAATTAAGTATGTGTTCCCGCAGGTGGAGGACAGCATCCTACAGGCAACGAAAGAAAACTGCCTGCTGAAGAAGGGGAATCAGTTCTCGGTCTTGGACCTGCAGAATGAGAAGATACGACTGAACAAGGAGTTCCATAATAACGGATTCTATTTCTATCGAACAGATTATATTCAGTATTTTGCCGATTCGCTTAATAATCCGGGAAAGGTAGATCTCAGGGTCGTAGCTGACAGACAGATGCCGGATAAGGCTAAGCGTCAGTGGAAATTCGGAAAGCGCGATGTCTTTATCCGTCAGAATAGCGGTGTCGGCCTGTCGGGTGGTAATAGCCGTCAGCGCATGATGCAGTATGACGACACACTGTCGTTCCGTAACCTTACCATTGCCTATCAGGGAAAGCGGATGCCTGTGTCGCAGCGAGTAATCTACCGTGGACTCAAATACCGTGCTAACCGATTGTATAATGAGGATCAGGTGTCGCAGACCGTGAATGCGCTTTCGAGTATGAATATCTTTTCCAACGTACAGGTTTCGTTTACTCCCCGTGATACTACAGATACTTGTACGATTCTCGATTCTCGCATCAACTTGACGATGGACAAACTCATAGATGCCTCGCTTGAGTTTAACCTGACATATAAGAGTAATACACAGTTCGGACCGGATCTGGCACTTACCTTCGCCAAACGCAATGCCTTCCATCGTGGTGAAACTCTCTCGCTGACGCTGCGCGGACTTTACTACTGGCGTTTGTCGGGACGTGAAGGTCTGAATGTGAACAGAAGAGATACTTACGAATATGGATTTGAATTAGGATATACTGTGCCTTGGATTGCATTCCCCGGACTGGTCAACCGCCGTCACCGTTATCCTGCGACCACTAAGTTCACGGGTGCTTTTACGCGCTCAAACATAGCAAACGTATATCGTTTCAACCGTTTCCAGATAGGAGTGGATTATGCCTTCCAGACATCTAAATATATAAAGCATAATTTCTCGCCTTTGAATATTGATATGCTCGACGTGCGAGAAGTGTCGGAGGATTATTTCAAGGCGATGAACCGTTATAACTCCGCTATGGCCATGCTTGTAGCCGACCGTTACACTCCCTCAATGCAATATACGTTCAATTACGATAATTCTTCGAACCCGTACCTGAATGTAACCACGAATTTCATGGCAACGGTGAAGGAGGCAGGTAATATCATAGCTGCTGCGCAGGCTATAGGCGGCAAGTCGTGGAACGAGAAAGACAAGTCTTTTGTCTTCAAGAAATACAGCCAGTTTCTGAAGTTTATCTTTGAACTGCGTAATAAATTCAGACTAACCCCTCGGAGTCTTATTGCCACACGTGCATATCTGGGATTCATCCGTCCTTATGGTAATTCAGCCAATACTCCATCCACCGATTGGTTCTATGCCGGCGGTGCAAACAGTATCCGTGCGTTTTCGACCCGATCAATCGGTCCTGGCGGGTACTACGATCCCAATGTGAATTACTATCTGCTGCATAGTGGAGATATAAGAATGGAACTGAATGCAGAATATCGTTTCCCATTGTTCGGAAATCTGTATGGAGCACTTTTCCTTGATGCCGGTAACGTGTGGAAATGGAAAGATTCCACAGTGAGGGAATACGAATTGCGTTCTGACTCCTTCCTCAAGCAGATAGCTCTTGGTACAGGTCTCGGTCTGCGATACGATATGGATTTCCTCGTGCTGCGATTCGATGTCGGTGTGGCTATTCATGCTCCATACGATACGGGTAAGTCTGGCTACTATAACATACCACGGTTCTGGAAGGACGGTGTAGCCCTCCACTTCGCCGTCGGTTATCCATTCTAACATAAAAACATTTCACTAATCATGCTCTACCCACTTCTATTTGAACCCAATTTGCATCCGACCGTATGGGGCGGAAAACAAATACAGACATACAAGAAGCAGACACCAGCCAACGAACCCATTGGCGAGAGTTGGGAAGTCAGTGTAGTACCTTCATCTGTGAGTATCATCAGCAATGGTGAGTTCAAGGGTATGCCCCTGGACCGAATTGTGAAGGAGTTTGGTCCGGAGTTGTTGGGAAAGAGTGTCTTTGAGAAATATTCGGGTGAATTTCCACTGCTGATTAAGTTTATTGACGCAGCCGACGACCTGAGTATTCAGGTGCATCCGAATGATGAACTGGCAAGCGAAGTCGGGAAGAACGGCAAGACGGAATGCTGGTATATCATAGATGCAAAGCCTGGAGCTTTCCTGTATGCCGGAATGAAGGAACAGATAACGAAGGAAGAATATGTGAAGAGGGTAGAGAAGGGAACAATATGTGACGTTCTTGCCAAGCACAGTGTGAAGGCGGGTGATGTGTTTTATCTGCCTGCAGGTCGTGTACATGCAATCTGCGGAGGCATACTCCTTGCCGAAGTGCAGCAGAATAGTGACATTACATATCGTATATATGATTATAACCGTCCCGGACTGGACGGAAAACCCCGCCAGCTGCATACTGCCGAGGCTCTCAGGGCGATAGACTTCAATGTGCAGGATGAATACCGCACAATATACAATGATGAGCAGCAGCGGGCAAACCCTTGTATCGAGTCACCATTCTTTACTATGCGGATAGTGTTGACCAATCGTCCCTTCCATCGTAACCTGATGAAGTACGATTCGTTTATCGTCACTATGTGTCTGGAGGGTGATTGTAGGATTAAGATACGTCACACTGGTGACGAAATCCTGCTGCGTGAAGGGTATTCATGTCTTATCCCTGCCTGTATAGCAGATTATGATGTCATTCCACAGAATGAGAAGGGGCTGACCCGCCTTCTGGATGCGTACATGAATAACAATAAGAACCTTGTTAGCAAGGTAACAAGGTTCTTACATATTGCAGATTAGTTTTTCTCGACAGTTGGCTTAGAACGGGAAGTTGATACCGAGGTTTACGTTTGCCCGACCCGAGAGCGGCAGACCTTGTTTCGCAAGTTTTCCCAGAGTGTGGTCCATTCCGACGAAGAGGTTGAATCCGGTCGGGTGGATATTGATGAGCCATCCGAAGCTGGCACCAAACGTGGTGAATGCAAAGTTGGCAGTGGCCGAGATTGCTTTTATAGGAGCTACGTTTGCTGAGAAGCGGAAGTCGGTCCAACTGTATTTTCCCTGAATGCGAGTGGTATTGATGAAACCGAAGGTCAGTTTGTCGTAGAACTTAGTCTTGTATTCTGCACCCCATGTCAGAGTGGCTCCAAGAGATCTTGAGCGGCTGCCTGCGTTGCCCATATCCTTCAATTCGTACAACTGGGCTACACCTTCAGCGAGACGTTCCTTTTCGTTGTCGAAAGAATGTTCTGTGTTGTCCTTCAGGTTGAATATGTACTTGTCAGTCTCTACGCTGTGCTCTCCGTCGGTTGATGCTACGAAGTTGTTCTTCCAGCCAATCCATCCGAGGTCGAGCAGTGAGAGAGACACCTTCCAATTGTCGTCAATCTTATATTCAGCACCAAGGTCGAATGCCATGCCAAAACCGTTTACGCCCCATTTTGTCTTGTCTATTCCAGACACATACCTGTGCATTGTCTGCTGACCTGCAGGTCCGCGCATCTTGTTTTCCATCTTGTATTGCACATCCTTGATGCTGGTCTGGATGATAGCATCTGTGACACCAATGAACTTGTCGTCTCTCAGTTCCAGTATGCCCTTGTTCACGTTGGCATCTACGTTAGCCACACCTAAAAGGATCTTCACCTTGGCACCTACGCGCCACTGGTCATCGATATTGCGGCTGTGACCTAATGCTAATTCTACGTACGCATCAGCATGAGCATTCAGATTGCCTATGTCGTATGTCTTGTTTTCTACGCCTTCCTTCGCCAGACGAAGCAACGAGCCTGGCAGATTGACAGAGACGTTCTCGCGGGCGTTGATTTCGAATGTGTTATATCCGCCCCATGCCTTGAAACCGAATCCTAAGATCTGCATCCGCAGATTCTGCACAATGCGGTGCTTGTCCTTGATGTTCTGAAGGAATTCATCTGTGGCGACGTTTGGATTCAGGAACAGAACTGTTCTGCCGTTACGGTTGAAGAATATGTTGTCGGGTCTCAGGTTACTATTGAGTCCTACGTTTAAATTGCCGAGTGCAGGCATGGACACATAATTCTGTTCGTTGCCGATTGCCGGGTTGAGGTCATGTCTGTAGAGATAACCGTCATTATATCTACCTGAGCGCAGGTCTTGTGCCGATGCGGTAACTGCCATGCAAAGAACCGCAACCATATATAATATTCTTTTCATAGTCTTAATTTGTTTTTAGAAGTTATTGGTTAGAGTTCTTTCGTGTAATTACCTGTCAGCGTTACCTTGCTGTTCTTGATGTAAAGTTTCATCTGTGGTCCTAATACTGTCTGGTCGTCAGGATTCTGAACTTTTGCCTTGATAAGAAGTCCGTCAAGATGAGTTACTGTACCGTTGATGGTGAATTCTGTAGCATAGTCCTTTGCTTTGGCAGGAATTGATACTGTGCTGGAAGTGACTCCAGGTATGGTCTTTGCATTGAATGTGATAGGAACTACCTCCAGATTGAGTGGGAACGGTACGTCTGTAGATACTGACATGTTCAGTCTTATATTGTTGATGGTGATAGCATCTACGTCTTTGTCGTTCCATCCGTCGATAGTGTCGGTGTAGAGGATTCGTGTGTCGTTCGACAGCTGCAGCGGAGCGTAGAATGTATAGCGTCCTTCTACTACTCCATAGTCCGAACCGAGTGCGAAGTTATATACATTCTGTTCAGGCAGTTTCGGGTCAACAGCCTCCACTGTTATCTTTGTCGGAACACCGTCAGTCTCTTTCAGAATTTCCTTTAGTCCGGTATATTGTACGAATTTAGGATTGGTGAAACCCTCGTAATAGGTTTTGGGGTCGGATGGTGACATCACGAATGTCTGTTCAGCCGTAGTTCCTCCGACAATCTGGAAAGCTCCATTATTCAGGCTATGAGCCTTCGCAACCTTGCCGTCGCGTTCCGGAGTCATCTTGAAGTCTGTCTCCATATATATGCCGCCTCCGGCAGCCGAGCTTTTCACGTTACCCAATGGGTTGTTGATGCCCACGTAGATTTGCGGATTTTCCAATCCGAGTTTTGTTCCTGCCTGATTGAGGAAGTCAGGCAGACTGCTCAAGTCGATCGGGTCGATTTTCAAGTCCTGCACTTTGTATTCTACAAGTCCTGTGAACGTAGTAACTACCATCCGGTCCATAGCAGGAGCCAATGTGATTTTTATTGATGAAGGTATGGTTCCGGATGTGATGAGTTCGATTGTACCAGTCTGGATGTTCACCTGGTCTACAATGTCGAGTGTATGGGCTTTTGAATCGAACTTGATACTTTCATTGTCCTTAATGTCATACATCTCTGCATTAATCAGGATTTCTTCTACTTTACCTGAAGCATCTACGGTCAGGACCTCGCCACTCAGGTCGAGCAGGCTGTAGTCTGGTTGTGAAGAACTGCTCTCAATGAATGTACCCTTTGAAGCAGAGCATTTCAGACCTCTTGGGAATTCTATTTTCAGTCCTTTGATTTTTACATTACTCCAGTTAACCGAACTTCCGTTGGCTTGCAGTGAAATTCGTGTAATCAGACGGCTTGAAATGCCGATGTTATCTATTCCCCGAATAGACTCGTCAACACCAGTTGCATTTGCCTTGAAAGTAGTTGGCGGAACGCCTGTGATGTCAAATTCAACTTTCAATCCTCCTGGTACAGCTATCGGAGTAGCTGTTGTGCTTAGGTCCTTGGAGCTGTGACTAATCTGTGGCGTAGCAGTAATCTGTTTTACGTTAATCTTGCTTGATTTGAATGTTCCTTCTTTCAATACAGCATAGATGTCGTTGCCGTTTGCATCTTTCATCTTTTTGACTTCGCTGTTTTCTTTCAAGTCCATAACCTGGTCCAGTGTCAGGTACTCGAGGTTGATAGGCACGGTCAGTTCCTTAGCCTTGAAACTGACGGTCTTGTCAATGTCACTCAAATCGTAATCCTTGTTTGTGCATGAATTACACAATAATAATAGTGCAGATGACCCCACTATCAGACAATGCTTGATTTTCATAGTTGTGAAAAGTTTAAAAAAAGGTTGCTAAAGATTGTAAAATGTGGTTAAACGCAAAGATAAAGTGTTAAATACATATAAACACAAAAAGGAGTGCTAAAAAATGTTAACACCCCTTTAATGTTTTTCCGAGTATCCTCAACTATCCTAAAAACTCAGCTTCTCGCATACCCTGAGTTTATATTTGACTGTTATTTGAAGACTATTGATGTGATAGAGCGAGGAATAAGGGAAATGTCTTTTTTGTTTCCGCGTCCTATTAGTTTTAGATTCTCCCCTTCGATATCCGAGGTTCTGAACAGTGTATATTCACTTTTGTCGGAGACGCCCTGAATGCTGATTATCTGTTCCTTTTCGCTATAGTTAATTGCGACAGCCACGATGCTTCCGTTGCTGTTCCTATATGCCGAGACCATCACTCCGTAGGGGTCTCTGTTTCCGCCTTCCACCTCAAGGCGTACGGCGCCGGGGCGTACGAACCGGCTGTAGTTGCCCACTGCCCATAGCAGCTTCGAATCCCTTACGGTTGTTTTTCTGCCGCCTTCGTGTCTCATCCATTCTTCCTTCAGCAGTCCGTCGCGATAGTTGCCGCCCAGTGCCCGCCACCATTGCCAGCTGCTTGCCCATGCAACGGTCAGGTCGTAGTGCATGACTCTCGCTACGTATAGTGCTGTCTTCATCGTGAAGTCGTATGGTGTGCCTCCGCCAATCTCTGTGTCGTTTTGCATGATGCAGAGTTCCGACATCCAGAATTTCACGTCTTTCTTTTCAAATGCCTCTCTTATCCTGCGTCTGTAGCCATAGAGTCCTTTGTTTTTGTACCCTTTGTCACCAGGGCGCAGCACAGGAGTGTTTGTCCAATACGAGTGCCCTGCCATTATCCTTGCTACGTTTGGCAGGTCTCCTACGTATGTGTCGGCGGAGTCTGGGTTCCAGAAACATTCTATCTCATTGCCTCGTTGCCAGTCTGTGTCGTGAATGCCTAACATACAGCGATAGTCGCTCGATTCGTTTACCATAATACGGGTCTTCAGTCCGCGTCCGGAAAATTCCTTGCTCATCTCGCGGGCTATGCGGGCCACTTCGCGGTTCGTGGCTGGCGTACCTTCCTGTTTCGGTCCTTGCCAGTTCCAGCTGCCGTCAGGTTCGTTTACCGGACACAGATAGTCGATTGCGACTCCGTCTTCACGTCCGATGGTCTCTATCATGTCTGCAGCATACGTGGCAAAGTCGTCATAGGCATCATCTCTCAGATTCATTGATCCGCCTCTGCCGGTGTTGGTTCCCAGACCGTTTATAGTCATCGTCACTGGAGGCGTATTGAAGAAAGCCAGAATTGTGGGTACGCCACGTTGCTTCGCCATCTTCAGGAACTGGCGCTGTCCCTTCTGCTTGTCATAAAACTCAGTTCTGGTGTCTCTGTTTATCTTGGCATCCTGACCCTGACTGGCACTGCCTGCACCGGCATTATATCGCCATATAGAGAGTCCTATACCCTTCGGGTTGCCCTGCTCGTCCACTTCCTGCGAAAAGAGCCAGTCTGCAATCCGGTTGCAAAGTGAGTCGCCCCACCACTCGGCCTTCCACATACTCCATGCGTCACTCGCTCCGAATCCGTCTATCTGTTGGCACTCCGTGCCTGTAATCTTGAAAGTCTCTGCATTCCCTGCTTTAAGAGGCTGAGCCAGGGCTGTCAGTAATGTGAAGAAAGCAAATGTAATAATCCTTTTCATAACTGTAGGTAAAAAATATATAATGTGCCGACAAAGATATGTATATTTATATAAAAAATGTCTATCTTTGCATCCATATTTTTATATGTTAGCTGTATATGGCAAAGGAATATATCGTTATAAGCAGACAGGATTCTGTGGCTCGCACAGGTGCTCCGTTCGTGAATCTCAAGTGTGCAAACCTCGAAGGGGTTGAGAATATATGTGTATGGGACACACCGAAGACTGGTGGTCCTAAACCCGGACAACTCATTACCTTCATCAATATACGTGATAATCAGGGGAAGAAGTCGGCAGGACAGCTTGACGTCATCCTTGGCAAGTTCCCTTCCGAGGACCATCCTCTCTACAAACTCATTCCAAGACCTGTCACTCGCAAGACGTGGGAAGACACCATACGTCAGTTGCTCACTTTCTGTAAGGATGAAAACCTGACTGCTGTAATCCAGAAGTATGCTGCTACGCTCTACGAGCCATATAGCAAGTATCCTGCAGCAACCAGTGTTCACCATGCTTTCCCGGGTGGTCTGCTCAATCACACATGGCAGATGCTGCATATGCTTGAGGGACTTTATCCCGTCTATCCTTATCCGGAGGAGATTAAGGTGGAGCGCATCATCATCGCAATCCTCTTCCACGACTGGGGCAAGTTGTGTGAGTACAACACAGAGGGTGAGACTCAGGAGAATATGTTCCTGCTCGGACATATCTATATGTCTGCCAACTACCTCAATGGCATTCTTCGCGAGGAGGGTATCGACAAACGTGAAATCAATTTCATCATACACTGCGTACTGTCGCATCACGGCGAACTCGAATTCGGCTCGCCTGTCATGCCTTGCATTCCCGAGGCTTCACTCGTCAACTATCTTGACAATATCTCTGCCAAGGCAGACGTGTTCAAGACAACTGGAAATATGGAGAAGGCATTTGCACTTGGTACACATGTCGTAAAATTCTAATTATTAAATATTATGAGTAAGAAAGCGCTTTTAATGATTCTCGACGGATGGGGAATCGGTGACAAAGGAAAGGGAGACGTAATCTATCAGACACCAACTCCCTACATGGATTATCTGAACGAAACATACCCACACTCGCAACTTCAGGCCAGCGGTGAGAACGTAGGTCTGCCCGACGGACAGATGGGTAACTCGGAAGTTGGACACCTTAATATCGGTGCTGGACGTATTGTTTATCAAGACCTCGTCAAGATAAATCGTGCCTGTGCCGACAATAGCATCCTGCAGAATCCTGAAATTCAGTCTGCCTACGGCTATGCTCAGAAGACAGGCCATGCCGTTCACCTTATGGGACTCACTTCGACAGGTGGTGTTCACTCAAGCTTTAACCACATACTGAAACTTATCGACATCGCTAAGGAATATGGGGTGAAGAACTGCTTCGTCCACTGTTTCATGGACGGACGTGACACAGACCCTAAGTCGGGTAAGGGTTTCATTGCCGACCTGCAGAAGCATATCGATGAGGTAGGCGTCGGAGCTATCGCATCTATCATCGGCCGATTCTATGCTATGGACCGCGACAAGCGTTGGGATCGCATTAAGGTTGCCTACGATCAGCTCATCGAAGGCAAGGGACGCAAGTGTACCGACATGGTCGAGGGCGTTCAGTCATGCTATGATTCTCATACAGAGGAACACAAGAATACCGATGAGTTCATGGAACCGCTTGTAAATGCAAACGTAGATGGTACTATCAAGCCGGGCGACGTGGTAATCTTCTACAACTACCGCAACGACCGTGCAAAAGAACTCACCATCGTGCTCACCCAGCAGGATATGCCGGAACAGGGTATGAAGACTATTCCAGATCTGCAGTACTACTGCATGACTCCGTACGATGCAAGTTTCAAGGGCGTTCACATCCTCTTCCCTAAGGAGAACGTAGATAATACTCTTGGTGAATACCTTGCAAGCAAGGGACTCAAACAGCTTCACACTGCTGAGACAGAGAAGTATGCACACGTTACATTCTTCTTCAATGGAGGTCGCGAAACTCCGTTCGAGGGCGAAGACCGTATTCTGGTCAACTCGCCGAAGGTAGCTACCTACGACCTCAAACCCGAGATGTCTGCCTTCGAGGTGAAGGACAAACTGGTTGAGGCTATCAAGACAGGAAAATACGACTGGATTGTTGTTAACTTCGCTAATGGCGACATGGTTGGTCACACAGGTGTTTATACTGCTATCGAGAAGGCTGTTGCTGCTATCGACACATGTGTTCACGACGTGGTTGAGACAGCCAAGTCTATGGATTACGAGACTATCATCATTGCCGACCACGGAAATGCTGACAACGCACTCAACCCGGACGGAACTCCGAATACAGCTCACTCACTCAATCCTGTTCCGTTCATCTATGTTACAGAGAACAAGAATGCAAAGGTTCAGGACGGTGTGCTTGCTGACGTGGCTCCTTCTATACTCCACATCATGGGTCTCCCACAACCAAAGGAGATGACAGGTAAGAATTTGATTACAGACTGATATTAAGCTTATATGAAAGAAGAAGGATGGACTCAATCGAGACCATCCTTCTTCTGTTTCAGGTTTCAGTTTTTACACCTTATTTCAACCATTTGTCTAAGAAATTGAAGAATGTGCGCTGCCATAGCACGCCGTTCTGCGGTTTCAATACCCAGTGGTTCTCATCGGGGAAGAGCAGCAGCTCAGCAGGAATACCCTTCATGCGTGCTGCATTGAAGGCTTGCATGCCTTGAGTGTAGCATATACGATAATCTTTCTCTCCGTGTATGCAGAGGATAGGAGTGTCCCACTTATCCACCAACTTGTGTGGTGATTTCTCGTATGTCTTCTTCGCGTTCGGCATCTGTGGACGATGCCAGTAGGCTTCGTCATATTCCCAGTTGTCAAACCAGTTCTCTTCAGTTTCCAGGTACATTGCTTCCAGATTGAATGCGCCGTCGTGAGAAATGAATGCCTTGAAGCGTTTCTCGTGAATGCCTGCGAGATAATAGACTGAGTAGCCTCCGAACGAAGCTCCTACAGCTCCCAGACGGTCGCGATCTACATAGGGTAGGGAGTCAGCTGCAAAGTCGATGGCAGACAGATAGTCCTGCATACACTGCCCTGGCCAGTCGCCTGAGATCTGTTCCTTCCATTCCTGGCCGAATCCTGGAAGACCGTGGCGGTTTGGTGCCACTATAACATATCCGTTAGCAGCCATTATCTGGAAATTCCAGCGGTAGCTCCAGAACTGCGACACAGGACTCTGAGGGCCTCCCTCGCAGAACAGCAGGGTAGGGTATTTCTTACCCTTCTCGAAGTTCGCGGGCAGAATCACCCACACCAGTTCTTTCTTCCCGTCGGTCGTTGGCACCCAGTACTGCTCCACTTTTCCCGTCTTCAGTTGTGAGAGGATATGGTCATTCTCATGCGTAATCTGGACAACATCTGCCGCCTTGCCGGCTTTGGCTGAAGGAGTGACGAGATACAGGTCGGTCGGTTGACTCATACTTTGTCTCGATGCCAGTATCTGCTGTCCGTTGTTTGCCATCTGCAGGTCGGTCCAGTCGTCCCACGTCTCTGTGAGTTCCCTAACCTCGCCTTTCTGGTTTACCATATACATATTGCTGCATCCGTGCCAGACGCTCAGGAAATAGAACAGAGGATCGCTCGCCTTACCCCTTAGCCCATTGTCCTTAGTCCTTTGACTTGAACTCATCTGTTTCCCCTCAGCCCAGCAGAAAGCATCTATGTCACTCTCCCAGTTTACATACCACTTATTCCCTGTAGCTACTTCGTAAACACATAATCGTTTTAAATCCGACTCATAACCATCGCGTTCCATTGAGAGCCATGCTATGTGTTTCCCGTCGGCTGAGAACTGCGGATTCTGGTCGTAGCCCACGTTGTTTTTAAGGTTGTCAGGACTGTTCACAGCCTGCACCCTCAGCGTGCGTGACGGGTCACACGCTGGTACCTTGTAGTCTGCCGGCTTACACAGATTCCGAGTCGTACCCGTACTGATGTCATACAGATATATGTCCGAATCGGTCGAAATCGAATACTGCAGTCCTGTCTTCTTCCTGCAAGTATAGGCCACGCTCTTCGAGTCGGGACTCCAGTCCAGCTGTTCTATTCCGCCGAATGGCTCCATCGGGCACTCGTATGGTTCTCCCTCCAAAATGTCCTTGCCTGTCTCTGCTATAGTCAGGTCCGCGCCGACATTATAAATATATGGGTGCTGAATGCTCTTCACGTAATGATCCCAATGGCGGTACATGAGGTCTGTAATCACCAGTCCGGTGGATTCCTGCAGGTCATCAGGATTCTTCTTTATCACCTCATGGAAAGGTGTTGATTTCAGGATGATCACCGCCTTTCGGTCGGGCGAGAACTTGAACCCTTCCACTTTTCCTCCGGTCTTGCTCAACTGGCGCCGGTTACTGCCGTCCGGATTCATAGCCCAAATCTCCCCGTCGCGCTGAAAGGCAATAGTCTCATTGTCCAACCACGCAGGCGCCGTCTCGTTTTTCTCATCCATTGTTAGCAGGGTCGGTTCTGCAGCCAGTGCCGTTGCTGTCTTGCTGGTGTCAAGTACATACAGCACCTTGTGGCTCTTGTTCAGTTTCACGCTATAATAATCCACCTGATAGGCTATGTGCTTTCCGTCAGGTGCAGCAGCAGGACTGCCTATGCGTCCCATAGCCCAAAGGACCTCGGGAGTCATCAATCCGTCCTCTACTCTTATCGACTGTCGTGTAAAGTTACTCTCTTCCATATTAACCTTATTTATTTGTGCATCGTCAGCAGGCAGAGCCATTGCATGTGCTCCGCCCATCACCAGTGCCATCAAAAATACGTTTATTATCTTCATAATTCACTCTGTAATTATTTTCTATAATCAATATTTATTATTAGCCACTGTGCTAATGGCATAAGCCTTTCTTGTTCGCCTCTCTTCTTAGCCACTGTGCTAATGGCGTAAGCCATGCACTGCCACATTAGTGGTATGCCCAATAGCACAAATAGTCTCAGTCAGATGATTGAGGTAATGGAACCGCTCATAATCGCTAACGAAAGCAGGCATATCCTCGCTCCATGGTGCAAGAATAAGCAGTGAGCCAAATGCACAGGCTTCGAAACGACTTCGCTCTGGTTTCCAGTATTGTCCAATAGGCTCGGCTTGTACATGAATTAACCGTAACTTCTGTTCCAAAGCCATGTTCTTGACCCTTTTCTCACATTCTGAGACTCCGGGCGTTACCAGCACGTCTCCACTGTTTGCCGCAGCAATCAGACGCTGGCTTTCTGTTTTCCATACATCTGTATTTTCCGTAGGTATTCCATTTGTACGACGATGGAAAAACACCTGATGTTTTTCTGGCTGTCGAAGCAGAAGCATATTGCCGAAGGCGCTGTAACGCACACCTCCAATAGTGATGCAAAGCGAGCGCTGGAATAAATCAGGGTATTCGTGTCGCATCATATAGCGTAAAGGATTGTCACGGAGGTAGCATTTCCAGTTCTCCAGTTGGCCGTCTCGCATTAGTATGTGGTCGTTATAATTAGGCTCGAAAAGAGAGGAACGTGAATCTTCAGCTGATGCTGCAGACACAGTGGAGTTCAGTTTCCACCAGGCTCGGCTGATGCCTCCCTTGAAAGCACCAATGATGATGCCAAGATGCTTTCCCTTTGGTAGCGGTTCTCTGATGCGCACAATCATGTGTATATGATCTGGCATAAGGCATACCTGCCATAAGTCAACCATAGGATAATAATGATGTATCTTAGGAAGTTCCTCGTCAAGGACTGTCTGACCAAGCCGTGATGGTTTGAGATGAGGCTTATCGCCACCACCTTTCATAGTTCCTGCGATTTCGCCAAATACACGACGCCTTTCGGCAACCACAATGGTCACCTCATAAGTCCCTGGTACTGCGTAATCGTGCCCATACATCCGTCGTGTCTGACATCCTTCGCTCATGTCCTTGTTTCTTTTGCTCACAAAAGTACAAAAAAATCCCGACATCATTCATTCTCTGCTGCAAAAATCAACAATCTCTTTTCCATTCCCTCAATGTTCAAGATGCCATCCTTGTAAAAAAATAATTAAAAAATCATATTCAAGCCTACATGCCTACACTAAATTCGTATATATGCATATAAATAAGGAAGATAGGCAAAATTTAGCCTACACAAAGCCTACACAAAGCCTACATGATTCCTACACGAAACCTATACAAAACCTGCATTTTTTGTGTTTCTTCGTACAATTCTGTGCTCTATAGTTAACTGTAATTAGCGATAATTCTTCTCCGTAAACAAATTTAGCTAAGAGAGATTTGAAATTCTCTAGAGAATTTTACTGTTCCTCCTCGATGCAGTAATTCCTGCTTAGCCTACAAAATTTAAATTCTCTAGAGAATTTGATTTCTGTCCTTCGAAGAAAAAGTTGTTAGAATGCATAATAGTTTTTGCTCGAACGCCTTTTAGGAGTAATTCAGACCACTAAATTAAGAGAATCCGTGCCGTTTATCCATTTTTGTGTTGGCTTTGTGTATGCTTGAAAATGTATAATCCGCATAAAACCAGAGTATAACGTTAAAATTGTGTAGGCATATAGGTTTATGGAAAGTTTTCAATAAAAATTTTCCCAGTAATGAAGTCTCAGATTGGATTTCGTATTAAAAGTATTCTAACAGCTAACTGATAATCAGAGCTGAGGAACCAGGTCCTCCTCTCATCGGGGCGTTCATCATCGCATGCTACGCGACAGCAAGCCTTACAACAGGTAGCAATGCTCCAGACAGCGAAGGACGCAGCCCTGCAAATTGGGAAATAGATGAGAAACCCATTTATTTCCCCGCATAAGCTAAGGCAAGGATGCTGAAACGGATGGCGGTCGTGTCGCCTGCGTATGGAAGTGGTGTGCCTACGGCTTGCATGATTGCCGTAGCACAGGAGAGGGTAGTGGCGTTAGAAGTAACCACATCATCGACGAGGAGGATGTGGTTGCCTTTCAGAAGGTCGGGCCGTACGCATTTGAATATGTTTTCCACGTTTTTCTTTCGTTCGAAGTGGAACATACGAGTCTGGCTTTTGTTGTTCACCATTCGTACTACGGCATCGGAATAAATAGGAATCTTGGTGACTGCCTGTATGCCACGGGCTATGTATTCGCTTTGGTTGTAGCCGCGTTTTCTTAGTCGGCTGTGGTGCAAGGGAATTGGTACGATGGCATCTATACCTTCAAAGAAGTCGGACGATTCGCTTATCTCCTCCGCCATAAGACGACCAAAGTACTCTCCGATAGCATGGTTCCTGCGATATTTCAGGTTCAAGACTACATCCTTGAATCCTTCTTTGTAGTACATAAAGGCACTGGCATGCTCAATCGGAATCTTACCCCAATACATCTTCTCCATAACGTTCTCCTTGGTCTTGTGCAGTTCTGTACGTGGCAGGTCCATAAAGCACCTGATGCACAGATGATGTTCCGTCTCTGCCAGTACATCATCGCATACGGCACAGTAACGGGGAAAGAACAAGTCGAGAAGACGATTACACTGTAGCTTCAAACCGGAAAACATACCGATGTGTTATTTCCTTTTCTTACTGCCTTTTTTCTTCTTCCCGCCTTGTTTGTTCTTCGGCTTTTTGCTTGGTTTGTTCGTGAAGTGTACGGGACGCGGGACTGAAGATTCTGCACCGTCGGGTGTGAGCTTACGGACAAATTCGTAGTCCAACTGCTTACGGAACAGGTTGGCTGCTGCTACCTTGATGCGGATAGGATCGCCAAGAGTGAATCTGTGATGAGATTGCCTGCCTATGAGTGTGTAGTTCGTCTCATCGTAGTCGAATCCTTCATTGCCCAGGTCCCGTACGGAGATAAGTCCCTCGCATTTGTTTTCATCTACCTCGGCATAAATGCCGAATTCGCTGACTCCGCTGATGTGGGCATCGAATTCCTCGCCCAACTTATCTGCCATGAACTCTACCTGCTTGTATTTTATGCTGGCACGCTCTGCCTGAGCTGCAAGCTGTTCCATGTCGGAACTGTGGGTGCAGAGTTCTTCGTAGTATTTCTGATTCACGTTTTTCTGCGGATCGTCTTCGTAGAGTGTGAGCAAGCGATGAACCATCAGGTCGGGGTAGCGGCGGATTGGACTGGTGAAGTGCGTGTAATAGTCGAAAGCAAGTCCGTAATGCCCGATGTTGAATGTAGAGTAGCGTGCCTTCTGCATAGCTCGAAGCGATACATTTTCTACGAGGTTTTCCCAACGCTCGCCCTTCACACTCTTCAACAAGCTGTTGAGACTCTTTGCCACTTCCACTTTGTTTCCCTGAGTGATGAGAACGTGTCCCAGGCGGCTTGCCATTACTGCAAGATTCTCCAGTTTCGTAGGGTCGGGCAGGTCATGAATACGATAGGGCAGTACCTTTGCCTTTGTTCCCTTCGGAACCTTTCCGATGCTTTCAGCCACGGTGCGGTTGGCAAGGAGCATGAATTCCTCGACCAGTTTGTTTGCGTCCTTAGCCCGTTTGAAATATACGCTGATTGGTTTTCCTTTCTCATCTATCTCGAATCGTACCTCCTCGCGGTCGAAGTTTATAGCTCCCTCTTTGAATCGCTGTTCACGAAGGCGACGTGCAAACCGGTTCAAGGTAATCAGTTCGTTGGCGAATGTTTCTGCATCGGGTTGAACGGTTCCGTCGCTACACAGACACTGCCCCTGCTCATTTACAGTTACTTCCTGAGCTACTATAGGCTCGGTCGGTTTCATCTCGCCTTTGCGTATAGCTTCACATTCCGTAGCCTCTCCATGCGCTTCGAGTACGGCCTGCACTTCTTCGTAGGTGAATCGTCTGCGGCTTTTGATAATTGTATGACGAATACGCTTGTCGAGTATCACGCCATTTTCGTTCATGTCGAAAATGACGGAGAAGGTGAGTTTCTCTTCGTTTGGACGAAGTGAACAGATTCCGTTGCACAACTTTTCGGGCAGCATGGGTATTGTGCGGTCAACCAGGTAGATGCTGGTTGCACGCTTAAGCGCCTCCTGGTCGATTAATCCGTCCTTTACTACATAATGACTCACATCTGCAATGTGGACTCCGATTTCCCATACCTTGGAGTTTTCCGACATACTGTATTTCTTTGAGATGTCGCGGATGGAAATAGCATCGTCGAAGTCCTTGGCATCGCGCGGGTCGATGGTCATGGTGAGTATGTCGCGGAAGTCTTCACGCTTTGCAATCTCTGCTTTCGTGATTCCTGCGTCCATCAGTTCTGCTGCCTCTTCCACTTCCTTCGGATAACTGTATGGCAAACCGTACTCTGCAAGGATGGCATGCATCTCTGTCTCGTTGTCACCTTCCTTACCCAGTACTTGCACTACCTCGCCAATGGGATTGCGTGAACTTGCAGGCCATTCTACGACCCTTACGACAACCTTGTCGCCATTGACTCCACCTCCCAGCATACGCTGGGGAATAAGTATGTCCTGAGGCAGAATGCCCGTAGGATTCACGAGAAAGGCTATGTCGTGCTGAATCTGCAGAGTTCCTACAAAGGGCTTTTCCGAGCGCTGCAGAATTTCCACGACCTGTCCATGCATCTTAGTGCTTCCCCTGCGTTTTGCGTACATGCTTACGCGAACGCGGTCGCCTGGCAGTGCATGCATGGTGTCTTCATCATATACGGCTATTCCTATGCCGTCATCAGTGTCAACGAAGTTCCTGCCTCCGCTTGTGCGGGTGAATGTTCCCTCTGCGGTGTGGGCTACCTTCTCTATGTAGTAGTCATCGTGGTCGTCCTGCATGATTATCCCATCCTCGACTAATGCGTTCAGCACATCTACACACATCATGCGAACGGGGTGGGATGAATACTTCAGTTGTTGGAATATGCGTTTCATCGAGAACTTAAACCCGGCGTTCTGTTCCAATAGTTCCAGTACCTGCTGGGTGAGTTCCCGCTTGTTTATGTTTGATTTTGTCAGTCCCTTTTTCATGGTCTTCGATGTTTTTTGTTACCAAATCTTTACTCGTTTCTCCACAGGTACATAAAGTGGGTCGTCGGCTTTGATGTCGAATGCGTCGTACCATGCGTCGATAAGTGGCAGTGCACCGTTTACTCGCCATTCGCCCAGCGCATGCGGATCCATAGTGGTGCGATGGCGAATCTCTGCCTCTGTTATGTTCTGGGCCCACACACCTGCATATGCAAGGAAGAAACGCTGCTCAGGTGTGAATCCCTCCTTTGTCTCCAACGGTTTCTTCTTCATCGCATTCTGAAATGCTGCATAGGCAAACTTCAGACCTCCGTGGTCACCAAGGTTCTCGCCGCAGCAGAGGTCACCGTTTCCGTTAAGGTCGGGGAGGACTTTAATAGCCGAGAAGAAATCCTTTATGACCTGTGCTCTTTGCTTGTACTGTTCTGCATCCTCTGGTGTCCACCAGTCGCGGAAATTACCTTCCTTGTCGAATTGACGTCCTTGATCGTCGAAACCGTGTGACATCTCATGACCTATCACGACTCCGATGGCTCCGTAGTTGAAAGCATCGTCTGCCTGCATATCGAAGAAAGGATACTGAAGGATTCCTGCCGGGAAACAGATCTCGTTAGTCGTCGGATTATAGTATGCGTTCACTGTCTGGGGTGTCATGTGCCACTCAGTCGGGTCAACAGGTTTTTTCCATTTGCGTGCAACGTAATCATTGTGTGCCCAGATATGAATCTGCTTCATGTTCTCGTAGAGCGACTTCTTAGGGTCGATGTCGAGTGCGGAATAGTCGCGCCATTTGTCTGGGTAGCCTACTTTTATGGTGAACGCATCCAGTTTTTCGTGTGCAGCACGTTTTGTTTCCTGACTCATCCAGTCCTGAGCATCGATTCGTTCGCCAAGTGCCTTCTGCAGGTTGTGAATCATCTCAAGCATACGTTCTTTGTTGGCTGCAGGGAAATACTTCTCTACATACAGCTGTCCCACTGCCTCACCCAGGATTCCGTTTACGGACGATACAGAACGCTGCCACCTTGGTTTTGGTTCTTTCGCGCCGGTCATCTTCCTGCCATAGAAGTCGAATACTTCAGCATATACCTCGTCGCCGAGCATATTGCCTGAACTGTTCAGTACCTGCCATTCGGTGAGGTCTTTCAGTGCCTGCAGGTCAGTATCGGCAATTACTTTAAGAGCTTCTTTTGTAGCTTCTGGCTGACCTACGTCGATGCTGTCGATATCAGTATAACCAAGGTTGGCAAAATATGTTTTCCAGTCAAATCCGGCGAAGTCGCGAACGAAGTCGGCAAATGCCATTTTGTGGTAGTTCGATGCCGGGTCACGGCGTTCTACGTTACTCTTGCCTGCCTTAGCCATACGTGTTTCGATGGCAAGTACGTTCTGCATCTTCTTCTCTGCTATCTCTTGCTTGTATCCTACCAGTTTCAGCATGTTCACGATATGCTGCTTGTAGGCGTCAAGTATATTGCGGTTAGCCTCGTCATCCTTCACATAGTAGTCTCTCTGAATGCTATAGCCTCCTTGAGAGATATGCAGCAGGTTCTGCTTCGAGTTCATCATGTCGGCTCCGACACCGCAGCCCCATAATTCTCCAAAGCTGATACCCGATGCATTCAGACGGTTCAGAAGGTCGAACCATTGTTCCTTGGTTTTTACTTTACTAATCATTTTAAGGTCTTTCAGCACAGGTTTTACTCCCTCCTTATTCATTCGCGTGGAGTCCATGCGAAGGGTGTAGAGGTCGCCTATCTTCTGTGCCAGAGTACCGCGTTCGTTCTTCTGCTTCGAGAATCCTTCTATAATCTCGCGTATGCGGCGGTCGTTTTCCTCATCAACGATATCGAACGAACCGAAACGTGCGTACTCTGGTTTGAGGGGATTAGCCTTTATCCAGCCTCCGCAAGCATAACGGTAAAAGTCGGTTCCGGGTTTTACTCCTCTGTCCATATTCTCCAATTTGAACCCTATTCCCTGGGCCGATGCATTGATTGACATTGCCATAGTGATAAGTTGTAAGATGTGTTTAATTTTCATTGTTTTGTTGTATTAAGTTCGTTTTAAATCTTTTGTATAAAAGTCTGAGGAATATCGGCGTAAACAGATACCCTATGTAAATGATGGTTGTCCAACTGATAATCAGATATACTATCATTCCTACTCCAAGCAGTTCAAAAATGTAGATTGCTCCATCGAGTACGTCAAACTTATGATATACTTCATCGCATACAGCTATGAAGGTGATTATTAGCAACCATACCAACACCACAAGCGAAGCCATGATCGGCGGCAGCATGAGTGGGTTGAGTGACGGGTGGAAGTAGTATTCCTGCCAGTATTCCGGTATGAAGTTTTGAATAGTGGCATACAAGACAGCCATAGCTGCTATAAGTGCGAGGAACAGAGAAGGGTAGGGCGACTGCATCTGTTCCAGTTGTGTCAGCCGCAGTTGATTGGTCTTTCCGCGTTTTACGAAAAATGCACAGAGCCCGATTACTGCTAATATCGACATCCATATCCCTCTTGAGCCGGACAGCGCATATAGAATCTCAGATATCGGGTCATCGGGAGAGGAATGTTTCAGCAATTCGCTTTCCGGTATCCAGCCCATAGTATATTGGTCATGTGCTACCTTGACCCACAGTGTGTCGATATGATTCGATACGGCTGCTACAGCTACGAGTCCTCCTTCTTTTACATAGCATGTGTCTATGCTGACGTCACCTTCGCGCGGTACGAGCATGATAGAGTCTGCCTTCACCACGAAATTGAAGTTTATCGTATAATGGTGTGTCAGGCGGAAAACCAGTGAGTCAATCTGCTGAGGGGTCATATTCAGAAGTACACTGTCGGGGTGGATACTCGTGGTATCTACTATGTTTACAATCGTATCTGCCGACTTGCTGTTTTCCCTAACACTGCCTCCGACACAACTCATGAGCATGAACAGAAGGGGCAACAGACATATCAAGCTGCGCATTACTTTCATCAAGCAGTTCTTGCAGTCGAAGTCGAGGAAGAGTTTCTTGCCGTTTCCCAGTCTGAGAGCCAGCCGTCTCTGAGAATCAATATGTGACTTCAAGGTGGGCTGTTCTTTTTTGCATACACCTAACTGACGGCGAAGGCAATATTTCGTTATCATCAGTGGAGTCTCCCCGTCGTGAGTCTCCTCAAAGGGACGTTCTGTCTCTATTGTCACAGGCTTATGTTCCTGTGTCAGTCTGGGGTACGTTTCCTTGCGTTTATCATTCATCAGTTCTACGAGAGTCCTGCGGCATTGTGTTATTTGTTTTGCGGGTACGAAGAAACAGTCTTCAAAGTGAATGTTTATTTCTTTTGCCTCATAGATGCTATCCCCCAGTTTCGCTAAGTTTGTCCTTATGTTTTCATGCTGCGGTGTATGTGCTTCTGCGACTGTCCACTCACAACTGACTGCGTTCCCTCTCTCGTCGCTCATCGCAATATGGGTTTTAAATACATCTATTACAACGCTTATGTGGCGCTCGGCTGTTGGACGTGCAAGCATCTTCTCCCATTCTACATCCTTATTCCTGAAATACTTCACTCCCTTCCTTGGTTGCCAGCTGGCAGCATTGTTCAGTTGCATACCTCTGAGTTCTCCGTCTGCAATATAACAGATACCGTCACCGTTATGGAGAATACTGTCAGAGTCGAGTGGTTCTCCCATCGATTTGGGAGTGTAGATGTTTGCATCCGGTTTTGATACGTTGGTGACAAAGCCTCGATTAAAACTCTTAAGTACGTTGGGAGTGAAACTGTAGCGCACCTTTCCTTCCGATGCTCTGCAGTATTTGTCAGGAGCTTGAGCAATAATCTTGTCAAGTGCAAGAGAATAAGCTGACGTGGTGTTTTTTACGTAGTCTGCCCCCTTGAGTCTGCCTTCAATCTTGAACGAAGTCGCTCCAGCCTCTATCAGTCTGTCAAGATTCTGCAGCTGGCAGTTGTCTTTTAGCGACAGCAGGTGTTTCTTCTCTATGAGTACCTCGTCTGATTCCGCATCGACCAAATCCAACTCCATACGGCACACCTGGGCACATTCGCCACGGTTTGCACTTCTGCCGAATAACCACTCGCTTACATTGCAACGTCCGCTCAGACCTACACAAAGTGCTCCGTGAACAAAGACCTCAAGGCTTACTTGCGGAACGGCATTATGTATCGAGGAAATTTCGTCGGTTGTCAGTTCACGTGCGAGCACTACCTGACGAAATCCCAGTTCCTCCAGCCTTTTTACTTTCTCGACGGTGCGGTTATCCATCTGCGTGGATGCATGCAGTGGAATGGGTGGCAGGTTGAGACTCAGCAGTTTCATATCCTGCACGATGAGTGCGTCGCATCCGGCTTCGTACAACTTCCAGCAGAGGGCTTCTGCCTTCTGTCGCTCTTCATCGTAAATTATGGTGTTTACAGTAACATAAACCTTAGCTCCGTACTGGTGTGCGAAGTCGGTCAGTCGGGCTATGTCCTCTACAGAATTACCTGCAGCGGCTCTGGCTCCAAACTCCTCAGCGCCAATATACACTGCGTCAGCCCCGTGCTTAATAGCCTCGATGCCGATGTCAGCAGTCTTTGCAGGCGAGAGAAGTTCAAGCGTTATCATTCAATTTCGTTTATGTTGTATGGTGTTTCTTGGTAAACGTAGTAATTCAGCCAGTTGGTGTAAAGCAGGTTGGCTGCAGCCCGCCATCTTACCAATGGGCGTTTCTTGGGGTCATCGTCCGGGTAGTAATTATATGGAATATGTATTGGCTTACCCTTGTTGATGTCGCGCCAATACTCATCATTGAGTGTCATAGGTGAGTATTCCAGATGGCAGGTGATGAAAAACTCCCTTCCGTTTCTGCCCTCTATGATGGTGATTCCTGCTTCGTCACTCTCTGCTATGATTTGCAGGTTTTCTGTTCCCGGCTTTGTGAAGTCTTCATGCTTTAATTCAAGGAATCGGCTGTGAGGTGCAAAGAACTCATCATCGAATCCTCGGAATATAGGTAGCTCGGGACTTAGCATCTTATGATTGAATACCCCGAATACCTTGCCGTCTGTATTGTGTTTTGGCACTCCATAGAAATGGTAGAGTGCAGCGAAGGCTGCCCAACACACATAGATGGTGCTGGTTACGTTGTGGTGTGCCCAATTGAATACCTCAACAAGTTCGTTCCAGTATGTGACGTCTTCGTAATTGATAAATTCCAAAGGGGCACCAGTCACGATGAGTCCGTCGTACTTCTCCTTCTTCATCTCGTCGAACGTGCGATAGAATGCCAGCATATGTTCTATCGGCGTATTCTTGGGAGTGTGCGATTTTATCTTCATAAACTCCACCTGAATCTGTAGGGCAGAGTTTGATAGAATTCTGATGAAGTCTGTCTCCGTAGTGATTTTGAGCGGCATAAGATTGAGTACAGCCAGTCGTAGCGGACGAATCTGCTGACTGTCGGCTCTCTTATATCCCATCGTGAATATGTTTTCCTGCTTCAGCATATTGATAGCAGGCAGTTGGTCTGGTAATATCAGTGGCATATCAATCTTCTATAATATTCAGCATCTTTATTGTAGCCTTGATGGCAGCTTCGGTCTGGTCTGCATCAAGTGCTCGGGTACGGTATGTTTTCTCGTTATAAATCCATGAGATGGTAGTCTGAACCAACGCGTCGGTACGTCCCCCTGGCGGAATGCTTACCTGATAGTTCGACAACCAAGGGAATGTCCTTTGCAGTTTGTTCTTGTATATGTGCCTTACGGCTCTGACGAAGGCGTCGTACTGTCCGTCGCCCATTGCGCTCTCTTCATATACCTCGCCCTTGATTTCCATCTTTACCGAAGCCATAGGCTTGAGGCCATATGCGGTGGTTACCATATAGGAAATGAGTTTCACCTTGTCATCCGGTGCAGTGTGTTTCAGTACATCACTGATGATATAAGGAAGATCCTCCTGGGTAACCAGCTGTTTCTTGTCACCCAGTTCAATGATGCGGTCTGTCACCCTGCGAGTCTGTTCTGGAGTCAGTTCCAGACCCAATTCCTCAAGGTTCTTCAGTATGTTTGCCTTGCCGGAATTCTTCCCCAGCGCATATTCGCGCTTACGTCCGAATCGTTCTGGCAACAGGTCGTTGCAGTACAGGTTGTTCTTGTTATCACCGTCAGCATGCACTCCTGCAACCTGTGTGAATACACTGTCACCAATGATAGGTTTGTTGGGTGGTACAGCAATACCTGACAGGTTTTCTGCCAGCTTGCTTGCTTCGCCCAGCATTGCTTCGTTTATGTTTGTAGCTATATGAAGGTGATCTTTCAGTATTGCCTGTACACTTGACAACGGTGCATTCCCTGCTCTTTCTCCCAGTCCGTTAAGGGATGTATGCACACCCGTCGCACCATTATTCACAGCAGCCATTACGTTGCTGGTAGCCAGGTCGTAGTCGTTGTGTGCATGGAAATCAAAGCGCAGGTCAGGGTAGCGCTCTGTCATTTGCTTGATGTAAGCGGCTGTAAGCATGGGGTTCAGTATGCCCAGAGTGTCGGGCAGCATGAAACGTTCTATGCCTTCATCCTTCAGTGCATCGATAAAATTGAAAACATACTCAGGGGAGTCCTTCATTCCGTTTGACCAGTCCTCCATATACACGTTCACGCTGATACCCAGTGTGTGTGCATAGGCAATCGAACTCTTTATGTCGGTTACGTGTTCTTCCAGAGTCTTCTTCAACTGAAATCTGCAGTGCTTTTCCGAACCTTTGCACAACAGGTTTATAACCTTACAGCCTGTGTCATTAATCCAGTCGAGTGAAGTGGTGCCGTCAACAAATCCCAACACCTCTACACTCTGCAGTTTGTCAGCTTGACGTGCCCATCGACAAATCATCGTCACCGCTTCTTTCTCACCCTCGCTCACGCGGGCACTGGCCACTTCAATCCTGTCAACATTCAGTTGTTGCAACAGCATACGCGCAATGAGCAACTTCTCGTGTGGCACAAAACTCACACCATTCGTCTGCTCACCGTCGCGCAGCGTCGTATCCATTATCTCTACACTTCTTACCATCAAAGTATGTCGTACTTATTTCTTCTTAATATAGTCAACAATCCAGGCACCAACTTCCTTAGTGCCGTACTTTGCTCCGCCTTCAACTTGGATTTCAGGAGTACGTACGTTCTGGTCGAGACTTGCGTTTACAGCTTCGCGAATCAGTTCGCCCTCTGCCTTCAGTCCAAAGTATTCGTAGAGCATAGCTACAGAGAGAATCTGTGCCAGTGGGTTTGCAATGTTCAGACCCTTGGCCTGTGGCCAGCTGCCGTGGATTGGTTCGAATACAGGAGTATGTTCACCTGTAGATGCTGATGGGAGCAGGCCCATAGAACCCGTGATGCAAGAGCCTTCGTCTGTCAGGATGTCTCCGAATGTATTTTCTGTTACCATCACGTCGAAGAATGTAGGTTCTTGAATCATGCGCATTGAAGCATTGTCAACATACATGAAGTCTGTCTTTACGTCAGGGTACTTTGGAGCCATCTCCTGAGCAACGGCTCTCCACAGACGGCTTGATGCAAGCACGTTTGCCTTGTCAACCACTGTCAGGTGCTTCTTTCTCTGCTGTGCATACTGGTAAGCAACCTTCAGGATGCGTTCTACCTCAGCACGGCTATATGCGTTTGTATCGTAGGCATAGTCTGTTCCTTCTTTCTTCTCTCCGAAGTACATACCGCCTGTAAGTTCACGGATACAGATGAAATCTGCACCACGAACCAGTTCGTCCTTCAGTGGTGACTTGTGGATCAGACAGTCGAAAGTGGTGACAGGACGTACATTGGCAAACAGGCCCAGTTTCTTTCTCATTGCCAGCAGACCCTGCTCAGGACGCACCTTGGCATTAGGGTTGTTGTCAAACTTAGGGTCACCGACGCTTGCAAACAAAACAGCATCAGCTTCCATACAAGTCTGAAATGTATCTTCTGGGAACGGGTCGCCCACCTCGTCAATGGCGTGAGCACCACAAATGGCTTCTTTGTAACTTACAGAGTGTCCGAATTTCTCAGCTACTGCACTACATACAGCTACACCCTGCTCCATAATTTCGGGACCGATACCATCGCCCGCCAAAACTGCAATTTTTAGGTTCATAGTCTTATTGATTTTAAATTTTGCGCGAAGATACGAATAAATCTTCAAAAATAATAGCAAATTTATGATAGAACAAAGGATAAGTGTATAAAAACAAAAAAGAGCTAATCTCGCGACCTGCTCTTTTGTTCTCAATAAGTATTAATTTTTTTAAGGTAAAAAGATTGTTTTTAGGATGTCGCAAAGTTAGGGAGTTATTTGTTGTGTGGAAACATAAAAAGCATGTTGTGTAACATAGGTGTTCGCACACAATGGCATTTGTCTGTTTTTTTTGCTATTTTAGGCTCTCTAAGAAAGCTTTTGTGATAAAAAACGACCTTTGTGCCATCTCATCCCAGAAGTTCTCCCACTGTGCTGCATGATTGTCTGCTCCCGGTGTGTCGCTTATGATTCGGAAACTGACAAACGGTTTCTTGTACAGATAACAAGTATGTGCGATTGATGCCGATTCCATATCGCAGGCAAGACCCTCGGGGAAGTGGTCCTTGATACCCTTCAGTTCTGCTTGGTCGGAAATAAACTGGTCACCGGTGCATATCAGTCCTGCATGTATGCGAGTCTTTGTCTGTTTCTCGTTCAAATGTACTGCCTTCTCAACCAGATTCGCATCACCGTCAAAGAAAGTTGGCAGTCCCTGCACCTGTCCGTATTCGCAACCCATTCCGCACCATACATCGTGATAGCATATCTGCTTGCTTACGACCACGTCCATAATGTCAAGACTCTTGTCAATACCGCCAGCCACACCTGTTGATATGATACAGTCGGGCGAGAAGGTCTTGATGAGTTCTGCAGTTCCTACGGCTGCATTAACCTTTCCTATTCCACACTGTAACAATATGATTTCGTTGCCGGCTATATTGCCAAGGGTATAGTTGTAGATTCCTGCTTTGCTTTCAGTTCTATTCTCCATTTGGCGTGCCAGTTGATCATGCTCAACCGACATTGCTGTAAGAATTCCAATTTTCATGTGCAATTCTTTTATTTTTCTTCGTAAGTATTCAGCTTATCCGTGTAGTATTTACGTAGGTCGCTCCATTTGTAGTATGGATAATTATCCGTCGCAACAGGCAGAGTAGCCTCTTTCTCGTTGAGCAGAGCTTTTACAAGTATGTCATCTGTTTTTAGCTCACCGACCTTTGTTTTTTTCGGACGGTAGAATACCAACTGTATATTACAAGCCATTGGATAGATGCGATAGTTGACCCAGTAGTCCTCCAGATGATCCAGGTCTGTAGTCTTTACTCCGCATGAGTCCAATTCCATCAGACAGGCCAATGGCATTACGCATACCTCGTGTCCGAAGCGCAGTGAAGCACCGTTGGTGTATGTCTTGCTGGCAAGGACGGTGTCGGCTGTCTCAATCATATTGCGGAGCAGATAACGTTGAGAGAATGGCATATTGCTTCCTGTAGCAGGTGCAGGACCGTATCTCAGGTACCATTCTATGTTATTTATACGCCACAAATCATAAACCTCATCTTCTGTGAAGATATGAAACAAATCTTCGCCGAAACTGTGACTTTGCATGTTGTTTGTGACTTTAAACAGTGAGCGCATCAGAGAATTGGCTCTGAAGTCTTTTGCCTGCCAGTAGGCAGAATCATTGAAGAGGGTAGAACAGAGCCGTTCCGGATGAGTATAGCGATGATTGTATTCATCTATAATCTTCCTTGATGGCTTTGCCGATTCGCGAAGTTTTTCATCCCAGTCACGGTTGAGATAGTGTTGGAATGCCTCACTCACATCGTTATGTATTTTCAGGTGTGGATTGAAGGCAGCCAGTTCTTCGCATTCAGCAGCCATCGAAAGGATGCAGCGGATGACGACCGTGCTGCGGGCATCCACCTCTGCTGTCTTACCCGAGAAAATCTCCGGAAAGTGTTCCGTCATGCGCTTGCCAATGCCATGATGCTGAATTTCACCTATGTCCGACAAATCACCCAGACGTTTCACGGTTGTCGGATAGAAACGTTCCAATTTCGCCAGAACTTCCTCACCGAGTGCAGTCAGTTTGCCATCCTCCTTTGCCTTGCGCATCTTCTCCAAAGGGAATGTGTAGTCGTACTTGTCGATGAGCCAGCGCGAACCGTGACGTCCGTAGTGGTCCATGTAGAATGGCTCATAACCCTTTGGTGCCGGTGTGAGTTTCTTGGTTGGAACTATGTACGCAGTGTGATTGCTTCCTGTAAGCAATATGTTCTCGTGAATTTCTTCGCGTGCAGTCTGTGCAATACATGTTGCTGAAACAGCTAATGCGATAGATAGAAGTTGTAGTCTCATTATTGTCTGGTATATAATATACGATTAGATACTTTGCTCTACATTCCACACGAAGGCACGGAGTCCGAGCAGCGGATTGTCGATGTCGAGTTGTTTCAGACGATCCATCAGTGGAGTCACCTGAGTGTCCTCCACGATGGTGAAGATGGCATCGTTCAGCGAAGGCCAGGCATGACTGCCCAAGTGTGGTTCGCCGGTCTTTGTGCCTCGCCCGCTTACATCAGTAAGCAGAGTGTAGCCGCGGGCATTTGATGCGTCGAGAGCATCTATCACCTTCTCGTGCAGTGCACGGTCGTATGCTATAAATATTGTTTTCATTATTTAATTGGATAAATCGAGGTTATTTCTTCTCTTCCTGTCGGATGTTGTTCATATCTCGTTGTGCATTTTTTTCCATCACGCTTACACGTGTGGTGATGAGCATCTCTTCAGCCTTGTGCTCCTTCCAGTATGCGTTCAGTTCACGCTGCTCCTTCATCTTCTTGCGCTGTCGCTTGATACCATTGGCACCGAAGATACAGAACATTGAAGGTACATAGATGAGGGTAAGTATAGTAGAAACCACAAGACCTCCGATGATAGATACACCCAGTGGTCGCCATGTTTCAGCACCTACACCATGACTCATAGCCATTGGCACCATACCAAGGATGGTTGTGAGCGAAGTCATAAGGATTGGGCGCAGACGGCTTCGTGCTGCGATCACGGCAGAGCGTGTAAGTCCGATTCCTCGTTCGCGCATCAGCTGTGTGTAGTCGATAAGCACGATACCGTTCTTTACTACGATACCGATAAGCATGATACCGCCAAGCATTGACATGATGTTCAGGTTTGTTTGTGTAAGCACCAATGCCAGGATGATACCTGAAAATGCGAATGGTACAGAGAACATGATGATGAACGGGTAGGTGAGTGATTCGAACTGTGCAGCCATTACGATGAACACGAGCAGGATGATAAGAATACCGAGTGTGCCGAGGTCGCGGTTTGAATCCTGCTGGTCTTCGTATGTACCTGCTACCTGAACGGTTACTCCGTTTGGTATTTCAAGTTCTTCTGTAATCTTATTACCCAGCGTCACACCGTCGGAAAGGGCATAGCCTGCTGCGAGTACGGCACTTACGGTGATGATACGCTGACGGTCCTTACGCTCGATGGTTGGAGGAATCGCACTTTCTTCTACGGTAGCTACATCCTTGATTCTCACCTGACGTCCAGCCGATGTAGGAATAATCATGTTTTCTATGTCTTCAATGCTCTGACGGGCAGTCGGTTCATAACGAACCTTGATATCATATTCTTCACCGTCCTCACGATAGTATGACATGAGTGAGCCGTAGATGAGGTTGCGCACGTATGCGCCGGCTGATGCAAGGGTCAGACCCTCTTTGGCAAGTTTGTCGCGATCGAAGTTTACGACGATTTCCGGTTCGAAGTCAGAACGTGAAATGTTGACCTGTGAAATCATCGGACTTTCGCGGAACTTCTCAGCCATCTTGTCTGCCAGCCTACGGGTGTCGTCAAGGTTGTAACCATATATTTCAAACTGTGCAGTGGCCTGACCGCCCATTGCGGCAGCCTGCTGTCCACCCAGGTTTACTTGGTACTTTGCAAGTTCTGGTATCACTTTCAGGTCGGCACGCATCTCATCACAAATCTCTGCCAGTCCCTGTGGACGTTTGTTCGACGGAACCATCATGATGTTGAATGAGATGATATGAGAACCGTTCGACTGCAGTGAAGCAAATGTGTTGTTATCACCAGCTTGACCTACGGTGAAGTTACATGACTGCATGTAGTCGCCATAACGGTCCATCCACTTCTTCGTAAGTCCCTTTGCCAGGTCTTCTGCAATCTCTACTCGGGTACCGATCGGCAGTTCAAGTGAGATACCGATACGACCAGAGTCGTTTGCGGGGAAGAACTCAGATTTGATACCGAATATCTTCGCACATCCTATTGATGCAGCGAACAGGCAGATACAACCTGCGATGACAGTCCAGCGGTGATGTACAGCCCAATTGATTCGTGCTTCGTACCAGTCATCCAGTCTGTCCAGTGCGCGTGATACGGGGAAGTACAGTTTCTTGAACAGTCCGCTTTGCTTCTTCTGCAGTCTCAACATCTGAGAACAGAGCATAGGTGTGAACGAAAGGGCAGAAGTGGTTGAAATGGTCATGATGATACACATCATCCATCCGAGCTGCTTGAAGAGCACACCTGCGATACCTGTCACCATTGTCAATGGGAAGAATACGGCAATCATAGTAAGTGTTGAGGCTATAACCGAGATAGCCACCTCGTTGGTTGCATTGATGGCAGCCTGTTTAGGGTCAGAACCTCGTTCAATATGTGTCGTGACATTCTCCAGCACCACAATGGCATCATCCACAACGTTACCAATGGCGATGGTAAGACACGAGAGAGAAATCATGTTGATAGAACCGTCGGTCGCATACAGATATATGAACGATGCAATCAACGACATAGGGATGGTGATGACGATAATCAATGTAGCACGCCAGCGTCCCAGGAATATGAACACCACGAGAGCCACGAATATCATGGCATACAGGATTGTCTCTTCGAGCGAACCGATAGTGTTCAGAATATTGTCTGAGGTGTTTACGATGATACCCAGTTTTACGTCTGATGGCAGGTTCTTCTGCAATGTAGGCAGTGCCTTCATCACCTTGTTCGAGATGGCTACAGAATTGGCACCCGACTGTTTCTGAACGATGATCATTGCTCCCTGTACACCCTTTGTGTAGGTCTTCTGAGCTCGTTCCTCCACATTATCCTCGATACGGGCTACGTCACGCAGATACACGTTTATTCCTTTGTATGAACCTACTACTACGTTCAGCATCTGCTTCGGGTCGCTGAATTCACCTTCCACGCGTACTGTGTAGGTCTGTGTACCCACATCGATCGTACCGTTGGTCATGTTCTGGTTCTCGCCCGATATGGCAGATGCCACCTGAGCCGGGTTCAGGTTATATGCCTCCATCTTGTGCGGATCCATATACACGTTGATTTCTCGTTCAGGCGCACCAGCGATACTTACCGTACCTACACCGTCGATACGTGCAAGTGGGTTTGCTACGTTATCGTCCAGTATCTTGTACAGCGCCTTCTGCGATTCCTCTGCCTGCACTGAAAGCAGGAGGATCGGAATCATATCAGTCGAGAACTTGAAGATGATAGGGGTCTGCGCATTATCCGGCAGACGGCTGCTCACCATGTCCAGTTTGTCTCTGACGTCGTTGGTCAAGGCGTCTATGTCATATCCGTATTCAAACTGCAGGGTAACGACGCTGACGCCTTCCTTCGAATTACTTGTAATGTGCTTGAGGTGTTCTACCGAGTTCAGGGTGTTCTCAAGCGGACGGGTCACGTTGTTTTCTATATCTTCTGCACTGGCACCGGTATAGTATGTCATTACCATAATGGTGTTTGTGTCGATATCTGGATAAAGGTCGATTGGCAACTTCCACAGCGAGAAGATACCAAACACCATCACAGCCAAAAAGCAAAGGCTGGTCATAATCGGTCGCTTGACCGCTCCTTCGTATAAACTCATAATTTAAATTGGAGTATTTTTTAGAGGGTGATTATTCCACTACGTTCACTTCACGGCCATTAGCCAGACGGCTCTGACCTGCTACTACAACCATATCGCCTGGTTCCACACCGCTGATAATCTCAAACTCTTTGTTGATGTGCTTGCCCAATTCAACCTTGTTATAGCTTACTTTGCCGTCTTTATATACATACACATAACGGTCGCCGGCGCCAATCTGCTTTACGAGAGCCATGTCTGGAACGAGTACGCGTCGAGCCACTCCGAAATCCACAGTAGCACGGGCGAACATACCCGGGCGCACTTTCTGACTGTCGTTGTTGATGGTAATCTCCACTGGGAACGTATGCGTATTCACGTCGATGGTGGGGTAAATGATAGTTACATGTCCTGTGAAACTCTCCCCTTCGTAAGCGTCCAGCTCGATGTTTACAGTCTGTCCCTTTTTCATGAGCTTATAGAAATTCTCCGACACGTTTACGAGAAGTTTTACAGGGTTAGTCTGTTCTACTGTCAGGATAGGGTTGCCGCTGTACATATCTCCGTTGTCATAGTTGCGGGCTGTTATGATACCGTTGATTGGAGCTACCAGCTGAGTATTCTGCACCAACTGGCGATACTGCGTGGAGAGTACGTCGAGTTGCATTTTTGCATTGTCGTATTCAGCCTTGCTCGCACCGCCTACCTCGTATAGTTGTGCTGTACGGTTAAACTCTATCTGCTGGTTTTCTACCTGCAGTTTTATCTGCTGCACGTTGCTGGCATCCAGTTGCACGAGCACCTGGCCCTTGCGCACTACATCGCCTACTTCTACGTATATCTTCTCGATACGATACGGGGTGTTCGGAGCGATGTTATTCTTGATGTCGCTCTCTACGGTTGCAGTGTATGTCTCTGTCTGAGCTATGTCAGCAGTCTTTACCTTTGCAATTTTCACGTCTGGCTTTTCTGAAGCCACAGTCTGAATTGTTTTCTGTCCGTTGTCCGATGATTTGCTGCCACATGACGCAAGCAATGCTATTGCAACTGCCGACAATACGGAAATCTTTAATCCTTTAATGGTTTTCATATATATTGATGTTTTATTTTTACTTCAAATGATTTTCTTTTCCCAATGCATAGTCAAGGTCTGCCTTGTTGGTAAGGTAGTCGTAGATAGACTGCACATAAGTCAGCTGAGCCTCTGTTTCTGCGGTTTCGCTCTGGTTCAGTTCCAGAATGGTTCCTCGGCCCACTTCGTATCGCTTGCTGCTAATCATCACAGCTTTCTCTGCCTGTTTCACAGCCTCTGCGTTTGAATTTACCTGAGCTATGGTGCTTGCCATGTTCTGCAGGTATGTTTCGATCGACATGACCAACTTTCGGCGAGCGTCTTCCCTCTGGTCTTGCATCTGTGCTATTCTCACTCTGTTCGTTCTCAGTTTAGTCCAGTTGCTTGGCTGATAGATAGGAATATTTATGGTGAACACCATCGATGCACTTGGAGAGTAGTTGTATCCGAACACGTTCCAGCTCTTATTGTACAGACTCTGATACTGTCCGGAGAGTGCCACTGAGAGTTTTGGCATGAAGTTAGTCTTCAATACTTTTCTGGTGCGTTGCATCATCGCAATATTTAAGTCCATCTGGCGCAGTGAGGAATTGTTCTTCAGTCCAGCCTCCGATACATCTGCTTCCGGCAGAATAAGCGAATTGCGGTAGTTCGAGAGACTGTCATTAATGACGATGTCAATGTTCTCAGTGATTCCCATCAGGACTTTCAGTTTCAGAGTCGCCAGCGAGAATCCTGTCTGTGCGTGTACCAGATTCGAGTTCATGCCTCGCATCTGCACCTCGGCACTGATCTTGTCATATTCGCTCACCTTGCCCACTTCATACTTTGCAGCAACTACATCGTAATTAACCTTGGCGGTGTGGAAACTCTTCTCCATCATCCTGTAGCTGTCTTGGGCCAATATGGTAGCATAGTATGCCTTCGTGACCTGATTGATGAGGTCCAGCCTGCTGCTTCTCGACTTCTCCTGAGCCAGTTTGATGTCTTCCTTGCTCAGCTTTATGTTCTGATACACTGTAGGGGCAAACAGCGGCAGATTCAGCGTTGCTGTTCCAGTTGCTGTATTGGTGTTGTCCTGTCCCATTTTGAATGAATTACCACCCAAGTTCATCGTGGCAGCCAGGATTGTGTGCTGCAGTGTTGCACTCACACCCAGCGTTGGCAGCAATGCCTGCCATGCTTCTGTATGTGCCACCTGCTTCAGTCGTACATCCTTGTCCGCAATTTTGATGGTTGGGTTTTCGGCGAGAGCAATCTCAATCGCCTTGTCAAGCGTCAGGTCCAAACTGCCTATGGCTGACTCTGCTACATTTTGTGCGGAAACAAACAAAATGTTTGACAATGTCATTCCCAGACACAAAACGATTTTTTTACTTCTTAATTCCACGTTTTTGTATAAATTCTGATTGTTTTCTATTTTTACCTTAATTCTCTCGAAATTTGGATGCAAAGGTAAACTAAAAAATCGAAATACTTACTTTGTAAGTTATCATAACTTATTGTTTTGTTATATTATTTATGATATTTTAAAAATATGTGGTAACTTTGCATTCCTGTTTTGAGAAGAATAGAACATTTTGGAAAAATCATACACACCCATTTATGGTAAAAATACTTTTCGTCTGTCTTGGTAATATATGCCGTTCTCCGATGGCTGAGGCTATCATGCGGAAACTGGTCAGTGAGCGTGGACTCGATGCTGATTTCCAGATTGATTCTGCCGGTCTTATCAGCTATCACGAGGGTGAGGCTTCCGATCCCCGAATGCGCGAACATGCCTATCGTCATGGCTATCGTCTTACCCATATTTCCCGTCCTGTTCGTCAAGGCGATTTTGACAACTTCGATTACATCATAGGTATGGACGACAGTAATTACGACAAGTTGCGTCATTTGGCTCCTACACTTGAGGCAGAGGCAAAAGTAAGTCGCATGACCGATTACTGTACCGTTCATGTCATCGACCATGTGCCCGACCCGTATTATGGCGGTGCACAGGGATTTGAAAATGTAATTGAGATTCTCGAGGATGCCTGTGCCGGATTATTGGCATCGCTTGTCTGATGGGGTGGGGAGCCTATTTCACCTTTTCTTGTTCTTCCTTGCCGTTTTCCAGGCTCTTACCCTTCAGAATCATGTAGTCGCATGACATACGGGTAGGGCAGTGTGCGTATATCTCCGTAAGTATGCACTCCTTATTATTTATTGTAGTGATGCCTACCCATTTTCCTTCATGCTTGCACACTCTGAGCAGTCTGTGTTTATATGCTTTCAGCTTCACGAAGGCTTCGTTCTCGCTTTTCTGTTCTACGCTATAGCCATATGCCAGCTTTCGTTGTATGAATGTCAGCTCACCAGTAGTAATAGGGTTCTCTTCCTGTCTGTACCAGTATGGGTGCAGTGGCTTGTCTGTGTCCAGTTTTCCGTTTTTCAGATTTACGTCATATACGATGATATTCTTGTTCAGGTTTCTGGAAACGAAGAAAATCCTCTCGGCTGCGACGGCAATGTTGCCACTCAGACACAAAAGTGCTAAGATCAATCCAATATATTTCATGCTTACAATAAGTGTGTTTGCAAAAACGGCGCGAAGTAAAGAAAAAAAACTGGTCCTTACAAAAGAAAAATAAATAAATTCATATCTTTGTGCCTCACAAACTTGTATATTTCTATGAAAACAACAAAAAAAATTCTGTATATCGTTGCACTTTTGTGTAGTTCTAATATACTGAAAGCCAATATCGTGTGGTATGATGGCAGCAATGCCGTGAGCTATCAGGTAGAAGGAAAGGCTGCTCCTGTTGTTCAGCAAGCTCTTCGTCTGTTTGAGGGTGATATGGAACTGGTGACAGGCAAGAAGGCTGTTGCCTCCAAGAATGCTGTTATCCGCATTGTGCAAGGCAAAGGCAGCGATGACGGCTTCTGCATCAGTGTTAAGGATGGAAAGATAGTGGTAGAAGGCCACAATGCCCGAGGTGCTGCCTACGGACTCTTGGAACTGAGCCGGGTGGCAGGTGTTTCGCCTTGGGTGTGGTGGGGCGATGTGAGGCCACACAGCAAAAACAAATTGTCTCTGCCAGATGATTTTCGCATAGAGCAAACCCCTTCTGTTCAGTATCGTGGCATCTTCATCAATGACGAAGACTGGAGCATTCGCAAGTGGTCGCAGGACAATATGGGGCCACAGACCTATAAGCGACTCTTCGAACTGATGCTGAGACTGCGTGCCAACATCATCTGGCCTGCTATGCATGATGTCAGTCCTGGCTTCTTTACAGTAAAAGGAAACAAAGAAATGGCCGATTCCTTCGGCATTTTGATAGGCACAAGCCATTGTGAACCTCTCTTGCGCAACAATGTGGCTGAATGGAACGTAAAGGAGCGAGGGGCATATAACTATATCACCAATCGCGAAGCAGTAAAGAAATACTGGGCAGAGCGCCTGAAACAAGTGAAGGGTTCGGAAGAATTCTTTACTATCGGCATGCGAGGTATTCATGACGGTTCGATGGAAGGTGTGAAGACGCCAGAGGAGAAACTGAATGGCTTGCAGCAGGTAATCGACGACCAGCGGGAACTCATAAAGAAGTATTACAGCAAGGATGTGGAGAAAGTGCCACAGGTCTTTATACCTTACAAAGAGGTGCTGGAGATTTATGAGAGTGGTCTGAGGGTGCCTGATGATGTCACCCTTATGTGGTGCGACGACAACTATGGCTACCTGACCCGCCTTCCTGATGCAGAGCAGCAGAAGCGCAAGGGTGGTGGAGGAGTATATTACCACCTCAGTTACTGGGGCAGACCGCATGACTATCTGTGGCTCACCACAACGCAGCCAGGTCTCATATATACTGAGATGAAGGCGGCTTATGACCACAACTGCCGCAAGCTTTGGATAGCAAATGTTCACGACCCAAAGGTGGCAGCATATGACTTGGAGCTCTTCCTCGATATGGCTTGGGATATTGAGAGCCTCACCCCTTCGACAATAGGGAAGCACCTTGAGAACTGGCTTATCACCCAGTTTGGGGCAGAAGTGGGGCATGCTATAGCGCCTGCTATGCGAGAGCTTTATCGCCTGAATGGTATCCGTCGCCCGGAATTCATGGGATGGACGCAGGTAGAGCTCGACAAGAAGAAGTATCCTGGCGGCAAGTCTGTTCCCACGACAACAGAGTTTACTCGAAAGCAGGCATTTGAGAGAATGAACGACTTTGCCAAAATCGAGGCAACAGTTGATGTTTATTCGCAGATGATACCAGAATACCTGCGAGATGCCTATTTCGCTCATGTTCTTTACCCTGTGCATGCTTCAGCGGCTATGACGCGAAAGATGCTTTCGAAAGGTAGGGATTATAACCTCATACAGATGCTGACAGAGCACTATAACACCATGAATAATGGGAAGTGGAAAGGTTTGATGTCGGCAGCTCCCCGCAACCTTCCAGTCTTCGGCGATGTGCATACAAATTTAAGCGACAGCGGAAACCTGAAACCTGAAACTTGGAACCAGAAGCCCCGTTTCCTCGATTACATTGCAAAGAATGCCTGTGATTACACCGCTGTCACTGCGGGTGTTGAAGCAGTGCAGATGCTTGGTCATTCCATGAATGCGGTAATCATTCCGAAAGGTGGGGAACTGGTATATGAATTTTCTGTCTTCCGTGAAGGCGAAGCCATTCTCTATACTGCGATGATTCCTACCCAGCCCAATGACAAGGGCGACCTCCGTTATTCGGTTCAGATCGATGATGCAGCTCCTACAGTCATATCCCTCAAAGAGAAGTACCGTTCTGAGTTCTGGAAAAAAAGTGTACTTCGCGGACAGGCTCTCAAGCAGACTGCAGTCACTGTCAGCAAGGGAACACACACCCTCCGCATCAAGGCACTTGACAATCATGTCATCGCCGACCAATGGATGCTTGACTTCCAAAAAGACCGTAAGTTCTATGTAATCCCCAACTACTAAGGTTTCAAGTTTCAGGTTTCAAGTTTCAGGTTTAATTCAAATTCAATCACTCACCTCTAACGTCTCACCTCTCAAAAAAAACCCCATGCTCCGCCTATACATTTGCTTCGTAGCTTTTCTTGTCAGTGTCTCTCCGTTATTCAGTCAGAATACAAACAGGCGTTCGCCTGAAGCAGAGTCCCTCTTGCGGTTTATGCGCGAGATACAGGGTAAGAAGGTTGTTTCGGGCACTATGGCAACGGTAAACTGGAACATAAACGAGGCTCGTTGGGTACATCAGCACACAGGCAAGTGGCCTGCCCTCAACTGCTTCGACTACCTGCACCATCCATATTCAGGCAAGGGCAGCTGGATTGACTATACCGACATCACTCCAGTGCTCGAATGGCATCGTGCTGGTGGTATTGTGTCTGTTATGTGGCATTGGAACGTACCTGCCAATCAGACTGGTAAGTATTCATTCTATTGGGGTACAGACTCCGATAAGACGACCTTCGATGTCAGGAAGATATACGATCCTTCATCTTCTGAATATAAGGTGATGATTAGTGACATAGACACTATTGCGTCTTATCTCAAGTTGCTCAAGCAGCATGACATACCTGTCGTGTGGCGACCCTTGCATGAGGCTGGCGGAATGTGGTTCTGGTGGGGACGTGACCCTGCAGCCTGTTGCGAACTGTGGCGGGTGATGTATAGGCGTTTTCAGAAGGCAGGACTCGACAACCTCATTTGGGTGTGGACCCAGGCAGCAGCATGGAAGAAACCCTATAGCGACGGCTATCGCTGGTACCCCGGCGATGAATATGTGGATATCGTCGGTATAGACATTTATAACAATGACAATCCTGAGAATATAAAATCCACGGCTTACGACTTCCTCCGTAAAGCATCGCCAACCAAACTGGTAGCCCTTACAGAGTGTGGCAATGTGGCTCCCGTCAGTCAGCAGTGGGGTGCTGGTAGCAAATGGCTTTTATTCATGCCGTGGTACGATCATGCTCGTACTGGCAATCCTGAAAGTGCTGCTTTCCAGAGTACCACTCATAGTCATGCCAATGCAGCATGGTGGCGCGATGCCTTCTCCTGCGACTATGTTCTCGCTCGCGATGATCTTACCATGCCATAAGCAATCCAAGCCCCCAAAGTTGGAGGCTTGGATTGCTTATGATGTTTCAGTTTACTTTATCACTATCTTCTTTCCGTTGTAGATGTAGATTCCCTTGGCTGTGGGACGTGCAGTCAGGCGTACACCATTGATGGTGTACCATGCATTGTCGGTTACCGTGGTTACATCGCTCTTCACCTCAGTAATGGCAGTCGGTTGAGTGTCTTTATCTTCAGTAAGCCAGCGAGTGTCGAGGTCATAGGTAATCATATCGGCAGACATTGGAGTGGTGTCGAAATCGAACATACTGTCATCGTATGCGACGCTGGAGGTAAGGGTGAAATTATAGGTCTGACCATAGTTGGCATTGATTGGTTTCGTAGTTGTCTTACCATTGTTTGATGTTGCCTGAATATAATAATGTACATATGCACCTTCAGTGCCCACAGCCTGGCCATTATTAAGAGTACTTACAGGAATGGTGCAGCTCCAGCGGTTGCCGTTGGCAGTGAGTGGCATCTCGTTCCATGTGCCGCCATTAATGCTATATACGAGTTTGGCTTCCTTGATGCCGCTCTTATTGGTGATGACAGCGCTGAATGGTATATCGGTAAGCGTGCCCGGATTGACATAGCCGTGGATGTTCTTGTGGATGATGCGTACGGGGTTGTCGGCAGGTATCTGCTTAGTGACGCAGTGGATAGAACCGCCCTGACCGTCGAACGAACGCATATCTATACAGTGTATGGTGTAGCCAGGATAGTGTGCCTTCAGTGCCTCGATGTTGGCACGGTCCCATGCAGCAGTGGGCATACCGTCTTTACCGACCGGTGAGAAGCAAGGCTGCAGGATGTAGTTGTTTACAAAAGTATGGTTGGCATACGAGCGTGCAAACTTGTCGTATTCGATTTCGCTATTCCAAGGTTCGCCCTCGCCGTAAGAAGGGAAGGGGAGACGTCCGCCGTCATAGTATTTGCGACCGAAGAAGGTCTTCTTGTTATACAGAGTGGCTGCGTTTCCGAATGCCAGGTCATAGTCGCTCCAGGTGTCATAGATCTCGGGCATCTTCGAAATGAGGAAGGAATTCTCATCGGTGGCATCGATATATAGGTCGATATGTCCTGTCTTGCCGTCATAGTTGAGGCGTGGAAGGACAGTGAGCTGACGCTGACCCAGCATGCCGCTGAGGGCTTCTCTTACGCTGGCTGGGTCAAGAGGTGTTCTTGAGAGTGATTTTATAGATGCGGTGTCTTTGCCGTTCCATACCAGACGACCAATGCTGTCATTGTTGTAGTCGTAGGTGGCTGTGGAGGTGATAAGACCACCCAGACCATCTACAATGCAGTTGCCGCCTTCCCATATTACATCGTTGATGTAGTTTGGGATGTCAAATTTCTCGTGAATGTACGATGACAGCATATCGTCGCTGGGACGTGAACTCATATATTGGAAGTTAAGCATCGCCAGATTGTCATTGTCGCCATAATAGAAACAGATAGGACCGCAGTCGCGGAACCAATAGACATTGCCCGGGGCTACGAAAAACTTCATCTTGTCGTTTCTCAGGCCGTTACTTTGCAGGGCTGCTCGTATCAGCTGCTCGTCGCCTGGTTCCTCGATTCTCACCCATGCCTCGGCACCGCCTTTCTGGATGCCGTCCATGATGTGAAGGAACACCATGCCGTTGGACGACGTGACATCGAGCTTCGACTTACACACACCTCTGCCCAGATACTCCGCCTGGGAATCCTTGTCCTCTTGGAAATACAGCGTACCGTAGTTCTTGAAAATCTGCTGTGCTCTGTAGCGGTCGTCATCCTCATGCCCTGCAACGAGATACTCATATCGGGCTGTGACGACAATAGCCTTCACCTCTTCCCATTCGCCAGGGAACCAGACGCGATAAGGGAAATTGAGGGCAGGCTGTTGCTCTTCATCTTCTTGTTGAGCTTCTGCCGTCAAAGGATACGCAGTAGCGTTTGTCTTCAGGAGTGGGAGTTTGCGCTCAATCAATAGGGAAAGCGGGTTGGCTTCATTCTTAGTCACTTGTGCATATGTGGCTGTTGTGACTGTGCAGAGTGACAACAGCATGAATAGTTTCGTAAGCTTGTTCATGTTTTTATGTGTATATTTAAATTTACGCGCAAAGGTAGTGGTTTTAAATCATATAAAAGGAAAAAACTTGAAAAAATGCAAGTTTTAAGGACACTGCTTATGCAGCATTATTACATAATACTTGAATGTGAAAATAAAAAAACCTCACAAGATGGACTCATAGAATGTCATTTTCTGACCAAAAGAAGCTCTATCTGTGCATGAAGGGCATCGAAGACGAAAGATACTCTGTGTCGGTGGGGCAATATCCGTTGACCGTAAGCCAAGAATAGATGACTGACTCGGAACTGACTCGGAACTGACTCGGAACTGAGTCGGAACTGAGTC
>DEJQ01000021.1 GCA_002353575.1 Prevotellaceae bacterium UBA2744
TAAGACATTTTTTTCAAAAAAAATTTTTTCTTGTCCCTATATATTATATAATGTGTACTGACATTATCAAGAAAATACATATCTTTGCACGTATTTCTATTAATACCATGGAACAATTATTGCATTACTGCTGGAAACATAAAATTCTTCCCCTGCAGGCATTAAAAACCACAGACGGAAGGGAAGTCGAGGTCCTAAATCCCGGAATACATAATTTTGATGCCGGTCCGGATTTTCTCGAAGCCAAGATAAAGATAGGCGGAATGATATGGGTTGGGAATGTAGAGCTCCACGTCCGCAGCAGTGATTGGCGCCGTCACCACCACGAAGGAAATCCCGCATACGAAAACATCATACTACATGTTGTATGCAATGCAGACGATGTAATACGCTACCCGGACGGAAAAGAGATTCCACAGTTACAGATGCCCATTCCTGATTATGTCCGCAGGAATTACGACGACTTGCTCCGCGCAGATTATACCCCCCATTGCAAACAGATTATAAGCAGCCTGAAGAAGCTACAGGTTCATAGCTGGATGAATGCCCTACAAGTTGAGCGCATGGAAATGCGTACGAACCAGATTATGGAACGCAGAGAGATTCTGAATAAAAATTGGGAAGACACTTTATTTGTCACAGTAGCCCGATCTTTTGGCTTCGGAAAGAACGGTACCGCATTTGAACACTGGGCTTACTCCATTCCAATGTCTGCCGTCGGGAAACATAAAGACAGCCTGCTGCAAATCGAGGCCATCTTTTTTGGACAGGCAGGATTATTGGAGAGCGAAGATATACTTGACGAATACTATGTGAAACTAAGGAAAGAATACCAATACTTACGCAAGGTATTCAATCTAAAGTCCATTGATAGCCACGAATGGAAATTTCTGCGACTGCGCCCCCAGAATTTTCCTCACATACGCATAGCGCAATTGGCAATGTTATACTACAAACAACAGCTGAACCTATCGAGGATTTTAAACGCGGCCGACATCAAAGGGATTTGGAATTTATTAGACACCAACGTTAGCGACTATTGGAAAACCCATTACACTTTTGCAAGTACCACATCAAAATCATCAAATAAAAAACTGACCATTTCGTCGAAGAATCTGATAATCATAAATGCAATAGCACCCATCATATTCTGTTACGGCAGATACAAAGGCGCCATCCAGACAAGCGAATACGGCATAAAACTGCTTGAAAGCATCAAGCCGGAGAACAACTCTATCATAAAACGGTGGAAAGAAGCTGGCATCGAACCAGAAAACTCTGCTGATAGCCAAGCCCTGCTACACCTTCACAACAACTACTGCATACGCCGCGACTGCCTCCGATGCCGTTTCGGCTACGAATATATACGGCAGTCGCCCGACTTCCTCAAGGAACGCAATGCATAACACTCGCCTCGTCGGCATTTAGTCTTTCAGAGAGTATGTCACAGTAGTGACTACACGGACCTTCTTGATAAACGGTGTATTCTCATCGCGATTATCTATCGAGAACTGTCCCTGATCAGCACTGATAATCTTATCCAGTTTCGAATTTGAATTCTCTGCAAACTGCTGAGCAGTCTTCTCGGCATTCTTAATTGCCTCGGCCATCATCTCAGGCTTCATGTCACTGAAAGCGACAAACTCATACTTGATAGGATTCTCATATCCGCCGTCAACAATAGCAATTCCCTGTTGCAGAAGTTCGCCCTGGCGACTAATCAGCGAACGCACCAGTTTTACATTCTGCGAACTTACCGTGATATTCGAGGTAATGTTATAACGGAAATTTCGATTATTCTCACCATATCGTTCTGCATTCAAGTCAATCACGGTAGGGGCATTCACACTGATTTCACTCTCCTTTATCCCATTATCTGTCAGAAACTTCTTAATGGCAGCCGTCGTCTTGTTTATCTGTGAATATAGAGCAGGCAGATCGTTACCCAATTCCTTTGTCTGAATAGGCCATGTCACCTTATCCGCATCCACTTCTTTCTCTGCCAGTCCTTTCACCGTGACCCTTCTGTCTTTATTTGTAAAATTATCCATAGCGACCTTCAGGCTCACTCCTAATGCACACAATCCGATAACAAGACCTACTGCAACTACAGTAGCTTCTTTAATGTAACTGGTCTTTTCCATTTTCAATCATTATTTAAGTAAATAATCAAACACCCTACTATCCAAACGCAGAATGCACCGCAAAATTATATAAAATACTATTATGTTATACTCAAATCGTTTTAAAAAATTTTAAAACGTGTTTAGAGTCAAATACTATTATATTCTCCCAAATAATTTGTACCTTCGCAGCTGATTAGAATTAGGTAAAATGAAAATAGGATTTGACAACGAGAAATATCTTCGTATCCAGTCGGAACATATCAAAGAAAGAATCACCCAGTTCAACGGCAAATTGTACCTGGAATTGGGAGGTAAACTATTCGACGACCATCACGCCTCAAGAGTTCTTCCCGGTTTCAAGCCGGACAGCAAACTGCGTATGTTCCAACAGATTTGCGACAGCATTGAGATTGTAATTGTAATCAGCGCAGAAGATATTGAGAACAATAAGATACGTGCCGACTTAGGTATAACATACGACGAGGACGTGCTTCGTCTGCGTGAAGAATTCATGGACCGCGGTTTTATGGTCGGTTCAGTAGTCATCACTCACTATGACGGCCAGCGTGCAGCGGACTCATTCCGTCAGCGCCTGCAGCGTTTAGGCATCAAGTCCTACTATCATTACCTCATTGATGGCTATCCACACGACGTAGCACGCATTGCATCCGATGATGGATTTGGCAAAAACGACTACGTAGAGACCACACGTCCTCTCGTAATCGTTACCGCCCCAGGTCCCGGAAGCGGCAAGATGGCAGTGTGCCTCAGTCAGCTGTATGGCGAAAACAAACGAGGCATTCATGCCGGGTATGCTAAATTCGAGACCTTTCCTGTATGGAGCCTTCCGCTTAAGCACCCTGTCAACATTGCCTATGAGGCAGCCACAGCCGACCTTAACGACGTTAACATGATCGACCCATTCCACCTTGAAGCATATGGGAAAGTAGCTGTCAATTACAACCGCGACATAGAGATATTCCCTGTTCTCAACGCCTTGTTTGAAGGTATTTATGGAGAGAACCCATACAAGTCACCAACTGATATGGGAGTGAACATGGTGGGATTCTGCATCTCCGATGACGAGGTATGCTGCGAGGCATCAAAAAACGAAATTATCCGCCGTTACTACGATGCCACCAACAAATACGTCGATGGAATGTGCAATGAGGCTGAGATAAACAAGATAAAGTTACTGTTCAATCAGGCAAAGATAACAACCGACTACCGTCGCACTACCGTCGCAGCAAATGAGACAAAAGACCGTACCGGTCACACATCTGCAGCCATTGAACTGGAAGACGGCACTATCATCACAGCCCATTCATCTCCGTTGCTGGGATGTAGTGCTGCATTAATACTAAATGCCACAAAACACCTTGCAGGCATAGATCACGAAATCAATCTTATTCCGCAGAGCATGATTGAACCGATACAGAAGACCAAGGTCGAATATCTCGGAGGCATCAACCCCCGACTCCATACCGATGAAGTGCTAGTAGCCATTTCGGTACTTTCCGACCATGACGAGAATTGCCGTCGTGCTCTCCAGCAACTCCCCAAGTTGCGTGGATGCCAGATACACAGCACAGTCATGCTGAGCGAAGTTGACCGCCGTATATTCAAGAAACTCGGTTGCGGTCTTACCTGCGACCCGATAAAAAAGAAACGCAGCCGTAAAGGCTGACGTTTCCATTTGTACTCTCACCGAGAATCGAACTCGGATCTAATCTTTAGGAGAGATTTGTTCTATCCATTGAACTATGAGAGCCCATATATAGGTGTCCGCAAGGACACCTTATTTTATTTCTGCCGTGTACCCATACGAGCCTCAACGACATTGATTACGTAGTCACCCAGTTTTTCACACTCGTTAATGAGGTCCATATAGATAGTACCCTCTGCGTATGTGTACTCATGGCTATTGATATCATTGATATTCTGCGACTTCAACTGATTACGATAATTATTGATTTCATTTTCTATGTTGAACGAGCGATTAACGTCGAAAGCCTCCTTGCGCCCTGCCAAAAGCACATTCATCTGAGTAAGCGACTGGTCTGTCAGATCCATCATCTCATGGATGTGTTCATACTGGCTGTCATTGAAGTGGTCTTGTTTATCATTAAACTTACGGCTAATAGTACGAGCCATCTTGTAGCAAGAGTCACCGATACTCTCCAACTCTGAAATTTCTCGTAGCATAGCACGAATCTTACCTTTCGTATCATCAGACAGGTGTGCATCGCTGACCTGATCCAGATAATTAGCTATTTCCAGCTCCATGTTATCCGAGATGTTTTCATATTTCTCGATGCGAGTATAAAGCGCATTGAACTCGTTCTCTTTCTTATCCTTCTTATTACTTGATGCGGAAAGTGCCAGCAAATCCCCTACCATTCCGAACATACGCTGCATACGATATGCAAAAGCCGCTATCTCCTTGTGAGCCTCGAGCACTGAGAGTTCCGGGGTCTTCATGATACCCGAAGTGATAAAATGCAGACGGAAGTCTTCTTCATCGCCTTCAGCCTTTTGGGGTTTGACAGCCCAGCATACGAACTTTTCGATATAAGGAATGAACCAGATGAGCAGAAGAGTATTGCTTATGTTAAATGCAGAGTGGAATCCTGCCAGCACCACAGAAACCCTTGTCAGATCCGGATTCTCCTGATCAAATCCCACTATTCTACATACAGCCTGCAAGAACCACGGCAACACGGCAAGAACCCAGACCACACCAATTACATTCACACTCAGGTGAGCAAACGCAGCACGTCGTGCCTGCGTATTAGCGCCCATAGCTACGATGTTCGAAGTGATAGTCGTTCCGATGTTCTCACCCAGTACAAGCATAACGCCCTGATCCAGGTGCAGCACACCAGTCGAACAGAGAATCATGGTAATAGCCATGATAGCAGCACTTGACTGTACACACAGAGTCAGAATCGTACCCATAAACAGGAAGAACATAGAGTTCATGAAAGACTTATCATTGAACTTCTCAAAGAAATGGGTTACTGCGGCACTTGCCTCAGGGTCGTTGACCAGTGAGAAGCCAGTTTCCTTGAGGGTACTGAGTCCGAGGAACAGGAAAGCCACACCAAAGAGGAAATCTCCAATGATGCGGCGTCTTTTCATATATATAAGTATAATACCGATGAAGAATGCCGGATACACGAAATCAGCGATGTCCAATGAGAATCCGAGCGACATAATCCATGCAGTAATAGTAGTACCTATGTGGGCACCCATTATTACGGAAATGGCCTGAAGCAGCGTGAGCAAACCAGCGTTTACGAACGACACCGTCATCAGGGTAGTAGCGGTTGACGACTGAACAGCAGCTGTCACAAACATACCTGTGAGCATACCGGTAAAGCGGTTGGTAGTCATAGCACCAAGCACGTGACGCAGCTGAGGACCTGCCATCTTCTGTAATGCTTCGCTCGTCGATTTCATACCGAACATGAGCAATGCAAGCGAACCCAGAAGCTTAAATATTACCCAAATAGACATAATTTTCTAACTATTTAAGATTTTTACGATTTCCTTTTGTGGTCAATCCGCTAATTATTCGTTTCTTTGTACTGAGAAAAGCACAAATTAGAATTATGGTAACACAAAATCGCTGCAAAAATACTAAAAGTTCTGAAAAGTTCGAAGTAAGTCACGCTTTTTTACACATTACAGAACAAATTAATCCTGATGATGCCCCCAAAAACATCTATGAGGCCATCAATTTTCTTGTATCGAGACTTCATATAAACAAAATTGTCGGACCCCAATTGAAAGTATTCGACCTCTCCTCCGACTACTTGAACGGAATCATTGATTTTGGTGGAGGGCGTACTCTGGTTCGCATCAGTGAAGCACTGAAGGAGGCTGCTATCAGCACAATTGCCGAGGAGATTGCCGTACGTCAGAAGGTACGTGCAGTTCTTATTGCGGGTCCTTCGTCAAGCGGCAAGACCACATTCTGCAAGAAACTCTCCTATGCCCTCAAGCAGCAGGGACTGAAATCCATCAGCATGTCGCTCGACGACTACTATATGCGCGGAGCCAGCGTCCCCATTGATGAAGTAGATGGAAAACCCGACTGGGAATCCATCCACGCCCTTAACCTCCCCCTTCTTCAGGAACACATAGCCTCCCTGCTCGACGGGAAACCTATCCGTCTTCCCCGTTTCGATTTCATGATAGGCGACAGTGTGCTCACCAACAAAGTGCTGCAACTGGAACCCGACAGCATCCTGCTGATTGAAGGAATTCACGCACTCAACCCGCTTCTGCTCGAAGGCTCATCCCTCACCGCAGAAAGTTTCTTCAAGATATACATATCTGCCCTCACCATCTACCACGAGAAGGATGGCAGCATATTCCCGACAACCGACAACCGCCTGCTGCGCCGTATCGTTCGCGACTCGCAATTCCGCAACACCACCATTCAGGAGACTCTCTCCCGCTGGCCGTCCGTGCGCCGTGGCGAACAGAAGTGGATAGTGCCATTCCAACAGAACGCAGATGTAAATATCAACTCTGCCTTCCAATACGAATATTGCGTACTACGTCAGTTGGCACTGCCCCTGCTTGAGAAGGTGCAGCCAGACGAGCCACAATACGAAGAAGCACGACGTCTGATACGTATGCTGCACAAATATCATCGCATCAAAGTGGAATACTTCCCTCCCTATTCGCTGCTTCGCGAATTCCTTGGAGGCAGCGCCTACGAATACTAATCGAAATAATTACCATCCACTTTATCGAAGGTACATCAAAAAATGACTACCTTTGCGCCTTGAGAAAATATAAAGAAATATGGAAATACAGATAATCAACAAATCACACCATCCACTGCCACAGTATGCCACTCCACAGTCGGCAGGAATGGACTTGCGTGCAAATCTTGACGACCCCATCACACTGCAGCCCATGCAACGCACCCTCGTCCCTACCGGTCTTTTCATGGCACTGCCTGCAGGCTACGAAGCGCAGGTGCGTCCACGTTCCGGATTAGCAATCAAGAAGGGTATCACAGTTCTCAACACCCCCGGCACTATCGACGCCGACTATCGCGGCGAGATATGCGTCATCCTTATTAACCTGTCCACCGAGCCATTCGTCATCAACGATGGTGAACGCATTGCACAGATGGTGATTGCACGTCATGAGCAGCCCATACTCATACAAGTCACGGAACTGGACGAGACAGAACGTGGTGCCGGCGGTTTTGGCCATAGTGGAACGAAGTAACTGAGGACATGAGATACACATTATATATAATTTGTATGCTGTTTGCATTGTCGGCATCAGCGCGGCGTTCTAAGACAGAACCCCTCCAACCTGTCACCGACATGCGTTTCACATCATTCTATATGGAGGCACAGCGTCAGCTGCGCCACAACCATCTGGCTGCAGCCTACGAGCTGTTAAACTATTGCAAGCAGCTTAATCCGCAGGCACCCGAAGTACTCTTTTATCTGGCTCCCCTCAACATTTTCCTGAATCAGGATTCTGTTGCTATTGCCGATATGGAACGTGCCGTTGAACTGGCGCCCGACAACTACTGGTATTCCGAACTCCTCTCCAAACTCTACTTCAGCCGCAACCGCCCCACCGATGCCATCTACGTACTTGAGCAGATGAACAAACGCTGGAATGACAAGCAGGAACTCAGCTACATGATGCTCGACGCCTATGCTTCCCAGAACATGGTTGACAGCGTGTTGAGCGTGCTTCAGCGCCTGGAGGTCAAGGATGGTAAATCAGACCAGATCAGCCTTGAGAAGGTTAAGATATACACCCAGCGCAACGATGTCAAGTCAATCATCGATGAAATGGAGGATTTGGTAAAGGCATCACCTACCACCACCTTGCCGGTCGATCTGCTGCCTCGCTTGCTTAAGGAAAAAGCCGATGCGTTCATACTCCTGGGCGACATTTACCACAAGGCTGGCAACGACGAGCGTGCATTCCAGTACTACGACTCATGCCTCGTATATAAGCCCGACGACGCAATGGCACTCAACAACTACGCCTACTATTTAGCTCTGTCAGAGACCAAACTCGACACTGCTGAAGTAATGTCACGTCGCAGTATCCAGCTCGACCCCGACAATCCCACATACCTCGACACACTCGCTTGGATTCTCTATCTTCGCGGCGATTACGCCGAGGCAAAACGTCTTATTGACCGCACCATAGAACTGATGAAACCAGAAGAATTGGAAGAGGCAGACGACGTGCGTGAACATCTTGAAAAGATAAACGAAAAGTTAAAATAATGATAACCGATCCCACCTGGATATTCTTTATCGTAGTGTGCATCATATTCACCGCGCCTATGATATTCAGCAAGCTGCGCATCCCGCATCTTGTCGGAATGATATTGGCAGGTGTGGTAATCGGTGAAAACGGTCTCAACCTGCTTCAGCGCGATGCCTCGTTCGAGATGTTCGGCAAGGTAGGCATCTACTTCATCATGTTTCTCGCTGGTCTTGAGATGAACATGCAAAACCTGAAGCAAAACCGTACACGCGGAATAGTATTTGGAGCCATCACCACGATTATTCCATTCCTATTTGGACTTCTCTCCGGTCTCTACCTGCTCCATTACAGCACTCCTGCCTCGCTCCTTCTGGCATGTATCCTTGCATCCCACACCCTTGTAAGCTATTCCATCGTCGGACGCTACGGAGTGACCGATGACCCGTCAGTCACGGTGTCAGTTCTGGCTACGATGATAGCACTTCTCTCTGCCCTTATCTTCTTGGCAGGTATGTCAGGTGTGTTGACAGGTGAAGACACAGGATTTAAGTTCTGGATGCTCTTCATACTCCGCTTGGCACTCTTCCTGGCTATCATGTTCTTCGTGCTCCCACGTATCATACGTTGGTTCTTCCGCAAATTCTCTGACCCCATAATGCTCTTCACCTTCACCCTTGCCGTAGTATTTCTTTCTGCCGCACTGGCAGCTGAACTATGCGGACTCGAAGGCATCTTCGGAGCATTTCTGTCCGGCCTGGTACTCAACCGTTTCATACCGAGCACCTCGCCACTGATGAACCGTCTGGAATTTGTAGCCGGAGCCATCTTCATTCCCTACTTCCTTATCGGCGTGGGAATGCTTGTGAACGTGCGACCTCTCTTCAGCGAGGGCAGCGCCCTTCTTGTAGTATTTATCATGGTCATCGCAGGTACACTGTCAAAATACCTTGCTGCCATGATAGCCGGTCGTTTATTCCGATGGACTCGTGCCCAGAGCTATATGCTTTTCGGTCTTACCGAAGCCCATGCCGCAGGCGCACTGGCTATGGTGCTCGTAGGAACCCACCTGATTGTCCCCGCCACGGGCGAACCCCTCATGAGTGGTGCCGTGCTCGACGGTGTAGTCGTCATGATACTTATTTCCTGTATCATCAGCAGCATCTTCACCGACCAGGCAGCCAAGGGAATAAAACTCGGAATAGGACAGCGTCAAGCCACTCCTCGTCGTGACTCCACAGCCCTCGACGATGAAAAGATACTCATTCCTATCAATAACGTATCCAGCGTACGTCCTATCATGAGTATGGCATTCATGATGCGCAACCGGAAGCTGAATCGCGGACTGATCTGTCTGAACATAATCAACGACTCAAACCTGACAGAGCAGGCACGCAAACACTCACAGGAATGTTTAGGCATGGCAACACGATTGGCTACAGCAGCCGACGTCCCAGTACAGACGAAGAGCCGTCTTGCGGTCAACTTCGTTATGGCAACCATCCATGCCTTCCATGAGAACGACGCCAGTGAGATTCTCATAGGTCTCCATCGCCGCACACATACCTCCGACAGCTTTTTCGGACAGTTTGCGAGCGGACTGATCGATGGAATCGCCCGTCAGATATCCATTGCCAACATTATCATTCCAGCAAACACACTGCGCAAGATAGTAGTAGCCGTACCTCCAAAAGCACAATACGAACGTGGCTATTATCGATGGGTAAACCGTGTAGCACGCATTGCCGAAGACCTTGGTTGTGTAATCGAATTCTACACCTCAGAATCCACAGCCCAGACCCTCATTCCATATATGAAGGAACGTCATAACACCGTACGGGCAGAATACGAACACATGGAACAGTGGTCCGAACTTCCGTCGCTGCGCCACGAAGTGTCATCCGACTACCTTTTCATAGTCATCGCCTCCCGTCGTGGCAGCATATCCTGGAACAAGGACTTCAACAAACTGTCTCAGTGGCTTGGTCAGTACTTCAGTCATGCCTCACTGCTCGTCATCTATCCCGATCAGCAGGCCGACAGTGAAGAGAGTTTCCTCTCTCCTAATCGCAGCACCCAGCAGACAGGCGACACCAACCAACGCATTAGCAACTGGCTTTCTCAGTGGATACAGAAGGCCGTCTAACAGAGCATTATGATACAACTCACAAATATTACAAAATCATTCGATGACCTACAGGTACTCAAGGGTATCGATTTAAGTGTAGAACAAGGTGAGATAGTCAGCATCGTTGGACCCTCAGGAGCTGGCAAGACTACCCTCCTCCACATCATGGGTACACTCGACCGTCCCACATCGGGCACCGTCAGCATAGCAGGCACCGATGTAAGCCAGCTCACATCAAACCAGCTGAGTCATTTCCGTAGCCGCTACATAGGATTCGTATTTCAGTTCCATCAACTGCTGCCTGAATTCACCGCACTCGAAAACATCATGATACCTGGAATGATTGCACTTGGTCAGCATGGTGTGAAGGGATTCCCACACAAGGAACTGCCCTTCCACAACAGCAGCACACTGCGCAACCGAGCCCTCGACCTCCTTGAGACTATGAACCTCACCGACAGAGCCGGCCACAAGCCCAATCAGCTCTCAGGCGGCGAGCGCCAGCGCATTGCCGTGGCACGCGCTCTGGTCAACAACCCATCTGTAATCCTTGCCGACGAACCATCCGGCTCACTCGACACACAGAACAAAGTAGAACTGCACCAGCTCTTTTTTGACCTGCGCAACCAGTTTGGCTACACATTCGCCATCGTAACCCACGACGAGACCCTTGCAGCCATGACCGACCGCACCATCCGACTCATAGACGGACAAATAGACAAAACAGAATAAACAGACACTCATGGAAGTAAAACCACAACTCGGAAAGCGCAACACACTGCGCATAGCACGCATTCTGCCTCATGGGGCATATCTTGAAGGCGGACAGGTAGGCGACATTCTCCTGCCCACAAAATACCTGCCCGAAGGAATCAAGACAGGCGATTCCATCGATGTATTCCTTTATCTCGATCATGAGGAGCGCCTCATCGCCACTACAGAGCATCCTCTCGTGGAAGTGGGAGGCTTTGCCTTCCTTGAGTGCAAATGGGTGAACCAATACGGGGCTTACCTCGACTGGGGACTCACCAAAGACCTCTTCTGTCCTTTCCGCGAGCAGGCAGTACCCATGCAGCCGGGCAAGCGCTATCAGATTTACTGCTACATCGACGACCTGACCTATCGCATCGTATGCACCTCGCGCATCCAGCGTCTGCTCAAGAACCAGGCTGCCAACAATCAGGAACAGGAGAAGTACATCACCCCCGACGGCGAAGTAAGATACAACCAGCTCACATCCCGTCCGCTTCTTATCGATGACTTCGCCCCCCGCCTGCTCCAATGGATGCAGGAGCACGGAGGCACCTGTCACCTCCACGACCACAGTCCTTCCGAAGAGATCTACAATACCTTCGGAGTCAGCAAACGCACCTTCAAGCAAGCCGTCGGCAACCTCTACAAAAACGGACAAATCGAAATCTTGCCCGACGGCTTAAAGGTAAAGGGGTGATGGAATTCGTAGCGCAACTCCTGATGTTACTGAATAATCCGTAGTTTTTCTCACCGAACACGAATGGCACGAATTATCATCTTCTTTTTTGCAATATCGAGGTTACAAAATGCGGTTTCAGATTAAAAAATCATGCAGATTTTATCGAAAAAAAAAATTTCATGCGTACAGAAAATCATAAATTCGTACACATTGCTTGAGAACGTAAATTTCGCAGATCGTAAATCATCGGAAATGTTCCTGGCTGCAGTGGGGGAAGAACACTCTCCCAATGTTAAAACCCTACTATTATGTACGCATTTTGCTATTACGCCCTACCCTGTCCTTACCTTTACAGTGTTCTTCCTGTCTGGCTTTGCTTACGGATAGCTCAAGTACTGCTCCCGTTCAATGCTCGTTCAGTGTTCGTTCAATGCTCGTTCAATGCTCGTTCAATGCTCGTTCAATGTTCCTACAAAACGGGCAGTAGAGAATTGTGTCCACTTCAGTCGTAAGACAGGAAACGGACAAACCCATATTAGCGAACTACCTAACAAACAACTCCTACCGGCAAGTGTATTTCTCCAAAGACCTTGGAAAGGAAGTATCATCTGATTCAAGAACAAAAAAGCCTATGCGTGGTGTGCATAGGCTTTCATAATGTTATGTGGGGATTGGATTACCAGAGACCTTCGTTCTTGTCGAAGTTGAGGTCGAACTCGTTTCCTGAGTCGAAACCGAAGTCGAAGTCGCTATCGTCTCTTGTCAGGATTTGATCAGGATTACCGTCGATTACATTCAACATAGACTGGCAAATCATCTGCTCTGTTTTTATCTTTACCACCTCTGTGAGTGGCTGCATATATAGTTTTTTCATTGTGTATTTCCTCCTTAGATTTATTTATTAATGTACTTTTTGCCGTTCTTGATTAC
>DEJQ01000019.1:0-93658 GCA_002353575.1 Prevotellaceae bacterium UBA2744
TATAAACATCTACTTTATGGATATGTTCAAAATCAAATTCCAGATGGTTCCACTTTTCCGGATTTTTACTATTATCCATTCCCTTTAGATGAGGTCCTAAATTTACAAGAATGTCTCTAAAATCAGGTCTTTTGTCAGACAATACGAGGGCTAGGAAACTTTCGTTTCCTTTTAATTTTTTCTTTTTCATAAGTATCTATAATTTACTTAATAATATGCCTGACCAATAGTCACGGCAAACAAATATTTTCTCGTAAATTACAAGATGGAGGTTGGAGAGTTCTCCCGCAGGGCTTCCATTTTAAGAAAGGCAGCCCAGCAGAGAGAACCTGGCGACATGATTAGTGTTACTTTCTTGTCCATTATTCTTACAAATCACAAATTTCTGTTACAAAGTTAACACCATGAATCCTATTACACAAGTATTTCTCGTATTTTTTTCGAAAAATACGCCCAAAACCCTAAAAAACATGTACCTTTTTTGATTTCCTCGCTAAAAAATTTGTTTTTTGCCCATTTTTTAAATGAAATAGAGAATCTGAACCCTCTGAGTAAAATACACCCCTAAAACATCATTCTCCCACTTTCTTATCGCCACTTTTTCTCTCAAAAGTTTGGAAGAATAGATTTTTATCGCTATCTTTGCAAATGCTATCTGCCCATGGTGGCTGTGATGTCCTCTGAGGAGGATGGAACCGCTGGGTGGAGCACTACATATTGAANNGCAAATAATTCCAAAGATATTTTTTTATTTCGCATAAAATTCGTACTTTTGCAGATGCTATCAGCCCAGCAGGCTAAGAAGCTTTTATAGAAAAGCCGAGCCGCCGGGCGGAGCACTACATAATTGAAGGCGTTATCGCGCTTTGTTTTTGGCTTGTCTGAAATTAGCACTTTCCCATTGAGATCAAAGACAAATGCAGAGGTAACTGCCACGGGGTGTGTATATCAGACTCCGTAGTGTGCTGCGAGAGTACGTGTTACTCTCATAAGCACACTTTACGGTGTATCTATATACCTCAACGTGGTTGTTTCTCTGTCTGTTTTTTGCTGAGGCTGTGGAAGGCCCTGAACGACGAACAGGCAGATGCAAGCACCCACGTTTTTTCTTTTGTAGCTATCAACATAGTATAATCAATCTGACTTTTGGGTGCTTGTCAGAATAAATAGAAAAAGAAGACAGGAAAGAGAAACTGACTAAACCATACTGACGAGCATCATTTCGCTTCTGACAAAAGAGAACTGGAAATCTAACTGACGCAGGAAGCAGAAAAGACGTAATGGACTCGCACGGATTTGCGTGAGGGGACTTGTTATGCTTTTCTTGCAGCGTTTCCAGTCGCTTCTTTTGGGCACGACTGCCCCTTGCGCTTTTCCTTCAAAAGGTGCAAGGGGTTTTCGTGTCTCTGAGACGAGATAAGAGATGCCAAAATTGATAGCTTCATTATTCTCAGGCTGTGGTGGGCTTGACTTAGGATTCACAGGTGGCTTTACATTTCTAGGACGAGAATTTGAAAGGTTGAACACAAATATCGTCTTTGCAAATGATTTTGACCAAGATGCAGCGAATTGTTACAATGCTAATCCGTTGTTGACAGATGATGGTGTGGCCTGCCTTCTTCAGGATGTAAGGACTGTAGAGGCTGATGACATTCCAAATTTCCAAATACTACTTGCCGGCTTCCCATGCCAACCCTTCTCAAACGCTGGTAATCGCAAAGGAGTTAACGATGATAATGGAAGGGGAACACTGTTTGAGGAGTGCGAGCGAATTATCAGGGCGAAGATAAATGCAGGTCATCGTCCACAAGCATTTGTTTTTGAAAATGTAAGAGGCATTTTGTCATCCAAAATGCCAGATGGAGTTACAACTGTTCCTCAAGAAATATCCAACAGGATGCATGACATGGGATATGAAATGAGTATGCAGCTTGTTTGTGCGAGTGACTATGGCGTGCCTCAGCAACGATACAGGGTACTTATCATTGGTATTGACAGAGAATTAGGCATTGGCGCTTTCGATTTTAATCTGATGCAACTGGTCGTACATCAATACAACATTCCTTCTAAGAGTTTTGGAAGAGATGAGGAACTTTTGCTGGGAAGCATCCTTCAAGGTGTTCATTATGTACAAGATGATGTAGTATGGGAATACAGTGAAACGACCCAAAGATCTGTAGACTTAATCGGGGGATGCAGACATGGAATGCAGGCCTTTGACTATTTTGTCCCAGGCTTTAGGAAAGAAGAGTTGCCTGCTGTTGTCTTTGAGGGACGTTCGTGGAAAGACATACCTTACGAATTGCTTTCTCCCAGATTCAAAAAGATTGCAGATGATCCCAAACGCTATCATGCTCCAAAGTTCTTCAGGCGTTTTGCTTTCGGAGAGATTAATGGTACAATTACAGCTTCTGCACAGCCTGAGAACTGTGGGATTACTCATCCTGTAGAGAATAGAAGATATTCCGTCAGAGAATGCGCTCGCATTCAGTCCTTCCCAGACAATTACCACTTTGGGAACATTCCGCTTCAATCACAATACAAAGTGATAGGCAATGCCGTACCACCAGTGTTGGGATGGGTTATTGCCAAAGCATTGTTGAACTTCTTACCTGAAAATTGATATGGGCTATTTACCAAAAAGACTTATTTTGAAGTCATACAAGACGCTATCTTTGCTAACAGAAGATCATAAGCAAGGACAGACACAAATTACCAGTTATCTAAGGCATTTATTGGCTTTTGATATGTACTACAAGGAAAATGGTGAGGATTGTGACCTTGATTATTCAGAAAACCGAGATAAATTTACAGAGAATGTCAAAAAGATAGTTAATATAGTTGGCAGCTATTATACAACTAACTTCTATACCAACATCAAAGAGTTGGATGATTGTGGTGTGGGGAGTAATTTCTATTCTGCAGGGGTAGTTAATAATTCAAAGCAAAATAAACAGGTTACATATGATTACCCTACTAGAGGGCAATATCCACTGTTTAAGGTTCGTAGTAATAAGCTAATAAGGGATGTGTCTTATTTTAAGAACGTTAATGCTTATCTAAAAACACAAGATATTAGGTCTGCATTTGTTATTTGGGTTCTGCGAGATCAATATATTGATGATTTATCTGCGCTGTCCGTTAAGTCAAGGATGCAGAGAATGTTGACAGGAGAGATGGTGGAAGCTATCATGCCAAAGGAAGAAAAGTTTAACGAATATGTAGAAGAGTACGAACTTGCAAATACATTAAGCAAAATTTCCGTAAACGATTTGCTAGCTTTATTTGGGAATCAGAACAATTCAAACACAACAACACAAATGACAACCTCAAAGTATGACATCTATCGTACCGCTATCCGCACGAAGCCGTTCCTCCTACTTGCGGGCATCAGCGGAACAGGCAAAAGTCGTATCGTGCGAGAACTGGCATTCAAATCGTGTCCGAAGTACTTGCAGGATAAGGATGGGACAACACCAGGGAACTATTGCATGATAGAGGTGAAACCTAACTGGCATGACTCAACGGAGTTGCTGGGGTACTATAGTAATTTGAGCAAGAGCTACCAGTTCAAGAAGTTCGTGAAGTTCTTGGTCAAGGCGAAACTAAATCCAGATGTGCCGTTCTTCGTCTGTTTAGACGAAATGAATCTTGCGCCCGTAGAACATTATTTTGCTGAGATACTCAGTATTATTGAGACGAGAAAGCACCCGAAGAAGAAGGACACTGACGAAGTTGATATGAGCTTAATAAAGACAGGGGCTATTGTTGAAAGTAAGTATTTCAAGGAAGCTACGAAGATAGATGATAATGGGAATGAGAGGCACAAGTTTAACATGTCTGATAAAGACTGGTATGAGTACTTCTTCGATACTGCCACAATGAGTGAGGATGAAAAGAAGCAGATAGAGAATTTTCAGTATTCCAGGACGCTGCAAGCAGAGGGCTTGACCCTGCCCGACAACGTGATTATCATCGGAACGGTGAATATGGACGACACGACGCATCAGTTCTCACGTAAAGTGATAGACCGTGCGATGACCATTGAGATGAATGGTGGTAAGTTGAGCGAGATGTATGGTGGCAGCAGAAACTTGGAATACTTGAGCGACGACGAGCAGCAAAAGTGGCAGAACGCATTCCGCCAGCGGTATGTGACGGCTGACGAAGTGCTGGAAGCACACCCAGATGATGCGAATGACATCAAGGAGAAAGTGCCTGCAAGACTGGAATCGATTAACAAGGCACTGAAGGGCACTCCATTTGAAGTGAGCTATCGCGTGCTGAACGAGCTGACCATTATGATAGGTGTGATGCTGGATAGTCCAGAAGAAGGGGATGACATCAACAGCATCATCGACAAGGCCGTTGACCGCATCCTGCTGATGAAGATTCTGCCACGCATAGAGGGCGACTCGGATATGTTTAACCTTTCGTCGGAATATCAACGCAAGCAAGAGGTGAAATATAGCAACCGCTTGGAGTGGTTGAAGGAACTGGCTCCTGCTATCGTGGATGAGAGCGATGAGAAATATCAGCAGACAGCAAGAGGAAAGATTCAGGAGATGATGGAACGCTTGGAGAACCAGGAGTTCACCCGTTTCTGGCCATAACGAGAGAGAACTATGCAGACAGAAGTGCTCCGACTGACGTGTGGTGATGACTACGAGGTCATAGTGCGCACACAAGACATCAGCTATGCCTGGGAGAAGTTCAGGTCGAGGATTGCCTACACCAAAGAACAGACGAACCCAGACGTGGATGCCCCTATGGAGTATTGCACCTACAGCAGTCAGGATGAATGCGAGTTGACGCTCTACAATCCCGTGAGCCAACAGCAGGAGCACTTGGCGAAAGGGAAGAATTGGGACGGACTGTGGCCTGTGTTTTTCGAGACCTGCAACTACCAGATACGCATCGTCTTTCATGGTGTCGATGGAGATTCACGGCCCGAGGTGCGCCACGTGAGGAAAGATGTGGAGGACAGCTTCTTTCTTGACCAAGAGAAGGACGAGCGGGAGAAGTCGCTGACAGGCGAACTCGATTTCCTGAACGAGCCGGGTGTGTTCCGTCTGGAATTCTGTTACTGGAAGGGCGGCAAGCGTCACGAAACGTATGTCGCGTTTGATGTAGTGTCGCCTAAACTGGACACGAAGAATGACTACAAGTCGCTGCTACGCGAGGTGAACGATGAATACCAGGATGTCATCTACCGTTATCTGAGCATCACTATTCAGCAGTTCAGCAGGGGCAATCTGAACAACGATGCCACGTGGATGCAGGCTTTTCAGGGAATCGTTGACGACTATGTGAAGAATGTACGCCGTGTGATGATGAACCCGCACTCGCAAATAGTGAAATACAGAACCTCGCGACGGGCAGAACAGATCAAACACTGGACACCCGAAATGGAGGAGCGTTATGGTGAGAAGGAGAAAGAGGGCACGCTGGAGGAATACTACTTCAGCTACGATGAGGCCCGATCTACACACGACACGATGGAGAACCGTTTCGTGAAACATACGCTAATGAGCATCGGACGCAGACTGACTTCGATTATCGCAACAGTTCTCAGCAGTACGCAGGAAGAACTGTCAGAGCGTCATCGCCTGCAATGGATTGGCTATCAGGACACGTTGCGGAAGATGCTGAAGCATCCTTTCTTCAAGAGTATCAGCAAGTTTGACGGACTGAAACAGGAGAGTCTGGTGCTGCAAAACCGCTCCGGCTATCAGCAAATATACAAGGACTGGCTGAAATTGAAGCGCGGCATAGACCTCTATCATGGGGCTGCCAACATCGGTACACTGCAGATATGGGAAATCTATGAACTGTGGTGCTTCATCAAGATGAAGAAATTGGTGGCTGAGGTGATGGGCATCAGCAGAAAAGCACCCGACTACGAACTGTTGGTGACAGAACCCAAAGGCACACTGCTAAATCCGTTTACCGACTCAACGCTGGAGCATGTGGTGAAGTTCCGCTATCCTGAACCCCAAGAGGATGACACGGAGGAACGGAAGGCGCAGTTGAGGGCACACCAGGGAGACATTGTGACTCTGCACTATCAGCACACCTTCAATCGCAGTAGCGGACAGGGTGAGTTTGACATGGGTGTGCATACGGCTACAACAGAGCAGCGGCCCGACATCGTGCTGAACATCAGCAAGGATTCGGGCGAGACGGTGCTGACCTATCTGTATGATGCGAAATATCGTGTGATAAACGACAAACGTCTCGACAAGGATTTCGAGCAGCAGGATTATGAAGAATGGAATGCATTGGGCGGTGGCGACTATCCTCCTACGGATGCCATCAACCAGATGCACCGCTACAGGGATGCCATCTACTACGGCAGGGAGCACGAACGCTATCGCTCGAAGGAAATCATTGGTGGATATATTCTGTTCCCAGGCAGGGGGGATGACCAGCATGTTAGGAATAGGTATTACAGCACCAGCGTTGAGGAGGTGAACATCGGTGCATTCCCGTTGTTGCCAAACGTGGATAAGACGAAGGAAGGGTCACTATTGAGGGAGCATCTGACCAAGATACTGATGGAGCACATAGCCACAGAGAATCATGTGGCGAAAGCAAAGCCTCAGCGCACGTTGGCATACGTGTCGGAAGAGGAGAAGGCAAGAGTGGTAGATGACTTGGTGATGATTGCAAGAGCCGGTAGTGAAGATAAACGCAACTGGACTTTTGAGAATTGTTGGTATAATGTTCCTCTTGATAAAGTTGCTGATTCTCCAATTTTCCAAGCTAAGTATCTTTTGCTTTATGTAGGCAATGAGAAAGAGACTGGTAGTATTAGAAAGATAGTAAAAACAAGACACGATGTGTGGACTAAAGAACGAATGATGGCTGAAGGTTATCCTTCTGCCAGTCATTCTTCATATTATATGATGAGAATCCGCAAGGAAGATGGTACTGATGATTTTTTGAGATATCGTGTTTTTGACTTAAAAAACGTCCCCTCAATTGTGTGGGGGAAACCAAACTGGCCGTTCTACTTTGTGAGGCTGAGGGATTTAATGGTCTGTCGTTGAGAATTATACTAATGGCAAATTAGGATTTAATAATTCTTTTGTATGTCTTATCCGATGATATAGAGATGCCGAGAGGTAACAAATAGCCCTTGTGGTTATTTTGCTTTCTCACCTAAATTATTTAATAAAGAAAACCTCCAAGCTGTGTTGCTCGGAGGTTTTCGTTATGTAGGAATAATTTGGATTATTCGCGTGGCTTGTTGGCTGAATAGACAATCTTCAGGGCGTATGCCTTACGAAGGATTTGCTTTACGTCGGTGATGATACCCATAGGGGTGTGGTGATCGACTTTCAGCGAAACTGTGAAGAATGGCTTGTCAACTTCGGCAAGGTCTCCACGCTCTACTGTGATGTAGTCGTACACTTCCTGTGCTTCAGCAAATTTGTCGTTCAGCTGGATACGATGTGCAGAACCGAACTGTGATCTAAGGTTCTCGATGGGCTGTCCGATGTAGATGAATGATGTACATGACTTGCGGGCGAGTTTCTCAAGCTGTGTTCCCACAGGCTTGTCGAACTTAACCATAAGTGTAACCTCACGCATCGTAGTTACCATCATGAAGAAGAACAGAATGGAGAAAATCAAGTCGGGGAGAGATGAGGTGTTCATCTCAGGCATTTCTCTGCTGCCGCCTTTGTTAAATCTACTCATTATTGTTGTCCTCCATATTTTTTAGGTTCAGCCTCTGATATCTTCTGCGGATATACTTCACGAATGGCTTTCTTCTGGTCTTCGGTCAGGTATTCGAATTTGTATCCGAATTCTTCCTTTGCCAGCTCGTCGCGCAGTTCGTTGTAGGCTGCTACCAGTGCATCCTGAACCTGGAAGTAAACTCCATAGTCGGTGCCGCGGTCGGTCTGAACTGAGATAACGTGGTTTTCTGTAACCATCATTGTCTTGCCAAGTCCTTTGATCTTCTTTGGCTTGAGCTCTGGCAGATTTGGTCTGTTGTTCTCGTTCTTAATAAACTCTTTGGCTCTCTCCTTCACGTCGGCAAGGCTTGCGTAGTCATCACCAATCATCACGTAGTTGTCTTTGTTGATACGGATGTTCAGGATGTTACGTTCCTTTACCTTGATTTCGTTGTTCAACTGGTCATCCTCTGGTGGCTTTGGCAGTGTACGTCCAAGTCCCTGGTCTGTGTCCATTGAGGTGGTTACAAGGAAGAAGATGAGCAACATGAATGAGATGTCGGCTGTTGAACTGGTGTTCAATCCTGGCATTTTTCTTTTCTTTCCCATATTGTTTGCTCGGCTTTAGAGGTTATTACGTTTATTTCTTTCCTACCATGCTGTAGATTGTAGCACAGATGGTAACGATGAGAAGTACGAGGATGCTGACCAGAGACATATCGGTGATGATGATGTCGAATGGGTCGTTCCAGTCCTTTCCGTTGATAAGCATGCTGTCGTCCTTGCTGATGAATCCGAGGATTGCACCGCAGATGAGCGAGCAGATTGTGATGCCCCAGGAGATTGCGCCACAGCGGGCAACAAGACCTGTCTCTTTCATTGTGCCTGTACCCTTTGTAGTAGCTCCGTGGATAAGGCTCCAGATAGTTACCACAATTGCAGCGAATACGAGGAAGTATGTCCAGATCAGCATTAGGTCAGTGAGCATTGGATCTGTGAACTTTGGGTTCTCTTCGAATGGACGGTCGTAACCGATTGCGAAGAAGAGGAGGAGAATCAGGATACTGATACCCATACCTGCCCAAAGGGTGTATTTTGAAATTTTTTCTACCATAGTATAGTCTTCTTTTTTAGGTTTTAAGTTATAATTAAAGTTGTTTTGGTCTTTTGCTGTAAATGGCTGACAGCCAATTTTTAAAAAGCCGTGGTAACTTAATTACTTCTTGAAGCTATACTTAGCAACGATGTCAAGCAGTGAGATTGTTGAGTCTTCCATCTTAGCTGTCATAGCTTCGATTTCTGCAAGAATGTAGTTGTAGAATACCTGAAGGATGAGGGCAACGACGATACCGAAGAGGGTAGTCAAGAGGGCAACCTTCATACCTCCCGCAACGACTGTCGGAGAGATATCACCAGCCTGCTGGATGTCGTCGAATGCCTGAACCATACCGATGACTGTACCGAGGAATCCGAGTGATGGAGCCATACCGATGAACAGTGTAATCCAAGAACAACCCTTCTCGAGATTTGATGCCTGAACTGCACCATAGGCAACTACTGACTTTTCTACTGCGTCAGCTCCGTCGTTCAGACGAGTAAGACCCTGATAGAAGATAGAAGCGATAGGACCGCGAGTGTCGCGAGCGATTGCCTTTGCAGCTTCGAGGTCGCCTTTCTTCAGAAGTGCGTCTTCGATGTCTTCAATCATCTTGTCGGTGTTAACCTTTGAGAGTGAGAGGTAGATGATACGCTCGATACAGAATGCAAGACCGAGTACGAGGGCGATTGCTACGAGGGCCATGAAGCCTGCAGAACCTTCGATGAACTTTGTCTTGATTGTCTTGTACATACCAGCTTCCTGTGGCTCTGCCTCTACTGGTTCTTCAACTGCTGCTGGAGCTGCTGCTGAGTCAACTGCTGCTGAATCTACTGCTGCAGAATCTACTTGTTCAGTTGCTTCTGCTTCGTCTTGTGCCAATACTGACTGTGTCATACCAAATGTAAACACACCCATCAATGCAATGATTGCAAAAACTTTTTTCATTGTGTTGAAAATTTAAGATTAATAATTGTTAGTTTATTTGAGTTTTTTATGTTAAAGTGTTTTGTATGGTCTTTTGTTTTTCTGTGCGGAGAGAGGGGGATTCGAACCCCCGAAACGCTTTTGACGTTTACACGCTTTCCAGGCGTGCCTCTTCAGCCACTCGAGCATCTCTCCCGGCTGCCTGCGTTTCTCTGGCATCTGTAATAATGCACAAAAATAACTATTTTTTATTTAGTGAGTATCGTATTTGTCAAGAAAAATGTAAAAATGCAGCAAAAAAAATGTTTTTTTGCTTTTTTTTAAACTTTTCTGAAGATTTTCAAGGCATTTTCGGTCGTAATTCGGTCTATTTCCGTTTTTGTGGTTTCGTAGATTTCTGATAGCTTATTTGCCACTTCGACTACATATGCGCTTTCGTTGCGATTGCCTCTGTGAGGAACAGGTGCCATGTAGGGGGAGTCGGTTTCGAGTACGATGCGGCTCAGTGGTACGGTACTCTGTAACACTTCCGGCAGTTTGGATTTTTTGAAGGTGAGCACTCCGCCTATACCAAGACAGAAGCCTGGGAAGCTGAGCAGGTCGTGTGCTTCCTGTTCGGTGCCTGTGAAGCAGTGGAATACGCCGGTGATTCCAGCACTGCGGTATTTCTCCATCAGGTTGATGAGCTGAGTGTGGGCATTGCGACAGTGAATCATCAGGGGCAGACCGTATTTCTGTGCCCATTGTATCTGGGTCTCAAACGCATCGATCTGTTCTGCCAAGTGGGTGTCGTCCCAGTAGAGGTCGAGTCCCACTTCGCCTACGGCTATGAACTGAGGCGCGGCAGGGTCGGCAAGTGACTGTCGCAGTTGCTGCTCCATGTGTTGCAGGGTGAGGTGGTAGTCTTCGTCCATGATGTTCTCGGGATGGAGTCCGATCATGGGGTAGAGGTAGTTTGGGTAGCTGCTGCATACGCTGAGCAGGCGGGGCATGTCGGCTCGGCAGATTGCTGGCACGAAAATTTTTTCGATGCCTGCCTGACGGGCTCGCTCGATGGTGGCATCGAGGTCGTCGGCAAATTCGGAACCGTCTATGTGGGAGTGGGTGTCAATCATTATTTAGTTTTATACATTATTTATATATACACGCATATGATTTGTGCGTGAATTCTACCGTGCGCTTGCCCCGAACCATTAGTGGTCGCGCCCCATGAGGCGTTGGGAGAAGGTACGCAGTTGGACTTTGTCTTCTTCGGGCAGAGCTGTCTGGTCGAGGTGCGAGAGGGCTTCAGCGAAAAGGTTCCCGATACACTGCTGTGTGATGGCTGGAATGTCGAGTTTGTCGTAAATCTTGGTTACGGCTGCTATTTTCTCTTCCTGGTTCTGGCCGGTCTCATTAAGCCAGTGGTTGAGTTCGAGACGTGTAGCTGCGTCAGCATGGTTGAGTGCCTGGATGAGCAGATAGGTTTTTTTGTTCTCCACGATGTCGCCGCCGAGTTTTTTCTTGAATACGTTGGAATCGGCATAGACATCGAGCAGATCGTCCTGCACTTGGAAGGCGAGTCCCATTTTCTCGCCAAACTGATAGAGGTGTTCTTGGTCTGCTTCTGGTGCTTCGGCCAGTCGTGCTCCTATCTTCAGGGCATAGGCAAGCAGCAGTGAGGTCTTCAGGCGTATCATCTCCATGTATTCTGCTTCGCTTACGTCGTTGCGCGTTTCAAATTCGATGTCTATTTCTTCGCCTTCGAGCACTCCAAGTGTTGCACTGATGAAGTCGGGCGATGCCGGATTGTTGCCGAATAGTTTGTAGGCGAAGGCGAGCATTGTGTCGCCTGAGAGAATTGCAGTGTTTTCGTCCCATTTCTTGTGTACTGTTGGTTTGCCGCGTCGCAGGTCGCTCTTGTCGATGAGATCGTCGTGGAGTAGTGTGAAATTATGATAGGTCTCCAGTGCAAGTGCCTGTTGCATGATGGTGGTAGGGTCATCCTTGTAGAGGTTGTATGCCATAAGCATCAGTACGGGACGAATGCGTTTTCCGCCAGCAGAGAGTGCGTAGCGGATGGGGTCGTAGAGTCGGGCAGGGGTAGCTGGGAACGGGATTTGTGGTAGTGCGTTGTTGACGGCTTCTATCAGGCTGTTGATGGTGCAGAGTTGTCTTGACATATGGTTAAGTGATGTTTGAGAAAAAAGAGAGAGAGTGTATCGACTGATACACTCTCTTTCTTTGTCTTTAGTTTTCTGAATTTGATTACATGAGTCGGAATGTAACAGGGAGAGTAAATCTTACACGTACTGTCTTTCCGCGCTGCTTGCCCGGTTGCCACTTAGGCATTGCAGAAACTACTCGAAGAGCTTCCTTGTCAAGTGCAGGATCGACTGAACGGAGCACTTTGGGTTCAACGATTGATCCGTCCTTGTTTACGACGAACTGTACGAGTACACGTCCCTGGATTCCGTTTTCCTGTGCTGAAGCAGGGTATTTCAGGTTTTTACCGAGCCACTTCATCAGGGCTTCATTACCGCCTGGGAACATAGGGTTCTGTTCTACGATTTCGAAAACTTCGCCTTCGTCACCCTCTTCCTGAGTTGCTGCTGGAGGACCCATTGCCGGACCACTCACGTGAGCTACAGGGCCTGATACGGCTTCGGTTGTTGACTCTGTTGACTGGATTTCCTCTTCAACGATTTCTGTGTTGTTGTCAACGATGTCGAGGATTTCTGCTACTTGAGGTGCCTCTGCTGGTGGAGGCGGAGCAGCTGTGAAGATAGGCTGTGTGATAGGAACTACTTCTTCTTCTGATACGAATGAAGCGGTCGAATAGACAACGTCGGTTTCTACATAGTCGCGTGTAGTGTACTCAAAAGCTACAAAGATAGCTGCGAGTGTCACTATGTAGCCGATGAGAAGACCGGTGCTTTTCTGACTTTCAAGATCTGCTCTTTGTGATTTTTTGATTTCCATAAGTATTATAGATTTGTTAGTTATTGTGCGCTTTTGTCGCAAATGTAGTACTTTTTTTAGATACAAATGCTAAGTTGCGTATTTTTTTTGACAAAAATGTACGTTTTTTTGTTTTTCCTCTGTTTCTGATGCTGTAAAACGGCTATTTGATGATATGTAAATCGCGTTGCGGGAACGGAATTTCGATTCCGTTTTCGTTGAGTGTATTGTAGATGATTTCACGTGCTTTAGCCTTCCAGGGTATTGTCTGGTCAACGAGGAGCCATGCTACAACTGTGAGGTCAACGCTGCTGTCTCCGAAATTCTCAAAACGTACCTCTAATTTGTGGTCCGGGCTGATGATGTCGCGTCCGTCTGCGGTTTTCTTACAGATAGGCTTGAGAGCATCGAGCAGGTGCTGGCGCACTTTATTAACATCGCTGCCATAAGCTACTCCGACAGGAATCTTTTCCAAGGCATACTGGTGGTTCTTGGTCAGATTCTTGAAGTTCTTGTTGAAGAGAGCCGAGTTTAGGAACGCTATGATAGAACCGTCGAGGGTTAAGATCTGAGTACTCTGGTAGGTAATGCTTTCTACCTTACCGATGATGCCGTCGCACTCGATGTAGTCACCTACGCGTACACGTCCGCTCATCAGTGAGATGCCGTAGAAGAAATTTTCGAGGAGTCCGCGCGATGCGAAACCCAAACCTGACGCAAGACCGGCTCCGATGATTTCGAGTCCCTGACGTGGCACTTTCAGCAGTACAAGCGAAGCGATGAAGTATGTACCCCACACGAGAATCTGGATGATGTTGCGGGCGAAGGTCTTGTTGAGTCCCTGGTTGGTATAACTGCGCTTGAAGTGGAAATAGAACGAGCGCGCTGCGTAGTTGATATATTCAAATATGTAGAAGCAGCCGACAACCAAACATAATTTAAATAATGAGATTTGGATTACACCCTTTTCGTCGATGAAGTTAGTGAAGAATATGGAGCGGCAGAATGCTGTCATTTCGAATGTCTCGGCTGCCAGGATTATACATGTGATGACAGAAACGACAGATATGACCGGCAGAATGGCGATTCCTACCATGTCGAAGAGCCAGGTGTATGTTATGAATTCACCATTTTTGGCACGTGTGAGAATCTCCTTGCTGGTGAGCTCGTTATCTACGTTGCGTCGTATGCGGGAAATTATGAATCTGTGTTGATACCACTTCATTATGTCGTAGATGCAGGTGATGGTGTGGATGGCAGCCAGCTGGAAGGTCCACCAAACGATAAGCTGAATGGCAAACATGTTGTAGCCCATCCATGCATTCAATGCTGCAGAAACAATAACCAAAGTGGATATTGTGCAATAGACTTTGTCGCTCAGGGGCAGTTTCGAACGATTCTTGTACTCCGCGGCAATCTGCCATATACAGCATATGAAGAGTACAGGAGGCAGGAACGTCATGAGCATACTGTTAGGTATGAGCACGATACGGAACATGATGGAGATGAATGCCAGCGTGATGAACGGCAGGTAAATCTTTATGCCCGAACGTATCTGATCGTTGTTCAAACGGAATATTATTGATATGAGTACTACTTCGATAAGCCATCCAATATTGATCATTAATCCCGTGGACATACGGAAAACGTTACGGTCGAGCGAGTTGCGAATAATGAGAATCGCTATTATGAAGAACAGTACGCCAAGCGCTGTGACAATTGCCGGCCGTTTGGCATAATAGTTTTCGTTTCGGAAACGCTTAGGTACGAGGTTTATGAGGATGAAACTTATAATCATTCCCACGAAGATATAGAACACCATGAAGATAGATGAGAAGAGCAGGGCAGGACCACGCCATTCGGAGTATCTGGCATCGGTCTCCTTTATTGGAGTGTATTTTTCCTTGTAGTCCATCTTTATCATCTTCCACTGGCGGTTTATGGAGAAGAGAACGTCAAGGTAGTTGTGTTCACCTCGAACGAAGATGTTTTTCTGCAGTTCTTTGTATTTCGTTTCGGCATATTTGTTGAGTTTATATACCTTGTCCGACACAAGTTTGTAGTAGCGCTGGTCGCGGCTTACGTTGTTGTACATGCGGATGATGTTATTACGCAGGGCTTTTGCGTAAACGAGACATTTTTCGCGGTCCTGTATTTCCTGGTCGTTCATGAAAAAGGGCTCGTTTGTGTTGTCTTCAGATGTTATGACGATACTGTCCTCGCCCAAGGTGTCCGTTACGCTGATGATAAGTGAGTCTTCCATGCTCTCCTGCTCTATCTTTGCCCTTCCGGTTGCAGGGGGGAGTTGTTCGAGAGCATAGATAAGACTGTCGTGACGCGCTATCTCATTACGCATCCGGTTACGTATCGTGTTGTAGGGCACATTGGTTGTCTTCAGTTCCTCATACAGTTTTGTAGCCTGCTGGCATGAATAGGCTATGTCGAACATGTAATCGCTCTTCTGCGAATAGAGCATCAGACTAATCTGCTCGCTGCGCTGCATGAAGGCAACAAGTTTCTTATGCTGATTCTCCTGTTGTACCTCATAGCGAGCCATGAAGACTTTTTGTTTTTTCCAGTTGTTGTAGAGTTCGAGACGGAGCACACCGAGAGTGCGTGCCAGAGATTCCTCTTGCAGTACAGCCCATGAAGGCAGTACGGCTGAGAGAAGAATAAGAGTTAAGAAAATGTGTTTTTTCATATAATTTTGAATGCTTTGTTTCGATACGTATGCTTAATTGTCTTCTTCGACAATATTCTTAATCGATGTGAAGAATTTCTTGCTGATTACGTGAGCCTTGTTCTCATTTTCCAATTGTTCGAATTTCTCACGGAAAATCTCATCATCTGTGCTGGCGTCAGGATTTGCATCGGTCTGTTCCTCTTCCATATAGGAACGGATAGAGGATTTGAGCGATTGGGTCTTGCGTTCCAGGGCTCCACGCATACCTCCGTTGCGCACAAATTCTTCGTGGCGTCGCTTCCTGTGAATCTTGCTTAGACGGCGACCGCGTGCAGCACGTATGCGCCACTCACGGAATGCATCTTTCATGCGGATGACGGTAGGTTTCATGTGAATGAGGAACTCGATGAAGTTAACGAAACACCATCGGATGCCCTTCCACGTGTATGTGAATGCGAGCTGAGTGTATTTTATTAGTAGGCGAATGCCTATTTGCAGCCCTTTCTTAGTCCAGCGCCATAGGGTAATCAGGCTGATGAGTGTCCATTTAAGGGTGAGACGTAAAAAACGTATGGTCTTTAGGCGCAGGGTCCGTATTTTCTCTTGTGTGCTCTTGTCTCGCCACCACACTCCGATAGCACGGAAACCAGCTTTGATGAGTGCACAAATGTAGAGTAATGTTTTGCCTATGCTGCTCAGACAGGATTTTGCGATTGCTACAAACAAAAGAAGGATAAGGCGCCCAAGCTCTATCCACAGTTCCTTTGTTGTCTTTTTACGTTCCTGATCACCACCTGCTACAGGCTGACTATTCAGTTTCGGTTCGTTATATTCTTCAAAATCCATGCGACCTCGTAATCGGCTGCGAAGATACGAAGAATATTTTACAAAGCAATTTATTTTCATAAAAGGATTTGCGACTATCATCCTTTTTCAGATTGTTTCGTATCTTTGCCCTGATTTTATCAGAGGTCGTGTATGAAACGAATAGGTTTATTGTCCGATACTCACGGATTTTGGGACGAGAAATATGTGAAGTATTTCTCTGAGTGTGATGAGATCTGGCACGCTGGCGACATAGGAACTGTTGAAGTAGCCGACAAGTTGGCAGCTATTGCTCCTTTGCGTGCCGTGTATGGAAATATTGACGGGGGTGACCTGCGATATATGTTTACAGAGAAGTACCGTTTCAAGTGCGAGGATGTGGATGTGCTCATGAAGCATATCGGAGGCTACCCGGGAAAGTATGATGCCTCGATACGTGGAATGATGTATGCCAATCCGCCCCGCCTCTTTATTTGCGGTCATTCGCATTTGCTGAAGGTGATGTATGACAAGACAATCAATTGTCTGCACATTAATCCCGGGGCTGCAGGACAGTATGGATTTCATAAGGTGAGAACTCTCGTCCGTTTCGTTATAGATGGCAGCGAGATTAAAGACCTGGAAGTTATCGAACTTGGCGGAGCCGTAAAAGGCGTAGCTGAAGCCCAACTACGCCCTTGAGGATTTTTCCAAAACGAATAATTTTACAGATTCAGCTTTATTCCACCCATAAACCAGAATCCGGGTTGCTGGACATTGCCGATGTCTATGTATCGGTAGTTTGTAATATTATTCAAGTCAGCAAAAATCTTATAATGCTTTTCTCTCCACTCCAGATGAAGGTCGAGCAGTGAGAATGGTCTATACGACGACTTGCCTGCAAAGGTGTAGGTGTCCCATCCGTAGGCATTCTTCACCGTGTGGCTGGTGTCGTATTCGTAGTATGTGCCCATTCTGTCCTGAAAACGGTAGGATAGGGTGGCTGACAAACCTTTCCATATGTGTGCAGTAGCTGCGGCTACTACTTTATGGCGCAGGTAGTTGAGACCGTAGTAACTGTCGTCGAGTTGTATGTCGTCGTTTCGCTTTTGGTGGATGAAAGTATATTGTGCGTTAAACGAAAAGCGTCGGTTGTCGGTTGTGAAACGTCCGCTAAACGATATTCCCATATTGTTTACTTTCAGGTTTGTCGCATGGTAAGTCGTATAGTTGCCACGCCCATATTTTGATACGGAGTCGGATGGGATAACCCAGTCTATCATATTTGTCTGGTGACGGTGGTAGAGACGAAGGGTCAGCTCTATGTTTTCGTTACGAAAACTTCCACCTATGTTGAACTCGCTGGTACGCTCCGGTTTCAAACCGGCATAACCCACCTGGGTCGGACTCTTATAATATATGTCGGTAAAAGTAGGCATACGCTGAGCCATATTCCATGCAGCAAAGAGTTTTATGTATGCTGTTGGACGATAACTGATGTCGATGCCGGGATAAAGACGAAAACGGTGGTCGAGCCACGTGTTCATGTTTGCCATAAGTCCGAGACTGATGGTAAACTGGCGCAGTTTTACGTCGTGCTCAAGGTAGTAGCAGATGTTGGTTCGGTTATCTTTCTTGGTGTAGTTGCGTTCTGTACCGCCTACTTTTACGTAATCGCTTTCTGCCAACTGCTTTCCCAGGGCTGTGGAAAGAATACCTTCGTTCCTGAATTCTGCACCTATCGCCGTAACACCCAATTGCCATTCCGTTTGTGCATTTATGGTGGCGCCATACACGTCGGTCATGTGGTAGTTTTCCTGTGTAGGAGACATACCGCGTATGAGCTGATAGTGGTCGTGAACTCTGTTCCAATAAATGCTTGGGGAGAATTGGATGCGTCCTTTGGTCTTGGCAGAGATGCTGGCAGTGTAGTTGCGGTTTTCTTCATACTGATTCGGAAATTTACCGCTGTAGAACGTGTTGGCACCATAGTCTTTGGAAATCATACCCAACTGCCAACGGAAATCAGCTTCTTTTGTCGTGACTCCACCATTGTAGAATCCGTTGAAACGCTTGAAGTCGCTGTTGCTTACTCCACCATCACTGCGTGTAAAACCAAGTGAAATGTTGTTGAATAAGTTCTTGTATGTCAGACTAAACGCTCCATTAGTCTGAATTGTTCCAAAGGAGCCTCCGGCAAGATTCAGATAACCGTCAGGTTTGACTTTGTCGGGTCTGTCCTTGGCTCCTCGTGTCACTATGTTGATAGCTCCGGAGTAAGCACTTGAACCATACACACGGCTTGCTGCTCCTTCGAGTATTTCGATGCGCTCTATGTCATCTATGTTAAAAGGAAAATCGGCAGCAAGATGTCCTGTGTGTGGAGAAGATATGTTGACACCGTTAATAAGAATGACTATTTGATCGTGGGTGCCGCCGTCGATACTGATGTCCGTCTGAATACCATATGCACCGCGTTGCCGGACATCTACTCCGGATGCATATTTAAGCAGGTCACTGACTGACTGCGCAGGGCAGTTGCTGATGTCTTCTTTCGTCATTACGCTGACGATACGCGCGGTCTGCTCTAACGGCATTGACACGCGCGAAGCTGTCACCTCTACGTCGTTCAGTTTAATGCCTGCCTCTTCGCTGTTTACTGGTGCTCCCATGATCGTTCTTGCCGTAGAATTCTCAGGGGCTGCGAAGGTGAGCGTTGCTACCGTGAGTATGCCTATGCTGATTTCTTTGTGCAGACTCAGGAAGATAGCATTGCTACGGCGGCTGAACTGACTCCAGCGTATCGAGCTCGCTTTCAATTTTAAATGTACTTGATTCATTTTTTTTATTGTTAAACGTTGGTTTTCCAGTAGCATATTTAGCCTTCGGGTACTAAGATGCTTACAGAAAAGTTATGCAAAGTTACGGCAGATATGTTTATTTTTCAAAAACTCTAAATAAAAACTTTAATATTCCTTAATGTGTTAGTTGTGTTTTAAAAATAAAATGCTAACTTTGCGTTTATAAGTGCAGAGAGGATTTTTATGTGCTGCAGATTTGGCTTACATTATTTATAAGGATTATGTACATGAATATAAGTAAATATTTTCTAATCTTACTGACTGCCTGTTCTTCGGCAGCATATGCTCAGAATATAGGCTATTATACATTTCCAAAAGACAAAGCTTCATATACCGGCGAACTGGAAGGCGGAAAGCCTCATGGTAAGGGAAAGACTATCTTCGTAAACGGAGATAATTATGTAGGAGAATACGTAAAGGGAAAGCGTCAGGGACATGGTGTCTATACTTTTGTTGATGGTGAACGCTATGAGGGAGATTGGTATCAGGACCATCAGCACGGCAGAGGAACGTATTATTTCGCAAATAAGAATAAATATGAGGGCCTCTGGTTTACCGACTACCAGGAAGGAGAAGGTACGATGTTCTACTTCAACGGTGATAAGTACGAAGGTACCTGGCACGAGGACAAACGCGATGGCCAAGGAACCTACACGTGGGCCAACGGCGTATATTACAAAGGCGGCTGGAAGGATGACAAGAAGTCGGGTAAGGGTGTGTATGACTGGCGTGACGGCAGCAGCTATAGTGGCGACATGAAGGATGATGTGCGCGACGGACATGGAACCTTCATCTATTCCAACGGAGATAAGTATATAGGCGGATGGAAGAGTGATGTGATGCATGGAAAAGGTATATATATTTTCAGTAGCGGCGATCGCTACGAAGGTGAATATCTTAATGGAGAGCGTACCGGACAGGGTATCTTTACTTATGTCGATAAACGTAAATATGTAGGACTTTTCAAAAACGGTCTGATGGAGGGTGTCGGAACCTACTACTGGCCTGATGGTTCGAAATACGAAGGTACTTGGATTGAAGACCGTGAAAGCGGACGAGGAAAATATGTGGCCGCTAATGGAGATACGTACGAAGGCGAATGGCGTAATGGTGTGATGCATGGTGAAGGTGTACTTCGCCTGGCTGACGGAACTAAGTTTAAAGGATATTTCCTTAATGGTATGAAGAATGGCAAGTGCGTAGAAGAAACCCCTGACGGAGTGCGGTTCGAGGGCTCGTATCTGAACGACCAGAAAGACGGACCATTTGTAGAGAAAAATCATAATGGTGCTGTCATCCGTAAAGGTGTATATATGCGTGGAAAATTGCAAACCGTCAACTGATTAGGTGAAAATGAAGGAGAATCTCAACATAGCTAAGATTACTGATGAAGTAAAGGTGCTGGCAAAGAATGTAGGTCGTTACATTTTGGAACAAAGACAATCATTCTCGGAAGAGAATGTCGAGTCGAAGAGTGCACACAACTACGTCAGTTACGTAGATAAACAGTCAGAACAGATGATTGTTGCACGGCTAAGAGAGATTTTGCCTGAGGCAGGATTCATTACTGAAGAGAACATGGTTGAACAGGATATTACCGGACATGAATTCTGCTGGGTGGTAGATCCGCTTGATGGTACTACAAATTTTATAAAAGATGTGCCGTTATATTGTGTGTGCATAGCATTGAAGCATAAAGAAGAAATCATTGTCGGAGTGGTTTATGAACTGACCCGAAAAGAACTTTTCTGGGCTTATAAGGGTGGAGGAGCTTGGATAAATGACAAACAGATTCATGTTTCAGCGAATGTGCTTGACAACTCCCTCGTGGCTCTCGGCTATCCTTACAGTGCCAAAGAATTCACTCTGTTTGCACAGCATATAACTGATATACTATACGGCAATGTGGCAAGTATTCGCTCTCTGGGTTCTGCCGAGGGCGAATTGTGTTATGTGGCAGCAGGCAGACTCGATGTGTATGTTGAGTCGTTTCTGAAGCCATGGGATGTTGCTGCCGGAGCAATCATTTTGAAAGAAGCAGGCGGAAAGATTAGTGACTATAACAACGAAAACCGCCTATGGCAGTCGGGTAGGGAAGTGCTCGCCACCAACGGTGTGGTTCACAATGATTTGATTGAGATTATAAAAGCTATAAAATAAAAAAATATACGTACTATGATTATCGATACTTTAGAAAACCTGGGCAAGTATGCCTCACTCAATCCTTTGTTTCCAAAAGTTGTGGAATATCTGGAGAAGAACGACCTTAATTCACACGAAATAGGTAAGTTTCCGATTGAAGGTGCAGACCTGTTTATCAATTGCACTATGGCTAAGGGAAAAACTAAAGAGCAGGCTCGTATTGAAAGTCATAATAAGATGATTGATATTCAGATTCCTATTTCAGCTCCCGAGACAATGGGCTATACTGCCCGCACAGCTCTGCCTGAGGCCGAATACAATTCAGAAAAGGACATCACTTTCTATCCCGGTCTGGCAAAGACATATGTAACTGTACAGCCAGGCGAATTCGCTATATTCTTCCCACAGGACGGTCATGCTCCATGTGTAAGCGATGAGGCTGAGATAAAGAAAGCTATATTCAAAGTGAAAGCATAGGCTGATTATCTTTTACCTTATAAACATAATTAACACTTAATCCTCATATACTATGGCAAAGAAAAACACCCCCGTAAAACACATCGGTTTAGTACAGAAAGACGGTTGGCTTGAGCCTTACGAAGAGGCTATACGCGGCAGACACGATCATGCTGTGTGGAAAATCAACGACCTCACTCAAAACGGAAAACAGACGTTGAGTAGTTTTGCATCCGGTTATCTCTATTTCGGTTTGCACAGAACAGGCAAGGGAGGATGGGTACTTCGTGAATGGGCCCCTAACGCTACTGAGATATATGTCATCGGTGATTTCAACGGATGGCAGGAAAATGAGAAATATAAGATGAAAAGATTGGATAATGGCAACTGGGAACTGAAAATGACCAAGAGACAGATGAAACATGGTGATCTTTTCAAACTGAAAGTGAAATGGAACGGTGGCGAAGGAGAACGTATTCCTGCTTGGATAAACCGTGTTGTCCAGGACGATAATACTAAGATATTCTCTGCTCAGGTTTGGTCTCCGGAAATTCCATATCAGTGGAAGAAGAAGACCTTCAAACCCAATACTTCTCCGCTGCTCATATACGAATGTCACATAGGTATGGCTCAGGATGCTGAGAAGGTTGGTACTTATACAGAGTTTAAAGACAACATCCTTCCGCGCATCAAGAAGGAAGGTTATAATGCCATCCAGATTATGGCTATTGCCGAACACCCGTATTACGGTTCGTTTGGATATCATGTCAGCAATTTCTTTTCAGCCAGCAGTCGTTTCGGTACTCCTGAAGAATTGAAGGCACTCATTGACACAGCTCATGGAATGGGTATTGCTGTCATCATGGACATTGTGCATTCTCATGCAGTAAAGAACGAGTTGGAGGGACTCGGAAACTTCGCAGGTGATGGCAGTCAGTATTTCCATAGTGGTCCGCGTCGTGAACATAACCAGTGGGATTCTCTTTGCTTCGATTATGGAAAGAACGAAGTACTTCACTTCCTTCTCTCCAATTGTAAGTTCTGGCTTGACGAATACCATTTCGACGGTTTCCGTTTCGATGGTGTTACATCAATGCTATACTATAACCACGGCCTTGGACAGGCCTTCGGAGGCTATGGTGATTACTATAATGGTGCAGAGGATGATGACGCTATCTGTTACCTCACACTTGCCAACTGCCTCATCCACGAAGTGAATCCCAACGCAATCACAATTGCTGAGGAGGTGAGTGGTATGCCAGGACTTGCTGCTCCGTTCAAAGATGGCGGTTTCGGCTTTGACTACCGTATGCAGATGAACGTACCTGACTATTGGATAAAGACAATGAAGGAGCGGCCCGACGAAGATTGGAAACCGTCAAGCATTTTCTGGGAACTCACCAACCGCCGTCAAGACGAGAAGACTGTAACCTATGCTGAGAGTCACGACCAGGCTCTTGTAGGCGACAAGACAGTTATCTTCCAACTTATCGATGCTGATATGTATTGGCATTTTAAGAAGGGAGATGAGAATTTCATGGTAAATCGTGGTATCGCACTGCATAAAATGATTCGTCTTGTTACAGCCAGCACGCTAAACGGTGCTTACCTCAACTTCATGGGTAACGAATGGGGACACCCAGAGTGGATTGATTTTCCACGTGAAGGGAACGGTTGGAGTTATAAGTATGCTCGTCGTCAGTGGAATCTTCTCGACAATCACGAACTCTGCTACCATTATCTGGGCGACTTCGATGAAGCTATGCTTTCTGTTCTTAAGTCGGAGAAGAAGATTGAAAAAACTCCTGTTCAGGAAATCTGGCACAACGATGGCGATCAGATTCTTGCTTATACTCGTGGCGACCTTTTGTTTGTATTTAATTTCAATCCTTCACAGTCGTTCACCGATTATGGCTTTATCGTTAAGCAGGGTGCATACGATGTTGTGTTGAATACTGATAATAAGGCATTTGGTGGAAACGGATTGGCAGATGATTCTGTGCGTCATTTCACAAATTATGATCCAATATATGAAAAGGACAACAAGGGATGGCTAAAGTTATACATACCAGCACGTACTGCCGTTGTCCTTCGTAAAGCTAAAGAAGACTGATGAGAGCAAGTTATATTGATTCAAGGGTATCAGGAGTAATTCGTTATTCCTGTGCCCTTTTGTTTATGCTGTTTTCGTCCTGCTACCTATTATTTATGCAGGGTAATCTTTTGTCCGAGGCACAATTTGTCTTTTCCCGCGGATTAACTACTTATTCCATTCAGATTGGTGCGTTCACCGTCACCATCGTTTTGCAAATAATACAGTGGGTGATAGCACGATTTTTTCATTTCAATTGGCAATATTATTCGCTTAGCTATCTGCCGTCATTGCTTCTGTTGGCAGTGCTTACCAATATAACCAAAAGCGACCTGTATGATTTCACACTCGGAAAATGGTGCTGGATCCTGCCACTCATTATTGTCGTGTTCTTTGGATTTGTGTATCTGCTGAGGAACAGAGCGGCGACGTCAAATTCTATTAGCTACCTGCTTTGGCGCAACTACGTCATTCTTTTCATCCTCATTCTGTCTTGCGGAGCTATCCCTCGTACCAATGAGGTTGATCATTACGAATTGACAGTAGAACGTCATATCATGCAACATGATTACGACGGTGCAGTTAAGGTGGCTGAAGCATCCTTGCATACATCTCGCCGTCTTACCGAACTTCGTATGTTTGCACTTTCCCAACAGGGACTTTTGGCCGAGCGCTTGTTTGATTTTCCGCAAGACTATCGTGGAAACGGACTTCTGAAGATTAACGATGACGATTCCATTTATCGTTATTCACCTCTGCGCATTTGTATTCGCCTTGGTGCTTTGCCAAATGTACAACAGAATCCTACTACTCTTCAGTATCTACAGGCAATCAACAGTATAGATTCGCTTCGTACATCAGTCACTCAAGATTACCTCCTTTGCTATCTTCTTTTGCAGAAGGAGCTGAATATCTTCGAGCATAAACTGCAAGAGTTCTATCCTGTTGAAACCAATCCTGTTCTGCCTCGGGCATATAAGGAAGCTGTAGTATATATTAATAATATGTATGGCAACCACTTAAAATATACTATAGACAAGGAAACTCAGAGCCGTTTCGAGCAATATAGACAACGGAAAGCAGAAATATCGAATCCTGTTGCCCGCCGCAATCTCGTTCGTCGTGAGTTTAGCAACACATTCTGGTGGTATTACGAAAATAAGTAATCAGAGAGCTTCGGCAACCACAAAACAACTTCCGCCGATAAAAATGAAGTCCTCTGATGAGGCTTCTTCTCTTGCAGCCTTGAAAGCTTCAGTTACAGAAGGGTAGCAGTTGCCATGCAACCCGTATTCCAAAGCTGCATTCTGAAGTTCCTCAGGCATGAGAGCCCTTGCTACTTTTGCCCTTGTGAAGTAATACTTTGCTTCCTTGGGTAGGAGAGTTAGTACTCCATGTATATCTTTGTCGTTCACCATTCCGATGACGATGCGCAGTGTCTTGTAATTTTGTTGCGCCAATTGTTTTACGATATACTCAAACCCTCCTACGTTATGTCCTACGTCGCAGATTGTCTTCGGACATTCGTTCAGTGTCTGCCATCTGCCCATCAGTCCGGTCCTTTCGCATACAGTGCTAAGCCCTTTGCGGATATTCTCTTCGCTTATGTTGAATTCGCTTTTCAGGATATTGAGTGCACAGAGAATGGTGCGCAGGTTTTTCTTCTGGTAATTTCCTCCCAGTTCGAAAAGCACATCCTGGGTATCTGCTTCCTCGGCGAAGAAGAGGTGAGTGCCTACTTCCTTTGCTTTCTTTTCGAAGACGGGACGGGTTTCAGGTGTAGTTTCACCGATTACCACAGGTATTCCGTGTTTTATTATTCCTGCTTTCTCACCTGCAATCTTCTCCAGTGTGTTGCCTAACAGATTTACGTGGTCAAATGATATGTTGGTGATTATCGAAACAACAGGAGTGATTATATTTGTGCAGTCCAGTCGTCCACCCAGTCCTACTTCAATCACAGCCACATCTATCTTCTCGTCGGCAAAATACTTAAATGCCATTGCTGTGGTCAGCTCGAAGAAGGATGGGTAGAGTGGTTCAAAGAAACTTCTGTGTTTCTCCACAAAATCCACTACATACTCTTCGCTTATCATCTCGCCGTTGATTCTTATCCTTTCACGGAAATCTTTCAGATGTGGTGAAGTGAAGAGTCCGACCTTATAACCGGCAGTTTGCAGCACGGACGCCAGTGAATGACTGGTTGACCCTTTGCCGTTTGTTCCAGCTACGTGAATAGTCTTGAAGGCAGTATGTGGGTGTCCGAAGTATTCATCCAAAGCCAAAGTGTTGGCAAGACCCTCCTTATAGGCAGCCTTGCCAACATTCTGGAATAGTGGAGTACTATTGAACAGATACTCAATTGTTTCGTTATATGTCATTCTATTTGTTGAAATAGCTTCTGAATTTATTAAAGATGGTGCGTCTTACGCTTTCCTGTGGAGTGAAATTGTCGCTCTTCTGCATCTTCTCCAGTGTAGCCTTCTCGTCTTTCGACAGAGTCTGTGGCATATACACACTGATATTAATCAGTTCGTCGCCTTTCATTCCGCGGTTATACCCCTGAACCTGTGGAATTCCTTTTCCTCTCAGACGCATCACGGTTCCAGGTTGTGTTCCTGCTGGAATCTTCACCTTAGCCCTGCCGTCAACAGTTGGCACTTCGATGTCGCACCCCAGCACAGCCTGTGGAATACTCAACAACAGATTATATACTATATCGTTTCCGTCACGTAATAATTCGTCATGCGGCTTTTCTTTGATGATAATCTGCAAATCTCCGTTCACACCGTTGTGTCGGCCTGCACCGCCCTTGCCGTCAACAGTCAGCACCATGCCTTCTTGCAATCCTGCTGGGAAGTTTACTTCAACAAGCGATTCGCCTGCCACTATACCCTCGCCACCACAGTGACTGCATCTATTTTTGATTACCTTACCTTCTCCGTGACACTCAGGACATACACTCTGACTCTGCATCATTCCGAATATACTCTGCTGAGTCCTTACGACATATCCGCTTCCGTGACATGTAGGACAGGTATCAACCTTTCCGTCGGCACTACCGCTTCCATGACAGTGTTCACACACTACGTCGTTCTTAATCTTAAACTTCTTCGTACAGCCGTTTACGATTTCGCTCAGTGTCAGTTCTACTCTCAGTCGCTGATCCTTGCCTTTGAACACAGGTTTCTGCTGACGTCCGCCGCCGCCAAAACCTCCGAAGCCACTGAATCCACCGCCAAAGCCCATACCTTCGAATATGTCACTGAAATGACTGAAGATATCATTCATATCCATGCTTTGGGCATTGAATCCGCCGGCACCGTTCAGCCCGTCAAATCCGAACTGGTCGTAGCGCTGACGCTTCTGTGGGTCGTGAAGCACTTCGTATGCCTCGGCAGCCTCCTTGAACTTCTCCTCAGCTTTTTTATCACCCGGATTTCTGTCAGGGTGATATTTGATTGCCATCTTTTTATAGGCTTTCTTTATTTCATCCTCGGTTGCATTCTTCTGCACTCCGAGCACTTCATAATAATCTCTTTTATTAGCCATGTATCTTGTTTGTTTTTTTATTCTCCTACAGCAACTTTTGCGTGTCTGATTACCTTGTCGTTCAGAGTATATCCGTCGAGAACGCAATCAATCACTTTGCCTTTCTTCTCCTCGCCGGCTGGTACAGTCGCGATAGCTTCGTGGAAGTCTGTGTCGAAATCCTTGCCTACAGTCTCCATTTTCTCCAGTCCTTCCTGCTTCAATAGCTTCAGGAACTTATCGATAATCAGCACAACACCTTCCTTGCATGCTGCAACATCTTCCATTTTATCCATTGTTTGCTGAGCACGATCCAAGTCATCCAGAATTGGCAGGATAGTGGTAATCACCTTTGTACCTCCGTTCTTAATGAGTTCAGCCTTTTCCTGCATCACGCGCTTGCGATAGTTGTCAAATTCTGCAACTTTGTAAAGCATCTGTTTTTTCAGTTCCTCAATCTGCGCTTCAGCCTCTTCCAACTTCTCTTCTACGGTTTTTTCCTTCGGCTCTTCTTTCTCGCTTTCCTTGTTTTCGCACTGCTCAGCATCTGTCTGAGTTTCCTCTTCATTTGGAGTAGCCTCGTTCTTCAGCTCCTCCTCGTTAACGTTCTCTTGTGTCATTTTCTATGTTGTTTTTTTATATTTCCCTCTTGTCGTATGCAAAGTTCATGCCACATATTTTATATATGACATGTTGGCAGTCTCTGTTTAAAAAAGGAATAAAGTGTATCACCTTATTCCTCTTTTGTTCAATTCCTGTGAGTATTTCTTTGCGTTTTGGGTATGTTCCTTGAATGTTGCAGCAAAATTATGTGAACCGGAGAAGTCCTCCTTTGCACACATATAAATGTAATTGTGCGTCTCGTGGTTCAGCACCGCATCGATTGCTGCTATTGATGCAATTCTGATAGGTCCCGGTGGCAGTCCCTGATTCTTGTATGTGTTGTATGGTGATTCCACTTGCAGGTGGTTGTGCATCACTCTTCTTATTGAGAAGTCACCCAATGCATAGATGACAGTTGGGTCACTCTGCAGTGGCATTCCTTGTGCCAGACGGTTCAGGTATAGTCCTGCTACACGAGGCTTTTCTGGCCCATACGAAGTTTCTGCATCTACTATGCTTGCCAATGTTACTACCTCATCTGTAGTCATTCCCAGTGCCTTGGCTTTTGTTCTGCGTTCTTCATTCCAGAATCTTTCGTTTTCCTTCTTCATCCTTTCCAGCAGGCTTTCTGCATCCGTATCCCAGTACACCTCATAAGTGTTAGGGATGAACATAGCAGGAATATTGTCCCTGGTATATCCCAGTTGTGCACAATATGCAGAATCGTTGATGAGTCGCATCAGAGTTACTGAATCCACCATCAGCTTACTGCTTATCTTTCCTGCCAAATCGCTAACGGTACGGGTTGATGGTACTACAAGATTCACAGGATCCTGATGATGGTTGCAGATATTGCGTATGAGCATCAGCATATTCATGTCAGGCGTAATCTTATAGCGTCCACTCTTTATGTAATCCTCCTTATTGATAGACTTTATCAGCGTGTTGAAATTCAGCAGTGACTTGGGATGTGCAATTTCGGTAAGCTTCTTGCCCACCTGTTCCAATTTATCCTCTGGGTAGATATACAGGTAGGTGTCCTCAGTTATGTTGAATGTCCTGCCCAGGAATGAATATGCCACTACACCCACAGCGGCAGCAGCAGCCAGTAGGATGAGCAGGAATAAGGTAGAAAATTTCTTCGTCATGTTCTTCTATTCTGTAAGACACATGTCCAATGCTGCAGTGATAGCTTTCTTGTCCATCTTCTGCCCAATGAATACCAGTTTCTGCATACGGTCGCCATACTTCTCGTCCCAGTCTTTTCTTACGGCAGGTTCTGCAGCGAGCAGGCGTTCCAGTTCGTCCTTCGGCATTGTGGCATACCACTGTCCTGCATTTCTCAGTGTCAGCTGTCTGCCGGCCTGTTCAAACACATAGCATATATCTGGTTCTGTAGCAAAGTAGCAAAGTCCCTTTGCACGGATAATGTTCTTTGGCAGGTGGGCGGCAAACTGATCAAATGCCACTATGTCCATTGGCTGACGACGATAATATACGAATGTTCCGATGCCGTATTCTTCTGCTTCGCCTTCGTCATCATGGTGATGGTGGTGATGATGATGGTGGTGGTGGTCATGCTCATCTTCGTCGTGGTGGTGGTCATGCTCGTGTTCATCCTCATCTTCGTCATCGTGGTCGTGGTGATGGTGATGTTCGTCCTCATCATCGTCGTCTTCATCATCGTCGTGATGCTTTTCCAGTTCCTCAATCCATGCTGCCGAAGTAGCAACCTTGTCGAAATCAAACATATTGGTGTTGATAATCCTGTCCAGATCCACATCGCCATAGTTGCACTCTATGATTTCTGCCTTTGGCTGAATCGTACGTATAATCTGCTTTATTCTGCCCAGTTCCTCAGGCTTTACGTCTGCAGCCTTGTTCAGCAGTATGATATTACAGAATTCAATCTGCTGTATTACGAGGTTCTCTATGTCATCCTCTTCCAGGTTTTGGTTCATCAGCTTATCGCCGTTGGCAAACTCGTCCTGCATTCTCACTGCATCCACAACTGTTACTATGCAGTCCATCTTAGGCACTCCGTTCTGCACATATTTTCCGCCCATAGTCGGAATTGAACATATGGTCTGTGCAATAGGGGCAGGTTCGCATATTCCGCTGGCCTCTATCACAATGTAGTCAAACTTCTGCTGCTTTATGATATCGTTCAACTGCTCCACGAGATCCATTTTCAGCGTACAGCAGATACAGCCGTTTTGCAGAGCCACGAGTGATTCGTCTTTCTGATCTACTATCCCGCCTTTCTGAATCAGGTCGGCGTCGATGTTTATCTCGCCTATGTCGTTTACTATCACTGCGAATCGTATTCCTTTCTTATTCGAGAGAATTCTGTTCAGCAGGGTTGTTTTTCCACTCCCCAGGTAACCTGTGAGCAGCAGTACTGGTGTTGTAAAGTTATTCATTATTTTCTGTTTGCTTAATTGTATCGTTTGTATTTATAGTGCTATCGTCGGCATATTCTGTCTCTGTCGAATCCACATCAATTGTATCTACGTCCGACAGCGGAATCACTATGTCATTATCCATGATGGGTATTTCACCTTCCAGAATGGTATCCACTCCCACCTCGTCGAAGTTTATCAAATGTTCTTTTTCTTCTCCTGTAGGCAGCCCGAATATAGCCACAATACACACAACCACAATTACTATTGTGGCTCCGATTATAATCAGTAAATCTCTATGCGATTTCTTCATATTTTTTTCAGTTTTAAGTCAAGGGTCTGAGGTCAAAGATTCAGTGTTGTCTTAACTCTTCATTTCTAACTATTCCCCCAACGTTTTTCTTGCAGTTCCTTCATTCTTGCTTCCTGCGGATTGTCCTGAGCCCTCCAAAACTTCTGCCCTTCGGCTTCGTCAGGAAGGAATTGCTGTTCTACGAAATGTCCTTCATAGTCGTGTGCATATTTATATCCCTTGCCATATCCCAGCTGTTCCATCAGTTTCGTTGGCGCATTTCTCAAGTGTAGCGGCACAGGCAGGTTTCCTGTCTGGCTCACATATTGCAGAGCATCGTTCACTGCCATATATGCAGAATTCGACTTCGCGCTTGTAGCCAGATACACCGTCGCCTCAGCCAGTGGAATCCGTCCTTCGGGCATTCCGATCTTATTCACTGCGTCGAAGGCTGCATTTGCCAGCAACAGGGCATTGGGGTTAGCCAATCCTATATCTTCTGAAGCCGATATGACCAGCCTGCGTGCAATAAACAGCGGATCTTCTCCTCCTTCAATCATTCTTGCCAGGTAATATACAGCTGCATCCGGATTGCTGCCTCTTATCGACTTTATGAAAGCAGAGATGATGTCGTAGTGCATTTCACCATCCTTATCGTATGCCAGCGGATTCTGTTGCAGTGCTTCCGTCACGATATTATCGTTGATGACTACCTCCTCCTTCTCGCTCTGACTCTCAACCACCAGTTCGATGATGTTAAGCAACTTGCGGGCATCTCCACCGCTATATCTAAGCATTGCATCCGTCTCTTCTACCTTTACATTCTTCTCTTTGAGAATCACGTCTTTTTTCAGCGCTGACTGAAATAATTGTAAAAGGTCTTCCTTCTCCAGCGATTTTAGTGTATATACTTGGCAGCGGGAGAGGAGCGGACGGATTATTTCGAACGACGGGTTCTCTGTTGTTGCTCCGATCAGTGTGATTACTCCCTGTTCCACAGCTCCCAGCAGAGAGTCCTGCTGCGACTTCGAGAATCGGTGTATTTCATCTATGAATAGGATAGGGGAACTGCTGTTGAAGAACCGGTTGTTCTTTGCCTTCTCTATAGTGTCTCTCACATCCTTCACGCCCGACGTCACAGCACTTAGTGTGTAGAATGGCACTTCCAGTGTCTTCGCAATGATATTGGCGAGTGTGGTTTTACCCACTCCAGGCGGTCCCCACAATATGAACGATGAAATCCTCTTTTGCTCTATCATACGACGAATAACAGCACCTTCGCCTACAAGATGCTGTTGTCCTATATAATCATCGAGCGTATTCGGACGCAGTCGTTCTGCAAGTGGTTGCATTATTTATTATTTCTTCTTGTCATCCTCTGGTGCGGGCACGTCGGTCATGTCTCCGGTGATGAACACCCTTGTCATGTCTTTCTTGCAGTTTGAAAACACCTGAATACTCTTCTTGAAGTGTCCAGGCAGTTTACCTGCACCGTTGTATGTCACCTTTATCTCTCCAGTACCTCCGGGCGAGATGGGGTCTTTCGAATAGTCTGCAACCGTGCATCCGCATGAGGTGTGCACTGTGTTGATAATAAGTTTGTCATCACCAACATTCGTAAACTTGAACACACATGTCTGCTTGTTGTCATACATTGAGAATGTGCCCAAATCTATTGTAGTTTTCTCAAACTTGATTTCAGGGAATTTCTTTGCGCTCATTGTACACACTGTCAGCAGTGCTACGAGCATAATCATAGTTCTTTTCATTGTTGTTCTCATCTTTTCTATCGCAAAAGTACGCAAAATTTTATTATTAGTGACAATGTTGCTGCATTTTTGAGTTTTTTTTACTAATTTCGCGCCGAATTTTGCAAAACGAAACGTAAAACAACATAAAATCAGTACGAATTATGAATATAGACAAAAATACAATCATCGGTTGGACTCTCATGGCACTCGTCATGTTTGGATTCATGGCATACGAGCGCTACACAGCTCCTTCACAGGAGGAAATGCAGCAGTGGCAGGCAAAGCAGGACAGCATCCGTCTTGCCGAGGCCAACAAGGAGTTGGAAGAGCAGAACCGTGAGGCGCGTCAGCTCCTGCAGCAGGCTACCGACACTCTCAACCCGCTCTTTGCAGCATCGCAGAAGCAGCCTGGTACTACCCGTTTGCACAATTCCCTGCTTTCGGTTATTATTAATAATGAGGGAGCTCAAATTTGTCGTGCAGAACTCCTCGACTCCGTCTATCGTGGCAAGGAGGGTGGCAACGTAATTCTCTTTGATGAATCCGACAACTCGTTCAGTATTAATATTGATGGCAAACAGGCTAATATACGCACTGCCGACCTCTTCTTCTCTCCCACAGAGCAGACCGACACCAGTGTAGTCATGGTAGCTCCTATTGCCAATGGTGCTCTCCGCATCAGCTACTCGCTCATTCCTGGCAGCTACCTTGTCGATGTCGATGTTCAGGCTGTCGGACTCGATGGATTCTTCCCGTCTAAGACTCGTACAATGGATCTCGTCTGGAGTCAGAAGATGAAGCAGCAGGAGAAAGGCTACGACTTTGAAAACCGCTATAGTACTATCACTTACCGTGATGTGGACAACGATACCAACGAACTCTCCAGCATGGGAAACGACGAAGACGAGACTGAATTCGAGGAATGTGTCAAGTGGGTCAGCTTCAAGACTCAGTTCTTCTCTCAGGTACTCATCTCCGATGCCGATATGAGTGTGTCACATATGAAGTCTGAGAAGATAGAGGCAGGTAAGGGCTATCTGAAGACTCTCACAGCAGAACTCTCCGCTCCGTTCGACCCTTCCGGTCGCCAACCGTCACGTTTCGCCATGTATCTTGGTCCTAACAAGTTCACCACGCTCTCCGACAACGAGAAGCTCCTTGGTGCATCCACCGACCTCGACCTCCGTTCCCTCGTCTATCTCGGTTGGCCTGTCATTCGCTGGATCAACCGTTTCTTCATGATCTACCTCTTCGACTGGCTCACAGGATGGGGACTCAATATGGGCATCGTATTGCTCATCCTCACCATCTTCATCAAGTTCCTCGTCTATCCGCTCATGAAGAAGTCATACCTCAGCAGTGCCAATATGCGTGTGCTGCGTCCGAAAATCGAAGAACTCACCAAGAAATATACCCGTCCTGAAGATGCTATGCTAAAGCAGCAGGAGACCATGAAACTCTACAGTGAATACGGAGTCTCTCCTATGGGCGGATGTCTGCCTATGCTCATCCAGATGCCTATCTGGATTGCCCTCTTCAACTTTATCCCTAACGCCATCGAACTGCGTGGTCAGTCGTTCCTCTGGGCCGACGACCTCTCTACCTACGACGATGTCATCAATTGGGGGTTCAACATTTGGGGCATAGGCGACCACCTCTCACTCTTCTGTGTGCTATGGTGTCTTGCCACAGTTGCCAGCTCTATGTTCTCCATGAAGCAGCAACAGGACAGCATGACTCCTGAACAGGCACAGCAGATGTCTATGATGAAGTGGATGACCTACATCATGCCGCTCGTCTTCTTCTTCAGCTTCAATAACTACTCATCAGGTCTCAACTACTACTACTTCCTGTCATCGCTCACCTCAGCCCTCATGATGTGGTACCTGCGCAAGACTACTGATGACGCAGCCCTCCTGAAGAAACTTGAGGAGCGCCATAAGATTCGTCAGCAGCAGGCAGCCAGCGGCAAGCGTCCTTCCTCCATGATGAGTCGCCTACAGGCCATGCAGGAAAAACAGATGGAAATGCTTCGCCAGCAGCAGGAAGCAAAGAATAAGAAGTAAGAGATAACCAATAATAATAATCTTCTAAAAATATATGAAACAACACGGACACCCACAGGGGCTTTACCTCCTGTTCGTAACAGAAATGGCAGAACGCTTTTCATACTATGGAATGCGTGCCATCTTCATCCTCTATCTCGTAGCAGCATTCTTCGGCAGTGCTGAAGCATCACAAGTATATGGCTCCTACACGGGGCTTGTATATCTCACTCCATTGTTGGGTGGATACATCTCCGATCGCTACTGGGGCAATCGTCGCAGCATCATCGTGGGCGGACTCGTTATGGCTATCGGTCAGTTTCTGATGTTTGCCTCTGCCTGTTTCGTCAATCAGAGCATATTTTCCGAGGACGGAGCAATCAGTGCTGACGTTGATAACAGTTTCTCGCTCACACTAATGTTTATTGGTCTCACAGCCCTTATCATCGGAAACGGATTCTTCAAGCCGAATATTTCTACAATGGTTGGCGACCTCTACGAACCGCAGGATCACCGTAAGGACTCTGCCTTCACCATCTTCTATATGGGTATCAATATCGGAGCCTTCATCGCTCCGCTCATCTGCGGACCTCTTGGCAATGGTAACTGGGCTGATCCCGCTGGCTTCAAGTGGGGATTCTTTTGTGCCGGTTGTGCCATGCTTTTCTCTGTTGTCGTCTTCTGGGCGCTTAAAGATCGTTTCCTTGTCACTCCGGAAGGTCTTGGCATCGGACTGCCTCCTGCCAAGAGCCAGCTCCTCCATCTCAAGGAAATGCATGAAAAGGAAGAAGAAACCGTCAACGCAAATGCAAAAACTGATAAATCTGCAAATGCAGCCAGTGTGCAGGTAAAGAACTCACCTCTGCGCCTTTGGGGCTGCATCGTCGGAGGCATACTGCTCATGGTGCTTTTCTCACTCTCAGCCGAAAACTTCAACGACTACATCTCAGCAGCCATCTATGCAATATCCATAGTGCTGCCCATATTCATCATAACCGATCGCGGACTCAACACAGTCGAGAAGATGCGCATCGGAGTCATCTACATCATTGCCATATTCGTCATCTTCTTCTGGAGTGCATTCGAGCAGGCAGGTTCTTCGCTCACCCTCTTTGCTGACAAACAGTGCGACCGTACCATCGGTTCCTGGGAGATGCCTACAACCTGGTTCCAGTGTATCAATCCCATTGGTATCGTGCTCTTTGCTCCGCTTATGGCCATGCTCTGGGAACAGCTTGTAAAACGCAACATCAACGTGTCCTCACCTATGAAACAGGCACTCGGACTCATGATGCTCTCCATCAGCTACTTTATCATTGCCTATGCTACCAGCGGCATGCAACCGGGAATGAAAGTCAGCATGTGGTGGCTCTTTGCACTATACTGGTGCCACACTATAGGCGAACTGTCACTCTCTCCGATTGGGCTCTCTATGGTCAACAAGCTTTCTCCTGCTCACCTTGCCAGCCTTCTCATGGGTGTCTGGTTCATGAGTACGGCAGCCAGCAATATTCTTGCAGGCAAGCTTGCTACACTCCTGCCTATCGAAGGTGAGCCTGTGCGCTCTTTCCTCGGGTTCCCAATAGAAACTTTGACCGACTTCTTCATGCTCTTCGCCATCATGTCGGCAGTGGCAGCAGTGATGCTCTTCTGTCTGTGCCCGTTACTCAAACGTATGATGAAAGGAGTAGAGTAGGGTGTCGTTGTTTCCGTCGTTCATATTCCTGTCCTTTGGCAGCGGCAGTTGTGGTAATTGCTATTACCTTGGCACACCCGATGGCGCCATCCTCATCGATGCTGGTGTCGGTATGCGTAAATTGGGCAAGGCTTTCAACGACTATGGAGTTAACCGCACACTTATCAAGGCAATTCTGCTCACCCACGACCACAGCGACCACGTAAAGCATGCAGCAAAATTGGCATCCAATCTGGGCGTGCCAGTCTATGCACTTCGTGAAGTGCATTCCGGCATGCTTGCCAATCGCTTTATAGTTCATAAAATCGAAGAGTCCCGTCGCCAGTACATTGAGATAGGCACACCATTTCAGGTCTGCGGCTTCACCATCACGGCCTTTCCGGTACCCCACGACTCCACAGCCAACGTGGGCTATACCATAACCTTGGGCGACACGATTTTCTCGCTTATGACCGATGTGGGCGAAGTGACCACCGAAGTGGCTCAGGCACTCCAGCGCTCCACTCATGTAGTGCTCGAAGCAAACTACGACCCCGACCTCCTGCGCACAGGGCACTATCCATACATCCTGCAGGAACGAATACGTAACGGTCGCGGCCATCTTTCCAACTTTCAGTGTGCTGAGGCTCTTATTCAGAACTACCATCCCGCCCTCCGCCATGTATGGCTGTGCCACCTCAGCGGCGACAACAACCGCCCCGAACTGGCACACGAAACGGTCCGTTCCCTCCTCGCCTCCAGCAACATCCCTGTAGGCACTTCTCTTCAACTTGACGTGCTTCAACGCGCCAAAACCACCGGACCATTTGAGATTATTAGGTTATGAGGTCATAATCTAAGAAATTTTGCTGTTGTGCGTAGGAATTTTTTTCCGTGTGCACACGAGGCATGTTTTCATCAGTTTTGACACGTAGGTCAGTTCTCGCCCTTCAACATTGTGGAAAGCGGAGCCAATGCCAACAATGAGGGCAACCTGAACGAAATCATCCTCATGGGCAGTGGCAGCAAGCTGGGCTACTCGAAAGTTCCACGCACACTGCGCCCCTTCCGAGCCCACTTCTACGTGCCTGCCAACGGCAGCAGCGCCAGTGTGCGTAGCTTCGTGCTCGACTTCGGCGACGGCGGCAGTGCCAAATGATCTGCATTAGCGGGGGCATAGACGCCCCGGCCTCCTACAAAGTGCAAAGCCTTTTCGACACTGATGACATCAGCTGGGACAACGACGGCATAGAGTTTGAGGAGGACGATTACTAAGCCGCCCGCCACGAGCGGACACATACAACACAGGCCGCCGGGAGAGCGAATCTCCCGGCGGCTATTTTTCGGCTATATTCCTTCACGAAAGCCCCGATTTTTATTGGCTTTGACTCATTTTTATCAAAAAACATGATTATTCTTCAGAAATAATGTAAATTTACATATTGTTATTTAATACTGAAAAACATGGCAAAAAAGAAAGAAAATACAACCTCAATAGGATTCGAGGAAGTTATATGGAGAGCTGCTGATAAGGCTGTCGGCAGGAGGCACTAAGATTACTAAGCATAACATCAACGAGTGCATTTTCAGGTTGCTGGAACAGAGTATCCAATCTCATGGAATAGATGTGTTGACTCCAAAGGTGAAGTTCTCGCTTTTCGATCCGTCGTTCCTTGCAGAGTTGAAAAAGACGAAAGAGAAGAACCTGGCTCTGAAACTTCTGGAAAATCTGCTTAGAGACAGCAATAATAACCAATGGGAAAGGCAAGATCCGTGAGATGACATTTGACGAAATACGAAAGTATCGGGTTAAGGATTCGACTGCGAAACTGACCGACCAGCAGATACCCTCAATCGACGAGGTGTTTGAGCTGTTTCATGAAGTTCGCAGCCAGGGCAACCACTGCCGATTACTTGTAGAAATAAAACGCACCAACAATATCTATCAGGGATTTTATATGTGGCTCACAAAGTCGTTCCTCAATGATATCCACAATCATGGCAAGCAGGTGAAAATATGGACTCTCGAAGGAACGGAAGTGTCACATCTGGATGTAAATGGCATCATCACCAATCGGCCTGATCTGTGGCGTGGATTGCGTAACACTACTTTCAACTAACTTTTCACTTTCAACATTTCACATTTCCCTTTAAATGTTGTACCTTCGCAAAAAAATTTCGTAAGAATGGATATTTCGGTAATTGTTCCGCTATACAACGAGGAAGAGTCGTTGGTTGAACTGCATGAATGGATAAAACGAGTGATGGACGAGAATAAGTTCACGTATGAGGTTATTTTTGTAAATGATGGTTCTACTGACGGATCGTGGCAGGTGATCGAGGATTTGGCTAAGAAGTTCCCTGAGGTGCACGGAATAAAGTTCCGCAGGAATTACGGTAAGAGCCCGGCTCTGTACTGTGGGTTCGGGACTGCTCAGGGTGATGTGGTCATCACGATGGATGCTGACCTGCAGGATAGTCCTGACGAGATTCCGGGCTTGTATAGCATGATTGTGAATGATGGCTATGACCTGGTGAGCGGCTTTAAGATGAATCGCAAGAAAGGGGATCCGCTGTCGAAGACTATCCCGACAAAGTTGTTCAATGCCACCGCCAGAAAGGTAAGTGGAATAAAGAATCTGCATGATTTCAACTGCGGACTGAAGGCTTACAAGAATGAGGTGGTAAAGAATATTGAGGTATATGGCGAAATGCACAGGTATATTCCGTATCTAGCAAAGAATGCTGGTTTCACAAAGATTGGCGAGAAACCTGTACATCACCAGAAGCGTCAGCACGGAAAAAGTAAGTTCATGGGTTGGAACCGTTTCGTGAATGGTTATCTGGATCTGATTAGTCTATGGTTTATCGATAGCTTCGGACTGAAGCCTATGCACATCTTCGGATTTATCGGTACGTTGATTTTCATGATTGGTCTGTTGGCAGTCATCGCTGTGGGAGGTATGAAGCTATGGGCTCTGCACAATGGTGTGGCAAGGGTGCTGGTGACAGATACTCCGTATTTTTATATTGCACTGACGATGATGATTATCGGTACGCAGTTGTTCGTTGCAGGTTTCCTGGGAGATATGATTAGCCGCAATTCGCAAGAGAGAAATAAGTATCAGGTTTCAAAGCGTATCTGATAATGAGAAAGTGGATTGGTCTGGCGATTGTAGCGAGCCTGCTGCTGACAGTTGCATGCAGTACTGCTTCGTGTCCGATGGATACGAAGGTGACGTGCAATTATGATTTCTTTGATGCTGCAACAGGGGATGCGTCTGTTCTGTTCGACACACTTACAGTGACTATCAGAAAACCTATGACTTTTTATATCTATACGAAGGAGGGTAAGAATGACAGTGTGCTGAGAGTGAGGAGTACAGCTCTTGTTGATTCGGGATATAAGGAGACTAAGACCGTAGTGAATGCTGATACTATTCTGCTGAACAGTTTGGCTAACGGCGGGTCTATGAATATCCAAATGAGCAATAATGGACCTGTAGATACACTGGTGCTACACTATAAGAAGATTCTATTGCCCGACACCATGTATGTGTTTCATGAGGGGTATTCGCATGTGGAAACTCCTGAATGTGGAGTCTATCGCTTTCATAACGTGAAGGATGTGAAGGCTACAGACCGATGCATAGATAGGGTGGAGATTGTCAATCCGAAGGTTGACTATCAGAAGGAGTATAACGTAAGGATTTATTTTAATACTTCTGCAGAGTAGAACGCATGAGAGGGTTTGTTTGCATATTACTTTTATTGTGTTGTCAACTGACATGGGGACAGAAGAAGGATGGCATGAATGTTGCTATGCTGGCTGACTCTGCGAATGTTTCAATTGCCAACTCCCAACTGTCACCCGACTCGGTAGAGAGCAAATTCTCGAAGTGGGTGCCAGAGATGGAAGGGGAGAAGAAGGTGCTGCCGCTATTCCAAGGCTTTACGATCTCGTTCGACCTGATAGGACTCGGAATGCTTGCTATAAACGATTATGGTACTATCGAGGGCGCACTGCGATTGAGTCTTAAGAATACCTGGCTGCCAATTGTGGAACTGGGTTATGGTATGTGCGAAAAGACCGATTATAATACGAAGATTCACTTTAAGGTAAACGCTCCGTTCATTCGAATAGGATGCGACTGGAATTTTCTGCGCAATAAGTTTATGGACAATCGTATGTTCGTGGGTGCCCGTTGGGGCGTCTCTACTTATAAATATGATATGAGCGGTCCGTCAGTAACTGACCCTATTTATGGGGGCAAGGATACGTTTGATTTCTCTGGTACCACTGCTACAAGCAACTGGGTAGAGCTGGTGCTGGGATGCCAAGTGAAGATTGTACGTAATTTCCATATGGGATGGAGCATACGACTAAAGTATCACATTTCGAGCAGTAAGAACGATTATTCAAAGGCATACTATATACCTGGCTACGGTACGACTGTCAGCGGAAATACATGGTCGGGGTCGTATAACCTGATTTTTGACTTAAATTGGGGAAAGAAGAAAAGAGTAAAGAGTGAAATGTGAAGTGTTTGTTAATTTATAGCAGAAACGATGGAATATTCATACGAGAAACATAGGATAAAGTGGTGGCATGCTCCACTGCTACTGGTATTGGTAGTCGGAACTTACTTCGCTATGACTGGCGAGGACGGAAAACGAACTATGGGTATTGATAATACTACCAAGCCCTGGGTTGGAAAAAATGTGCAGAGGGCAGAGGGTATGGTGTTCGGTACGTATTATCATATCACTTATCAGAGTAGAAAATCTCTTGATGACAGTATCCGGCTGACTCTACAGAAGGTGGATGAGTCGCTGTCGCCGTTCAATTCAAATTCGACTATCACTGCCATAAATGAGAACAGAAGTATGGAGACGGACGAGATGTTCTGCGATGTGTTCAGACTGGCTAAGGCGGTGTCGGCAATTACCAATGGTGCATTCGATATAACTGTGGCTCCGCTGGTGAACCTTTGGGGATTTGGATTCAAGAATATGGAGAATGTGAGCCGTGAGAAGGTAGATAGCCTAATGCAGTATGTGGGATTTGAGAAGGTAAACATGAACGAGGGCAGGGTAGAGAAACGGATGCCGGAGGTTATGCTCGACTGCAGTGCAATAGCAAAGGGCTATGGCGTGGATGCAGTAGGAAAGATGCTGGAACGACAGGGGGTACATTCGTATATGGTGGAGATAGGCGGAGAGGTGAGACTGCGCGGATGCAATCCCTATGGCAAGAATTGGAGTATAGGTGTGACAAAACCTGAGGATGACAGCCTGAATAATAAGAGTGATATAGAACAGGTGATAAGTGTGACGGATATGGCTCTCGCAACTTCTGGTAACTATCGTAATTTCTATGTGAAGGACGGACAGAAGTTTGCACATACGATAGACCCGCGGACTGGATATCCCGTGCAACATAATATATTATCTGCGACGGTGCTGGCAAAAGATTGTGCTACGGCTGATGCCTTTGCCACTGCTTTCATGGTGCTGGGACTCGACAGCGCAAAGACTGTGCTGCAGAAGGATACGACGATGATGGCTTTATTTATTTATGCTACTAACGACGGCACTGCAGAATGGTGTTCTCCTAAACTAAAGGGAATGCTGAAGAAATAAATAAAGGGGCATTCAACTGAATGTCCCTTTATTTTGTATTGAGAGTAACAGATTTACTTTACTTTCTCTACAATTGCCTTGAATGCCTCTGGGTTGTTGACTGCGAGGTATGCAAGTGTCTTGCGGTTGATTTCGATACCGTTCTTGTGGAGTGCACCCATGAGTTGTGAATAAGACATTCCCTCAAGGCGAGCAGCTGCGTTGATACGCTGAATCCAGAGAGCACGGAACTCGCGCTTCTTCATACGACGGTGTGCGAATGCGTAGGTGAGACCCTTCTCGTACGCATTTTTCGCAACAGTCCAAACGTTCTTGCGGGCACCAAACTGACCCTTTACGCGCTTAAGGATTTTCTTACGACGTGCACGTGATGCAACATGATTTACTGATCTTGGCATAATTTTGTTTGTTTTTGAATGTTAGCGAAGTCTTGTTTCAACTTTCTTTATGGGCTAACAAATCGGTTAAACTTTTTGTTAATGTGTTACTGGTTTTTTAGTTCTCACGAACAACTGATTCTGTTAACGAAGACACAAAAGGTCGCGAACCTGCTTTACGTTTGCACTGACTACAATAGCACTGTGGTCGAGATTTCTCTTCTGCTTCTTTGTCTTCTTTGTCAGGATGTGGCTGTGATAAGCGTGCTGACGCTTGATCTTGCCTGTACCAGTAAGCTTAAAACGCTTCTTGGCAGCGGATTTAGTTTTAACTTTTGGCATTTTTTTTGTTTGTTTAATTATTAATAATTGGTGGCAACGCATATACCAGGGCGTTACGCACCTTGTTTCGTTCGTCGGTGGAATGCTATACCCATTAGTCTTCGAGGTTGAGCTTTTCAGCTAATCCTGCAAACGGACTGTTGGGATTTGGACCTTCGGCTTCCTTCTTAGCCAATGCTTCGGCTTTTGCCTGAGCTTCTGCAGCTTCGTTGTCGCGACGCTGCTGGCTCTTCTTAGGTTGTCCAGCTTTCTTCGGAGATAAAGTGAGGAACATCTTTTTACCTTCGAGGTTTGGCATGCTCTCTACTTTTGCTACATCTTCGAGGTCGTTGGCAAAACGCAGAAGCAACACTTCGCCTTGCTCTTTGAATACAATCGAGCGCCCCTTGAAGAATACGTAAGCCTTCACTTTGTTGCCGTCGGTCAGGAATTCCCTGGCATGCTTCAACTTGAATGCATAGTCGGCATCGCCTGTCTGAGGCCCAAACCGGATTTCCTTAACATCAACTTTCACCTGCTTAGCCTTAATCTCCTTGGCTTTCTTTTTCTGCTGATAGAGATACTTGGAGTAGTCTATGAGGCGGCAAACCGGTGGATTTGCAGTGGGTGAAATCTCTACGAGATCAACTTCTTTTTCTTCTGCCAGTTGCAGAGCCTCTCTGAGTGGAAGTACGGTTGATTCTATACCGTCACCTACTATTCTGACTTCGCGAGCGCGAATCTGTTCGTTTACACGAAGTTGCAGTTTGTTTTTATTGTCACCTTTCATTGTGGCGTGGAACTTGTCCTTTCCGGTTATTAGTAAAGTTTTAAGTTTGTTTTAATTCAAAATCGGCGCGAAGGTACGAAAAATTTATGAATTACAAGTAAATAATCAGAATTTTTCGGTCATGGCCTTCACTTCGTCCTGTATCTTCTTGGCAAAATCGGCAATTGACATGGTTTCCTGCTGTTGTGTGCCCTGTTTGCGGACGTTGACTGTGCCCTCGCTGGCTTCTTTCTCACCTACAATGAGCAGGTAAGGAATGTGCTTGAGTTCGTTGTCACGAATCTTCCGGCCAATCTTCTCGTTGCGGTCATCGACAATAGTACGTACATCGTTGATGTTGAGTTGTTCACATACCTTCTGGGCATAGTCGTTGTATTTCTCAGAGATAGGCAGGACAACGACTTGGTCTGGTGTGAGCCAAAGCGGGAAGCGGCCTGCAGTGTGTTCGATGAGGACTGCGATGAATCGTTCCATAGAGCCGAATGGCGCACGGTGAATCATTACAGGGCGGTGCTTCTGGTTGTCAGCTCCTGTGTATTCGAGTTGGAAACGTTCTGGCAGGTTATAGTCAACCTGGATAGTACCCAACTGCCAGCGGCGACCCAGTGCATCCTTAATCATAAAGTCGAGTTTAGGACCGTAGAAAGCAGCTTCACCCAACTCGGTGCGAGTCTGCAGTCCCTTCTCGGCGCATGCTTCGATGATGGCATTTTCTGCCTGCTCCCATACTTCGTCGCTACCAATGTATTTCTCTTTGTCGTTAGGGTCGCGCAGGGAAATCTGTGCTTCGAAGTTCTGGAAGTCGAGTGCCTTGAAGATGATGTTAATGATGTCCATGACGCGCAGGAATTCGTCTTTCACCTGGTCGGGACGGCAGAAGATATGTGCATCGTCCTGAGTGAATGAACGAACACGAGTGAGTCCGTGCAATTCACCAGACTGCTCGTAGCGATATACTGTTCCAAATTCTGCACAACGGAACGGCAGGTCTTTGTAACTGCGTGGCTGCCATGCAAAGATTTCGCAGTGGTGAGGACAGTTCATTGGTTTCAACAGGTATTCTTCTCCTTCCTCTGGAGTGCTGATCGGCTGGAATGAATCCTTGCCGTAATGATCATAGTGACCTGAAGTGACATAAAGGTTCTTGCCGCCGATATGTGGGGTTATAACCTCTTGGTAACCATAACGCTTTTGAATTTTGCGAAGGAAGTCCTGTAAGCGGATGCGAACGGCTGTTCCCTTTGGAAGCCACATGGGCAGACCTTTGCCGACACGCTCAGAGAACATGAAAAGTTCCATCTCCTTGCCAATCTTGCGATGGTCGCGCTTCTTTGCTTCTTCGAGAGCAACCAGATACTCGTCGAGCATCTTTTTCTTTGGGAATGATATGCCGTAGATACGAGTCATCATAGGACGCTTCTCGTCACCACGCCAGTAGGCTGCTGCAAGACTGAGTAGCTTGAAAGCCTTGATAGGAGCAGTTGACATGAGGTGAGGACCTTTACAAAGGTCGATGTAGTTGCCCTGTGTGTATGTGGTGATATGGCCGTCTTCGAGTTCTGCAATCAGTTCGTTCTTGTATGTCTGACCTTTAGAAGCAAAGAGTTCCATTACATCCTTCTTCGCGATATCCTTACGCACGAGAGCTTCGCCCTTTTGAACAAGTTCCTGCATCTTCTTTTCAATAGCAGGGAAGTCGGCATCGGAGAGTTTTACTCCCTCGGGTGGCATTACATCGTAGTAGAATCCGTTTTCGATGGCTGGACCGATACCGAACTGTGTACCTGGCCAGAGTTGTTCTATTGCCTCGGCCATAAGGTGGGCTGACGTGTGCCAAAATGCATGCTTGCCCTCGGCATCATCGAATTTGTAGAGGTTTATTGTCGCGTCTTCTGTTATAGGACGGTTGAGTTCGGTAGTCACACCATTCACACCACATGCGATACACTCTTGAGCAAGCCTTTGGCTTATACTCTCTGCAATCTGCAGACCAGTCACTCCTGATTCATATTCACGGACGGACTGGTCTGGAAATGTAATTTTTATCATATGTTATTTTATTGTAGTAATTTTGCAGGTGCAAATTTAGTGTAAACCGAGCGAATAGCAAAATTTATTTGTGTTTATGAAATAAATAATTATTTTTTTTGAAAAAATATGTACCTTCGCAGCAAAATAGAAAAACGATAAATCAGACTATGGCTGGAAAACTAAGGTTACAGGTAGTGGACGAGGCTTTTAAGCGTCAACCGGTAGAGGTGGCTGTTCGCAGGGAACGTCCATCAGAGTATTTTGGTAAATATGTTTTCAATAAACAGAAGATGCGTAAGTATCTGCCTTCGAAAGCATATAAGAAGATGTGTGAGGTAATCGACAACGGTGCTCCGTTTGATCGTGCCATTGCCGATGAGGTGGCAGAGGGTATAAAGACATGGGCTATCGAAAACGGTGTGACTCACTATACCCATTGGTTTCAGCCATTGACGGAGGGTACTGCCGAGAAGCATGATGGTTTTGTAGAGCACGACGGCAAGGGCGGTATGGTAGAGGAGTTTGAAGGAAAACTGCTCGTACAGCAGGAACCGGATGCGAGTTCGTTTCCAAGTGGTGGTATCCGCAGTACGTTCGAAGCACGAGGATATAGTGCGTGGGATCCGACTAGTCCAGTGTTTATCATAGGTGACACATTGATGATTCCTACTATCTTCATCAGTTATACGGGCGAGGCTCTTGATTATAAAGTACCATTGAAGAAGGCTTTGTATGCTGTTGACAAGGCTGCCACTTCTGTTGCTCAACTGTTCTATCCGGAAGTGAAGAAGGTGGTGTGCAACCTTGGATGGGAACAGGAATATTTCCTGGTTGATGAGTCGTTGTTCGCTGCCCGTCCGGACCTGGTGATGACAGGACGTACGCTGATGGGACACGACAGTGCGAAGAACCAGCAGATGGATGATCATTATTTTGGGTCTATCCCTGCACGCGTGGAAAATTATATGCGTGACATAGAGATTCACGCTCTTGAATTGGGTATACCTTGTAAGACCCGCCATAATGAGGTGGCTCCAAACCAGTTTGAGCTGGCACCTATATATGAAGAAACGAATCTTGCTGTTGACCATAATATGCTGCTTATGGGCATTATGAAACGTGTAGCCCGCAAGCATGGGTTCCGTTGCCTGCTGCACGAAAAACCTTTCAAGGGTGTGAACGGAAGTGGAAAGCATAATAACTGGAGTTTGGCTACCAATACAGGTGTACTGCTTCATGCTCCAGGTAAGACTCCTCTTGACAATTTGCGTTTTGTTACCTTCACGGTAGAAACCCTAAAGGCTGTACTCGACCATAACGGACTACTGAAAGCCAGTATCATGAGTGCCTCGAATGCCCATCGTCTGGGTGCTAACGAAGCTCCGCCTGCTATCATATCTTCGTTTCTCGGTCGTACCGTTACTGATTTATTGGAACATGTGGAGAAGGCCGATGAGGATGCATTCAAGATGAGAGGCAAGAAATCATTCAAACTGGATATTCCTGCTATTCCGGAATTGCTCATAGATAATACAGACCGCAACCGTACTTCTCCTTTCGCATTCACGGGAAATAGATTTGAGTTCCGTGCTGTGGGTTCGGAGGCAAATTGTGCAAGTGCAATGCTGACTCTGAATACTGCTGTAGCGGAGGCTCTTACTGACTTCCGCGAACGAGTAGATGCTCTGATAGCAAATGGTGAGACTAAAGAGAAGGCTATTTTGAATGTCGTACGCGAGGATATCAAATACATCAAGCCTATCATATTCAATGGGAACGGTTATGGGGAAGAATGGAAGAAGGAAGCGGCACGACGTGGTCTGGACTGCGAGACAAGTGCTCCGCTTATATTTGACCGTTATCTCGATGAAGCGTCAATCCGTATGTTTGAACGTATGAAGGTGATGACTCGACTGGAACTGGAAGCTCGCAACGAGATAAAATGGGAGACTTACACAAAGAAAATTCAAATTGAAAGTCGTATATTTGGAGATATGTGTCTGAACCATATTATTCCAGTCGTAACCAAATACCAGAGTGTACTTATAGATAATGTACACAAGGTGATGGAGATTTTTGCTGATAATCCTGAGAAAGCTAAGAAGATATCAAAGGAAAACCTTTACCTCATAGAGAGCATCAGCGAACATGAGTCGTTTATCATTGAGAACGTGGAAAAAATGATAGCAGAACGCAAGGCTGCCAATGCTATCACTTCGGAGAGAGAGAAAGCCATTGCATACCACGATAATATTGCTCCACTGCTTGAGGAAATCCGCTATCATGTGGACAAGCTGGAGATGATTGTAGATGACGAGGCTTGGCCTCTGCCTAAGTATCGTGAATTGCTGTTTATCAGATAGCAGGGTATTGCATAGTGCTGCAATGTAGTGAGCCATGTTGCTTGATTAGCACTCTGCAGTCTATTCCGACAATTTCTCTGTTAGGAAATGCATGACGTAGTTGACTTAGGGCAATTGCGTCATTTTCTTTTTGTCCGTAGGTGGGTACCAGTACGGCTGTGTTCATGATGAGGAAGTTGGCATAGGTAGCTGGCAGTCTGTCTTCTCCGTCGTAGATGGCAGAGGGTAGTGGAAGTGGAATCAGTTTGTAGGGATTCCCTTCTGTCGTACGGAAGGCTTTCAGTTCTTCTTCCATAGCCTTCAGTTCTGTATAATGTTCGTCGGTGGTGTCCAGGCACTGTACATAAGCGATGGTATCTGGATCGCAGAAACGAGCAACTGTGTCGATATGCCCGTCGGTGTCATCACCAGCTAACCAACTGTGATTGAGCCAAAGAATACGTTTGGCATTGAAAAATTGTAATAATTGTGTTTCAAGTTCATTTATGTTTGATATGTTATTCCTGTTTTCTGCCAACAGACAACTGCTGGTTGTAAGCAATGTGCCTTTGCCGTCACTTTCTATGCTGCCACCTTCGAAAACGAAGTCTCTACAGTCGGTATAGACTCCTTTAACTATGCCTGCCTGAAATAATTTATGGTTGATCTGGTTGTCATAGTTTGCCGCAAACTTGAGTCCCCAACCATTGAACTGGAAGTCTAGCAGTATGCGTTGGCTGTCATACAAACATGAAATAAAAGCATGGTCGCGAGCCCAGGTGTCGTTGGTTTTGCACTCGAATAGCCTGATGTTTTTTCTGTTAATATTATGGCCTTGAAGCTGAGCACTTACTTCTTCAGGATTTTGTGCTACAATCAACAGAGGTTCGCGAAGACTGATCTCGCGAGCCATAGAGCAATAGCATTCCACTACTTCATCATAGATGTTTGCCCAGTCAGTTTCTCTGTGAGGCCATGTGAGTTGAATGAATTCTTGTGGTGCAAATTCGGCAGGAAAGTACATGTTTATTTCGGATTTTAGAGTTTGATAGTCATGCCTTCATAGGCTGCAACTGTATTAGGGAAGATGGTCTGTGCTTCGCGGAGCAGAATGGATTCGTCTTTGTAGCGTGAAGAGAAATGTCCGATGAGCAACTGTTGTACATTAGCTTTTTGTGCCATCGTGGCTGCCTGTTCAGCAGTGCTGTGGAAATTCTGTCGGGCAAGCAATTCCTGTTCCTTAGTGAACGTGGCCTCGTGATAGAGCAGATTGATACCTTGCAGCTTTTCTGCCAATTCTGGTGCAAACATGGTGTCGGACATGTATGCATAACTGCGAACAGGGTCTGCAGGTGTGGTGAGCAAGTGGTTTGGAATGACTTCTCCATCAGGAGTGGTCCAGTCCATTCCTGTTTTTATGTTGTTTATCTGCGAAACAGGTATGTCGAATGCTTCTATGGCTTCGCGACGGATGTGTGGCAAAAGTGATTTCTCCTGGAATAGATAACCAGTACAAGGAACTCGGTGCCTGAGAGGAAGTGTGCTTACGCTGACTGAACGGTCTTCGTAGATTATTGCAGACTGTCTGTGGCTTACCTCATGCAGTTCTATTGTATAGTCTATTCCGGAACAAAAGAAATCTATCTGTGGTTGAAATATTTCTTTCAGGCCTGTGGGACCCCACACGTGCATAGTTGCTGTGTTTCCGAGCAGGGCCAGGGTAGAGAGCAGCCCCATGAGACCGAAGCAATGGTCGCCATGCAGATGTGTAAGAAATATGTTGTGTATGTTCTGCATCTTAAGTCTGCTGCGTCGCAGTTGTATTTGAGTTCCTTCGGCACAGTCTATCATAAAGAGTTTCTCACGGATGTTGAGCACCTGTGAGGAACAAAAATGATGCGGAGTGGGTAAAGCCGCTCCGCATCCTAAAATGTATAGTTCAAATTTTTCCAACTATCGTGTGACTGACACAGTCTTTTATTCAGACATTGAAGCTTTTAATGCTGCAAGTGCATCAAGGTCACCAAGAGTAGTAGAAGCAGCTACGTTCTTTATCTGTGGTGCAGCTTCCTTGGCTGGACGAGATGCCTTCTTTGCTGTAGTCTCTGCTTTCTTAGCAGCTTTAGCTTCAGCACGTGCTACATCTTCAAAGATGCGGCTGTGAGAAAGGATTATACGTTTAGCTTCTTTGTTGAACTCGATTACCTTGAAGTCGAGAGTCTCACCAAGCTGAGCCTGGCTGCCGTCTTCCTTAACAAGGTGCTTCGGAGTTGCGAAGCCTTCAACACCACCTTCGAGAGCGATTACAGCACCCTTGTCGAGAACTTCTGTAATCTTACCCTGATGAATAGTGTCCTGAGCATATATAGTTTCAAATGCATCCCATGGGTTGTCTTCAAGCTGCTTGTGACCGAGTGAGAGACGGCGATTCTCTTTGTCGATATCGAGAACCTGAACGTCGATAGACTCGCCAACCTTTGTGAACTCAGAAGGGTGCTTTACTTTCTTTGTCCAAGAGAGGTCAGAGATGTGGATAAGACCATCAACGCCTTCTTCTACCTCTACGAATACACCGAAGTTAGTGAAGTTGCGAACTTTTGCAGTGTGCTTGCTGCCAACAGGATACTTCTCTTCGATGTTCTCCCATGGATCTGGCTTGAGCTGCTTAACGCCGAGTGACATCTTACGCTCTTCACGATCGAGAGTCAGGATTACTGCCTCTACTTCATCACCTACCTTCATGAAGTCCTGAGCTGAGTGAATGTGAGCACTCCAAGACATTTCAGATACATGGATAAGACCTTCTACACCTGGTGCAATCTCAATGAATGCTCCGTAGTCAGCCATTACAACAACTGTACCCTTAACCTTGTCACCTACCTTGAGGTCTGCTGGCAGAGCATCCCATGGATGTGGAGTGAGCTGCTTCAGACCGAGGGCGATACGCTTCTTCTCATCGTCGAAATCAAGAATAACGACATTGAGTTTCTGGTCAAGCTGTACAACTTCTTTTGGATCTGTTACGCGACCCCAAGAGAGGTCTGTGATATGGATAAGACCATCAACGCCACCGAGGTCGATGAATACTCCGTATGAAGTGATGTTCTTAACTGTACCTTCAAGAATCTGTCCCTTTTCGAGCTTAGAGATGATAGCTTTCTTCTGCTCTTCGAGTTCTGCCTCGATAAGAGCCTTGTGGCTTACAACTACATTGCGGAATTCCTGATTGATCTTAACAATCTTGAATTCCATAGTCTTGCCAACAAATGTATCGTAGTCGCGGATTGGTTTAACGTCAATCTGGCTGCCTGGGAGGAATGCCTCTGTACCGAATACATCAACAATCATACCACCCTTAGTGCGGCACTTAACGTAACCATTAACGATTTCATTCTTTTCGAGTGCTTCGTTTACGCGGTCCCAAGAACGGCTCTGACGTGCCTTCTTGTGTGAGAGCAGGAGCTGACCTTTCTTGTCTTCCTGATTCTCAATGTAAACTTCAACTTTGTCGCCTACCTTTAGGTCTTCGTTGTAACGGAATTCGTTACGTGCGATAACGCCGTCGCTCTTGTAACCAATGTTTACGATAACTTCGCGGTCTGTGATTGAAGTAACGATACCATCAACGACATCGTTGTTGTTTACGCTGCTGAGGGTTCCCTCGTAAGCAGCTTTTTCTGCCTGCTTGTCTTTTGCAGAACCGCCATTTTCGAATTCGTCCCAATTGAAATCTTCTAGCGGAGTAATGTTCTTTGTTGCCATAAAAATTAAAAAAAGTTTGTTTTAATTAATAAAGTTAGACATTATATTGATATAAAAATCAGTGGTTATGTATGTATAAATACACAAACCGGGCGCAAAGGTACGATTTTTTTCTGGAACTGAAACTATTTTTCATAAAAAAACACCCATAACTTCACAGTTACGGATGTTGGGGAAATTTAACAACTAAATGATATTTTGATATATATATACAAACAATTATCTTATACATGTTCCTAAAGAGGAATGTTTCCATGTTTCTTAGGAGGGTTGCTTTCGTTCTTGTTGCGTGTCATATCCAGAGCTTGAATAAGTCTGATACGAGTGTCGCATGGAGCAATTATTTCATCGATGTATCCCAGTTCTGCGGCTCTGGTCGGAGTAGCGAATTTTTTTCGGTATTCTTCAATCTTTTCCTTGCGTTCTTCTGTGGTTGCTTTACGATATAGAATGTTGCAGGCTCCTTCAGCACCCATTACTGCTATCTCGGCAGTCGGGTAAGCAAAATTGATGTCTGCACCTATACATTTGCTATTCATCACAATATATGCTCCCCCATATGCTTTTCGGGTGATGAGTGTAATCTTGGGTACTGTTGATTCAGCAAACGCATAGACAATCTTTGCTCCGTGACGGATGATGCCTCCATGTTCCTGACTTACACCCGGAAGGAATCCTGGAACGTCTTCTATGGCTATGAGTGGAATATTGAAACAGTCACAAAAACGTATAAATCTGGCAGCTTTGTCTGAAGCATCTATGTCGAGAGAGCCAGCTAAAAAATTCGGTTGGTTTGCCACGAAACCAACACTCCTCCCAGCCATACGCCCAAAGCCTATAACTATGTTCTTTGCAAATTCAGATTGTACTTCAAAGAAGTATTGTTGGTCGCATATTGGTGCAATGATGTCACGTATGTCGTATGGTACGTTTGGATCGATGGGGACTACGTTGTCAAGTTCATGACATACTCTGTTGACTTCGTCGGTAATGGGATATGATGGTGCGTCCTCCATATTGTTAGAAGGAATGAATCCTAATAATTCACGTATGGTCATGAGTACTTCTTCGTCATCATTACATATAAAATGACTTACTCCGCTCACCGTGTTGTGTACAGAGGCACCACCAAGTGTTTCTTTGTCCACATCCTCGTTTGTTACTTCTTTTACTACGTTCGGACCAGTTACGAACATCTGACTTTGGTCTTTTACCATCAGGATAAAATCGGTGAGGGCAGGGGAGTAGCATGAGCCTCCGGCACAGGGTCCCATGATTGCACTGATTTGTGGAATAACGCCACTTGCCATGACATTCCTCTTAAAAATATGTGCAAAACCTGTAAGCGATTCTACCCCTTCCTGAATGCGTGCACCACCAGAATCGTTTAGACCGATGATTGGCGCGCCGTTTTTCAGAGCAAGGTCTTGTACCTTTGCAATCTTTTGTGCGTTGGCGGCAGAAAGTGATCCGCCCATTACGGAGAAGTCGAATCCATATACAAACACATTACGCCCATCTATTTTTCCATATCCGGAAATAACACCATCGCCTTCAATTTTCTTTTCTGCCATACCAAAGTCATTGCAGCGATGAACAACATGCTTGTCCAATTCAACGAATGTGTTCCTATCGAGCAGACTTTCTATTCTCTCTCTTGCAGTAAGTTTATTTTGACTCATAATTCTATACATTTAGTTTGATAAGTGGTTGTTCAACTCTTACACTGTCGCCTTCTTTTACAAGAATATCCTGAACCTTGCAGTCGGATGTTACCTTGTAGTTTGACTGCATTTTCATAGCTTCCATTGTAAGTACTGTATCACCTGCTTTCAGCATATCGCCTTTTTTTACGTAAATCTTTACAATCTTACATGGCATCGGGGCTGTTATGATGTCGGCTTGAACTGTACTTGATGACTTTCCTCTTCTCATTCTCATGTATTTAGCTCGTGAGTCAAGTATGTCAATCTGATATGTTGAATAATTTAGGTTTACCTGATAATGCTTGCCACTACTATTTTTTGTTAATTCTGCACTATAAGAATTTCCATCATAAATCATAGAACACGTACCGTTGTTGAGCATAGCCACATCAACGTCATATACTTGTCCGTCGATTTCTATTTTGACGTTGTTGCCCTCTTTGCTGAGCAGAGTGGCATCAACTGTTTTGTTACCTACTTGTATTTCCATGATGTTATTTTTATACTCTTAGTACTCCCTTCTGCAGGCCGAAAGATCTCCATCGGCTGATGGCAGAACTATCCTGCATGGATGTTTGTGAACTGTTTTCTTCCAGGTTCATCAGATAGTCAATGTATGCAGCTATGACAGCCATCGTCTCGGAGTCATTCTTAAATCCAGGCCTTGGACGAAGACGATCTTGATTTCTTTCTATAAAATATGTATTGTAATTGCCCTTTTTGAAATCTGGTACGTCGATGATGCGTCGCAGATAGCGTATATTTGTTGTCAGTCCTGTTATCTTATATTCGTAAAGTACTCGCCGCATACGTTCTATAGCATACTCTCTGGTGGTCGCCCATACAATTAGTTTGCCTATCATGGGATCATAGTGCATGGGAATCTCGTAACCTTCATATACATACGAATCGATTCTTGTTCCGATTCCGTGAGGTTCTGTGAGTTGTTGAATAATTCCGGGAGATGGCATGAAATTATGTTCTGTATCCTCTGCACATATTCGACACTCTATGGCATGGCCTCTTTGCTTTATATCTTCCTGACATAGGCGCATTGGTTCTCCGTCGGCAATCTTTATCTGTTCCTTTACAAGGTCAATTCCAATAACCTCTTCTGTAATAGGGTGCTCAACTTGCAGTCGGGTGTTCATTTCAAGAAAGTAAAATTTGTGATATTTATCTACAAGAAATTCTATTGTGCCGGCACCTACATATTTGACAGCTTTCGCAGCAGCAACGGCTTTTGCACCCATTTCCATACGCAGATTGTAATCAATGAATGGACTTGGACTTTCTTCGACAATCTTCTGGTTGCGTCGTTGAACGCTACATTCACGGTCATATAGATGGACTACATTCCCATACTTGTCGCCTAAAATCTGAAATTCTATATGATGAGGTTCTTCGACGAATTTTTCAATATAAACGGTGTCATCTCCAAACCCTGCCATAGCTTCTCGTTTAGCTGCATTATACATCTCTTCAACATCCTCTTCTCGTTTTATGAGACGCATACCTTTACCGCCACCGCCCATGCTGGCCTTTAACATTACAGGGAAACCAATCTCCTTTGCAATACGTATTGCATCTTTTACTGATTGCAATGGTTGTTCTGTACCTGGAACTACAGGTACGCCTGCTGTTTTCATTTTCTGACGGGCACGAATCTTATCGCCCATCTCTTCCATGGTTTCCGGACGTGGACCAATAAATATAAAACCTTCAGCTTCACAACGACGGGCAAACTCCGCATTCTCTGACAGAAACCCATATCCAGGGTGTATGGCATCAACGTGGTGTTTTTTTGCAGCCTCGATGATGTGTTCAATGTTCAGATAACTGTCGCTGCTGGCTGCTCCACCGATACATTCAGCCTCATGTGCATAACTCACGTGGCGCGATAATCTATCTGCGGTGCTATATACTGCTACTGAGCGGATACCCATCTCATAGCAACTGCGCATCACACGAATTGCAATCTCACCACGATTTGCAACTAATACCTTTCTAATCATAATACACACTTGTAAAATTGACAACAATATTGTCAATACATTCAGTTAATGTTTTTATTATCTTCTGCCCGTAGTCCCGCGGACGGAAGTCTCATATTGTCAATTGGCAGGTCTTCTGACTCATCCTTGTGTCGCTCAGTCTTCCCGAATTCTCTCAAAGTAAAATAGATCAGAACTTTGAGTGATCAGTGACATTGCTTCGGCAACACTTACAAAAGGATTCACAGCATCGGGTAATGTTGCAGATTTTCACTGCATTCCCATCTTAGCTCCGTCGTGTAATTTAATTTGAATTACATAGGAGAACCATTTGCGACAACAAAGGTATGGCGAATTTGTCGAAATACCAAATTTATTTTGTCTTTTCAGTAAAAAAGAAAGCCTCTCTGAGTAGGAGTAGGCTTTCATTATCTTACCAAAGTAAAGTGTAGAGTAGGATAGAGATTACACCAATGATGATGGTTCCGATGGTATATGTCTTTGATGATTGGAAAAGGTTGAGTCTGATAGGAAGGGCTTTATGGTCGGCTATCTTATCATAGGCATCTGACCATAACCAGATCGCATTTACTCCGATAAGGACACCAAAGAAGAAAAATGCTTGGATTCCAATGTCATTAAGATATAACAAGAAATGATTATCTGGTTGTATATATGCCCATATCTCAAGCATTGATGTTATGAAGATTATCAGAATACCGATAGAACCAAGTATAAGAGCCCATATTTTCATTTTTTTGCGATCGGCATAAGCAATACCCTCTGCAGATACTGTTTTCTTGTTGTGAAGTGAAATAGTGATGAAAAGCAATACAAGCAAAATGAATATATAGCTACCACGAATGTGGAATGGCATATCTGGTAAGAGAAACTTAAAGAGTACCCCAAGTGGTATTGTCAGTATTGCTGTGACAGCTGCAGCATTGGTAGATGCACGTTTCCAGAAGAGTCCTAGGCAGAAAACTGTGACGATACCCGGATATATTAATGATGAATATTCCTGGATGTATTGGAAGGCTTGATCAAGGTCGTCAAGCAATGGCTTTGTAGCAAATAGTGCTACGAGCAATGCTATTACAGAAGCAACTCGACCAATGTTTACCATTGTAAAGTCACTGGCTGTAGGGTTAATGTATTTCTTGTATATATCGACTGTGAAGATAGTAGATGTGCTATTTATGAGTGATGATAGTGTAGAGATAATTGCTGCGATTAGTGTGGCGAAGGATAACCCCTTTATTCCGGTAGATGTGAAATTGTGGATAATCCAAGGGTATGCATCATCAGATTTATCTATGCTACCTTCTAGATTGATAGATGCTACAATCTCGGGATGCACATGAAACATATAGTATGCACATAAACCTGGAATGAGCACGAAAAAAGGTATCAGAAGTTTTAGAAATGCAGCGAATAGCATGCCATTCTGTGCATCGGTAGGATTTTTTGCTGCAAGTCCTTTTTGAATTATGTACTGGCTACAACTCCAATAACCTATATTAGTAAGTAAGATGCCACCAATTACAGCCGCTATTCCTGGGATATTGCTGAATGCAGAAGGATTGTGACTTTCTTGAATAATCAAATGAAAGTGAGCATCGACAGCATTTTCTCCTGTAGTTAGGTCGGTGTACATCTTGCTAAGCATTCCGAAGGGAGAAACATCAAAGATGTTACCGATTTCCTGAAGCACTGCCCATGATGTAATAAAACCACCTCCGACAAAGAGGGCACATTGGAGAACGTCGGTCCATGCTACAGCAAGCAAGCCTCCATATATGGTGTAGGAACCAGCAACCACAAATAGGGCAAATACAATAAACATACGCATGCTGATGGATAAACTGCCTATCTCAATGAAAATGTCATGAAATCCGAATATTTGTTCGATAGCAAGTGCTCCAAGCCAGGCTACAGAAGTGAGGTTTATAAATACATAAACAAAAAGCCACAAGATGGAGAAGGCTAAACCAACTCCATCGTTGTAGCGTTCGCTTAAAAATTGCTGAATAGTGCTCGTCTTACGGGATAATAATACTGGTAGGATGAATTTTCCAATGATAACGAGTATTATTGCTGCCATGACCTCATAAGCTGTAATGGCAATGCCGTCAGCAAAGCTGGTACCTGCCATACCTATAAAATGCTCTGTAGATATGTTGGCTGCAATGAGTGATGCTCCGACTGCCCACCATGTAAGCGAGTTGCCTGCAAGAAAGTAATCACGTGCAGATTTCTCCTTGTCGCCTCGGTCGTGGCTGATAAACAGTCCTAAGCTAACGATGAGGATTACATATACGGTTAGGATGACAAAGTCGAGAGTCTGAAACCCAGACGATACTATTGCTTCAGCAAATTTATTCATTGTTTAACAGGTATATCATTAATACGTTGTTGATGACGGCCGCCGGCAAATGGTGTTTGGAAAAATTCGTCAAGACACTGGCGGCATACTTCCTCAGAGATGAATCGTCCCGGGAAGACAATAACATTTGCGTCATTGTGTTCACGGATCAGGTGTGCAATTTCTGGTTGCCAAACAAGTCCAGCACGAATCTGTTGATGCTTGTTGAGAGTCATCGAGATACCTTCGCCAGAACCACACATTGCGATGCCTGGATAGACCTCACCGCGTTCAATGCCTTCAGCTAGTGCATGGCCATAGGTGGCATAATTACATGATTCTTCGGTGTAGGTGCCGTAGTCTTTGTATTCGTAGCCTTTCTCTTCAAGGTATTTCTTAACGAATTGTTTCAATGGGAATGCAGCATGATCACTGGCAATTCCGACTGTTTTTATTTCCATAGGTATGTTAGATTCTTTTAAAAAAACAGAGACTTTGTGTGAGGTTATAATAAACGGAAGGGAAGATAAGTCATCTTAACTTCCCTTCCGTAATACTTGATTAGAATAGTTTGTTTACCTGATTGTAAACATTTTCAGCGGTGTAGCCAAGTTTCTCGTCAAGTACTTTGTATGGAGCTGAGAATCCGAATGATTCAAGTCCCCAAATAGTACCTTCAGATGCAGGTACAAGTCCGATAAGGTTTACTGGCAGACCTGCTGTCATTCCGAACTTCTTAACTCCTGCAGGGAGTACAGACTGCTGATATGCAACTGGCTGCTCTCTGAACAGACCTTCAGACGGTACGCTTACGATACGTACTTTCTTACCGTCTTTGCGAAGGAGTTCTGCTCCAGCGATGAGTGTAGAAACCTCAGAACCGGTTGCAACGAGAATTACATCAGGATTTTCGTCTGAACCTGCTACGATGTAGCCACCTTTTGCAACCTGACTGTAATCGTTACCTGCGGGCAGATTGTTGATGTTCTGACGTGACAGGATGAGTGCAGTAGGAGTTGACATGTTTTCCATTGCCAAAGCCCATGCAGCTGTTGTCTCCTGTGCGTCGGCAGGACGAAGAACGAGTACTGATGGCTTTCCGTGATGGTTATGGAGTTTCTCCATGAGACGAATCTGTGCTTCCTGTTCAACAGGTTCGTGAGTAGGACCGTCTTCACCTACGCGGAATGCGTCGTGTGTCCAGATGAACTTAACCGGGAGTTCCATGAGTGCAGCCATACGAACGGCTGGTTTCATGTAGTCTGAGAATACGAAGAATGTACCACATGCGGGAATTACACCTCCGTGGAGTGCCATACCGATACAGCAGCATGCCATAGTCAGTTCGGCAACACCTGCCTGGAAGAATGCACCGGAGAAATCTCCCTTTGTGAAGGCATGTGTCTTCTTGAGGAATCCATCTGTCTTATCTGAATTAGACAGGTCTGCACTGGCACAAATCATGTTTGGAACCTGTTCTGCAAGTACGCTGAGACATGCAGCAGAAGCAGAACGGGTAGCATCGTTGTCTTTCTGTACACACTTGCTCCAGTCAATCTTTGGTGCCTTTCCGCTGAACCAGTCTGCCTGCTGGGCAGCTTTGTCAGGATTAGCATCAGCCCATGCCTTTTCCTCTGCATAACGTGCAGCACAGATAGTCTCCAGTTCTTTAGCTCTGTTAGCATAGAGTTCCTTGACATCAGGGAATATCTGGAATGGATTTTCTGGATCACCTCCGAGGTTCTTGATAGTGTTGATATATGCATCACCTCCAAGAGGAGCTCCGTGAGTCTTACAGTTTGCCTCGTATGAAGAACCGTCAGCCTTCAGAGCACCTTTACCCATAATACACTTACCTATAATGAGTGTTGGTTTGCCTTTAACAGCCTTTGCCTGATCAAGAGCCTTGCGAATCTGAGCTGCATCGTTTCCAACGATTTCTATTACTTCCCATCCGAGAGCGCGATACTTAGCAGCTGTGTTCTCGTTCATCACGTCCTTAGTCTCTGTTGACAGCTGGATGTCATTTGAGTCGTAGAACATGATAAGGTTATCGAGACCGAGTACTGAGGCAATACGAGCACCGCCCTGTGAAATCTCTTCCTGTACACCACCGTCAGAGATGTATGCATAGATAGTTTCCTTTTCAAATGTAGGGTTGCCAGTATGAGCTGCAAGGAATTTAGCTGCGATAGCTGCACCAATTGCAAAAACGTGTCCCTGTCCGAGCGGACCTGATGTATTCTCAATGCCACGAGCAATTTCAAACTCTGGGTGTCCGGTAGTAGGGGAGCCCCACTGACGGAGTTGTGCCAATTCTTCGAGAGAGAATTTACCTATGAGACAGAGCTGTGAGTAGAGCATTGGTGCCATATGACCAGGATCAAGGAAGAAACGGTCACGGCCTACCCATCCTGGATTCTTTGGGTCGTACTGAAGGTACTCTGAATAGAGGACATTGATGAAGTCTGCACCACCCATGGCACCACCAGGGTGTCCGGATTTAGCTTTCTCTACTGCGCTGGCAGCAAGGATGCGGATATTATCCGCTGCGTGATTTAATACTTTAATATCGTTCATACTAATTTCTTATTTTTTGCAATTTACGGCAGCCTGTTCGATACCAAGACATGCCTTGTAATTTTCAATGTAACGATTGAAACCTGCTACATCTTCGGGGGTTGGGGAAACTTCACTACCTGTGTTGCCTGCAAATACTACTTCTTCAAGCCAGTCAGCCAGATTGCGCTTTTCTGGGTTGTTAACGACGTATGCTGCCAACAATGCGATACCCCATGCACCGCCTTCTCCAGCTGTTTCCATTACAGAGATTGGTGTGTTTAGTGCAGCTGCAAGCATACGCTGACCAACGATAGGAGTAGTGAAATAACCGCCATGCCCCATGATACGGTCCACACGAACCATTTCTTCGTTAAGAAGAATGTCGTTTCCGAGTTTCAGCACGCCGATAGCACCATAGAGGTGAGCACGCATGAAGTTAGCAAGATTGAATTTGTCGTTTGCAGAACGTACGAAGAGGGGACGTCCGTCTTCAAGACCTGTAACAGGCTCACCAGAGATGTAGTTGTAGCTGATGATGCCACCACAATCGGGATCGCCCTTCAGGGCTGCGTTGAAGAGGTTCGTGTAGAGTTCATTGGTATCCTGCTTAATGCCAAGCATCTCTGCGTACTCCTTGAACATTTTAACCCAGGCATTGATATCGCTTGTACAGTTGTTGCAATGAACCATAGCTACGAGCGAACCGTCAGGAGTAGTAACCATGTCAATCATTTCGTACGGCTTTGACAGCGGTTTCTCAAGTACAATCATAGAGAATGAAGATGTACCTGCACTGACATTTCCTGTACGCTGCTTAACGGCATTGGTTGCAACCATACCTGTTCCGGCATCACCTTCAGGTGGACATACAGGGATACCAGCCTTCAAGTGACCTGATACGTCGAGTTTATATGCCCCTTCAGGAGTGAGGAAACCGGCATTTTCACCCGCATTGAGTGATTTTGGAAGGATGTCGAGCAGTTTCCACTTGAATCCGTAGGGTTCAATGAGTTTATCGAACTTAGCGACCATCTCTGCATCGTAAGTCTTTGTTGCAGGGTCAACAGGAATCATACCTGATGCATCTCCTACACCAAGAACTTTTTGGCCGGTTATCTGCCAATGGATGTATCCTGCAAGGGTAGTAAGGAATTCAATGTCCTTTACATGCTCTTCATTGTCGAGTATGCACTGATAAAGGTGAGAAATACTCCAACGAAGTGGAATGTTGTAGTTGAAAAGTTCAGAAAGTTTTGCTGCTGCCTTACCTGTATTAGTATTACGCCATGTGCGGAATGGTACAAGGATGTCATTACCCTTGAATGCCATATATCCATGCATCATTGCACTGACACCGATAGCTGCAAGCGATTCGATTTCTACTTCGTATTGTGCGAGAACATTTTTGCGAAGGTCTGCATAGCAGTCCTGCAGTCCGTACCAGATAGCTTCAGTAGAGTAGGTCCAGAGTCCGTCAACAAGTTGGTTTTCCCAAGTGTGGCTACCCTGAGCTATAGGATTGTTATCCTGGTCGATGAGTACTGCTTTGATACGAGTAGAACCAAATTCGATTCCCAGTATCGCTTTTCCAGCTTCTATTGTTTGTTTTGCATCCATAGTAGGTTTGTTTTTACTTCAGAGCTTTGTTGAGCATGTAATAGATCTCATTCATCTGCAGGTTGTGTTTGAACTCGCTGATTTGAGTGTCCTTGTTGATCTTGACATATTCGATGCCGACCATTTCAGCAAAGTCTTCCCAATATTCTTCTGTGATATCGTAAGAGAATGCGCTGTGGTGAGTACCGCCTGCGAGAATCCATGCACCAGCCCCAATTTCGAATGTTGGCTGTGGAACCCAAAGAGCAGATGCAACAGGGAGGTTTGGCATTGGCTTTGGTTCTATACACTCAACTTCCTGTGAAATGAGACGGAAGCGGTTGCCAAGATCAACAACAGTAGCCTTGATACCACGACCAACTTTAGATGTGAATACAAGACGGGCTGTCTGCTGCTTACGGATTCCGATACCGAGGAAGTGAACTTCGAGTTTTGGTTTATCAACAGCGATAAGTGGACATACTTCGAGCATATGGCTCTGCAGACAAGAACTGCGGTCACCAGCGAAGTTAAGAGTGTAATCCTCAAGGAATGAGCATCCTGTAGGCATGCCTTGCTGGATAACCCAAAGAGTGCGGTAGAGACAAGCAGTTTTCCAGTCTCCTTCAGCACCGAATCCATAACCTTCCTCCATCAGACGCTGTGAAGCAAGACCTGGAATCTGGTCGAAACCTACGAAGTTTGGATCGTTGATGTCAGCATCACCAAGGTCGTCAAAGTTTGTAGTGAATGCAGTAGCACCTTCGTCCTTCAGTACACGACGGAGTGCAATCTCAGCCTTAGCAGCATTCTTTACTTTTTCCCAGTAAACCTGTTCGCCGCTCTCGTCAATCTTAATAGTGTATAGTTTCTTGTATTCTTCAACAAGTGCGCCTGCCTCAGCATCTGTAACCTTCTTGAAGTATTCCATGAGTGAACTTACTGGATAGTAGTCAACATGGTAACCCATGCGCTGTTCGAATTCAACGCGGTCACCGTCTGTAACGGCAACATTATTCATATTCATACCGAACATGAGGCATCGTACGTTCTTAGCATCAGCAACACCTGCAGCTACACGTGCCCAAACGGCAATCTTCTTCTGAGCATCTTCGCTCTTCCAATAACCGCAAACGACCTTGCGAGGAACACGCATACGAGTGCAGATATGACCGAATTCGATATCACCATGAGCTGACTGATTCAGGTTCATGAAATCCATATCCATAGTTTCCCATGGAATTTCTGCGTTGTACTGAGTGTGGAAGTGGAGAAGTGGCTTCTGGAGATCCTGCAGCCCCTTAATCCACATCTTAGCTGGAGAGAATGTGTGCATCCAAGTGATTACACCAACACACTTCTCGTCATTGTTGGCAGCTTTCATAACTGCTTCAACTTCATTTGATGAGTTTGCAGTACCCTTATATACTACTTTAATTGGAATAAGTCCGCCATTGTTCAGACCATCAACCATTTCCTTAGAATGTCCGTCAACGATTTTAACTGTTTCGCCTCCGTAGAGAAGTTGTGCTCCGGTTACCCACCAAAGCTCAAGATTTTCAAATGCTTTCATACTTTTTAGATTTTAGTGTTATTAATAAATTTTAATTGTGTATGTTATATTCTTTTTCAGAATGCTTTCATTCTTTAATTTACAATTAATAATATGTAGGATGATTAGTGCTTCTGACCTTTCTGTCCATAATATGCATTAGGACCGTGCTTGCGGTTATAATGCTTTTCTACAAGCAATGGATTCATTGTAAGGTTGGGATTTACAGAGAATGCTACGAATGCCATCTTGGCACACTGTTCCATAACCTTTGCATTGTAAACGGCATTGTCTGGAGATGTACCCCACGAGAAAGGACCATGGTTCTTTACGAGAACTGCAGGAGTGTGGTCTGGGTTGATCTTACGGATGTTCAGAATCTCGTCAACTATTACATTTCCTGTTTCCAGCTCATACTGACCTTCTACTTCTGCTTTTGTCATGTCGCGAGTGCATGGGATGTCCTTGTAGAAATAGTCCGCATGTGTAGTTCCGATGTTTGGAATGTCCTTACCAGCCTGAGCAAACGCAGTTGCATAAGTGGAGTGTGTGTGAACAACCCCCTTGATGTTTGGAAATGCCTTGTAGAGTACAAGGTGGGTAGGGGTGTCGCTTGAAGGATTCAAGTCGCCTTCTACTACTTTTCCTGTGTTGAGATCAACTACAACCATGTCGCTGGCCTTCATGTCATCGTAGCTTACTCCTGATGGCTTGATGACAACGAGACCCTTTTCACGGTCTATACCGCTCACATTTCCCCAAGTGAATATTACAAGACCCTGACGCACGAGATCGAGGTTTGCCTTGAATACTTTTTCTTTTAATTCTTCTAACATGATGAATTATGCTTTAAGCGTAAGAAGTGGAGAGGCCTTTCAGCCGGTCCACTTCCTACAGATTATTATTTACCAGAAATACCAATAGAAACAAGCACAGAGACCTACAACGACGAGGGTACCGATGATATCGAATGCACCCCAGCTTTCGCTTATGCTCTTCTTGAAGTCTGATGTGAATGTGATAGCTTCAATCTGCTTCTGTGTTGGAGCAGGTGTGCAGAATGAAACTGCATATATGAATACAAGCAGGAATACGAGCAGCCAACATTCGAATACGAGCCAGTTAGTCTGCCAGAACCATGCTGTATTCTCCCAGAATGCACCTTCCATTGTAGCTCTGCCTGTGTCAGTGATGACATTTGTTACCAGACGAAGCATACCAATGAGGAATCCGAATATCATTGTATATTCACCAGCTTTTGGAGTAACCTTTTTGCTCAGGATACCGCAAGCAAATACTACAACCATAGCAGGAGCGAGAAGTGACTGGATTCCCTGCAGATAGTTATAGAGAGTATCCATGTTCATCATGATAGGCAGCCATGCAAAACCGAGAATTACGACAACGACTGTAGCAACACGACCAACAAATACGTAGTGAGCTTCTGTCATGCCTTTCTTCAGTGGCTTGTAGAAGTCCTCAGTGAAGAGGGTTGCACATGAGTTGAAGAAAGCTGCGAGTGAAGCTACAAGAGCACAGATGAAACCGATAGTTACGATACCCTTGATACCTGCTGGAAGAACCTGCTGAACCATGATCGCGAATGCAGCATCTGTTTCTTCCATTTGGAATGCACCCTTCTGAGCAAGAGCAGCAGCAATCATACCAGGAATGAGGAACATAAAACATGGAAGAACCTTGAAGAATCCGGCAGCGATAGTACCACGGCGAGCACGCTTCATTACTTCTGCATTGTCTTCGCCGGGAACCTGTCCAAGTACACGCTGAACGATGTGCTGGTCAGTACACCAATACCAGAAACCGATGATAGAAGCACCGAGGAATACGACGAATCCAGGATATTCCTGATACATTGAGTCACCTTCTTCCCAGTGGAACATATGTGTTGTACCGTATCCGTTATTCAGTTTACCGCAATAGTCCATCATGCTTGTCCAACCCTCTGCAATGTTACCGCCACCCAAGGCTGCAAGTCCAAGGAATAGTACGAGGAATGAACCGATGATAAGAATAGGAGTCTGAATAGTAGAAAGTGTCATCACACCCTTCATGCCACCAAATACAGTAAATATTGCAGTGATGAGGATAAGTCCGATTGCACCGATCCAGAAGTTGAGTCCCCAGAGATACTTGAAGAAGATACCACCAGTGAGAGCTGTAACGCTGACCTTTGTGAGTATGTATGCAACAAGGGTGATGATAGAAAGCCATGAACCTGTACGCTGGGTGTAGCGGAATTTCAGGAAGTCAGGCATAGTAATAATCTTGCCCATCTTGTTAATCATTAACTGATAGAATGGCACGAAGAGCCAACCAAGGATAAGGATCATCCAACCTTGCATCTCCCAGTGTGCCATGCCGACACCGCTCTTTGCACCAGTACCGGCAAGTCCGACGAGATGTTCAGAACCGATGTTGGCAGCAAAGATAGCCATACCGATTACATACCAAGGCTCACCTTTACCGAATAGATATGCAGAAGAGTCTTCACCTTTCTGCGCTTTTTTGTCCTTGACGATAGCACGCCAAACTGCCCATACTACACCAAGAATACCCACACCGAGTACCAGCCAGTCGAGCCAAATAAATTCATGTGAATTCCAATTCATAGTTTTAAGATTTTTGATTGTTAAAGTATTTATTGGTTTTATTTTTACTTAGCAATAGAGAAGGCATATTTACAATAGCTGTGGTATGGCTTCTCTGGAGTTACGATTGCATTAGACTGTTCCCAACCGAGCATGGTGTACTTGTTTGGAGAATCTGGGTATTTCTGGCTTTCCAGGCAAATTGCGCAGTGCTTCTGATACATGATGCCACCTTTGCCTGGGCGAGTGCCATCCTGGAAGTTTGCAGTGTAACATTGAACACCTGGCTCATTTGTGTACATATCGAGCTTGATACCTGAACGTGGGTCACACATGGTAACGCAGATTTCTTCCTGATTGCCCTTTGTGTTTAGACACCAGTTGTGATCGTAACCGCCACCTGCTGCTTCAATTTCTGGATTGCCTTCTGCAAAGTGTTTTCCTATAGCTTTTGGGGTACGGAAATCAAATACTGTTCCAGCAACTTCCTTTATTGCGCCTGTTGGCATGTAAGTACTGTCAGCAGGTGTGTAGTAGTCTGCGTTTACCTGTAGGATTGACTCATCGATAGTGTTGTTGAAGTCTCCGCTCAGGTTGAAGTAAGTGTGATTTGTCATGTTTATGACAGTTGGAGCATCTGTAGTTGCATCGTAATTGATAACGATTTCGTTGTTATCTGTAAGGTCAAATTTTACGACAGCCTCTACATTGCCAGGGAATTTGTTATCTCCATCAGGAGAGATGCGCTTGATAGTAAGAGAGCTGTCGTTTGACTCTACTACGTCATATACCTGATACTGCCAACCAGTATAACCGCCATGCAGTGAGTGATACCCGTTGTTGTTCTTGTCAAGGACGACAGGCTTATCCTGGCCAGGAAGTGTGAACTGACCACCATTGATGCGGTTTGCATATCGTCCTACAGAACAGCCGAAGTCAGTTTCATAATTCCAGGGGAAATAATTTTCTATTTTGTCAAATCCGCATGCCACATCTACCAATTGTCCGTCTTTATTCGGAACCATGATACTGACAATACGGCCACCGAAGTTTGTGATACATACTTCCATGCCGTTTTTGTTTGTCAGAGTGTAGAGTTTTACTGGTTTTGCATTAGCTGTGTCAGGCACGAATTTTTTGTTGTCGTAGTCGTATGTGACTGCGATAACTGTGTCATAATCCGCAGGATTGATACCTGATTTTGTTAACTCTGATTCAGCAGGGGCAGTACTCTGTCCGCATGCACATAGAAGAGCTACAGTGGCAGCGCTTCCAAACAAAAGTTTCTTAAAGTTTTTCATAATAAAAGATTCAAATTATGATTATTACTAGTATAAAAGTTATATATAACCTTGCAAAAGTACGAGTAAGTGAGCAAAATACAAAATAAATTTGAATATTTTTATCTTGAAAGTATATGATTATTTACGATTATTTGCGTACGGCATGCCAGAGTTGCCAAGAATTGATGACGTTGTGCCATACGGAGTAGAACCCGCCAGCCATAGCAGTAACGGGATCCAGAAACGTGTATCCCATCCATATAGCAAAGATGGTGTTTTTCTGTCCAAGGCTTTGTGCACCGGCAATTGGTTCGTGGTGACGCATTCCGATTTTTCGTCCCAGATAAAATTGGATTAGGCAGGTGAGAAGCGATGCAATAGCTATGCAGATCATCTCGAAAATCGAATTATTCGAATGCATGATAGCCTTCATTGTTATAGCAATTGCCAAAGTTAGAGCAATAGCCCAGAGATTGAAGGCTAAATTATTTTGATTTAGTATTTTACGATGGAAATTTGGTAACATAAATCTCACGAACCATGCACAGAGTAGGGGGAGTATCAGTAGCGGAAAAACTTTTCCGAGAATAAGCGTGAAGGATGTTATGAAATCGTATTCCTGTGCTCCTTCGTGAGTGAAAGAGATTATAATTGGGATGACCAGCGCTGCCGAGAAATTTATCAGGCAAGTGTAACTGACAACGGTTGATGGATTACCTTTTAGTTTTGTTGTCACTACAGATGCAGCAGTCGCTGTGGGACAAATCATACATATCATTGCTGATTCAATGACAGCTTTGTTTGCAATATCGGGAATACAAATAATCAGAATTCCCATCATGACGAAACTCAGAACTTGTATGCCGAGTAGTTTCATCATCCATCTGCGTGGTTTTAAATCTTTTGGAGAAACCTTGCAGAATGAAACAAAAAGCATTGCAAATAATAATGCTGGTTGTATGTATGCTATGATTTGATTTACTGTGTGATGAGTGAAATCTAATGCATGAATATTTACATACACGAAGTATCCTATGATTCCTGTTAGAATTGCTATTGGCAGTGTCAGTGAACTTCTCATTTTTGTTTTTTCTCCTCCTCGAGTAGTTTCATCATCTGAAGCATCTCGTCACGGTAGAGTGCAGCCTGCTGGAAATCAAGTTTCTTTGCTGCCTCCTGCATTAATTTACGAGTCTTCTCAATCGATGATTTTATCTGGTCGTTACTCATGGCGTTGCGGACAGGATCTTCTGCTGCCATCAAGTTGTTTTCCTCGATGTATGCATTGCCTACGTATTCGATAGGTTTATGTTCGCGGATTGCCGTATATGCTTTCTTTATCTGTGTTGGTGTTATGCCGTGCTCCTTATTATATGCCATCTGTTTTTCGCGTCGTCTATTGGTCTCATCGATGGTCAGTTGCATACTTTGGGTTATCTTGTCTCCGTAGAGGATTGCCATTCCGTTTACATTTCTCGCTGCACGTCCAATAGTCTGTGTCAAACTTCTGTGACTTCTCAAGAATCCTTCCTTATCGGCGTCTAGTATGGCTACCAGCGAAACCTCAGGTAAATCCAATCCTTCTCGCAACAGGTTTACTCCTACTACTACGTCAAACTCTCCACTTCTAAGTTTTTCAAGGATTTCCACTCGTTCGAATGTGTCCACGTCACTGTGTATGTAACTACAACTTACGCCATTATCCAAAAGATATTCAGATAGTTCCTCTGCCATTCGTTTCGTGAGGGTTGTCACTAATGTTCGTTCGTTGCGTTCTATGCGCAATTGTATTTCTTCCATCAGGTCATCCACCTGATTATGGGTTGGTCGGACCTCAATCTTTGGGTCGAGTAGTCCGGTCGGTCGTATCAGCTGCTCCACAATTACTCCGCCCGAACGTTCCAATTCATACTCGGCGGGCGTTGCACTTACGTATATCGTCTGTGGTGTCATGGACTCAAATTCATCAAATTGCAAAGGTCTGTTATCCAGTGCTGCAGGCAGTCTGTAACCATATTCCACAAGAGTGGTCTTTCGCTTTCGGTCTCCTCCATACATGGCACGAATCTGAGGAATAGATTCGTGACTCTCATCTATAACAAGAAGGAAATCCTTGGGGAAGAAGTCTAACAGACAGTAGGGGCGTTCTCCTGCTGCTCTTCCGTCAAAATAACGGGAGTAGTTCTCTATGCCTGAGCAATGTCCCAGTTCCCGGATCATTTCCAGGTCGTTTGTCACGCGGAGTTCTATGAGTTGTGCCTTTGCTTCGTCGCCAATCGAACGATAGAATTCAATGCGTTCATGCAAATCGTTTTCAATCTCATGTATAGCCCTTTGGGTTTTTTCTTTTGAGGTCATGAAAAGATTTGCTGGGTATATACGGTAATCCTCAAAAGATGTGATTGTTGCGCCCGTTTGTTCGTCTATTTCTTTAATGCTTTCTATCTCGTCCCAAGCAAAGTTTATTCTTACGGTTTTGTCATCGTAAGCCAGTGCAATATCTACAGTTTCTCCGTGAACGCGGAAGTGTCCTCGAGTCAGTTCTACGTCGTTTCTCACATACAGACTGTCAACCAGACGGCGAAGTAAAGCGTTTAAGTCCATCTGTTGTCCAATTCGGATGTCGATTATGTTTTCGCTGAAGTCCATTGGTGATCCCATGCCGTAAATACAGGATACCGAAGACACTACGATTACGTCGCGTCGTCCTGACAAAAGTGATGAAGTGGCAGCCAGTCTAAGGCGGTCCACCTCTTCGTTTATAGCCAGGTCTTTCTCAATGTATGTATCCGTTGAGGGTATGTAAGCTTCTGGCTGATAGTAGTCATAGTAGCTTACATAATATTCCACAGCATTGTTCGGAAAAAAGTTTTTCATTTCCGTGTACAACTGATGTGCCAATGTCTTATTGTGACTCAGAATGAGGGTAGGGCGACCAATATTCTGAATTACATTTGCTATGGTGAACGTCTTTCCCGAACCGGTAACTCCCAGCAGTACCATAGCATCATCTCCCTCGTTAATGCCTTCTGTGAGCTGTCGTATAGCCTCGGGCTGGTCGCCTGTAGGTTTGTATTTTGATGTTAATTGGAAGTCCATTGTGTTTGTTTGCCGCAATAAATTAATTGAGACTGCAAAATTAGTGATAAACTGGCTTATTTTCAAATAAAACTGACTAATTTGAAAGTTAGGACGTGCTTATGTCAGAAAATGTCGGAAAAATGTCAGAAAAATGTAGTTGATAACATTTTTTTAATTTTGAAATGTCTGTAATAAATAAATTATGTGTACATTTGCACGATTTTTCGACAGGTATGAAAGTGAAGATATTATTTCTTGCGTTTTTTACGGTTTTGATGGTTTCTTGTAAGTCATCTTATAACGAAGTATTAAAAACTACAGATTTCGATTATAAATACGAAGCTGCGAAAGAATATTTTGCAGGTGGCAGCTATAACAAATGCTCACAATTGCTTGAAGACATGGTTATGCTTCTGAAGGGTACTGACAAAGCCGAGGAGTCTTTGTTCATGCTTGGCATGTGCTATTTCAATATGAGAGATTATGAGACGGCTACACTCTATCTTGATCGTTATTACAAGACATATTCAAAGGGTGTTTACACAGAACAGGCCAGATTCTTCAGTGGTAAGGCATCTTATATGCAGTCTCCTGATGTCCGTCTCGACCAGAGTCCTACGCATACCGCTATCAACACACTGCTCGAATTCCTCGATTTCTACCCGTACAGCGGTCATCGTGACGAAGTCCTTACTATGCTCGAAGAACTTCGTAACCGTTTGGCTGAAAAGGAATATCAATCTGCAAAACTTTATTACAACCTCGGTTCTTACACTGGTAATTGTGTGAATGGAGGCAGTAATTACGAGGCTTGTATCATTACAGCCGAGAACACCCTGAAGACATATCCCTATACGATTCATCGCGAAGATATCATGATGATGATTCTCCGTGCTCGCTATCGTTTGGCTAATAAGAGTGTACAGGCAAAGAAGGAAGACCGCTATCGTGAAACTATCGATGAGTATTTTGGTTTCAAGAACGAATTCCCAAACAGCAAATATATTCGTGAGGCAGATAAGATTTACAAATACTCTGTAGCTCGCAATCCAGTCAAGGACAAGGACATCAATTGAAATAGCCAGTTTTTTTATAACAGGTTTCTTACGGTAAAAAGTTTTAAGCAATATAATTTTAATCAATCATTATGGATTTTAAGAAAACAAATGCGCCAACAACCACGATTACTCGTGATTTGATGAATCTCTGCAAAGACACAGGTAACATTTACGAAACAGTTGCAATTATCGGCAAACGTGCAAACCAGATTTCAGTTGCCATGAAAGAGGAACTTACTCGCAAATTGCAGGAATTTGGTTCTTCACAGGATAACTTGGAAGAAATCTTTGAAAACGAAGAACAAATTCAGATTTCTCGTTACTACGAACGTCTTCCAAAGCCAACACTTATTGCAACTCAGGAATTCATCGAGGATAAAATTTATTATCGCAATCCAAGCAAAGAGAGAGAAATCTAATGATTCAGCGCATTCAGACAATTTATCTCCTACTGGTAGCCATACTCTCGTTCGTATGCCTTGTCTCTTCTGTGGGATATTTTACCTGTGCCGATGAGACAATAGCCACATTCAGCAATTTCTCTTTTTCTGCTCAGGGGCTTTTTGCCAATTACGAGAGTGCTGGCCCGTTTGCATTGGGCATCCTGCTTATCATGATTATTCTGCTTAGTCTCATGAGTATCATGCTCTATATGCATCGCATGCGCCAGCTGCGCCTGACGATCATAAGCAACATCCTGCTCTTTGGTTATGCACTTACCTACATTGCATTCGCCTATTTCTATAAGGAGAACCTGCAGCTTGTTGCTCCTGATGCCGTCTTGGTGTATCACCTGCGTTATTCTACTGTGTTGCCCGTCATCTGTTTCATCCTTAACTGCCTTGCCATTCACGGCATACGCAAAGATGAAGCACTTGTACGTTCTCTGGACCGACTGAGATAAATCATGCATGCACGTCGTTGTCGTGTTAAATATTCATTCAAAGATGTTAGACAAAAATTCAAAGATATACGTAGCCGGTCATCACGGTCTTGTTGGTTCTGCTATCTGGAACAACCTGAAACAACGTGGTTACAACAATCTGATAGGTCGTTCCCATCATGAGCTCGACCTTCTTGACCCGGTTGCAGTAAAGGCATTCTTCGACTCAGAATGTCCTGATGCCGTAGTGCTTGCAGCGGCTCATGTAGGTGGCATCATGGCTAATCTGCAGTATCGTGCTGACTTCATCTATCAGAATCTGCAGATTCAGCAGAATGTGATTGGCGAGGCATGGAAACATGGAGTCCAGAAACTCCTTTTCCTGGGTTCTACCTGTATTTATCCAGGCGAAGCGCCGCAGCCTATGCCCGAGGATTGTCTGCTCACATCGCCGCTTGAATATACCAACGAACCCTATGCCATCGCAAAGATTGCAGGTCTGAAGATGTGCGAATCGTTCAACCTTCAATATGGCACCAACTACATAGCTGTCATGCCTACCAACCTGTATGGTCCGAACGACAATTTCCATCTTGAGAATAGTCATGTCCTGCCGGCTATGATTCGTAAGATATACCTTGCAAAATGTCTGAACGAGGGAGATTGGGATGCAGTCCGCAGAGACCTCGGCCTGCGTCCTGTTAGCATGAAGGTTCCTCGTATGGTTGATGGTCAGGGAGCACCCGATGGCAATCTCAAGACTGCTACTCAGACCATTATGGCCACCGCAATCAGTGATGATTACACCATCCTTCAGGTGCTTCGTCATTATGGCATCACACCCGAAGCCGTCACTCTTTGGGGCAGCGGATCTCCTATGCGCGAATTTCTATGGAGCGAAGAAATGGCAGATGCGTCTGTTCACTGTTTGCTTAATGTTGACTTCCAGGATATCCTCGACAATCAGGACTTCGTCAATAATCGTGACGGCATAAAGGAAATACGCAACTGCCATATCAATGTAGGTACAGGAAAAGAGATTTCTATCCGTGAAGTAGCTGAGAAGATTATAGTTGAAATTGGATTCAAAGGTGAACTCCGTTGGGATCGTTCAAAGCCTGATGGCACACTGAAGAAGCTCACTGATGTTTCAAAACTTCATCGTCTTGGTTGGCATCATAAGATAGAAATTGACGAAGGTATTCACCGCCTTTATCAGTGGTATTTGCAGGGAATCTGCATCAACCACCATAATGGTTGAAAAATACTCCCTATTTGACTATCGCATCAGATAAGAAATACAAACTTCTGGCACTCGACATTGATGGGACACTTGCCAGAAACGACCGCACAATATCCGACTATACTCGTCAGACATTGTTGCAGACACAACAACTGGGCACACGGATTGTAATTGCATCCGGGCGTCCGGTTTTTGGTATTCGCTCTATTGCCGACGCACTGCAACTCTCAAAGTATGGCGGTTTTGTCCTTGCATACAACGGTGCTGAGATATACGATTGGCAGAGTGGGGAAGCCATCTACCAGAATCCTCTTCCCGAAGATGTTATTCCAGTCATCTACGATTGTTGCCGTGCTGTCTCACTCGATGTTATGACCTATTGCAGCAGCGAAATCGTTACAGAGTCAGCCACCAACCCCTATATTCAGCTTTCTTCCAAGCGCAATGGCATGACCATTCGTCTTGTTTCCTCTTTTCTCCAGGACATCGACTATCCCATATTCAAATGTATGATTGTTGGTGACCCGTCGCAGTTGGCCGAATTCGAACCGCTTCTTAACTCCCGCCTTTCCGGAAGGGCAGTAGCCTACCGAAGCGAACCATTCTATCTTGAAGTCGTTCCTCTGGGGATCGACAAGGCGGCTTGTCTCGAGATTATCCTTTCTCGTCTATCTCTCACTGCTCAGTCGCTTATTGCTTGTGGCGATGGTTATAACGACATCTCCATGATTCGTCTTGCCGGACTTGGTGTGGCTATGCAGAATGCCAACGAGGAGGTAAGGAAAACCGCCGACTACATTACTCAGAGTAATGAAGCCGACGGCGTAGCTCATGTGGTTAAGCAATTCCTGCTTGGTTAATCCTTCTTCTTTGGGTGCTTATGCCCGAAATCTTTTCTTCCGAATCTTTTGTCCTTTGGTGAGAATTTTCTCAGAGCTCTCATGTTGAATCTGGTCTGAGCCATGCGCACCTTGCAAATCTTCTCCCAAGTCAGAACCTTTGCAAACTTCTTGTAGTATGTCTGCTCGATCTTTTTGTTTTCTACCTGCAGCGAAGTTGTCTTATCTATGATATTTTCAAATTCTGCTTCGGTCTTTGCTTCCTTGAACGAACGCATCACCTCGCGATCTTGTTCTACTATCTTACGCTGAGCCTCAAGCATCTCCTTGAACAGTGGGAAGAATTTAGTCTTCTCGTTGTCTGTAAGGTCAACACTCTTCGATATATACTCCTCCATGTGCTTGTAGTACTGCTCTGGTGAGAACTTCTTATGCATCTTCTCGCCTTTTTCTTTTTTGTCATTGTTGTCTTTGTCAGCCTTAGCCTGAGTTGTCATACTAAGTGTCAGCATCATGCATGCCAATGTAAAAATAAGCTTTTTCATAATCGTTCCTTTTTAAGTGTTACTATTATATTTTCAATTTTGAATTATACATTGTAAATTATCATTCCATTCCCGACAGGTAGCAGTACACATCGCTTCCATCCATCATCGAGTAAGAGATCATATCTTCGCCATACTCATCGTCATAATCTTCTGTCACTGCAGTCTGGTTCTGTGCTATGTTTTTATTTTCTTGTTCGTAATAATTTACTCCTATGAATACCAGAGCCAAACAAGCTGCTGCTGCAACTGCCCATCTGATAGCATAGTGTACTACCGGCTGTTTCTGCTTCATGCTTACTATCTTGACTTGATCTGCCGTTTCCTTCTCTTCATCTTCAGTCTTAGCAGTCTCTTTGTCTATCCGATCCATTATGCGATCGTTAAGCGTGTCGAAGTATCCCTCAGGAGTTTTAAATGGGTTGGCATTGCTCAATCCCAGTTCCCTTAGCATCTGTTCTTCATTCTGTATGTTCATATTCATTTTCATTTATATTTTATGGTTTGTAATTCCGAGTGCTCAGCATAGTCTTGATTCCTTCAACTCCTCACTCTCACATATTTCGTTATCTTCTCTACAGCCAAGTGGTACGAGGCCTTTAGTGCTCCTATTGTTGTTCCTGTCACATCTGAAATATCTTCGTATTTCATGTCGTTGAAATATTTCATTGTGAACACTGCCTTTTGTTTTGCGGGCAGTTGTGCTATTGCCTCTTGCAGAATCATCTGCGCCTTGTCTCCATCTACATATTCGTCACTTTCCAGTTGCATGGCATATCCGCCTCCGTCTTCCTCGTCCTCTGTCCCTTCGTCTATTGAGAAGGTTTCTTTTCTTTGGTTCAGCAGCGTCATGCTTTCGTTATATGCTATTCTGTAGAGCCAGGTGGAGAGTCTTGCGCCTCCTTCAAAACCGTCTATGTTTCTCCAGGCCTTCAGGAATGTGTTCTGTACTATGTCATCAGCATCCTCGTGATTTGTGACTATATGTCTCACTTGCCAATACAATGTCCTGCTATAGTGGTTCACCACCTCGGCGAATGCTTGTCGTTTGGTCTTATCGACCCGCAGGCGTTCTATGATGTCTTCTTCGTCATATTGTTTCATCGTACTGTTGTTATTTGTTTGTATGACTATTGTTTCTATAAAAGGTTTAATGTCGGAAATAAAAAAATCCGAGTTTTTTACTCGGATTCTTTTTTATATTGTTTCAAGTTCAGTTTTGCTGTTTTGCGATTGGGCAAGTTCGGTGTCGTCTTAACTTCTTGACTTCTTTAACTCCTAAAAGCCACCTTTCAATCTTCTCTTACTTAATAAAAATCTTTCTTGTCACCTTGCCTACCTTCACTATGTAGCAGCCCTTCTGCAGGTTGGATATTTCGTAGCTCTTGCAGTTGCTTTCTACTCTCTGTGACAGAATCTGTGCTCCGGTGATACTATACACTTCAATCAGTGCGCCTTCAGCATTCTTTACATATACAATATTGCCGTTCGAGACTGTAATCTGCACTTCGTTTATCTCATTCTCTATGTCGGCAGCTGGTTCTGGAAATTTCTCCGAAGCCACCATCACAGGAGCGTTAACTGCTAAAAGCAGTGAGAGTATTGATATTTTAAGTATAGATTTATTCATATATGTACAATTTACGACACAAAAGTATGCATTCTTTTTTATTCGACCAAATACGAAACGAAAAAAGTGAGAAAAAATTATGCATAAGGCTAATTTTTCTCACTTTTCTTTATATTCTGCTAAATTCTATTTGAAGAGTTTCTTGGCAATATGCTTTGGAATAGCATTCTTGTGTAGCAGGATATTCATGGTCTTGTATGCTACGAAAGCCTCCGATGCATACCACACACCCTTGTACTTGTAATCTGTTCCCCATGAGTTTTTCACCATGAAGTACGGTTTCCCGTTTTGGTCCTTTGCAATTCCGTAGATTACCATTCCGTGGTCATCGGTAGTTTCCCAGTTGTCATATGCCTGTTGGCGTTTCTCTTGGGTCACCTCCACCTCTGGCAGTGGTCGTGCAGTGTAAGCCTTACGTTTGTCGTCATTGGTCTTAGCCTTGCCAAACCAGTGCTCGTAGTCCGAGCCGTTTGTTTCCTTCACCTTATCCACGTCCGGACATACAGCGATTCCATCGCGCGAGAATCCAAGTTCACTCACGTCTGCTCCCCATGCAAAAGTATAGCCGTTATCCACAGCATACTTCATGGTTTCCATGAACTCGTCCAGTGGCAGATTATATGAAGTTCCCCAGCGCCAGTTGTCCTGAACTTCTATGATGAACTGGCTGTAGAATGGGTGGTGGGTGAACGAAGTCAGACTTATATAGTCATCCATATTCAGTCCCAGTTTATCCATGTACGACTTAGGAGTGTATTTCTTGCCTTCGTAAGTGAATTCCGTCGGCACCTCGCCAATGTATGTGTCGAGCGTTGCGTTGATGGATTTGAACCAAATCGGCGACAGTTTCTTCTGTTCGCCCTTGGCAATTGCATTTACCTGTGGCTCCAGAATTGCGAAAAACTCGTTGAAGTTTGGCAGAGTGTCGCCATATAGTTCTCCTGGTATTGGCATAGCCGACTGAGGTATCATTCCATAGTTCTTCATGCAATAAACGCAGTCGTAGAACGAACCGCCTTGGCTGAAGCTTACGTCGCCGTGCATTCTCACCGAAGCTTTGGCTCTGTCCTCATATGTTTTGTGTGTCAGGAAAGCCTCACTCAGATCCGTCTCGCCCTTTCCCATGCGCAGCAGTTCAGCCTCGAAGAATCCGAGCGATGAGTATGCCCAGCATGTACCCGAGCGGTTTTGGTTCTTAGTACTTGTAATCGGATTTTCTTTCACCACGGTGAAAGTGAATCCTTCCTCCTCGGCCTTCTTCTCTTCTTCTTCAGCAAGCAGAGGCAGGGAAGAAAGTGAAATAAGAGCTGATAACAATATGTAATGTCTCATAATGCTTGTTTAATGGTTATAGTTGATAGTTGACAGGCTATGAGTTACCTACTCACTTACTCACTAAGAAAATCTTCCACATCCTTCAGGTGGTATGGAGCAATCTTGTCGCAGTAGTATTCAGCGCCTTTGTCTGTGATGATTACGTCATTTTCTATGCGGATGCCTCCGAAATTACGATACTTCTCGCATGCCTCGTAGTTGATAAAGTCCTTGTGCAGTCCTTTTGCTCTCCAGTCGTCCAGAAGGTGCATGATGAAATACACACCTGGTTCTATCGTCATAATGAAATTCTTCTTCAGTTCTATTCCGTATCTCAGATACTTCATGCCGAACTGCTTCGACTGTGGGTGTTCATCATCAAATCCCACATATTTCTGTCCCAGACCTTCCAGGTCGTGTACGTCCAGTCCCATGTGGTGACCGATTCCGCAGGGCAGGAATGCCGCATGTGCTCCAGAATACACAGCATCATCTACATTGCCCTTCATGATGCCCAGTTGTTTCAGGTGCTCAGTGATTACCTTACATGCACCAATCTGCATATCCTTCCACATCACATCAATCTTAGCATGTTCTTTGATCCAGTCGTGTGCAGTCTCTACAATCTGATATATTTCCTTCTGCTGTTCTGTGAACTTTCTTGATACTGGAGTAGTGCGGGTATGATCTGAGCAGTAGTGCTCGAAAGTCTCACCTCCGGCGTCGCACAGCATCAGTCGTCCTGCCTGCAGAGGTTCGTTCTTCGGCATGATATGCATGATTTCTCCATGCTGCGACAGGATGGTCGGGAACGAATTCATGGCACCCATCGAATGGGCTATACCATCAATCTTTCCTGCCAGGTAATTTTCAGTTACGCCCTCGCGACATTCTCTCTGTGCCGTAGTGTGCATCATATATCCTATCTCGCCGGCCTTCTTCAGTTCTTCAATTTCTTCCGGAGCCTTCACTGTGCGCTGAGCTACGATCGCCTTTATCAGTTTCACCGATGCATTCTCATCGACCTTCAGTGGGTGCAGCCCCATCAGGTCGCCCAGTTTTACCTTCAGGTCATATCGGCATTGCGGAGTGAACAGAATCTCCTGCCCCTTAGCCTTAGCCTTATTCACCAGATTCGTCAGTTCTGCCATAGGTGCAGTCTTGCTGATACCAGTTGTGGCAGCCAGTTCTTTAACTGTAGGCACACATCCGACCCATACCATTGTGTCGATGCTGATGTCATCACCGAAGATATACTCCTGGTCGTTATCCACGTCGATGGCAGCAGCCAGGGCGTCGCGTCTCAGTCCGAAATAATATAGGAAACAGGAATCCTGACGGAACTTATAGGTGTTTCCCGGATAATTACATGGAGCTTCATTGTTTCCGAAAAAAAGTATTAGTCCGCTACCGATTTTCTCCTTTAGCGCCTTTCTGCGCTCTACATAAATCTGTTTTTCAAACATGACAAAATCGTTTTTAGTTAATTTGTTGCGAAGGTACAAGATTTTTTCCTTTCATGCAAAAAAAACACTCCTAACTCTTTTTTTTCGGTTCCTTATTCAGTCTCCACACTACATGTATCAGTCCGTAGCTGGGAATCACATTATAGAAAGTCTCCGACTTACCTTGTGCATTGATGTATCTTCTCACATTCGAGAGTTTTCCCAACAGGTCGAACCCGTCGAACATAATGGTCAGGTTTCCCTTCATCAGTCGTTTTGCCACACGCGCATTCCACACCAGTTCGTTGGTATTCATTGCCGGGTCGCTATATCCCCTGCGGCTATACATGGTCAGGTCGGTCGAGAGCTGCAGGTCCCACGGCAGTTCTATCTGTCCTCTTGCTCCGTACTGGAATGTCCAGGCGTGTATGTCGGTAAAGTCAGCCCGCTCGCTGGCCGAGTGCTGCAGATTCAGTTTTCCGCCCAGCCCGTACTCCATCTTCTTTGTAGGTCGCCAGGTCAGTTCCATATTGTTCGAGACATTATTTGTCTTCACCACCGACTTGGTAGCTACCATGCTTTCGCTCGTTCCGCTCAGGTCCACACTGTTGTTGAAACTGTAACTTACGTTTTCCTTTACTCTCCACTTGTCGTCCTTGTCCAATGGGAAGTCTATACCCGACGACACATTCAACTGCCAGTTGCCGTTCACGTTCTGCGGTGTCACAGTTCTCACACCGGTCTGCTTGTTGTATATGAAACTTGAAGCCACAGCATTACGCGTTATGCTTGCGTTTGCATCTGCATTGAACATGGTTCTCTTCCACTTATCGCGATACTGTCCCTGTAGCGCGTGGCTCTGTGTGTTCTTCAGATTCGGATTTCCCAGGGTCACATACAGTGGATTGGCATCGTCGCGTATGTTCAACAGACTGGTCATCGACGGAGCTGAAGTGTTCATACTGTATATAATGTATATGTTTGTTCCCTTCTTCCAGTTGCTCAGATAATAGCTGATTCTCGGACTCACGAAGTGGGTGTTTCTCCTCATCAGTGTATCCACCTGTGTTCCCTTCTGATATTCCATCCTTTCGCGGGTCATGGGCACAGCGAGACTGAACTCCAGTTCCGAAAACTTATCTTCTGCCTCGGGGTCGAATCTGTAACTATACGACACACTGGGGTTGTGCATATTGGTTCTCCGCTTCGAGCGCGAACTGTTTCCCTGATCCACTGTCTTCAGCATTTCGTCGGTCGAGGGCAGTGTGCCTAACGGATGCTTTTCGGTCTGTGCCCAGTCGTTCAGTTTGTTCAGCAGGTAGAGTGGGTGATTGCTATAGCTGTAATTATACGAATAATTATAACTCAATGAAATCTGGTTCTTTCTGGTATGATCCAGATAGAAACTGAAGTGCGGGCTCACCTGCAACTGTCTTGTGTCGTCCTGCTGTGGGTTGTAGCGGTTCCTGCGGTCTGCAGCCTTGGCAGCATCACTCGGATAGTCCAGCAGATAGTGGTTGTAGTTGTCCTCATCTCTGTCGGTCAGTCCCATCGAGAATGTTGTGAATATATGCACATAGTCGTTGTGAGCGGGAGCTATCGATCCCCATGCCGATACCCCTGCATCCGTATAGTGTCCCACGCCCTTGCTTCTCGTTATAGTGCGGTTTATGGCATACTTGCGGAGCAGTTCGCCTGCCATCGGAGCCTGAATGCTGTCCATCCAGTCCTTGCCCAGTTTATCTGCCACGTCCTCCTTCAGCGTGGCGTCAGCCTGTTCCGTGTGGTTGTTCCACTTCAGGTACCTGAATCGCGGTCTTATGTCATAATTGTAATATTTCAGCAGGTTGCCCACAGGCTCACTGCTGTATTGCCGCAGTTCGTGTTCAGTCCTTATCTCGTAGTCGTAGCTGCGCTTCTGGTAGAACGACCTTCCGTAGGTGTTTCCTCCCTGCAAGAAAGTCTCGGTCGAAGCATTGTTGGCAGTTGTCTTGTCGTAGTAGGTGAAATCCACATCGCCCTGGTAGTTGAATTCCTCCTTGGGTTGCAATCGGAAGTTTCCTCCCACCTTTATGCGTTTCGACAGACCTTCCGACTGTGTCAGGGGCGACCAGTCACCCTTTTCGCCCGGCACCTTCGAATCGTTCAGGTTGTTTGCATTTGCATACAGAGCCAGTCGCGACTTATCCGTAAACCTGAGTCCGAAAAGTCTGCCCAGATACTTTCCGTCCAGCCTGTCCCTTTCGTTCTTGTAGAACCCCAGACCGGCACCAATGTCCGCATTGGCTATCCATCCCTTTGCATATTCACGTTTCAGTTTCACGTTCATCACCAGTTCCTTCCTTGCCGTCTTCTCCAGATTAGTCCCTTTTACTTCCCGCGGCACGCGTTCATAGCTCTGTATGTCCTTCACCATATACGAGGGCATATTCTCCAGGAGCAGTTCGCGGTCGCTGTCGAAGAAGTCTTTTCCGTTCAGCAGCAGCGCATCCACCTTCCTGCCGTTCACCTTTATCACGCCGCCGTCTTCCAGTTCCACTCCCGGCAGTTTCTTTATCAGGGCATCAAGCATCGACCCCTCAGCCATCTGGAATGCGTCGGCGTCATACACCAGGGTGTCGCCGTCCATGTAGAACTTCAGCTTTGTAGCCTTTACCACCACCTCGTCCAGTTCTATGTCCTGCTTCTTCGGCAGCTTCCTCAGATACACCGTCTTCAGCGTCCTGTACTTCTCCCTCTTGTACATTTTTTTAATGTCTATGGGTACATACTTAGTCTGGTAGCCCTCAGCATTCAGTCGAGCCAGGTATTGCCCCGGCTGCTTTATCTTAGCCAAGAAGTAGGTATATTTCCATCCGTCGCCTTCCTCGAATGATACAGAGAGTGTATCTACCATACTGCTGTCTGCAGCCCACAACAGTTCACCCTTCACACCCTTCACAGCCTCATGTGTCAGGTGGTCCTTTATCTCGGCACCTGCCAGCAGCTCTCGTCCTTTAGTCTTCGTGCTGTCTGCATCCTCCTTCGCTCCGACTGTGATTGTCAGTAAAAAGAGTAGGGTAGATATCAGTGTTTTCATAATCGTCTTCTTATATTTCTACATGCTTCAGTGCAGACCGCATCACTGCGTCCTGCACTGTTCCTATATAGGATTTAATTAACCATTTATTCAATCATATTTTATTTAACTATCTTTCTCTTTTGGTATTCGAACAGTTTCTGGTTCTTCCTGAGCGACTCCACACTGAGGTTCGGCTTCGTCTCGCCCTTCCAGTTCGCACCCCATGCTCTGAACGGTTCTCCGTCAGGCTCTACGTATGTGAAGGTTACCACGTCGGGCGGCAGCGGTTCGAAAACCTTCAGCGTCGCTATGAAGTCGCCCGAATATCCTTCCACCCAGTAAATCTCTCCTAATGGGTAGTCCTCGATGCCCTTCAGTTTGTACTGCTTACCGTTTCCATCTACAAGTATGCAGCCCTTTTCCACACCCATGTATTCGCGCAGCCAGTTCTGTTCGTGAGCTATGGCGATATAGGTTGCTTCGGGTGTGAGCCACATAGCCATCGTACCTTCCTCTGTCGGCTTTATCGTGTGAGCATCCTTATACACCGACCACGTGCCGCTGTTGTTCTTGCTGTAGTCCTTCGCCGGTTTCACGAGGGTGGGGTGATGCAGTTTCGGCTTCTTGTCGTAAGTATTCTGCTTTTTTCCCCTCCCTTCGAGCACCATAATTCCTCCTCCGCGCATACCCCAGTTCGGTACACCGTAGATGCAGACGGTTTCTGTTGTCTCCGGCAGTTTTGGGAAATAGATGCGGAAATCGACCACGCTGTCTTTCGGAGCTGTGAAGTTGAAATACTTATACCAAGCCTCCTGGGGCTCGCAGCGGCGTGCACGGTAGTGAACACCTGTTTCATAGTCGATGATGCCCGTTTCGTCCGATGCCAGCCAAAAATTGGTAATCGAGTCGGCAGGCATTTTCATATAGCAGTGCAGCACAGTCTCGTTGTCCTCCTCGGTCAGTAGGCACGACTTCTCAGTGAATCCTCTGTCAAAATTTTTTCTATACGTCTCCACATTCGGATTTTCCTTTAAGGGAATAGTGCGCAGAGGAATGTTGTCAACCCACACTCCATCGCGTGCCTTGATGTGGCGGTCTTCCGATGATTCCCAGTTTATGGTAGTACGTCCCGTTCTGCTGTCTTTTATGATTATGCCGTAAGGGGAATACCATAGTCCCTGAGACAGAATCTTCACTTCTTTCTTCTCCTGTGCCTGCATTGTAGCTGCAGCGCAAACCATCAATGCCGTTAATGCTAATGTCTTCATAATATATCAAGAATTATTGAGTTGTAGAATATTCAAATTTCCAGTCCACTATTCAACTTATTCCTATACTCCAAGTAGCAAGCCATATTAAACTGGTTACCAAGTGTAATGTGGGTATAATATAGCAGGATGCGCCCTGCGTTGATACGCTCTGCCATCACGAAGTATTTCATATTCAGTTTCAGGTCGTGCAGCTGAAACAGAAACTGCTTCTGCGAGAAAGTCAGGAAATATCCCGGAGCATTGTTGTCATACCAAACTGCCATCTGTATCAGTCGCTCAAAGACACCGTTCTCCGGACTGTCCTCTATCACATACATCCTGCTCAGAGTGCTGTCGTCCTTGCTCTTCAGACAGTCCAAGTCAGCTTTCTCTGCCTTGCAGAACTCAGCCATCTTCTCCACGAATTCCTCCATCATGGCAGGAGCCTTAACCACAGTATCTTTGTTAATAGTCGTTGAAGCATACACAACCTTGGGTTCTACCTCATCCCTCGGCACCTGTATCTCAATCATCGGTTCCTCCTCACTTTTCGCCTCTTGAACCTTTTTTACATCTTTCACCTTTTGAACCTCTTGAACTTCTTGAACCTCTTGAACCACTTGAACTTCTTGAACCACTTGAACTCTTTGAACCTCTTGCACTGTGTGCGACGGTTCTACCGTCGTCACCTCTTTCACTCTTGAACTGCTTATAGTCGCCAACCTTTCACTGCTAACCGCTTTTCTCTCTTCATATTCATAACCTATGAAAGCTAAAACACTAACAGCTACAATTGAAGCCACTGCTGCCCACCAGCCTCTGCTGCTACGAGAAGATGTTGCCGCAGCCTTCTGCATCACTCGCTCGTTCAGACCCTTCGGCATCTGCGGGCGCTGGCTTCTGCGTCGAGCCATAGCCGCCTTCAGACCCTTGTCCTGAGTCCTCTGTTCGTTCAATTCCTTCTCGTTCATTATTGTATATTCTTTATTATTCTGTAAAGTTTCTTTCTTATTCTGCTCAGTTTCGAACACACAGTTGAGATGTTCGAATCTGTTATGTATGCAATATCCTTGATGCTTTGGTTGTCGTAGTAGAACATCGTGATTATTGCCTGTTCTGCTGGTGGCAGGAAGTCCAAAGCCCTTTCTATCAGTTCTATCGTCTCCTCATCCGTTTCCTGTAGTGTAGCTATTGTATCGTCCTGCATCGACTCCAGATCCACATCTCTGTCGTCCACATATACTATCGGTGGTTTCCGTTTCCACACGGCATTCAGCGACTCATTATAGGCGATTCGTCCCAACCAAGTAGCCAGACTTGCCTGTTCTTGTCTGTACGACCCTATAGCCTTGAACGCCTTCAGGAACACATCCTGATACACCTCCTCAGCATCCTCCTGCTGCACTATTACCATCGTCACCTGTCTCCATACCGACTCTCCGTACAGCGACAGCATCTCCTGCTGGGCATGCTTACTCCCCAGTTTCAACTCCTCAATCAGTTTTTCGGTCAGGTCAGTCATCGACTTTCTTCATCGACTTTTTCGTGGTCTTCTATACAAATATACACCAACTCTGACCAAAATATTGCAACAACATCAAAAAACTTTCAGATAATCTTCAATCGTTCCTGAATTCGACCTCCCATATCCACATCTCTGTTCATAAAATCTACGGAACGCATCGCTGCGCCCCGTAGTTATGCCGGCTGTTTAACTAATCTTTTAAAACTTTGTTGGTTATTCGAGTCGGAAAGTGACAGGAAGCACAAAATATGCTCGAACTGCCTTTCCGCGTTGTTTGCCCGGTTCCCACTTGCCTGCAAGTTTAAGAATCCTGATAGCTTCCGTTTCGAGCGACTTACTCCATCCTCTTATTTCCTCCGGGGTATATTCTGTCTCGATTCCCTGCTGTTGATCTAATTCTGCCTTACGAGCTTGTGTTACAACTGGATCGCCAGAGGTGTCGTGTGCCGTGTTGGTAAGAATTTTGAAGTTACTGCATGAACCGTCTTTATTGACGATGAACTGTACGATGACACGTCCCTGGATTCCGTGTTCTGTTGCCTCCTTCGGATAGCGGATGTTCTTCGCAATGAATTGCATAAGAGCTCCTTCGCCATCCTTATATCTTGGCGCTTCCTCGCATATTTCAAAGACTGGGTCATCATCGGCTTCTACCTTTGGTGGTTCTGGAGTCATCGGAGTACTTACAGGTTCTTCTGATACATTAGACGGTTTAGAGGCTTCTTTCTTCTTTGTCTTGATTTCAATTACGCCGTTCTTTCCTTTCTCTCCATAGAGTTCTACTGCAGATTTGCTCTGTAGGACAAAAACCGATTCTATATCCTCCTTACTCTCGATGTTAATTGCACGAAGAAAATCTGCATCCTCAATCGAAGTTTTTTCTTTCACTTTAATCGGAATGTCAACAATCTTGCCATCTACAACGATGATAGGTTCCTGTTTCTCTTTCGATTCAGGATTTTTACTTGCTTGCATTTCAGGCATTGGCTTGGTTTCATAATGGATAAGAGTTTTGGCACTTACAGCCAACGAGACAAGCACTACTGGTACGACGTACAAGGCTCTGAGCCATGCATGTCGATTGGATTTTGATTTTAGCATCATAATAATACGTTTTTTAGTTTTTGGTGTGTGGATGCCGTTGGCGAGGACACAGGCCTGAATGCCCATCGCTTTCTGCATTAGTAAATGAACATACTGGCTTTCATTAAAGCCTTTAGAGAGTACGTCTGCGTCTGCTTCGTACTCGTGGAGGATGCGCAATTCCTGACGCAAGAACCATACCACGGGGTTGAACCATTGCAGAGCCGTGAGCAACTCTACGACCATTATGTCGTAGCTATGACGATGGCGAACATGCGCCTCTTCGTGAGTAAGGATAGGGGATAGTGTCGTTTCACTGTTCCAGTCAGCACGCGACATTACTATAGTCTTCATCCAGGAGAACGGAGCCACTGGTTCATCTACTATACACACCTTTGTACCTGTTGGCAGAATATGCATCTCACCACCACGAACCATCTTCGTCAGTTGTCTGTAACTCCGTATCAAGACCAAACAACGGACGATAGCTCCAATAAGAAGTATAGCAGCCAACGGAATAGTCCAGTCAAAACTCTGTTCCAATACTTCGGCAGCAGGTAGGGTGGTGTCAACATCTGCATCTACAGTCGTTGGTGTAAGGGCGCTATCTACAACAACTGTCTTGTGAAACGTAATCACACAGAAGGGTAGTACTGCCGAAAGAACAATGCCTGAAAGCAAAACAATACGATTCAACTTATGCATTGTCTCGCGTGAGAGTAGCAGCATATAGAATAGGTAGAACACGGCTATCAGAGCAGCTACCTTCAGGTCGTACATTATCAGATCAGTCAACATTGCTCTTGTTCTTTAAAATGGTTAATATTTCATTAATGTCCTCCTGAGTCAGTTCCTCCTCTTCGGCAAAGAACGACACGAGCGACTTCACTGAACCTCCGAAAAACGTATTCTTCACGTCCTTCATCATACGGCTTGTATATGCTTCTCGTGTGATATTAGGAAAGAAAAAGAACGTCTTACCATAGTTCTCTTGTTTCTTAGCCATGACAAATCCCTTCTTGGTCAGAATCTTCAGAAACGTAGCAATAGTAGAATATGCAGGACGAGGCTCTGGATAGCATTCGATTATCTCATGTGTAGTCATTCCTCCGTCCTTGTCCCACAGGGCATTCATTATATCAAGTTCCGCCTTTGTCAGCGTCCATTCTTCATTTGCCTTTGCCATATTATTTAAAGTTTTAGATTTTCTGCCGCTAAGATAATCTAATGTTTTAGATATTGTCAAGAAAAGCCACGAAAAAAATATCACTCCATCTTCAACTTTAACACCTGTTATTAGATATTCTCTTCAAATTTTTAGATATTAACTCAATTTGCGAATCTTTAATTGTCGTAATTTTATTTTCAACATTTATATACACGGAAACCCCGAAAAGTTTATATTTATGTCTATACTTAGAGTTTTCTTACAAAGTTCCGTGTGACTTAAGAGAAAAAACACAAAATTATTGTGATCTTATGAAATAGCAATTATCTTTACGGCAAGAAAAATTAAATAACAATGAACATTGCAATAAGTAATAATATTTACAAAGAAGCTTCAGCCTATGCAAAGCAACAAGGTATGAGTCTCTCTTCTGTAATAGAGAACTTCTTGATGCGCTTTGTTAGTCATAGCAAATCTGCTTCTGAAGGTATTACAACACCAGACATAGTGCTTAGTCTGCTTGGTGCTGGCGATTCTGTTGCTGATTGTGATCTGAATGCTCGCGATGCATATCAGCAATTTTGGGAGGAGAAATACAAATGACTCGTTTGTTTCTTGATACTAATATTGTAGTAGATTTATTGGAACGTCGTGAACCTTTTTGTTATGATGCCGTTCGCCTTTTTACGTTGGCATATAATAAAAAGTAACCTTGGGAAGGAATGAAATACTTATCCATCCTTAGTGCTCTTTTATGTCTCACAGAAATATTTGCAAAAGCAGAAATATTTTTTGTGGAACAGTAATTAATGTTTCAGGCTGCTGTTAGTCCGTAACCAGCGGACTCAGAGTCCGCAACTTACGGACTGGCAGTCCGTATGGAACGTACTATTAGTCCGTAAGCCTACGGACTAATATTTTTAATGGTGCAATTTTAAATCTTCAAATGAAATTATCCCTAAATTTCTGAAGAATTTTTCAATTTTTGCCGATACCTCACTCGCTGAAACCCCGATAAACTCTGGGATTGCTGCCAAGTGAGTGAGGTATCGGCATTTTTTTTCAAAAAATTATTTTGTACTTTGCTCGCTTACTCGTATGTTGACTTCGTCGAAATACTCTCGCTCGAAAGTAAAAATAAACGAGATTTATTTTGTACTTTGCTCGCTTACTCGTATTTTTGCAGAAAGAATTACATAGAATTATGGAAACAGTTTATACTTCACCATCGGCTGCGATTGGACGAAAAAAACATAAACCTGTTGATTATGTTTCTTCTACCCCGACTGAGCGTCTGCACACAGTCGAGGAATTTGTTGACAAACTAGAAGAGGCTGTTCGTGTTAGACTATGAAAGAGTATAGAGTTAAGATTCTAGATTCTGTATTTGACGATATTGATAGTCTTGCCGAATTTATTGTAAGCATCAGTACTGCTGAACATGCCATTAAATATGTTCATGAATTAGGGGCAGAAATCATGTCTTTACGATATTTAGCAGATGTTATTCCAGAGAGTCACTATCGCACTGTCCTACAATTTCATCCTCATGCTAAGCAGTTGCGGACTCGCAATAAGCGATTCAATATTATTTTCCATATCGAAGGTGATAAGGTCATTGTTGACAAGATAATTGCTTCGAAGATGATAATTAGCTAAACATTTGAAAAAATATCATACTCTCTATCGGCTGCAATGCAGTCGATTTTTTATATATGTGGATAAGATACTATTAGAAGGTGGTGTTTTACGAGATTACGTCTCGCTCTTGACGAGATTACGTCTCGCTATGTGTGAGGTTACGTCTCGTTTATCCGTTCCTTTCTCTAACTATTATCTTTTATCTATTATCTATTATCTTTTAAGAATGTTTAGTGCTTATGGGTTATATACCTTGTAACGAGCATAATACAGCCAAGTAGAAGTGCAGAGAGGCAAATCCAAAGGAATGCGGTGTTTAACAATTTGTTATATTCAAAGTAAATGTCTTTGCCTTCTGTGACTTGTGGACCATCTTTCAAATAGTACCATGCCCCGAGCCAATAACCCGGTATCAGCTTTTCTCGTTCCTGAAGTTTTGCTACATTTTCTGGGTCAAACAGATGGTTGAATCCTACGCTTGCGCGATGGTCGGCAAGGGCCTTGTAGTAAATGAATCCATTAAACATATCTTGGTACTGCATGCCATTTTCCATTGCCCATGGCAAGGCAAAATAATCAAAATTGTCATTACCAAAAGGAGAGTCCTTAAGATCAAATGCAAAAGCATCTGTTGGCATCTGTTCGAAAGCAACATCCCACTCTCCGTGACGAAGGTCGGGACGTGCGATTTCTTTTCCTAAGGCTAAAGATAAAAAATCAAGTTTTACATTATTAATCATTACATTTGCCACCTTGCCAGGGAATCTGCGCTGTATATATTCGCCACAGCAGCCTGGTGTAAAGAAAGCATGACGATAATTCATAATGATAAGTGACTTCTTCAGACTGTCTGATTCTATGGTTCGGATGATATTATCCGCCATCACGCTGTCTCTCTGTGCCAGTTCTGTCCTGTCTATCCAATTTCTGTCAGCAAACATGATTTCAACCTTCTTCTCCCTATCATGATTGAAGTTGTACATTCTCTTCAGAAATGTGAACCAATTCGTGTTAGGCCACAGAAGATGTACCGTCTGATTCTCCATCAGAAACGAGGCAAGACCTTTTTCAAGCAGAGTGTCATTCGGGAATGTGGTTTCAACATGTGTCCTGTATGCATCTCTTGACTCAGCACATCCTATTTCTGTAAATACGACACCTACTTTGTCCACGAACCTGCTGTCCGTCACAAGGTCATATATCATGTCGTATTGTGTCATGTCTTGATGGTGGCGCTCGCATAAGACAACATAATCATACTTCCCAAAAAGCCCCATTACATAATCGTTGATATTCTGCCGATTATTCTTGAGATACTCAACATACTGGCTTACAGAACTTGCCGTTGGACGGGGAACGGCCTTTAATGGCGACTCAACAAGAAATGCTTTGTCATTTGTACATATGGTGTTGACCACTCGTGCAAGGACACCACCCAGTATAATCATCAGAAAAATACCAGTCGAGGTCTTATAGAATGGTCGCTTGGTTGATATTGTTTCTTGTTCGCACTTAACTAATGAGATGCCAAAAATCTTCCTTCTGAGGCAAATCATCAGAAGGAGTACAACAAAAATTGCTATTGAGCGCATTGGTACGAGCCGATTCCAACACAAGGTCCATGCTATCAAGGCTGGGAAGGAAGTGAATGCTTCGCGAAGAAGAATCTTAATCCAGACTGGTACGAAACCCTTATTTGCTACGACTTGCGCATTAAAGAAGGATTCCCCCAGAGTCTTTCTGACAGTGGTGTATGATACTACATAATACATGATCCACACTAACCAGATACCTGGGAATAAAGGTAAGAAATAAAAAGGAGATATCAAAAATGCTACAATTTGAAAAAGAAAGATGATAGTATGGGCATCTATCACAAATGTTCCAAGTCGTTGTAATATATTTGTTTTTCTCATATTTGTTTATTTTAAGACAATAGATTTTTGTTCAGCTGTTCTGCTTTAGTTCCAGAATAAGACCTTCCATATCCTCGCTTCTGTTCATAAATTCTATGATGCCGAAACTAATGGATGCGGCACAGAAAAACATCATGACGTATGGGATATACTCTAATAATGTGAGTGTAAAACGCGAGTGAATGGAGAAGGCAAGCAGTTCCACTGGTGAGGGTAGGGCAAGAGCTATAATAGCCAGGATCAGTCCCGCTACGGCGCCTGTTGCGAAAGCCCATACTGCTTTCTTATGTGCCTTCTGCACCTCTGCCTTGTGGTAGGCAAGGGCAATGTCGATAGCGTTCAGACGCTTTTCGAATTCAATCATAAACTCAGCTGAATCAGCTGGCTCTGCTGGTTGGAATGTCGTCAACAGAGCATCGAGCTCCTTGTCTTCTATCATAGCTTTATCCTCCTTTTCAATTCTTCGCGCCCTCGCTGCAGGCGTTTCTTCACGGCAGCATCGGTGCAATTAGTAATTTGTGCAATCTCTTCTACCTTATACCCCTCAAAATAATGCAGAATCAGTGTTGTGCGTTCCGAATCGGGCAGCAGTGCCATAGCCTGGAGCAGTTCCTGATAACGGAAACTCTCGTCCGAACTCTGCTGACTGCTCATCATAGCGGCAGCATCCATATCCTCGAACCTGTGCCGCGAACCCTGGACTTGATGATTCAGAAACGTGTTGTAGGCAATCTTCATGAGCCATAGCTTTGCCTTTTGTCGTTCGTCATACCTGTTTAGGGCAAGGTATGCCTTCATCAGTGACTCCTGAGCAATATCGTCGGCGGTCATCCTGTCACCTGCGCAAAGGGTGAGCAGAAAACGCCTTAGCCCCTTCTGCTCGCTCCTTACCATATCGATAAATTGCTCTCGTGTCATGCCTTTTATTTCAAACCTAAGAACAACTTAGTCCTTCAGTTCTTTCATCATCTTTTTACCCGAGAAATATGCTATCAGCAAACCTGCGCCCAAGGCAAGAGTAGGAATACCCAAACAACAGCTCATTGCAATCACATTCTGATCGACGAGTCCACCTATAAGACTCATTACTCCCAGAGCGATGAAAACCACCAAACCAAAAACGGTGAATATACCGCCCAATAAGAGTTCCCAATGCAGCTGCATAACCAATTTTTCGCGTACTGTTTTCCTTGGCTTGTTGAGGTTCTTGAAAAACTCCTGCACGTCGATTTCGCCATTCTTTTCTATTGCCGCCATAACGATTTGCGTGCGCTTTTCGTTTTCGTCTTTCCTGTTGCGCAGATAGAGCCAGAAAATAGTGATTGGCAACACGACAAGGATGAGTATAGGCTTAATGATGTCGCCAAACTCTTCGATTACATAAACTGGGTTAATGTTTAAAAATTCCATACACCTTTTATTTTTTAGTTATACATTCCGTTGTTTTGAAAACCGGTTCAAATATATAACAACTCAAAATGCAAATTAGTGACAATAAGGTGATAGAAAAATTCAGAATTTTTTTGTCTTAATACAACAACATGACGAGCAGGTAGCTTACACCTATGCTTACAAAGGTAGTAATGAATCCTGCCAGCTGAAACGAATGGTTCACCACATATTTGCCTATACCGGTGGTGCCGGTGCGGTCAAATCCTATTGCAGCTACTTCTGTCGGGTAGTTAGGTAAGAAGAAATATCCGTTTACCGCAGGAAACAGTGTCAGCAGTATCAGCGGCGGAACCCCCAGAGCCAGTCCAACTGGATATAGAGTCCGTGCGGTCGCAGCCTGTGAGAAAAGCATTATGCTGAACAGGAATAGCGGGATGGCGAAAAGTACGGGCCAGGAAGCAAAGAGTCCGTCAACACTGCTGAGAATGGCATCGCGGTTTCCGAGAAAGAATGTGCTGCCCATCCAAGCTACTCCAAAGATGGAAACCATTGCATTCATACCCGCAGCAAATACGTTGCCTTTCACAGCCTCGTGCACGTCAGCCCTGCCTACCAGCAGTATGAGGGCGGTAGTGCTCATCATCACCACTTGGATGGTGGTGGTCATGTCCAGCGGATTGTCATGGTACAGAGGGCGTAAGTTTGGAAATACGGAGAACAAGACCACCAGTGCCACGCCAAACATAAAAGCCAGGACAGCCCATCGGGCATGCGGATTGTGCGCTACAATCTCTTCGTTCGTTTCCGATTCATCTGTCAGCAGTCCTTCGCTGAGTCGGCGCTGATACTCAGGGTCTTTCTCCAATGGCTTACCTACATGGTTTTGTACGGACGATGCTACCAGAATGGCTATGAACGAGGCGGGTATGGTAACCGTCATGATGTCTTTGATTCCAAATCCTATGCCGCCTAATATACTTTCCGACAATATGGCAGCTGTTGCAGCCGACACGGGCGAACCGGTGCAGCCCAGCGATGCAGATATTGTAGCTACACTGATTGGACGTTCGGGGCGTACCTTCGCCTTGCGTGCTATTTCGGAGATGATAGGCAAGAGAGCGTAGCACGTGTGAGCCGTTCCTGTGACGAGAGTCAGCGTCCATGTGGTGAGAGGCCCGAAAAATGTGATTCGGTTTGGGTGCTTTTTCAGGAAACGTGCTGCAAAATTAACCATATAGTCGAGTCCGCCTGCCGCCTGCAGCGAAGCCGAGGCTGTGATTACGCTGACGATGATGAGCATCACGTCAACAGGTACGACACCTGGTTCTAATCCGAACATGAATACAAGTATAAACACACCAACCATGCCGTAGATGCCCAGTGCGATGCCACCTATTTTGAAACCGATGAGGATCATCGAAATAACGATAAGTAATTGTAGAAGTATCAGCATTGTCGTAATGTTTTTTTATTTTCGAGTTTAATGGTTTTTCATTTTTTCGTTTTACGCTTGCAAAAATACAAAAAATATTTTTCCGTTTATGTCATAAGTACTGAATTATTCTTTTTAGTTAAAAAATACGATTGGACTCATCTACTTCTTCCGTATTCGGTTGTTTCTTCGTCGCTTCTGCTATACCCATAAGTGACTCTCCTCCGAGGTAGT
>DEJQ01000019.1:93716-108468 GCA_002353575.1 Prevotellaceae bacterium UBA2744
GAGTCAGTTCCGAGTCAGAAGCGAGAAAAAACATGAAAAATCTTTCTTCTTTAAGAAAACTTTTCCATGGAAAGACACTAACCAATTTTTCTATAGTTGTCAATTGAAGCCACCCTGATAGGACTTCGTTCTTTAACAGTGTAGCCTAAGCCCAATGCTCGTTCAATGCTCGTTCAATGTTCGTTCAATGCTCGTTCAATGCTTGTTCAATGCTTGTTCAATGTCTGTTCGCACATAATCCGGAAATACTGCCCAAATGGAACAATCTTGTCAAATGCCACTGATTACATATGAATTATACCAACTGTTTTGTGTTAAGACAACTTGGTAAGATAGAAATCGACAATAGCAAGAACGTACTTAGGATAACGAGAGAAGGCGGTTTACGCAGCCGTACAGAAAAGTAAAAGTAAGTCATGGAATTTGCAACTTATTATGTGTCAGTTAGTTTTGATTAAAACGGTAGAAAAGTGATGGCGTAGATTCTTTAGACGGTAAATAAGTCGAAGCTTTAACATATTTAACTTTATCAACAAAAATGTTATGTTTGCGTTGCAATTATAGATTATTCAAGGCTTCTCTGCCCTTGTTGGTCAGATAGTATGACTGCATTGGATGGTTTGGAGATTCAGGGTAGAGCATGGCTATATAACCTTCTGCCAAATTGGGGGCTATGTAGGTGTTTACAAAACTCGACCTGTTGCGCAAGTCCATATCATCCATCAACGCCTTTAGATTTGCGCCATTTTCACCAATAGCCATCAAGAATTTCTTTAAACGCTTATTTTTAGCTTGCTCCTTTGAGGTTGTATGGTGAACTTGTATGGTTGTATGGTTGTATGGTGAACTTGTATGGTTGTATGCATTGATAGTTGTACGCTTGAACGTAACCCATACGAATGCTGCATTCTGATTGAATTCGGGTTCAGGGAGGTTCGCTTCACGACAAGCATCAACCATACGACCTACACCACTGCCCCAGTTCTCCAAGAACGTGGTTTTGAATAGTACGTCAGCAATGGTTGGGTTCTGAGGGAATGAATGATGAGACTGCTTGATGGTTTCAACCGTCAACTCATCTGGTAAATGACCAGTGTTTTCAATCTCCACACGGTCATCATATATGGCGATACCCACAGAACTACTTGTATTATGGAACTGTCTGTGACAAAGGGCATTCGTCAAGGCTTCACGCAGAGCCTCAGCAGGAATTTCCAGTTTTTCTTCTCTCGTAAAGCCTACTATCTTGCCACTAAGGGAAAGATGCTTGAAGATGCGGCAGAATCGCCTCCAGACACCTCAGAAAGCTGAAGAGGGGGCTTGTCGCAAGTAACAAAATATCCCAAATTCTGTGTTACAAAGAGTTGGAATGGGGATGTGTATGTTTAGCGGACAGTAATAATTCTCTATAGCATATTTGGTATTAAACCAAGCACCATCAAACACTTTGTACACATAATTGTCTAGCCACGTGACCTGTTCCAACTCTGAGTAGTTAATATCATCCTGTCAAAGATGAAAAGAACGTGTAATTGAGGATTACGTTCAAAATAACGATATATTTTTTCCTGTACCATAATCGATATTCTTAATTCACATTAAACAACATTTGTCCAAGTTCTTCTTGTCTAACTTCAACACGTTCCGTTGGAAATATTGTAGAGGTAGCAAGTGATGTCTTGCGAGATAGTAATTCATCCAAAGTTTCATCGAATGACTTAAAATCCTTGCTAATAGCCATTGGATAATATACATATACATCTTGATCCTGACCTATACGGTATGCTCGATCGGTTGCTTGACTTTCTTTAGCTGGATTCCAGTGCCTACTATAATGTATCACATGATTAGCCGCAGTAACGTTCAAGCCCATTCCTGCAGCAACAGGTGACATGATAATAACATTGAAGCCTGGTACTGACTGAAAATCATCAATACTTGCTTGCCTTGATTGTTTACCGGCTGTTTGCCTTGTCACAATAGAAGGGGTATCTCCATTTATAATTTTGGGGATAATACCATATCTTTCGTGGCAGATTCTCTGAAGCATCTTTTGGGTTTCCTTACGCTCTGAGAATATGATTACTTTCTCGCCTTTGTCTTTAATTCTATCAAGGAATGGAATCGTAGCCTGTAATCTTGCCGACGCTTCAACCAATTCATCAGACTCATGCTGTTGTAAGGTGGAATCATAGAGATATGGGTGCTCAGAAATCTCACGAATATCCATAATGGTTAAAAGCATATTAGGCTGTTGACCACTGACATAGCTATTTATGACTTTCCTATATGTATTTTCTTGCACAGATGGCATTTCCACTTGTTGCTTAAACTCGAATTTTTGAGGAAGATCTTTAGCAGCATCTTTCTTTAAACGCCTCATGAAATAGATACCGAGTTTTTCATGCACTTCATTACCTAACTGCGCAATGTCCGTATCTTCTTTCTTTAATGGATTTTGATATTGTGCGGCAAAAGCCTTGGCATTACCCAACAGACCTGGTACACAGAAGTCCATGATACACCAAAGATCGAGTAGAGAGTTCTCAACTGGTGTACCTGTCATTGCTATCTTAAAATTGCTTTTCAATGCCTTGGCAGCATTCGTCACCAATGTACCAGGCGTTTTTATCTTCTGAGCTTCATCAAGTGCTACAATATCAAACTCAACAGCGCAGAAATTAAGCTGTGCGATTTGTAATGACTCATAGTTAGTAAGGATAATATCTAGCTTTTGCATATTATCCACGGTCTGCTTATTGAAGTGACGAGACACATCTTTTGAGGTCATTCTGCTCATACTAAGACGCGGCTCTTTGAAAAAACGGTTATATTCGTTCTCCCAGTTTTCAAGCAATGAGATAGGGGTAACAATGAGATACGGTTTATGATTAGGGTACTTACGAGAGTGCCAATCAATAAAATACAATATCTGTAAAGTCTTACCTAAGCCCATGTCATCAGCCATAAGGCACCCGCTCGCTTTGCTGTTGTATAGGTGCTGAAGCCATGCTACACCTTCTTCCTGATGCTCTTTCAAAGCAAAGGATTCATTCAAGAATGGATTCTTGAAAAGAGTATATTTGTCGCCTCTTTCTATGACTCTGTCTTTTACCGCAAAGCCTACTTCCTCTGCATTTTCTTCGATAATCAACACTTTGTGAGTTGAGTCATCTGTCTTTACAGGTTTGTCCGGACTCTTCAACTGCTTCTCCGCTGTATCAGCAAGAAATCTGGCATCTTCAATGTCCATTTGAGCATCTTTGTAGTCAACGATGACCTTGTTTCCATCTTCGGCTTCCTTGATACATTGCTTCAATTCGGTTAATTCAGATTCATTGCTAATGTTGATTTTTGTCGTTCCGTTTTCAGGTGTCTCGACAGTCGCTCCTGCAATCCAACAAGATTTATAAGGACAAATGAATGGATAGAACTTAGGCTTATATATACCAATTTCTATTACCCTGTCACTGTATAATTCTGACAGGTCGAAAACATTTGGATCAAACAGTTCCGTGGGATGTTCTGTTAGTTCTTTGATCTGTTCACGAGTACGATGTCTGCCGCCAGTCTGCTTCAACTGTTCCAAATTGGCTTTTTGCTCAGGATTTAATACAACTCTTACACGCTCACCATTATCTCGTTGCAGAGGATATTGCCCTTGCACTTTCCTCATTCTATCGAAGGTACGTTTAAACTTATCATTTTCATCAATATCAATTGACGGGTCAATGGTAAATCCGTCCCCGTCTGCTCCAACTTCTATTTTAATCTTACCTGGAACATAAACATTCTCATTGGCAAGATAACTATCAAGTTCACATCCTGCCTGAATAGCAAGATCTTTTATCTCAGCAAAACAGCGAAGGTTGAAGTCTGTTGTTTTAATCTCATTCTTCTGACAATTGTAGTCCTCAACTTTCTTCAGCAACTCATATTGTGCTTCGGATAGAAGATATTCTTTATCTTGGCAGATAATAACATTGCCACCACGCTCGAATGCAAACAATTCTCCATCTGGTACAGAAGTAAGGAACTCTATTCTATACTTGAAGTCTGATGTATTGAGCATACCATCACCCCTGAGTCTCATCGCTTTGTCGTAGCTGTTAGGTACACCAAGAAGCACTTTGTCTTCATCATCAAGAAGATAAATGTTCTCAAAGGGTACTGTGCATCCTTTGGATGATGCTTTTGCATATCCATTATCAACAAGTGTTGCAAGTGGAAAATAGTAAATACAATCATCCGTTGCACTCCATTCGTTGAAATGCAGGTCATGGCCATTATAATTGACCATAAAGAGTATGCCGTTACTATCTATGCTTCTGTTTAACATCTTACCTTGTTTTAATTGTCATAAAAGAGGTTTGTTCCAAATTCAACTTATAAATAAGTCCTCCACCTCCTTGTTTAATATATCCAACAGGTATTTCTTTACCTGATGACGCTGAGTGTATTATCTTAGACCACCCCTGTAGATTTGGACGTTTTATCCAAATACTACCAGACGGAGATTCTCCATCCAACCCTTTTATTTTAACATACATCCTTGTTTTATGGATGTTAATGTAGAATCCTTTATGGTTGCAAACGATGCGACAAATATCGTTAAAGAACCATTTACTGGCAAGGTTGTAGTTGACATTACTCTCATAAACAGCATTCGTCAATGGTTGTCCTAATGGTCTTTGGATAGGAGATGTTTGTTCCATTGATGGAGCATGGTTCTTTTTGGGGAACGAGTATTCTGGTACGCCGCTGAAAAGATTATCTTGTCTAAGAAGCTGCTGGGATTGCTTCGTAGATGATTGAACCTGAGGTCTGGAAACAGGTTCCACTTTCGGCTTAACAGTCTGTTCCACAGGCTTCTTAATTATTTCTTGCTTTGGAAGTGGTTGAGCCGTGAATGTGTCATCATCTTTAGTATCAAAGAATGACATACCAGTATTGGAACTTGACATTACTTTAATCTGTAGCCACATTTTAAGCCTGTCTTGCCAATAGCCAATGTGCATCAATCGACCTTCATCATTGTAAGATGTACCATACCAGTTGTCATTCTCCACAAGTTTGTCCACTGAGGTATCTTTCAGCTCGTTCGTAGAAGTCATATATCTGGTTCCTTTTCTAAGGAACTGTACCTTATTATGATTCTGCTTATATGCATAAAGAGAGCCGGTATCGGAGAACTCAACAAGAATATAATCCTTAATACTAAGAACCAAAGCAGCAGTCTGAGAATAGGTCGAGTTGGTTTCAATAAAATGACGTTGGAACATATTGCTGACTCGTGAGTCGTTTTGCAACAGGCGTTTGGTCATTGTTGAACCGACAATTTTGAACCCTCTGACATACGGTACATATTCGAGCCAGAACTTTTTGCGTTCTTTATCTTGTACACACACCTCAAAGAAAGTTTCAATCACACGTCTTGTAAACCACAGGTTCACTTGTTGCATGGCTTTCTTTAACTTCTGGGCTTCTTCGTAAGTAGCTCCAAGGAAGGGTGCCCATGTTGATGTCAGTGTTACATCACCCAACGTTCGATTGATGAATTTGCTGAGTTGGGTTTGTAGGACTGGATCTCCATTTCTTTCTGCTTTCTGAACGAGGTCGGCAAATACTAACTGTTTAGTTCTCTTTAAATCATGGGTCTCGAAGATTTCCTCCAATTTGTCCTCGTTTAGTCCATGCCTTGTGCTATAATAAACAATGACATCAGAGAAATATGACTGAGAGAGGGCTGTTAATTTGCTGCCCAAGACGATAGGAGCTTCACGTACATCTTTGTTCTGGTTTATAAGAAGAGACGCTAACCTTTGAGGACCTGCATCCTCAAACATGTTTGCGTGGTTTTTAAGCAAAAGGTATCTTTTGTTGTTATCTCTATACTCTTGAAGTTTCTTAATTACTAGGCGACTTGTCTTAAAACGTAACTCAGGTTTAATGAGACACCATGAGTTCATCAGGTAGAAGACGAGTCCATTAAAATACATGTTTCTCCAATCATTGTCCAATAACTTCAATGCAAAATCGAAGACATCTTCTTCATCCTGAAGCTTCATTAAGTAGTATGAGACTATACGCAATTCTCGCATAGTCCATTCTCTGCTTTTATCTTCCGAATGAGCAGCTTGGACAACATTGTACAGAATTTCATCAATAGATTGTTTTGACACTTTGATTCCTTCATCAACTAACATGCGCTCTTCTATAGACTTCAATTTACGCACATTCTGGTTGATGACCCTCTCTGTCTGATGGTCAGCAACTCGATTAGCCAGTAGATGAAAATCCTTCAGCACATCGCGGTTAATGTTTAGTATGTCACAAGCGTCAATCATTCTTTTTTCTATTAAAACGTTTGTCAGCAATATCTTCCAATTGCTTTTCAGCATTAGTTCTTACTCTGAACTCAACACGACGAGACAGGTTCTTATCTTCTTCACCTGATTTTGTGAATATCAGATGGCTTGAAGACAGTCCGTTGGCTGTTACCAATCCACGAAGCCAGTTAACATCATCCTCTTTCATTAGGCTAAAACAATACTGAAGGACAGCTCTTGTCCTGTCTTGCGATAGTTTCATGTTTGAATAGTATCCTCCATTGCTATTCGTATGCCCTTCTATGCGGATTTCTTCTATATTATCCTTATACTGAGGACGGCTGAGAACAGCAATGTATCTTGGGAAGAAATCATCAAGTATGACCTTGAAGTTTGGCTTTAGAACGTCTAATCCTTCGTCGAAAAGCATTGAGGGTTCTTGGAATCTGATACAGAGAGTAGAGTCTATTGTTGCCCTCCATACAGTCAGGTCTTCCTTAAACTCCTCCTGAAGGTCAATATATAGTTGGGTCTTAATCTGGTCATAACGCTTTACAATCTCTTCATCCTGTTCTGCTTTTTCCTGTACTTGAAGTAGTGCTCCCATCAAAAGCAGGATGAATATGAAAAGCAATCCGGCCATCAAATCACCAGTTGAAAGAGAAAAGGCATTCTCTTCCTTGCTATTGTATTCTATGTTTGGATTCTTCTTCATTTAGAATTAACGTCTGTTTTTTGAAAGAGTTTCGTTCAGCATTTCAACAACTTCATTTTGCTGCTGAATGGTACTTGCCAAAGCGTCTGTAGTCTGCGTTAGGCTTGAACTATATTGGTCAAGATACTTCTGTGTTGTAGCTTGTACTGTTCTGCTATATTCTGTCAAGCCTGTTTGCAGTTGGCTGAATATGCCAGTCAAGCCTTGCTTAATAAGTTCAAATTTCTTTGCGTACTCATCAGACATCTGTCCAGAGTTAATAAGCAGTTCTTCGACCTTCTCAATTCCACGTTGACTTGACAACTGCAACTGGCTCAACTTTTCAGTGTAGTCATTTTGACCCTTATTGAACAATTCTGTTGCCAGCTTCATGTCACCACTGATGGTTCTCAGATTACCAGTGCTAACACTGATTTCTCCCTGAGCTTGCTTGAAGCCATTCATTGTTCCTGTGATATATTCGTTCATCTTCTCCAGACGATCGAGTCCGGCATTGAATGACTCCAACAATTTCTTTGTTTGGGTCGTAGTGTCTTCCTGAAGTGCAATCAAGTCGGCTTGCTTACTTGACACATCATCAGTGATGGACTTCATAGAGTTCTGTACAGAAGAAGACAGGCTGACTATTGTGTTGTCGAGGAATGCTCCCATCTTCTCGGTAGCATCTGCGAGTTTAGCAACCATCTGGTTACTTTGTTCCTGAGAACTTTGTGTTAGACCGCTCATTACTTCTTTCACTTCAGTAATTGCATTGCTGATAGAACCAGTTGCGAATGCTATTTGTTCCTGCATTTGCTGCATGGCTGTAGAATTAGCTGTGGCTGATGTTTTACTAATTTCTGCAATAGCATTCTTTACCTCATGAATGGTAACTTGTAATGTATTTGATATGTTCTCCATATTCTTGGGGAAATCGCCCATAGTTTGAGAAGCTGAGCCAAGTTGGAGAGCCAAGGTTTCCAGTTGCGATGTCGTTGACCCAGAAAGGTTGGTCTTAAACTCATCAACAATGGCACTCATACTCTTTTTCAGTTCATCGACAACACTTTCCATCATGCCTGAAGCTGGTGAAGCCACAGTTGAAGCCATCTGGTCAATGTGTTCGATTACTGACTTAGTTGTGGCATCAACACTCTCCATCAAAGGAAGAATCTTTTGCTGCATCTGTCTTGATAGAATCTCATCAAAACCGTTGTTCAACTCTAAAGCCAGGTCTGTTGAGAATGACTTCAAAGCTTTTGACTGCTCCGTATTTTCAGATAGAATCTCACGAATAGCGTTTGCTACAGTTATGTTTTCACCACTGTCATTAGAGTACGACAACTTAGACGCAATTTCAGTAATAAGAGATTTTGACTGTTGCTCCATATCTGATTTCAAGCTGTTATACAACGTATTCAATAGCTGTTTCTGATTCAATTTCTGAAGCTCAATATCATCGATATAATATTTCTCATCCAAAGACTCTGTGAGATAAATCAAGTTCCTGTTAAGTTTATTTCTTAATGTTTTGTCAAGGGCTGTGTATATTAGTGAACAAGACATTCCCACCAAAGATGTAAGGAATGCTGTTCCCATTCCACCCAACAAATTTTGAATACCATCTTGAATGTTTTCAGAAGTCGAAATATCTATGCCTTTGACACCCCAAGTTAATCCAAGAAATGTTCCCAAAAGACCAAGACCTACAAGCGTTCCTGATGCTGTATCAAGCATTCTAAGATTAAGCTTGTGAACTTTTGCAACTGTTATGTCATTAAAAACGGATGAAGACGGGATGTTGCTCTTGTCACCATTTTGAGTCTTTATGTTGATGGTTTTGCGATAAGTTTCACATAATTGTTCCAACTTACTACCAACAAATGAAGACAAGAGGTCTTCATTCCCAAGACGATTTTTAATGAGCTTATTCGCATTATACAATTTAGTTAGTTCAAATACGAATAAGAGAAATATTATGGCAATAATTGCCAAAGAAGCCCATGTAATCAAATTAGTCATATGTTTTAATGAGTTGTATATTATTATGTTATCTATTTTATTTTAGCTGATGTGTCACCGGACTTGGCGTAGTTGACTACCACGTCGTCGTCGAAGTCAAAGGCGATGGCTTGTTCGGCTATGACCTGGAGACGTTCGTGGTACTTGCGACACTCGTCGAGGGTAAATGGTAAAGTAAAAGTATACCAAATAATAATTTAAAAGTATACCACTTCGATTGAGTGTCGCAAAGTTATAAAAAGTTTGTCGTACATTATTTATCACTGATATATTTTTTGTTTCTTTAACGTGAGTTCGACGTAAGGTTTAGGCAATAAGTCTGCTTCTGTCGATGATTTCTAAATTCATTTCTGGCTTCTTTGGCAGCAGGTTGTATGCAATAAGCCCAGCGAACAGGTTTGTGGCCAAGTTGTTGATGGAGCGGTGTCTGGTATGCTCAATCTGACATTCATTTTTCAACTCGTCATTCACCGTCTCAATAACAGATCGCTTCCTGAGCATGAGCTTGTCATAGAGGTTCACCAACGCGTTCTTTATGTTCCTCTTGATTTTCGTGACCAAATGTATGTCGTCGACAAACAGCATCTCAAAGAGGTCCTGACTGATGTATCCCCTGTCGGCAAAGAGTTTTCCGAAGAGTTTCTCCGTGAAGCGGCAGTTCTATAGCGTCCTGCATCCTGACCGTTATGCGGCAGGTGTTGGGGTGCTCGCGGTCTGTCCAATACAGGAACATTCGTTCGGTGATAATTGGTCTTTTCATCGTCTTATTTCGCTAAACCTATATTCATAGAAACGTTAATAAAAAAACTGTGCAAATATAGATATAATCACTGATTTATTGCTAATTGAGCATCGTTTAGTAACCATTAAAAAATAACTTGGTACGACTTCCGCTCTTACAGAGCAGTTGTCAAACCACAATTTTGCAATCTCGAGATTGAAAAATGCGGTTCCTGATTCAAAATCATACTGATTTTAACGAAAAAAACATGGTTTTCATGCGTACAGACAATCATGAAATCGTACGGATTTCTCCAAAACGTGAATTTTGCAGGTTGTAAGTCGCCTGGAATTTATCCGACTGCGATGGGGGCAGAATACTCTCCAAATGTTAAAAACCAGCTGTTTTTGTACGTCTTTTGCTATTATGGCCTACTTAGCCCTTACCTTTGCAGTGTTCTTCCGGTCCGGCTTCTGCTTCCGTATAGCTCGAGTACCGCTCCTGTTCAATGCTCGTTCAATGCTTGTTCAATGCTTGTTCAATGCTCGTTCAATGCTTGTTCAATGCTTGTTCAATGTCTGTTCGCACATAATCCGGAAATACTGCCCAAATGGAACAATTTTGTCAAATGCCACTGATTACATATGAATTATACCAACTGTTTTTAACGATTATTTATGAAGAAAATTTTATTTCTGCACGGATTATTTGCCAGCGGTAAGATGTGTAATGCCTGATGTGAGATGTGGTTAAGTTGGATTTATTTTGCAGAGAAAAAAATCTTTTGTATCTTCGCAACGGAATATGTTTTTAATGTTGAATACTATGAAAAGTTTTGGTTCAAAACCGTGGGTTCTCCCACAGCCAGTGCTTATTATCGGCACTTATGATAAGGATGGTAAGGCAAATGCTATGAATGCTGCATGGGGCGGCACATGGGATATGCATGAGGTGGTGATTTCATTGTCGAAACATGCTACGACGGAGAATCTGGATGCTACAGGCGAGTTTACCGTTGCTTTCGCTACGAAGGATACTCTCGTGGCTGCTGACTATGTAGGCATAGTAAGTGCGAAGAATACTCCTGATAAGATGGAGAAGACCGGATGGCAGGTGGAGAAGGCTCCGAATGTGAATGCTCCTGTGTTTAAGGATATACCGATGACTATGGAGTGCAAGGTGAAGGAGAAAATCGGTGCTGACGGTACCGGATATGTTCTCGTAGGCGAAGTGGTGAATATTCTGTGTGATGAGAAGTTTCTGGCTGAGGACGGTAAGCCTGATGTGGAGAAGATGGGTATCATCACGTTTGACCCTGTACATAATAAGTATATCGAACTGGGCAGTGTCGTAGGCAATGCTTTCAGTGACGGGAAGCAGTTGAAGTAAACATTTAATTAATAATAGGAATATTATGAAAATTAATGCGGTAAAGTTTAGAAAAGATGGTTTCTATAGTCAGCCGTTCGCTTTCGGAGGCGAGGAGGGCGCTGATAAGTTTGATATAAATATACGCTATCGCGGCAGTCTGCAGAATTATGTTATCGATACGGGAAAGGAGGTAATCCTGGTAGATACTGGTTTGCCTGCCGGTTTCCCGGAGGAGTCGCCCGACGAGACTTCTCTCGCATATACCGGTAAGAATATATGCGGATATGTGGATGCCCTGGCTGCTCTCGGCTATAAGCCGGAACAGGTGACTAAGATTCTGCTCACTCACAGGCACAGCGACCACTCAGGCGAGCTGCGTTCATTCCCTGATGCGAAGAAGTTTATCAATGCCGATGAACTGCAGGCTGACGAACTGCAGGGACTGACCAATGTAGTGCCAGTGACTTTTACTGACGGGGCTTACCATAACTTCCCCGAGGCTCAGAAGATTTGCGACGGAGTGTGGATGATCAAGGCTAAGGGACATACGAACGGAAACAGTCTGGTGATTGCTGAGGACGAGGGCCTGTATTATATGTTCCAGGGCGACATCACTTATGTGGATGAGGCTCTGTATGAGAATAAACTGTCGGTGGTGTTCGACGATCTGGCTGCTGCCCGCGTAACTATGGACAGAGTGCGCGAGTTCGTAAGCAAGAATCCGACTGTATATCTGTCAACCCACTCACCACAGGGATATGAGAATCTGGAGGCGAAGAGAGTGATGGATCTGAATAATCCAGTGCCTACGAAGTTGGCTGAGGTGGATTTCCCGAAGAAAGAGGATTCGGGCAAGTATGTATGTTCGATATGCGGATATGTTTATGACCCTGCGGAACACGATGGCGTGGCTTTCGAAGATCTGCCGGAGGACTGGAGATGTCCGAGATGCAAACAGAGCAAGGATAAGTTTAATAAGGCATAAAGAAACGAAAATAAGATAATACTATGAACTGTTTTGAATACTTGAAAAGAAGCACACTGCTGCTCCTGGTTATGGCAGGTGTGACCGCTACAGCCAAAGAGCACAAGCCGAGAACAATAACCGCTGAAACTGCCGACATGAAGGTGAAGGTGGAGTTCTATTCGCCTGAAATCGTCAGGGTGGTGAAACAACCGAAGTGGGCTGCGCCGATGCAGAAGAAGAGCTTTTCGGTAATCCTGCATCCGAGCGATAAGTTCGGAGTGGATGTTGATGAGAGCAAGGACGGAAAGTATGCCATGCTGTCATCAAGCCGCATGAGTGTGCGTCTGGACAAGCAGACAGGACAGTTGCTGATTCTGGGTGTGGAGGGTACTCCCATCGTGAAGGAGAAGTCAACGAAGATTCAGGTGAGAAGGGGAGATGCCGACGAGGGTAAGCTGATAGTGGGGCAGACCTGGACCCTGGACGGTGATGAGGCTATCTTCGGTCTGGGACAGCTGCGCGATGCAACGATGTGCTGGAGAGGACAGAAGAAGACTTTGTGGAATGATAATACTTATATCGCTATTCCTTATATCACTTCGCAGAAGGGTTATGGTATCTATTGGGATAATGCCGGAAGAAGTCTGTTTGAGGACAATGCGGATGGTATGACCTTCGAGTCGGAGGTGGCTGAGGGTGTGGATTACTACGTGATGTATCGCGACGGCAGTCAGGATGGCGTGATTGCTGCCATACGCCAGCTGACGGGTAAGGCTACTATGTTCCCGCTGTGGACAATGGGGCACTGGCAGTGTAGGGAGAGGTATAAGACAAGCGATGAATTGTGTGAGGTGCTGGACAAGTACCGGAAACTGCTCATACCGCTCGATGGAATCGTACAGGACTGGCAGTACTGGGGTTGCGACTCGAACTGGAATGCTATGCGCTTTGAGAATCCCTATTATATTAATAAGGTAGGAGACGCGCAATGGGCTAAGTATCTGCCTAACGACCTGAAAAATCTGGCAGAGGAGTATAAGAAAGCCGGCAGGCAGCCAAGAATCAAGTCGCCCGAGGAGATGGCAAAGTATGTACACGATAATCATGCTCACCTGATGATTAGTATATGGGCTAATTTCGGTCCGTGGACTAAGCCATATCAGAGACTCAGCGAGATTGGTGCACTGCTGCCGTTCGAGACCTGGCCGAGGAATAATGGCGTGAGACCCTACGATCCGTTTAACGATAAGGCTCGCGACATATACTGGGATGAACTGACAAATCTATATAATATAGGATTCGATGCATGGTGGACTGACTCAACCGAACCGGACCACTTTGCGAAAGCAGGGGATGATGACTATAAGACCAGCGCCGGCACTTGGCGCTCGGTGAAGAATGCGTTCCCGCTGATGACTAATAAGGGTATATACGAGCATCAGAGAGCAATGAAGGGCAACCAGAAGCGTTCGGTGCAGATGACACGCAGCGGAGCTATGGGAATACAGCATTATGGTACGTTCTCGTGGAGTGGCGACATACAGGCTACGTGGGAGGAGATGAAGAAACAGGTGCCAAGCGGACTGAACTTCACGCTTTGCGGCATTCCGTTCTGGAACACTGACCTGGGAGGGTTCTTCTATTGGGATATGAACAATGACCCGAAGAGTCCTGCTGTGCAGGAACTGCAGGTAAGATGGATGCAGTGGGGTACGTTCATGCCTCTGATGCGCAACCATTGTTCGTCGCCTATGGTAAGCGAACTGTATGAGTTCGGCGAACCAGGTACGTGGGCTTTCGACGTGATGAAGCATTACATAGAATTGCGATACAGGCTGCTGCCATATATCTATTCGATGGCTGGAGAGGTGGTGCAGCATAATGGTATGATGATGCGTCCGCTGCTGATGGACTTCGCTGACGACAGGAAGGCTATAATGAGAAACGACGAGTATATGTTCGGAAGACAACTGCTCGTGAAGCCTGTGACCGATCCACTCTATACTTGGCTCGACGGAAATAAGAAGGGACATCTGATTTATCCCGACATAAAGAAAGCTGCTGCTCCGGTGGAGGTGTATCTGCCAAAGGGTAGTGAATGGTATGACTTCTGGACCGGAGAGAAGGTGAGAGGCGGCAGAACCGTGAAGCGCCCTTGCCCAATCGACGAAATGCCTGTGTATGTAAAGGCAGGAAGCATTCTGCCAATGGGACCTCAGGTGCAGTACTCCGACGAGAAGGCGTGGGATAATCTGGAATTGAGAATCTATCCAGGTAAGGACGGTAAGTTCACTCTCTATGAGGATGAGGGCGATAACTATAATTATGAGAAGGGTGAGTTCAGCGAGATTCAGTTCTCGTGGAACGATAAGCAGAAGGCTCTGACTATACACCAGAGAAAAGGGGAGTATAAGGGTATGCTGAAGAAACGAAACTTCCGTATAGTTATCGGAGCCAAGGGAGATAAGGAGCCTAAGAAGTTTGACAAGATTGTCAGCTACGAGGGAAAGAAGGTGACGGTGAACCTGTAAATTTTGAATTTAATTAAAATTTCTTTCCGAATTATTTTGCACTTTCCAGTCTTATTCTTACCTTTGCACCGCTTTTCAGAGGAAAGGTGTATTGTGAATGCGGAAATAGCTCAGTTG
>DEJQ01000019.1:108553-202641 GCA_002353575.1 Prevotellaceae bacterium UBA2744
GCGGAAATAGCTCAGTTGGTAGAGCACAACCTTGCCAAGGTTGGGGTCGCGAGTTCGAGTCTCGTTTTCCGCTCTAAGAAAAAGGTGAACCAACCCAAATATGGAGGTTCACTTTTTTGTTGAATAAAATAGTAGGGAAATCCCTACTTAAGGTTAGGTCTTTTCTCTGATTTATCTGTCAGGAAGGTGATAATTTTGCAGTGTGAATAATAACAATTAAAGTCTTGAACGTATGAAACGATTACTCATCATCCTTTTATCGTTGGCCCCAGTCATTGCTATGGCGCAGGACGACATGTATTTCACTCCGTCGAAGAAAAGAGCTGCTGATGCGGCTACTACTACACGGGTGCAGAATTCTGCGTATGCAGGTACAAGACAATCGTACTTCGGTAATACTAACGTGGCGACAGTTGAGTCGGAACCGATAGATAACAGCACTGTTGATTACGGATATTCGAAACGGTCGGACGACGAGTACAACCGCAGATATGTAAACGGCGGAAGCAGTAATGGTTCGTATGAAAGCGAAACCAATACGAAACGCGGAAAGTATGACACTGAGGATATCACTGATGTGGACAAAAACGAGTTGGACTACCGCTATTCACGCCGAATACTGCGATTCCACAGTCCGAATGTGATAGTGGCAGTAAGTAGCCCGTACTATTGGGATCTGGTCTATGACTGCGGAGTGTATGACTATCTGTATGATTATTATTACTATGATCCATTCTACTATGGATGGGCATGGAATTGCGGATGGGGCTACGGCTGGAGCTGGGGCTACACATGGCGTCCGTGGAATGCATGGTACGGACCTATCTGGGGATGGAGCCATCCACGTGCCTGGGTGACATGGGGCATCGGACCTGGATGGGGTTATCGCGGTTATTACGGATACCGTCACGGATGGTATGGACATGTAATCGCCGGACGCGGAATAGGCAGAGGTGGATATGTGAGAGGTGCACACGCGTATGTAAGCAACTGGAATCGCAATGCCCGCATGAGGACAAACAATATGGCTGGCTCGAGAGGATATGCCAATAACGGCAGACAGTCATTCAGCCGTGGCAGAAGCGGCATAAGCAGAGGAGGTGATGGCGGTTCGTACAATAGAGGTGGCTCCGTAGATAATGGATTCAGAATGAGTGATATTCGTCGCGGACAGCAGAATTCGCGCAGTAGGTATAATAACAATAGCAGTTCGCGCAGCTACGGCAGAGGTGTGGATTCGTACAATCGCAGTTCGCAGAACTATAATCGTTCCACATCTCCAAGCACATCGCGCAGCTACAGTGGAGGCGGCAGAGTAGGCGGATATAGCGGTGGCGGTCGTAGTGGCGGCTTCAGTGGCGGAGGCTTCAGCGGAGGTGGCCGTAGCGGTGGCTTCGGCGGCGGAGGAGGCTTCGGCGGCGGCGGCAGAGTTGGCGGTGGCGGCAGAAGATAATAGATAATGTATAATTCATGAATTTCTGTTGGTTTCTTGACACTATACAATAATTTATTGAAAATTAAAGACTATGAAGAAGTATATATATACCACGTTGATGGCGATGGCGGGAGTAGCTGCCATGAATGCCCAGTCGGCATATGATGCTGAGACAATGAGTACTGCAGACTTGAATGGTACTGCAAGATACGTAGGTATGGGCGGTGCACTGGGAGCACTGGGAGCCGACCTCTCTACGATGGGATCGAACCCTGCCGGAACAGGATTGATGAGATCGCAGGATGTGTCGTTCACGTTCGGAGGACTATTCACCGGCAATAAGGGTACGCTGGGTGAGGACGGCGGCAGGGCTTCGGTGGATCAGGCAGGTATATTGTTTGCACTGCCTACGGGTAGCGGTTCGGTGCGCAATGTGAATTTCGGTGTGAATTATCAGAAGAGACGCAACTATATGAGTAACTTGGACCAGTGGCTGAACCTTAATGGCGGTTCGCAGACTTTCCAGATTGCACAGATGGCAGACGATGCTTATCTGAATAATCAGTTCGGTGCGCTTACCTATGGTACAATCCCTTATGCTACTAAGATGGGAAAGACAGATGCCGGTGTGGATGTGAACGACGTGAGAAGTAAGATTATGGATAGCAAGTATTATCATCAGGGAATCATATTGGATAACTATAAGGAACTGATGGTGGGAAGCAATCCTCTGAAGTATGAAGAGTACGAGAAGAAATTCAATGCATACGATAAGTCTGAACTGGGTGGCTACGGCTATTTCGGAGTGAGCGCCAAGGAGGCCAATTACCGCAGGGCTACGTCAGGCAGCAATGCACAGGTGGATATCAACTTGTCAACAAACCTGGAAGACAGGGTGTTCCTGGGCTTGTCAGTGGGTATTCATACCAGTACGTACGACCGCTATGCGTCATATTACGAAATGGGTGTTGACGGGGCAACCTATCAGATTGATAACAAATACCACAATTCGGCTGACGGTATAAATGTGAAGGTGGGTGCCATCTTCCGTCCGATAGATGATTCGCCATTCCGTTTCGGTATTGCAGTGCATACTCCTACGTGGTATAACATACGCGACTATTATACTACATATATCGGTGAAACCGGCTATAATTTCGATTCGGGCGACCTGAGATACCGTTTCCGTACTCCATGGAAGTTTAACTTCAGTCTGGGACATACATTCGATAATGTACTTGCACTGGGTGTGGAGTATGAATTCCAGGATTTGGCTTCGGCCAAATACAGCAATAGCTATGGTAATAATGTAGATTTCTCCGGCAGCAACAGCGATGTGAAGGCTAACCTGAGGACTCAGCACACAATAAAGGTAGGTGCGGAGATGAAACCGGCACCTGCATGGGCTATCAGAGTTGGATACAATCTGGTTACTGCTGGTATAAAGAAGGAAGCAAATACATATACTCATTATGCAAGCGACTATACAGAGACTGATTATACAAACTGGGGAGCAATCAACAGAGTAACCCTCGGTCTTGGCTACAGATTCAAGGGCGGCTATATAGATCTGGCTTATCAGTTGCAGTTGCAGAAGGGCGACTTCTACGCATATGACTACAAAGGCGTGGATCACACATTGGTCGGCTTGGACAGCAATCCTGTAATTACTCCAACACAGATAACGAATAATCGCAGTCACGTGATGGCAACTCTTGGATTCAAATTCTAAAATCCGGAATATGCGGAAATAAGAAAGACTCCTCGGAACGGGAGTCTTTCTTGTGTTATATAAATGGTTGAGCTTATTTCAGGTTGTCGATAAGAACAGCTTTCCCGCGAACTCTCTTATCCTTGCTGTTGGCGGTACCGTTGAGAGTCAGTTTGCTCTCGTTCTCGGCTATGGCTATGAGTTGGTCGGCAGTGAGTGTGAAGGATGGTTGCGATTTGCGCATGCAGACGATAGTGGCAGCATGAGTCTTGACATTCTTGAATACGGAGCGGTCGGAGTCAGAACCCTCGAACTTGAAGGTTTCACACTGAAGGTCGTCAACAAAAAACGAACCACTGCGCAGAGCTCCTACATGTACGTTTGGGTTTGACCATGTGCAATGACTATAGAAGTTGCCGCCCTCGCAGAGCGAAACGTACTGAAGCGAAGGGGTTGTTATATGGGCTGTGAGCTTATAGCTTGTCTCGTACATGTTGATTCGTTCGTTTGCGTCGGAATGCAGTCCGAGTGTGAGCAGTCCGCTCTCAATGTCGATAGTGACATGATTTAGCATGGATGAATCGCCCTCGAGTTCTATCTGGCATTTCTCGCCCTGAGTGTATTCAATATTAACACCGCATAGCGAACAGATGTTGGAGAAATCAAAAGCAATAGGTACTACCTTGCGCTGTATGTTTATTTCCGCAGCGGAAGAATCGGCTGCAGAGCTGGAAGAGACGGATGAACCGGCTGGAGCAGCTGATTTATTATTGCATGAGAGAAATATGAGAGATGCGGCGAGAATGCTGGCTGAAAAGAAAATTTTTTTCATGATGTATCTTAATTTTGGCGCGAAGATAATAATTTTTTGTATTTATATCCGTATCTTCGCACGGAATAATAATATTGAATAATTTTATGGCAGTAGAAAATAATTACATCACAGTAGCATACAAGTTGTATGTGAAAGACGAAGACGACAAGGATGAAGAACTCGTAGAGGAATGTTCGGCAGAACATCCGTTTATGTTTATCAGCAATCTGGGACATACCATTCCTGCATTTGAAAATGAAATTGCAGGACTGCAAAAGGATAGTTCGTTTGATTTTGTCATTCCATGCAAGGATGCATATGGGGAGTTTAACGATGAACTGATGTTCGACGTTGAGAAGAAGATGTTTGAGATAAACGGCGTGTTTGACTCGCAGCATATATTCGAAGGAAATATCATTCCACTCCAGGGAGAGGACGGCAGCCGTTTTCATGGAACTGTCATTGAGGTCAAGGACGATGCTGTGACACTGGACCTGAATCACCCACGTGCCGGACAGGACTTGCACTTCGTGGGTACTGTATGTGAGAATCGTCCTGCAACGAACGAAGAGATCACAGCTACTCTGAATTTCATGAGTGGAGAAGGTTGTGGCGGCGGTTGCGGCAGTTGCGGCGGATGCGGAGAAGACGGCGGTGGCTGTGGTAGTTGCGGCGGATGTGGAAATTGATAATTGATAATTGACTGTTCGTTTTTCGTACGAAGTTAAATAGTATCAGTTATGCGAAACACATTTGGAAATGTATTTACTCTGACTACCTTCGGTGAAAGTCATGGAGCTGCCATCGGAGGCGTTATTGACGGTTTTCCGGCTGGAATAAAGATAGATATTGCTTTTATCCAAAGTGAACTGGCAAGACGAAAACCAGGACAGAGCAATATAACTACTGCAAGGAAGGAGGATGACATGGTTGAAATCCTGTCAGGTGTGTTTGAAGGAGTTTCGACAGGCTGTCCTATCGGTTTTGTGGTAAGAAACTCGAACCAGCGTTCGGGCGATTACGATAATTTAAAAGATCTGTACCGCCCATCGCATGCAGACTATACATATTCTGTTAAGTATGGATTGAGAGACCACAGGGGAGGCGGTCGGTCTTCAGCCCGAGAGACAATCTCGCGCTGTGTGGGAGGTGCCTTTGCCAAACTGGCTTTGCGACAATTAGGTATTTCTGTTCAGGCATATACTTCACAGGTGGGAAATATAGCTTTGGAAAAGAATTACAGAAAATATGACATATCATTGGCTGAAACCAATGCTGTGCGCTGTCCGGACCAAAAGAAGGCGGAAGAGATGCAAAAATTGATTTTGGATGTAAAGGCTGAGGGCGATACTATCGGAGGTGTGATTACCTGTGTGATAAAGGGGTGCCCGGCTGGACTTGGAGAACCTGCATTCTCAAAGCTACATTCAGAACTGGGAAGAGCGATGCTGAGTATCAATGCTGTGAAGGGATTTGAATATGGCGAGGGTTTTGACGGTGTGGGACAGAGAGGCTCGGAACAGAATGACCTTTTCTGCAATTATAATGGAGGAATTACGACAAGGACTAACCATAGCGGAGGAATACAAGGAGGAATCTCGAACGGACAGGATATATATTTCCGTGTGCTGTTTAAACCCGTGGCTACTCAGTTGCGTGAACAGCAGACTGTAGATAAGGACGGAAATGAGATCCTGCTACAGGTGAAAGGACGACACGACCCATGTGTGTTGCCAAGAGCTGTACCAGTTGTAGAAGCAATGGCTGCTATGGTTATGCTTGATGCCTATCTGTTAAATAAAACTGTACATCTATGAATAAAGTGATGCTTATAGGTAACGTAGGACAGGATCCACAAATTCGTTACATAGACCAAAATGTATGTGTGGCTCAAATCAGACTGGCCACAACGGAAAAGGGATATACTTTGCAGAATGGAACTCAGGTACCTGACCGTACAGAGTGGCATACGGTAATTTTCTGGAGAAAACAGGCAGAACTGATTGAGAAGTATGTGAAGAAGGGCGATAAGCTATATGTGGAAGGTAAACTGCAGACACGCACCTGGGATGATAAGCAGGGAATAAGACATCAGGTTGTCGAGGTTATGGCTGAGAATATGGAGTTCGTCAGCAGAGCCGCTGCACGTAAACCCGAAGAGTCGGCTGCCGCTGTCACTCCGACGGCTCCTGCTCCTGCACCGGAGAACGGAGACTATCCGTTCTGATTAATTTACAACTAATCAGTACTGTGCACCTGTGTGTACATTGTATAATTCTTAATATGTAATGGAAAAACCAATTATCATAGCCGGACCATGTGTGATAGAAAGCATGGAAGTACTCGAGGTCGTAGCAGATAAACTGGTACAGCTGAGGGAACAATATGGTTTGGATATTATCTTCAAATCATCGTTTGATAAGGCAAACCGCACTTCAATCTCTTCATATCGCGGCCCGGGACTGGAGAAAGGTATGCAGATGCTTGCCGACATAAAGGAAAAATATCGTCTGCGCATTTTGACAGATATACACGAGAGTTATCAGGCTCCGATTGCCGGAGAGATAGCTGATGTGCTGCAGATTCCTGCATTCCTGTGCCGACAGACAGACCTGTTGGTAGCTGCTGCCAGAACGGGTAGGATAGTGAATATTAAAAAAGCACAGTTCCTATCGGGTATGGATATGCAATATCCTGTGCAGAAGGTCCGCGAGAGTGGAAATGACAAGGTGTGGCTGACAGAACGTGGAAATATGTATGGGTATAACAACCTGGTGGTTGACTTCCGTAATATTGCTGATATGCATCATTTCTCTAATACCGTAATCATGGATTGTACACATTCAGTACAGAGACCTGGTGCTGCTGGTGGTAAGACAGGAGGTAACAGGGAATTTGTACCTTCGATGGCATTGGCTGCAAAGGCATTCGGTGCTGACGGTTATTTTTTCGAAGTGCATCCTGATCCCGACAATGCTTTGTCGGACGGTCCGAATATGTTGCAGCTGGATGATTTGTCGGATGTGATTGCAAAGATTCTTGCTTGAAACCAACTAAAATAAGTCTGACTGATAAAAGAAAGTGATTGAAAAAATGGTAAAACCAAGAATTTATGCTGAACGATGTCTGAGGGATGAGGCAGAAGCTGTCTTAGCTCTTATTCCGCAGTTGGACGATGTCTTTGACAAGGTAGTTGAACTCATCTATAAGACAAAAGGTCATGTGGTGATTTCCGGAGTAGGCAAGTCTGGAAACGTAGGAGCGAAGATTGCTGCTACACTTTCGTCAACCGGTACTCCGGCTTTGTTTTTGAATCCACTCGATGCTTTGCACGGCGATCTGGGAATGATTACACCAGATGATGTCCTACTTTTTATATCCAATTCAGGAAATACAGATGAGATTCTGCGACTCATAGCCGCTGTGGAGGAACGTAATGTGCCTATTGTGGCTATGACAGGAAATGTACAGTCGCTCATAGCGAAGTATTCGGATTATCATATCAGTGTTAAAGTTGACCATGAGGCCTGTCCGCTTAATCTGGCTCCAACAAGCAGTACTACTGCTGCTATCGCTATGGGCGATGCACTTGCGTGTGCCTTGATGGAGATAAGGGGATTCAAGGCAAATGATTTTGCAATGTTTCATCCCGGTGGCAGTTTAGGAAGGAAACTGCTGCTGAAAGTAAAGGATGTTATGTACACGGAAAATCTGCCTATTATCACTCCGGAACTAAAGTTGTCTGAGGCTATCATGACTATATCCGGTGGAAAACTCGGACTGGGTGTAGTTATGGAAGGAGATAAGATTGTAGGTATCATCACCGATGGCGATATTCGTCGTGCCGTGCAAGGTGCTCAGACGAAATTCATAAATGTCACCGTCGGGGAAGCTATGACTAAAACTCCAAAGACTATCAGTCCAGAGGCTAAGCTGACTCAGATTCAGACTATGTTTAACCAGCATAAGATTCATTCCCTTCTCGTAGTAGATGATAATGATAAGCTTGTAGGTATTGTTGACTACTTTGCTATAATGAATTAGGTTGGCCGGTAATAGTTTAATAGATAAGAAGTGTTGGATAAAAATAAAAACCTTGCTACGTCAAAGTAGCAAGGTTTTATTGTATGGTGTGTGTCCTTTAATTAGAAGAACTTGTAACGCTGATCTTTTACATTTGCATTGAGGTATAGTGTCTGCATAACACCGCTTGTAGCCATACGGAGGTTCTGCGATGATGTAGTTTCCTGCTCTTGCTTTGCATCGAACTTGTCACCGAAGTTAGTAGTGTTGAGAACCTTAAGCATATAAACACCCTTGGTGCCCTTTACAGGACCTGCAGTTTCACCCTTCTTAGTCTTGCTGGCAAGTGCACTGATGATAGGTTCGCTTGCGTTTGTAGCGCGGATGAAAGAAGGAGCGTTGAATGTGATGTGACGGATTGTATCGGTAGATGCACCCTTTGTGGCAACTGCCTTATCCCAAGAAGTGATTGCAGCAAGAAGTTTTTCTGCTTTCTTTTCATCCTTTACTTCTTCTGTGATTTCATCCTTTACTTTGTCGAGAGGCATATAACCTTCCTTGTTTACACCTGAGAGTGAAATAATCATGAGGTGGTCGTTGCTTCCGCATTCGTAGAGTTGAGATACTTCACCTTCTTCTGCCTCGTCGAACAACCACTTGACTGCTTCACGAGTGCCACGGATGCCTGCAATGTTGTGAGATGCACTTGTTATGTTTTCAATAGGACGAATTGCATAACCGCTCTTTGCCGCATTTTCCTCCATTTGCTGGATTGTTGGATTAGCTGCGATAAATGAGCTGAATTTGTTATATTCGCTCTTGTATGTTTCGTCAGAGAAACGGAGTTCCTTCATTACTGCTGCTACGTTGTACTTGGTAACAGGCTTTTTTGTCTGCATAACTTGAAGGATGATTGTACCGCCTTCGACCTTTATAGACTTGGTCTGACCTGCAGTCATTCCAGAGAGGGTAGTAACGAAGAGGGTATTGTCGGCGTCTAACTGAGCACGCTCGTACTGATTAGAAACAAGCCATGTAGAATCACCTGTCTGGTTGTACTTCTTAGCAAGTGCCTTGAAGTCAGAACCTGACTTGATTGCGTTCATGATTGAGTCTGCCTGCTTTGCAATCTTAGAATCTTCTGTACCTGCTACAACAATTTGACGGAAGAGTACTGAATCGGGACGAACAGCCTTGTCGAGAAGTTTAGCTGTGTAGTAGGCGTTCTGTGCTGCATCGAATGCCGGCTTGATAGTTGTGCCAACAGAAACAGAATCGAGGACAGAAGCTATGAAGTGTGGGAATGCGTCTTTTGTCTTCAGAATGTTTGTGTAGGGCATGAGCGAAGATGACTGACGAACTACATTGCCTGCAGCAGTGTTGTTCTGTGCTTCAAGCAGTTTTCCATAGATTTCGTCGATGTCCTTTTCTGCCGCTGCTTTGTCTTCAGCGCTTGGCTGTACAAATACATCAAGCAGTTTTGCATCGCGAGTTTCAACATACTGACGATACTGCTCTTTTTCTTCATTGTACTTAGCCTTGATGTCGGCATCAGATACTTCTACATCTTTGTCTTCGATAGCTGTGAAAGGAATGGATGCGAGCAGAATGTCGCTTTCCTTCATTCGTTCATCAAATGCTATCTTTGCCTCTACCTTGTTTGTAAGGATACAGGAAGATAGCAGGACTTGATACTTCTGTGCAAGAATTTGTGAACGAATCTGCTTCTGAGCGAAAATGTAATATTTATAAATTTTGTTGTAGGTGTCTGGAATCTGCTGTCCAGATTCTTTGGCCTTCTGGAATTCTGTGAGGAAGCTCTGAACTGCAGCATAGTCGTAACGACCAGTCTGCTGATTCTGGAACATAGGAACATTGAGGATTGATGCACCAGCCTGGATGGCTTCTGCCAATTCGTCATCAGTCACTGCCAGGCCAAGTTTTTCACACTCGTCTGCAATGAGAGAATTCTGGATGAATGTCTGCCATGCTTCGTCTTTGATACGATTGTTTTCCTCTTCAGAAAAACTGCTTTGGTTTTGTTGAATTTCATAAAAGGTAGTGAAGTCTTCAACCATCTGCTGATAGTCCTGAATGGATAATTTCTTTCCATTGATCTGACCTACGTTCATCTTAGACTGGTTCCAAATGCTTTCACCACCACGAAGCGCATCTCCGATTACGAAAAGAAAAAGCGCTACGGCGATAATTGTAACAAGGAGTACTCCCTTGCTTCTGATTGCTTGAATTGCTGCCATTATATAATTATTTGTTTGTTATTAGTTCTCATTATAGTATGCAAAAGGCATTGCCTTATGCGCAAAAAGCGCACAAAGATAGTCATTTTATAGATAATGAGAAAAAGTAAAATGTAAAATTTGAGGTTGACCGTGCTAATTTGTTACATTTTACTGTTGCAAAGAACTAATTAATTTGTCTGTTGGGTTTTTATTTGCGTCGTGTCGGGTTCGGGCTGTGGATCTTCACCCTCATCGAATGGGAAATCGCCACTTGACATATGAATGCTATATTGAGTCATCTGTTCGTTGGAACGGAAGTTGGTTCCACGCAATGACTGTGTTTCACCGGTGATTTCCATATATGCTGGTGAATAGAACTCGTGAGAGTTCTGATCCCAATAGAGCAGAGTGGTTTTAAAGGTTTCTCCCTTTGTGTTTTTGATGAATACACGACTGCGTAGTTCCCATAGGTGGCGCTGGTCGTAGTAGTATGCTGTGTCGCAGTTTATGAATGCCTCGACATGGTAGTTCTCGTCGAACTTCTCCATGAAGAATCCCTTTTCGAAAGCCCAGTATGTAGGGTCTTTCTTGTCGTACATATACCAGTCTTCCGAGATAAGTTTGTAGCGTATGATGCCGGAGTCACTGATAAGTGTGCTGACCCCTTGTGACTTGAGCCAGGGTAGGGAATCGCGTATTCCCAACACCGGACCTGTATTTTCTTTTTCGCTCTCACATGAAAAAAATAATATTGCAGCAGTTGTCAGAACTGCTGCAATACTATATATATGTGTGAGAACTTTCATCTGTATTATCTGAGACGGAGGGTTGTTGTTTCACCCATTACGCTGACAGCTTGTCCGGCTTTTATACCAGCGAAGAATGCTTCTGATTTTGGATAGAAGTGAGCAGCATATCCGGCTGCCTGACGATTTGCCTTTGCTGCAGATGATGGGTCAACAGCCTTTGCCTTGTTACAGTAGTCTGCTGCAAGACAGTAGTAGTAGCTGGTAGCAACGTCTCTTGGACTCTTGCCGTATGCTCCGCGTGCGATAGCACTTGCCTGAAGCAGGTAAGCGGCACCGTTAGACGGGTTGTACTTGAGGTTTGCACGACACCACTGACGACATGCACCGATATTGCCCTTCTTGTAGTAGAGGGCTGCGATTACGTAAGCATATTTTGCTTTCTTTGCATTGTCTGTCTCCATTGAGATCGCCTCTTCGAAATATTTGAGTGCTTCAGAATCATTACCATCCTTCAACAGACGGCTTGCCTTAGCGATAGCAGCCTGTGGAGTCTTTGTAATCTGATATGCATAGTCTGCAGCTACATAGTAGATGTTGCTCTTGTCACACTCGAAGTTGTTGAGGATAGAGAGAACTGCATTCAGATAGTTGATGTCAGTCTTGTTTGCTTCAACTTTCTCCATGTATATCTTTTCGAGAGCATCGCAGTCAGCAGCACCAGACTTAACGAAGAGTGTGTTACACTGTTCCTGAGTAGGCTGGTAGTTGCGGATGATCTTCTCTGCTTCTGGGTGGAGAACTACTTGCTCTTGCCATTTAGTTGAATCTGGAGAGTCTGGGTCAGCTGGAATCGTGGTTGATGGATATTCTTTAGCCTGATCTAACAGACGGTCGCAAATTTCATTGCAAAGCATATAGTCCTGAATGAAATCCTGACGGATATCTGTGTTGTTGACATTCTGCATGAAGCGGTTGTATGAACACTCGATAAATCCGTAAAGTACGAATGCTTCAATGTTCTTGCCAAGGTCTTCAATACCTTCTTTGAACATTGCATATGCTTTGTTGTTGTCCATCTTAGGACAGAAGTAATAGTAGTCGTATGCTTTACGGCAGATTACATTACCCTTTGTTGACTGGTCACGAGGACCTGAGAATGAGTTGAGGGCTTCACGATACTTGAGACGCTGGTCGTAGATTGCCATCAGTTTGTTAAAGTATGCTTCTTTTTTTGCAGGGTCTGTTTCGTGTTGAATAAGTTGCTCGAACATCCATGCACCGTTGGTATAGATGCGGACCTGAGCAAGTGGTGCCTTATTGAATACGAATTCCCATGGCTCGATAGCGTCTTTGTAGTTCTTTGCCTTGAACTCGCTCTGATACAGAGAGAGGTTTGTACGTACATCAATACTATCCTGTCCATGCCCGATACGATCTTCTAATTCTGTACCTGCAAGATTTTGTGCTGAGGCAAACATGCAACCTGAAGCACACGCAATTGTTAAAAGGAGTTTTTTCATAATATTGCCTTGTTTGTTGTTTTTAGTTCGTTTATGTATTTAATTAATGTCGCGATTTATTGTACTTTCCATTTATAGAACCAACGTTCGCTAAGTGTCAATCCAAGGGAAAGCCTGAAATAGTTTTCTTTCAGTGTGCCGGATTTTGATGTGGCATTGCTGAAGTATGGAATGTTTGTGTGAACCCATGAAAATGTAACATTGAGTTTTGGCGAACTGTAGAAGAGGTTTCTGTTTCTGATAGGAATAGTGAAACCTGCTGATACTCCAAATTCGGTCGGCTTTTTCAATGAAACAGATGGGGATTCGTTTGCATTGGCATAAGAGCGAGAGTAGTAGCCGCCTATTTTATATTTGGTTCTTCTAAGGAATGACGATGACTCGTAGTCGGGAGTATATTCAAATCCTCCTGAGAATTTCCAACGGTCGTTCAGCACACCATAATATGGCGTCCATGATTTGCTTCCATCATAGTCTTCGTAGTTTTCTGCAATAGGGAAGTAAACCTTACTCCAGCGTTCCCAGTTTGCGTCAATTCCGGCCCTGATCTTTTTACTGTTGTAAAAGGTGACTCCCAGTCCGAAACTATGTGGTAACTGAAATGCTTTGTCGAGTACTACGTCAGTTGAAATATCTTGTGTCGTAGATACAATAGCAGTGTTTCTTGTTGCATCTCCGCCCATATTGTGTCCGAAGGAATATGTTGCACCGATAGTCAACCTGTCATCTTTAGATAGGTTAATGGTATATTGGGCACCAGCCTCCAATGTGTAGGTGTTTATGCTTGCAGAGTATGTTCTTCTCATGCTGTATGCGGTGGATGAACTGGTGGTATTTGTCATTCTGTGTTCATAGTCGCCCCACAGGAATCCTACATTAAGTCCGATGCTGAAAGGTCTGAATATTTGCCATCCGGCTCCGAGCATCACCTGTCGGAGTCCCCCTGTACCTGTGTAGGTGTATGAGTGTGTGATGTTTTCGTTGTTTTCTATAGTCCTTGTATTTGAAGAGAAACTATAGTTTATCTTTGAAAAGGGGAGAAAAGAAAGGGTGATTCCAAGTCCCTTTGTGGCACGAAATGAATATGCAAAATAGTCAAATGTACAGTTTCTTGCATTCTGCGACAGATTTCCCATTTTGAAGTTGCTGGCCTGAAGGGTAATTCCCAAATCGAATAGGGCAGTGAGGGAATCAACTGCAGAATAGGATGCCGGGTTGGCAGGGTTTATTTCCTGGCCGTCACGAAATCCCAGGGCTACACCTCCCATGGCTTTGTTGAAGCCCATGGAACGTTCGGATAGAAGTCCGAATCCGTAACGTGAATAAGGTGAGTTAACACCATTCTGAGCACTTGCTCCGATAGCGAGTGTCAGAAATGTATATAGTATAGTTGCTTTCTTTATGAATTTCATCGTCAAACTGTCAGTCTGAAAAACGCGCAAAAGTAGGAGTTTTCGCTGAGTAATCAAAGTTTTATATTAGTTTTTGCCTTTAGGCTGCTGCTTTTTAGCACTTTTTTTATTTTTGTAATACCGTCTTTGTGGCTTTTTAACTCCACTTGTCATTTGTGGTTTTTCTCCACATCCGGGTGGAAGGTCTGGTTTGTCAATAGTCTTTTCTATCAATTTTTCTATTTTTAAAAGATAAGACCAATCCTTTTGGTTTACAAGCGTTATGGCTTCTCCTTCACGATTAGCTCTGGCAGTTCTGCCTATGCGGTGTACATAATCTTCTGCGTCCTTGGGTACATCGTAGTTTATCACCAGCTGAATGTCGTCAATGTCAATTCCTCGACTTACAATGTCGGTTGCAATGAGTATGCTTATCCTTCTGTTTCTGAATTCATAAAGAATATTATCTCGTTCCTTCTGATCGAGGTCGGAATGCATCGCTCCGACATTGAATCCTTTCATCTTCAAGGCACGTGTCAGTTCCTTTACCTTTTGTTTGGATGATGCAAACATAATGACTCTGTCGAGCGGATTTGCAGTATTTGCGTCTTTAGATGGAGCCAGAATGTATTCTACTACTTTGTCTTTCATCCCGTCGTAGCAAAGGTAGGCACTTTGTTTTATCTTGTCTGCTGGTTTGCTTACGGCAATTCTCACTTCCACATAATTATGTAGTATATTCTTAGCCAGTTTTCTGATGTTCTCGGGCATAGTAGCAGAGAACATGATGGTTTGTCTGTCCTTGCTCATGTACGATGCTATCTTTATGATGTCATCGTAGAATCCCATGTCGAGCATTCTGTCAGCCTCATCCAAGATGAAGAAAGATGTGCGTGTGAGGTCTATATGTCCTCCTGTCAGATGACTGATGAGACGTCCCGGGGTTGCAATGATTATGTCTGCTCCGAGTTCCAGTCCTTTTCGCTCCTGTTCAAATCGCTGCCCGTCATTACCTCCATAAACAGCCAGACTCGATACTCCTTGCAGGTAATATCCGAATCCTTCGACCTGCTGGTCTATTTGTTGTGCTAATTCACGTGTAGGAGCCATGATGATGCAGTTTACGGCGTTCTTTGGATATAATCCTGAGCTGAGCTCATCAAGGATAGGCAGCAAATAGGCGGCTGTCTTTCCTGTTCCTGTCTGGGCTATACCAATGATGTCTTTCCCTTCCAGAATAGGTGGAATGGCCTTTTCCTGTATGGGAGTACACTCTGTAAAATTCATTGCATCGAGAGCGTCCAGTATGTCGTCTGATAAGTCTAATTCGTCGAAATACATATAGCTAATACTTATTGTAACTTAGTGTTGTTTTATCTGGGTGCTTTCTTATAAAAATAGAAAGCGATGAATACATAAATGAAGTTTGGAATCCACACTGCCAGCAGCGGCGGGAAGTTTGCGTTGATGGAGAATGTAGCCGACATGGTTTGAAACATGATGTATGTAACGGAGAGTGCCAAACCAACGCCCAGCGACATTCCCAGTCCGTTTTTTCGTTTTTGTGCTGACAGTGATACACCGATTATGGTTAGGATAAACACGGCAAATGACGAGGCTCCACGTTTGTGGTATTCTACCTCAAATTCTTTTATGTTGGCAAATCCTCGTGCTTTCTGACGGTCTATGTATGTGCTTAGTTCAGGCGTTGTAAGTGTTTCCTGTTGTCCTGGGCTGATGAGGAAATCCTGTGGCTCCATGTTGATGAATGTATCGCGTCGCCCGCCGCTTGTGATTACTTCGCGCATACCTTGAAGATCACGAGTCTGGTAGTTGGAAATTATCCAGTGACAAGGCTTTTCGGATAGTGAATCATACTGAATGGTCATTGCCTGCAGGTGCTTTACGAGTTTTTTATTCTCATATTTGTCGAGTGTAAAGTCGTAGCCCATCTTGTAGCGGTCGTCGTAACGGCTGATGTATGCTATCACACCGTCTTCCACTTTCAGTTGCACATTATTAGTATATAAATTATGGTCGCGGTTCATGTATTGTTGTTCAAACTTTATTCGTTCCACATTGCCTTTGGGAATGATGAACGCCCCCATCACATAAGTGAGAATGCAGATGAAACCGGCTCCAATCATATATGGTCGCAACAGTCGGTTGAAACTGGTTCCTGTTGACATCATTGCTATAATCTCGGAGTTTTCTGCCAGTTTTGTGGTGAAAAAGATAACGGCAATGAATACAAACAACTGGGAAAACAAGTTTGAGTAGTAGGGCACGAAGTTGACGTAATAGAAGAATATACCCTTAGGGGTTGCATGGAATTCTATGAACTTGTCAAGATGCTCGTTGAAGTCGAACACTACTGCTATGGAGATAATCAGGATAATCGAAAAGAAGTATGTGCCCAGATACTTTCCGATGATATAGCGATCAAGTCTTGATATATGTATAAGTTTCCAGAATTTCTCCATTAGTTGTTCATGCTTAATGCGTTAAGCTGTTTTGCTTAAAGCCTTCTGCCAAGCTCTTCGCACATTTTGGCTTTCCAGATGGCATAGTCGCCTGCTTCTATGTGGTTTCTTGCTTCACCTACGAGCCACAGGTAGAATGCAAGATTATGTATGCTGGCTATTTGTAATGCCAGCAGTTCTTCTGCCTTGAACAGATGGTGAACGTATGCTTTTGTGTATGTCTTGTCCACAAACGAAGTACCCTCTTCGTCGAGTGGGGTGAAATCAAACTCCCATTTCTTGTTTCTGAGGTTGATGGTTCCGTGCTTAGTGAAAATCTGAGCATTGCGTCCGTTTCTTGTCGGCATCACACAATCGAACATATCCACGCCTCTTTCTATTCCTTCGAGAATATTTATAGGGGTGCCAACCCCCATCAGGTATCGGGGCTTATCCTTGGGAAGAATAGCATTCACGGTTTCTATCATCTCATACATCACATCGGTCGGTTCTCCAACGGCTAAGCCGCCTATGGCATTGCCGTCAGCTCCCTTGTTTGCAATGTTTTCTGCGGCCCGTTCTCTCAGGTCCTTATATGTACAGCCTTGTACAATAGGGAAGAGACTCTGGCTGTATCCGTACTTCGGGTCAGTCTCATTAAAGCGTTTGATGCAGCGATCAAGCCATTCCTCTGTCAATCCGAGTGATTTCTTTGCATAGTTGTAATCGCTGGTTCCCGGCGGACACTCGTCGAATGCCATTATGATGTCAGCACCGATACTTCTCTCTATGTCCATCACCTTTTCAGGTGTGAAGAAATGCTTCGAACCGTCTATGTGGCTTCTGAATTCTACTCCTTCTGCCTTTATCTTTCTGATGCCGGCAAGTGAGAATACCTGAAAGCCTCCGGAGTCGGTAAGCATGGGACGGTCGAAACCGTTAAACTTATGCAGGCCGCCTGCTGCTTCGATAATTTCCAATCCAGGTCTGAGGTACAGATGATAGGTGTTACCAAGAATAATTTGTGCCTTTATGTCATCTTTCAGTTCATGCAAATGCACGCCTTTGACGGTAGCCTGTGTACCTACGGGCATAAAGATAGGAGTACGGATGTCGCCGTGAGCAGTGTGAATCAGACCGCTTCGTGCATTCGTCTTCTCGTCCGAGTGTTCTACTGTAAATGTCAACTTTTTTCTCTTTTATAGTAATGCATAATCCAATACGTCTTTTACAGTTTCGACGTAGTGGAATTTCAATCCCTTTACATATATTGCCGGAACATCTTCTACGTTTCTGCGGTTTTCGTTACAGCATACGATATCAGTTATACCGGCACGCTTGGCTGCCAATATTTTTTCTTTTACTCCACCTATAGGCAGGACTTTGCCTCGCAGTGTGATTTCGCCAGTCATGGCAATCTGCTTGCGTACTTTTCTGCCTGTGATAGCAGAGGCTATAGATGTTGCAATGGTAATGCCGGCAGAAGGACCGTCCTTCGGAGTAGCTCCTTCGGGTACGTGTATATGGATATTGTGCGTGGCGAAGAAATCGGCCCATGTGGCTGTGTGCTTCAATCCGTCTTTATCCATCTGTTCCTGTACTGATTTCGGCAGGGAGGGTGCTTTGCCTAACAGGTCTGTATTAGCTTTCAGATATTGAAGGGCGATTGTGGCTGATTCCTTCATGACGTCGCCAAGATTACCCGTAATCGACAATCCAGCCTGCTTGGATTCGTTGTAACTTGTCTCAATGTATAGGATTTCTCCACCGACACTGGTCCATGCGAGTCCTGTAACGACACCGCACTGGGCATTACCTTCGTATTTGTCTCTTTGGAAAGGTTCTGTGCCAAGATATTTCTTTACATCCTCAACCTTAAGCTCCTTGTCAGGCAGTTCGCCAGTCTTGGCATAGTCAAGTGTGACCTTGCGGAGTATGGAAGTTATTTTCTTGTCCAGTTCACGTACACCCGACTCTCTTGTATAGTCTTCGATAACTTTTTCTATTGCTGCCTTCGAGAGTTTGATGCCACTATCAGTCATGCCAAGGTTCTCCAGCTGTTTTGGTATCAGATGGCGTTTGGCAATTTCTATCTTTTCTTCTGTCAGGTATCCGCTTACCTCGATGAGTTCCATACGGTCGAGCAGAGGTGCGGGAATGTTACTTATGTTATTTGCAGTTGCAATAAACATTACCTTCGACAGGTCGTAGTCTATGTCCAGATAATTATCGTGGAAGGCATTGTTCTGTTCTGGGTCCAGGACCTCGAGCAGTGCTGATGCCGGGTCTCCGTTGACATTATTCTGTGTCACCTTATCAATCTCATCGAGGATGAATACAGGATTTGAGCTTTTTGCCTTAATGATGTTCTTGATGATGCGTCCGGGCATTGAACCCACATATGTTCTGCGGTGTCCTCTGATTTCAGCCTCATCGTGTATTCCACCAAGACTCATTCTCACGTAATTACGTTTCATAGCAGTCGCGATGCTCCTGCCCAGGCTTGTCTTTCCGACTCCCGGAGGTCCATACAGACAGATTATAGGACTCTTGAAGTCGCCTCTCATCTTCAGTACGGCCAGATGTTCCAGAATTCTTTCCTTTACTTTTTCCATGCCGAAGTGGTCTTTGTTCAGCACCTTCTCGGCATTCTTTATGCTTAGATTGTCCTTGGTGTATTCTCCCCAAGGCAGGTCGGTCAGGGTTTCTAAATATGAGTATGCAGTCTGATAGTCGGGGCTTGAAGGATTCTGTCTCTGCATCTTCCTGATTTCATCGTTGAAGAAACTCATCATTTCCTCACTCCATTTCAGTTTTTCAGCCTTCTTCTTCAGCTTTGCCACGGAGTCGATGTCTTCTCCATTGTTCAGCTCTTTTTCAATGCGCTCCATTTCCTGTCTCAGGAAATACTCCCGTTGCTGTTTGTCTATCTGGTCTTTTGTCTGCTGTTGCAGGTTGTGCTTCAACATGATAAACTGGTACTCTCTGTTTAGCAGTCCCAGGAGTTTATATGCACGGTCATACAGATTCGTTTCTTCCAACAGAACAATCTTGTTCCGGTTTTCTATCGGCATGTTTGTGCTGATGAAGTTGATGGCCATGGCTTTATCGGATATGTTGTGCAAGGCGAAAGCCATTCCTATCATCGCCTCGTTCATCCTCATCAGCTTATTGGCAGTTTCCTTACATGCCTCAACCACTGCATTCCAGTTCTTGTCACCTTTTGCCGGAATCTCTTCAGGGTATAGTTCCGTCTGTCCCTTCAGATATGCTCCGCTATCGTCAATCGAGATTAGTCTTACTCTCTGAAAGCCCTGTAACAGTGCTGTCTGCGAGTTGTCAGGCAGACGTATGATACGAATCACCTTGGCAATTACTCCGGTGTGGTACAGGTCGTTTAATCCCGGTTTGTTTACGTTGTCGTCAATCTGTGAGAACACGGCAATCGGACTGTTGTGCTTTTGTGCGTATTCGACCAGTTTCAACGATGATTTCCTGCCGACGTTTACAGGCAGGACAGTGTTGGGGAACAGCATTACACCTTTCAGCGGCAGGATAGGGATGATATCATTTGGCGACACGCTGAAATCAATCATTTTGGCATCAGGTTCGTCAAAATTAGCATAAAGAGAAATATGATTGCCAGATCCCTCATCTGTTATTATTTCATCAAAAAAATCTTCCATTATTAAACTACGCAATTCAACTAATTTATGAAAAACGGTGCGAAGGTAGTCATTTTAAATGATAATATTGTAAATTCACAATTAAAAAGTAAAAGAGTAAACTCATTAAATGAAAATTTTGTACCTTCGCGCCATTATTTGAATACAGTGAGTGATGATACAATTACGAAAGAACAAAAACAAGCGAAATTGGCACACCATTGCCGGTCAGCCTCTGACTGAAATGGATAAGCGAATCCTGTATTTTCAGAATAAGGGTCATATCGTGCCTACTCGCGACTTGATAAAGACTCCCGAACAGATTGAGGGAATCCGTGCGGCAGGCGTTATCAATACCGGTGTGCTTGATGAAGTGTCGAAGGTAATCAAGGCGGGTATGAGTACGCTTGAGATCGATGACCTTGTTTATCAATATACGATGGACCACCATGCTATTCCTGCCTGTCTGGGTTATGAGGGGTTTCCCAAGAGTTGTTGTACAAGCATCAACGAGGTGGTCTGTCATGGTATTCCCAATGAAGAAGATATTCTCGAAGAGGGTGATATTATCAATGTAGATTGCACCACTATCCTTGACGGTTACTTTGCAGATGCAAGCCGTATGTTTATCATAGGAGAGACTACTCCGGCAAAGAAGCGTCTTGTCGATGTGGCATGGGAATGCCTGAAGATAGGTGAACAGACAGCCAAGCCCTACACCTTTGTGGGCGACCTGGGGAATGCCATTGCCAAGCATGCCCATAAAAATGGTTACACCATTGTCCGCGACCTCTGCGGACATGGTGTCGGAAACGCATTCCACGAGGAACCTGACGTAGAGCACTACGGAAAGAAGGGTACAGGGATGCTCCTCGTTCCGGGTATGGTGTTTACCATCGAGCCGATGGTGAATATGGGTGATTGGCATGTATTTGTTGATGCCGATGACGAATGGACGGTAGTTACAGAAGACGAACTTCCCAGTGCTCAGTGGGAACACACATTCGTGATGACTGAGACAGGAGTGGAAATCCTGACCCATTAAGTTGCGTCCCTGAACTGTCTCACTAAACTGAGTCCCTAAACCTATAATCTATAACATTTAACCAGTAAACTACACTCGTGTATATATTAGCTATAGAATCAAGTTGCGACGACACCAGTGCTGCAGTATTGCGTGATGGCATACTGCTCAGCAATGTCACGGCATCCCAAACCGTTCATGAGGCATGGGGTGGAGTGGTGCCGGAATTAGCCAGTCGTGCTCATCAGCAAAACATAGTTCCTGTTGTGGATCATGCGTTGAAAAAAGCAGGCATCAGTAAATCCGATCTCAATGCTATTGCCTTTACCCGTGGTCCCGGTCTTATGGGTTCGCTCATCGTGGGTGTCAGCTTTGCCAAGGGATTTGCCCGCAGTCTTGGCATTCCCATGGTCGAGGTAAACCATCTGCAGGGTCATGTGCTGGCGCATTTCATCCGTGAGGGTGAGGATGACCACGATCAGCCTTCCTTCCCTTATCTGTGTCTTCTTGTCAGTGGCGGAAATTCTCAGATTGTCAAAGTAAATGGTTATGACAATATGGAGATACTCGGACAGACCATTGATGATGCCGCCGGTGAAGCCATCGACAAATGTTCGAAGGTTATGGGATTGGGTTATCCGGGCGGACCGATAATCGACCGTCTGGCTCGCCAGGGCAATCCTACTGCCTTTGAATTCTCGAAACCTAACATAAAGGGCTACGACTACAGTTTCTCTGGTCTGAAGACATCGTTCCTGTATAAGTTGCAGGACTGGCAGCGCGAAGACCCTGACTTCGTGGAGCACCACAAGGAAGACCTTGCAGCCAGTCTGGAGAAGACCATCGTTGATATACTCATGAAGAAACTGCGCCAGGCAGTTAAGGATACCGGCATCCGTCAGGTTGCCGTGGCTGGCGGGGTGTCGGCAAATACCGGATTGCGTAATGCCTTCAGGGATCATGCCCGCCGCTATCATTGGAAGATATTCATCCCGAAGTTTTCCTATACCACCGATAATGCGGCTATGATAGGCATAACAGGGTATTTCAAATATCAGGCCGGTGATTTCTGTGATATTGATGCCGAACCATTTGCACGAATGCAACAATGAAGGAAGTCCGCTATTTCTATGTACCCGATGCTCCCCAGAGCGATTGTCTGCCCGAAGAGGAGGCGCAGCATGCCATTCGTGTGCTTCGTATGTCCGAGGGTGACAGTATTGTGCTGCTCGACGGTGAGGGCAACTTCTACGATGCCGTCATCACGGCTACCGACAAGCGCAGTTGCCGATACAGGATTCTGTCTGCGCGTCATGAAGACAAGTATTGGCAGGGACACATCCATCTGGCTATGGCACCTACGAAGAACATCGACCGTACGGAGTGGGCTGTGGAAAAAGCGACAGAGATAGGATTCGACGAACTTACGTTCCTTCGGTGTCAGTTTTCCGAGCGTACTCAGGTCAAGGACGACCGCATAGAGCGCATACTTGTCTCTGCGATGAAGCAAAGCAAGAAAGCGCAGAAGCCCATTCTCCATTCTCTTGTTGACTTTCGCGACTTCATTCAGTCGCAGTCTTCGGTAAGGCATAAGTTCATCTGCCACTGCTATGAAGGCGAGAAGCCCCTTCTTCGCGACGTGTTGCCGAAGCATGAGGATGCCCTTGTGATGATAGGTCCCGAGGGAGACTTCTCGATCGACGAAGTTCGCATGGCAGAGTCTGCCGGATTCCGGTCCGTCAGTCTTGGTGCAGCCCGCCTGCGCACCGAAACGGCAGCTCTCGTTGCTGTTCATCTTATGAATTTAAGTAATCAAATATAAAACTTGTATCGAGCTATGAAAAAACTTCTTCCACTCGTTATGATGTTATTAGTCCTTGTGTCATGCAGCAAGAGCGAATACGTCAGTGTCATCCCGAAGGACGCCGGTTTCGTAATGTCCGTAAACATGAAGTCTATAGCAGAAAAGGCGGACTTTGCCAATTCTTCCCTGTATCCTCAGTTTGTTGACCTGCTGAAGGGTATGGCAGGCAGTGCTGCCGAGCAGGTTCAGTCCTACATCGAAGATCCCGGACAGACGGGCATTGATTTCCGCGAGCCGCTTTATGTCTTCCAGAGTGCAGATATGTTGGCCATGGCCATGGCAGTTGAAGACAAAGGTGATTTGGAGGATATGATAGAGACCATGCAGAAAGAAGGTGTCTGCGGTGAAATCGAAGATGCAGACGGATTCTCGTTCGTGAAGTCTTCCTTCGGTGGATATTTTGCCTTCAACAAGAATACTCTTCTCATCGTTGCACCCTCGAAGGGAACTGGCACTCCACAGTATTGTCAGCAATATTGCCGCCAGCTGTTCTCTCTGGAGAAGGAAGACTGTTTTGTCGAGAGTGAAGCCTTCTCTCAGCTTGACGGACTTGATGGCGATATTGTTTTCTATGGCGACCTCGGTTCGTTGTCTGAGAGTACTATGGGCGAACTGAAGTCGTTACTTCCGGAGGGTGTGCGCTATTCCGATGTGCAGGTGTTCTCTTCGTTCCTTGCCGAACAGGGCAGGGCAGTATGGTCAAGCCGCCTGAAGGGAAAGACCGGTAATGTGCAGAAGCTCATCGAGGAGGGTAGTGGAAATCTGCAGCACATCGACGGCAAGTTCGTCGAGTCGCCTATGCAGGATTTTTCTGTGTGGGCAAGCGCGGGTGTCGAGAAGGGTGCCCTGCTGGCCATGCTCAAGCAGAGCAATACGGGCAGGCAGATGCTTCTGATGATAGAGCGTGCCATTGACGTCGAACACATACTGCGCGAGGTCGAGGGCGACGTGGTTGTTGTGATGCCTCCGGCTGCCGCTGATTACAAGAACCCCGAATTCCTGCTGCTCGCCGAGGTTGACGATGACGACTTCATGGAGGATGTGGATTACTGGCAGAAGAGCATGAAGGATTATGGTATGAGCATGACGAAGACCATCGGACAGAATTATCTCATCTCGTCAGGCGACATCTCCATCAACTGGGGACTCGACGACGAGAATGTATATTTCGCCACTCCGCAGATGTTTGCAAAGAACTCCATGTCAACCCGCAGCGACATACTCCGGGCATACAGGGACGAGATAGAGGATTCCTACTTCTACGTGTATGTGAATGTACCTGCGCTTCTTTCTTCCGGAAAAGCTGCAAAGCGGGTCGGTGTCCTTTCCACCGACAAGGCACTTGAGGACCTCAAGTCTATTATCGTGCAGTCTAAGGAGCATGACCGGATGGACATCTTCTTCAACCTGAGCGATCAGTCGCAGAACTTCCTGAAGGCACTGTTCCAGTAGAATATTCCCCTCTTTATTGTATATTATATAATATAATGAATACGATACAACTCCAGCAAACCCTGCCTGCCGTGTTTTCCGAGCGCACCAACCTGCAGTCGGATGTGTGGCTGCAGGATGTACGGCTCGAAAAGGGTAAGGTATATCTTGTTGAGGCTAATTCCGGCACGGGCAAATCCTCTCTGTGCAGTTTCGTCTATGGCTATCGTAAGGACTATATCGGCAGTATCCTTTTCGACGGCGAGAACATCCGCAGTTTCTCTGTGAAACGCTGGACCGACATCCGCCAGGAGCATCTCTCGCTCCTTTGGCAGGAACTGCGTCTGTTTCCCGAGCTCACTGCGATGGAGAATGTAAGGATTAAGAACAATCTTACCGATTATCAGGAGCGTCAGCAGATAGATTACTGGTTCGACTGCCTTGGCATTGCCGACAAGAAAGACAGTCTCATCGGCCGTATGTCGTTCGGCCAGCAGCAGCGTGTTGCCATGATTCGCGCCCTCTGCCAGCCGTTCGACTTCATCTTCATCGACGAACCCATCTCCCATCTCGACGACACCAATTCGCAGATAATGGGCGACATCCTCATGGACGAAGTGCGGCGCCAGGGGGCTGGCATCATCACGACCTCCATCGGCAAGCACCTCCCGCTCCAGTACGATCAGGTACTGAAACTCTAAGTGATAGGGGTGGGTGGATTTATGATTGTAAATCGTAAATCAAATAGGAATTCGTAAATAGTAAATCGTCAAATAGTAAATCAAAAATATTCTTTCCGATGTCTCTTCTCTGGAAACTACTTCGTCAGCATATCTCCATTCCCCAGTTTGCGGGTTTCTTCCTTGCGAATCTTGTGGGTATGGTCATCATACTGCTGGGCACTCAGTTCTACACTGACGTGCAGGCAATCTACGACAGTGAGGACAGCTTCATGAAAGCCGACTACCTCATCATAAATAAGAAGATAGGTGCCATAACCATGCTTACGGGCAAGAGTGTCGCCTTCAGCGGCGAGGAGCTTGCCGAGGTGGAGGGTCAGCCCTTCGTCGAGGCTGTGGGATTCTTCACCCCCAGTGCCTTTAATGTCCGTGCAGCCTTCGAGATGCAGGGAATTGCCAACATGTCCACCGATATGTTCTTCGAGTCGGTGCCCGACCGCTTCGTCGATGTGGCATCAGACAGGTGGCACTACGAGCCGGGCAGCAGCGACCTGCCGATCATCCTGCCCAAGAACTATCTCGACCTCTACAACTTCGGCTATGCCTCTTCGCGCGGAATGCCGAAGCTCTCCGAGGGCATCGTCGGTGCCGTCACCCTCCACATTACGGTTCAGGGCAACGGGAAGAGTGCAGACTTCAACGGGCGCATCGTCGGATTCAGTTCGCGCCTGAACACCATCCTCGTGCCCGAGTCGTTCATGAAGTGGGCAAACGGAGAATACGTGTCCAAGGCGGTCGAGCCCACGCGGCTTATCGTCAAGGTCGGCAATCCTACCGACCAGCGCATTGCCAAGTATCTGACCGACAAGGGCTATGAAACCGACACGTCGAAGCTCGATGCCTCGAAGACTACCTATATGCTCAGGATGGTTGTCGGGATAGTGATGGCGGTGGGTCTGGTCATCTGTGTGCTGGCATTCTACATACTGATGCTGTCCATCTACCTGCTGGTGGAGAAGAACTCCTACAAGCTTGAGAACCTGCTCATCATCGGCTACAGTCCGTGCCGGGTCTCCCTGCCTTACCAGCTGCTCACCGTCTTTCTGAATGTCTTCGTCCTGCTCATGGCATACGGCATACTGCTGCTCCTGCGCAGCATCTATCTCTCCATGCTCATGGGATTCTTCCCTCATGTCACACTGCCGTCGCTGCTGCCCTCCGCCATTGTGGGCATAGCGCTGCTTCTCGTTGTGTCAATCATCAATATCTGTGTAGTTAAAAACAAAGTCATGTCAATATGGAACAGGAAAGACTGATAGAACTCTATACGCGCCACTTCGGCGCAGCCCCCTCGTCAGTCCGTCAGTTGCCCGGTGCGGGCAGCAACCGCCGCTACTACCGCATTGAGGCTGCCGACGGCGCAACGTATATAGGCTGCATAGGCACCAGTGCCGAGGAGAACCGCTCCTTCATCGCCCTCTCGCGCCATTTCTGCAGTCAGCAGCTGCCGGTGCCGCAGGTCCTCTGTGCGTCCGATGACAGCAGCGTCTATATCCAGCAGGACCTTGGCACGCTTTCTCTCTTCGATTACGTCAGAGAGGGCAGGGAGGCAGGCGGAAACTATTCCGAGGCGGAGCAGGCCATGCTGCGCCGGGTCATGGGCGACCTGCCCGACCTGCAGTTCCGCGGCGGTTCGCCCGACGTCTTCCGCCACTGCTATCCGCAGGCTGAGATGGACCGCACATCGGTCATGTTCGACCTCAACTACTTCAAGTACTGCTTCCTCAAGCTCAGCGGACTGGAGTTCAACGAATACACCCTGCAGGCTGACTTCGACCGTCTCTGCGGCGACCTGCTCTGCGAGGATGCCGACACGTTCCTCTATCGCGACTTCCAGGCCCGCAACGTCATGCTCTACGGCGGCAAGCCCTACTATATAGACTTCCAGGGCGGCCGTCGCGGACCCATCTACTACGACGTAGCCAGTTTCCTCTGGCAGGCATCGGCGCGCTACGGCGACGACCTTCGCCGCCAGCTCATCGACGTCTATTGGCAGAGCCTGCAGCGATACATCACGTCTGCCGATGCTCCCGCCTGCTATCGCGGGCTTACACGCGAGCACTTCCTGCGGCGTCTGCACCTCTTCGTCTTCTTCCGCATCCTGCAGGTGCTCGGAGCCTATGGCTATCGCGGACTGTGGGAGAAGAAGCGTCACTTCATCGACAGCATCGCCCCGGCGCTCGACAATCTGCGTGCGGAGCTCCGGCTCGGGTCGGCAGCGGCATATCCCTGCCTGCAGTCGGTGCTGAGCAGGCTCACCGCCGACACACCCCGTCAGCTCCTCGACAAGATTGCCACGCTCGAGCCCCACAAGCGGCTCATCGTCCGCGTCTTCTCCTTCTCCTTCAAGAAGGGCATACCGGAGGACGCCTCGGGCAACGGCGGCGGATATGTCTTCGACTGCCGCTCGACGAACAATCCCGGCCGCTATGCCGAGTACAAGTCCGTCACAGGGCTCGACCAGTCCGTCATCGACTTCCTGGAGCGCGACGGCGAAATACTCCAGTTCCTCTCCAGCGTATATCCCCTTGTCGATTTCCACACGCAGCGCTGGCTCGACCGTGGATTCACCGACCTTCAGATTTCCTTCGGCTGCACCGGCGGCCAGCACCGCTCCGTATATTGTGCGCAGCACGTAGCTGAGCACCTGCACCGCAAGTTCGGGGTCGAGGTTCACCTCTGCCACCGCGAGCAGGGCATCCGTCAGGTGCTGAAGTGAGTGCGATTAGAAATTCCGACAGGTCGAAAATTTGAAAAAGGGCACTGTCGGAAGGTTCCGACACCCCCCAATATCGAAATGGGGCACTGTCGGAAGGCTCCGACACCCCCCAATATCGAAATGGAGCACTGTCGGAAGGTTCCAACACTAATGAGGGAAGCGGACATTCTGCTTCCCTCTTTTTTTTCTGAACACGCGGATTATTTGTAATTATTGTCAGCGGGAGAGTGGAAGCTACCTGCCGAAGAGTTTGCGGATGAGGTCGGGACGGCCGATGCGGCGCAGCTCGGCGATGATGCGCGGCTGCTCCTCACGCTTGTACCAGAAGAAGAACTGGCGCTGGGCGAGCTTGTCGCGCTGGGTCCTGGCAGAATAGACGGGCTCGAGGGTGTAGGGATGCAGCCCGGTGTACCACGTCTCGGTGGCTACGGTCATGGGCGTGGGGGTGAAGTCCTGCACCTGCTCCAGGTGGAAGTCGAGGCCCTTCGTGATGATGGCAAGCTCTGCCATGTCTTCGTCGGTGCTGCCGGGATGACTGGAGATGAAGTAGGGGATGAGCTGCTGGCGCAGTCCGTGGCGGCGGCAGGTGTCGTCGAAGATGCGCTTGAAGTCGTAGAAGAGGCTGAAGGGGGGCTTGCGCATCTGGCGGAGCACGCGGTCGGAGGTGTGCTCGGGTGCCACCTTCAGGCGTCCGCTGACGTGGCGCGTGATGAGTTCCTCGGTGTAGCGGCGGTTGGCTGCGTTCGCCTTGTCGCTGCCCGCATCGTGCAGGAGCAGGTCGTAGCGCACTCCGCTGCCTATGAAGCTTTTCTTTATGCCCTTCACGGCATCGACGGCATGGTAGATGTCGAGCAGGCGCGAGTGGTCGGTGTCCAGGTTGCGGCATATCTGCGGATGGATGCACGAGGGCCGCTTGCACTTGTGGCAGAGGCTGAGGTCGCGGCCGTGCATGGCATACATGTTGGCAGAGGGTCCGCCCAGGTCGCTGAGGTAGCCCTTGAAGTCGTCCATGTGCGTGATCTGCTCCACTTCGCGCAGTATGCTCTCCTTGCTGCGCGAGGTGATGAACTTGCCCTGGTGGGCAGAGATGGTGCAGAAGGCGCAGCCGCCGAAGCATCCGCGGTGGAGCGTGACGCTGTGCTTTATCATCTCGTAGGCGGGTATGCGCTTGCCCTTGTATTTCGGGTGGGGCAGACGGGTGTAGGGCAGGTCGAACGAGCGGTCGAGCTCGGTCTGGCTCATGGGCTGGTAGGGCGGGTTGACGACTACCCAGCGGCCGCCTGTCTGCTGCAGTATGCGCTGTGCATCGTACTTGTTCGACTCCTCCTCGATGTGGCGGAAGTTCTCAGCCTGTGCCCGCTTGTTGCGCAGGCATTCCTCGTGGCTGTGCAGCACGATGTCGTCGGGCCGTATGCCCCGCGGAATCTCGCCCTCGTCCATCACCATCACGGTCTGCTGCTGCGGGTGGCGCATCATGAGCTGGCGGAAGAGACGGACGTCGATCTCGCAGTCCTGTTCCATGAGCAGGCGGGCGATGGCGGTGTTGTTCTTCTCGCCCATGCCGTAGGTGAGCAGGTCGGCGCCCGAGGTGTAGAGTATCGAGGGCAGCAGCTTGTCCTGCCAGTAGTCGTAGTGTGTGAGCCGTCGCAGCGAGGCTTCGATGCCGCCGATGAGCACGGGCACGTCGGGGAAGAGCTGCTTCAGAATCCGGGTATAGACGACGGTGGGGTAGTCGGGCCGCAGTCCCATGCGTCCGTCGGGCGAATAGGCATCCTCGCTGCGCAGGCGACGGTTGGCGGTGTATTTGTTCACCATCGAATCCATGCACCCGGGCGAAATGCCGAAGAAGAGCCGCGGACGCCCCAGCTTCTTGAAGTCGCGCCAGTCGCCGTGCCAGTCGGGTTGCGGCACGATGGCAACGCGCAGTCCCTCAGCCTCGAGCACACGCCCAATGACGGCTGCCCCGAACGAGGGGTGATCGACATAGGCATCGCCCGAGAAGAGGATGACATCCAGCCGGTCCCAGCCTCTCAGTTCACACTCTTTCTTCGTCGTAGGCAAAAAACTATTCAGTGTATAATGCATATTCAGGTTTCAGGATTCGGGTTTCAGGTTTCAGGATTCAAGTTTCAGGTTTCAGGATTCAGGTTCTATTTTCTTAGGAATGCCATGAAGGCGGTGACGAGCTGCTGCATCTGCGAGTAGTCTTTCATGCTCTCGAGCGGGAAGCCCAGCTTGACGTATCGCTGCTGGCGGTCGCTGGCTACGGCTGCCGCATATCCGTTGCTGTACTGCAGTATGGCGAAGGCATTGCCCGCGGGCTGCGGCACGGTCACTGTGGGCACGGCATAGCTCCTGTCGTTCATCTCGCGCCAGATGTCGAATGTGAGTCCGCACCCCCTGACTCCCGTCACCGACTTGTCCGCGACGGCATAGTCGCAGATGTTCGCACCGCTGATGATAGCCCTGCCGCCAAGGTCGATGTATTTGCTGACGAGATGCGACGTGGTGGAGTTGAAACGCTTCTGCACTCCGTAGTATATGTCCAGGAAGGGATATTCCGTGAGGATGTCCTCAGCCGTGGTGAACCGGTCCATGAAGGCTGCTTCGCTGACCGATGCGAACGAGTGGCCCGAGGCGAGCAGCGCCCGTCCGTGGATGGCGGCATAGTCGAAGGTGTTGCCCATGACGACCTTGCCCTCCAGCTCCGAACCGCTCATTCCGAGAGCGTCGTCGCCCGACTTGCCCGCCTTCGACTTGGCAAAGGAGAGCTGGCGACCGCAGAATCCGGCAAACTTGCCGTACTGGATGCCCGGGTCGAGGTCGAGGTCGAAGCCCTGCAGCGAATCGGTGTCGATGCTCTGCGGACCCTCCAGCCGCGTGAAGGCATTCACGACGAGTGTCGTGCCGCGGTTCTCGGGCGATACGCCCGCAGCCAGTACCTCCGACGGGAAACTCTCGCCGCCGCGGTTCAGGGCCGTCACCTTGAACGAATAGACATATCCGGGCTGCAGGGGCACGTCGCACTGGGTGCCGCTGACGACCGTGCCGTTGTCGAAATCCATCGCCCCCATGCGGGTATAGACGACGTAGCGCTGCGCCGTGGCAGTGGGCTCAAGCGGGTCGGCAGTGGGCTGCCAGCTCAGGCGGGCAGTCTGCTGCGTAGGGTCGAGCGTCACGCTGAAGTGGCTTACCGGCAGGGGCTGTATGACGTAGTCGCGGCTATGCTGGCGAGCCACGAACTTCACGATGGTCTTGTAGATGGAGCGGCACAGGTCGAACTTGAACTTAGGGTCGTAGCCCAGTCGCATATCGTAGAAATTCTGGTGTGAAAGCATCTCAAGGATGCAGGCGGGAATCTGCGGTTCGCGGGCCTCGCCATAGTCGCGGTTCCACAGCTTGCGTGCCGGCAGCCCGTACTCCCGCAGGTCGGTCGTCAGGTTCGTCAGGAGCATACTGGCAAGGTCGCGCGAGACGTAGCGGTCGAGCCCCGCACCCGTCAGTCCGTCGTTGTAGTTCGTCATATAGATGGCGAGCGGACCCAGCAGCTCGCCGTTCATGCGATAGCCGGCATCGGTGTGGAAGGCTATGTTCAGTTCGAGCGGCACGCGGCGGCCGTCCGTCTGCCCGGGGTTATACACACTGCCGCCTGAAAGGAGATTGATGGCGGCAGAGCGGCTGTTTATGTCGTTCTTGTAATCATCATCTGCAAACTTCCCGCTGTGCACCCTGTGCGGAAAACCATACCACAGGGCAGAGTACTTCGCACCCTCAGCCCAGCGAGGCAGCCCGCTCCGGCAGACCGTCCCGCTGACCGAGTCGCAGACGGCGTAGTTGCTCATGCCCCCTCCGAAGCGGACTGCATCGGCAGAGACCACACCGCGGTGGGCACTCACGTTGCTCAGCGTAACCCTGTCGGACGAATGCAGACCGGGGGCGAACTCGAACGTGCCGAGATAGACCCACGTGCTGCCGCCCATCTGCTGGTTGACGCGAAACTCCGTCGCGCCGCCCTTGTGATAGACCGTGTAGTGAGCATCGGGCACACTGTTCTCGAACGACTGGTACGACACATACACGGCATACTGCCCCGCCTCGGGAATGTCCGGAGTCCACTCCGCCAGCGAAGCCTCATTCTCGTTGCTGACCGCGGGGATGTATCGGCCCGTTCCGCTGCAAAACGGACTGTCGCATTCCTGATAGAACTCCCGTCCGCCCATGAATCCGGCAACGGGCGAAGTCTGCCACTCGCGCCTTCTGCTCCTGGCGGTCTCGGCATAGGAGCCGCCCTGCTGCGGGGTGTCGTTGTCGATTATCACCTCGCCCGTCTGCCAGTCGCGCTCGCGAGGGGTGAACACTACGGCACCCGCATTCTGCAGCATCGGGATGATGTAGGGCACGACGAACGTCTGGCTGAACAGGTCCTCCGTCGTGCAGAACAGACGCGGACGCTGCCATTCCCACAGACCCTTCTTCGCGTTCCAGTAGCGGCCGTGACTCTGCCACAGCGACACGTGGCAGCCATCGAGCCCGCCGGGAGCAGAGTAGGGGCGCGACACATTCCTCACCCAGGGCTCGCCCCTGTACTCCTCCTTCCACAGACGATTGCCGTCGATGCCGCCCCTGCGGAAGAAATTAGGCACGAGCTCCTCGATAGGGCGGTCCTCGGTCACGATGCTGAGATTGTACCGCCTGTATTCCTCGGGCAGGAAACTGCGCACGCGGCTATAGATGGAGTCCACCACGACGGGCGTGAAATGCTGTTCCTGAAAACCGCCGCCGATGGTCACCGTGACGGTCTTCCCATCCTTGTCAACACTACACCCCTTCAGCGTAGGCGGAGCCGTGACGGCATCCCATCGCTGATAATCATCCAACCAGTCAAAAAGTTTTTGTTCGAGCGTCTGTGCCGGTGCAGCCGTCCAGCTGCACATTATAAATACTAAAGAAAGAAATCTGAATTTCATTTGTCTGCGTCTTATTTTTTTTCACTCCTCACATGAGCAGTAACTTGGATTTTTCACTTCCTCACTTCCTCACTTCCCGATGCTATAAGTATGTTTCTGGAAACCTACCAGCCGGTCGTATCTCTCTCCGAAGGGACGGTGATACACATACACCCAGTATTCGTTCTCGGTCTGGTGGAAACTGCCCTCCGTCTGCGCGGACTGTCCCACCGTCTCGCCGTCATACACAAAGAGATACTGGTAATTGTACGAGCCCTGCTTCAGCGGCTTCACTATCTCGTAGCAGTGGTCAATCAGATTATACACCATCTTATTGTCCTCGGTCAGCAGGCCGTTGGTCAGGTCGCCGTTGAGATATACGTCGCCGCCGGCAATGGGCGGACTGACCAGACGGAAGTGCGTGTAGAAATAGTCGCTCTCCGTCTCGTTACGCTCGTTCTTCCCGTTGCGTATCCAGTAGCGTCCGTCCTGGTCCTGGTCGTAGAGATAGCGGTATCGCTGGGCGTCGTCGAACAGCGTGGCATGATAGTACGGAGCATTGTACGACATCTTGAATACCCTCATCGTGGGCACATACTCGTCGAGAATCTCGAAGCGGCGGTATTCGTTCCCGCCCTCGAAGATAAGGTCCCGGTTGTGGGTATATACCACTTCGCCGTTCCTGAGATACGATGGCTTCATGCCGCTGACATGATTGTCCCAGCGGCGGTTCTGCACCACGACGGGGTAGAAGTCCTCGGCTGGAGTCTGCACCTTATATCCCTGGTAGTTCACCGTGAAGTCCAGCTGCTGGTGAGCATCCCACGTGTCTATGTCGGTATTCCCGCTCACGCTGACAGCGACGCTCACCCTCGGCTCCAGGACAGAGAAATAGACCTGAGCCACCAGTTCGTCGTCGTTGTCGTCGTTCACGATGTCTATGCGGTAGTTGCCCGACAGCTTCAGCTGTACGTCGTTGTTCGGAATGGTAAAGCGGTAGTGGTTGTACTCCATCATCGTGTTCATCGACACGTCGTAGTCCTCAATCCTCTGCCCGTTGAATCCGTTCATGTATTCGTTGGCTATCAGCTCGCTCTCGGTCCAGTCGGCATTGCAGTGGATGATGTTGTATTCGTATCTCACGAAATTATGCTGCAGGTCGTCGAACGAAACCTCGAGCCAGTTGCTGCCGCCATACAGCAACACAGGCGCCTCGCCCCAGTTGCCGTTCACCTTTGCCTGCAGTGTCTTTATGTTGCCCACGAGCGGAGTGCTGACCTGGGCATTCAGCCCGCCATGCAGCAGGGAGCATAATGTAAACAGTAAAAATGCGATAAGCTTTTTCATTGCCTCGATAAATTTCTGCAAAGCTACTCATTTTTTGCAAATTCATGCGTACCTTTGCACCATAATTTACAAATGTGAATATGCAGAAGGTAATAGAAATACACAACGGAATAGCGCGAAACCCCATGTTCCGATTCCGTACACCCATTGAGTTCGAGATAAATGCAGGCGAACACATTGCCATCGTCGGTCCCAACGGCGGCGGCAAGAGTATGCTGGTCGATATCCTCACCGGCGCACACCCGCTTCAGCCCATGAACGACGTGAAGTACGACTTCCGTCCGTCGAAGGCAAAGATGGTAAGCGACAACATCAAGTACATGACGTTCCGCGATTCCTACGGCACCACCGACGGAACCTACTACTATCAGCAGCGATGGAACCAGAACGACATAGACGAGACCCCGCTGGTCAGCGACCTGCTCGACGAGTCGTTCCGCATTGCCGAGAACGGACTCATCCGCAAAACTGTCTTCGACAAGTTCATAGTCCGCGACGAGAGCGCCGAGGAAGAGGCAGCCCGACTGGCCCAGGAGGAGGCAGACCGCAAGGCCATGCACGAAGAACTCTCGAAGGTGCGCCGCCGCCTCTATGATATGTTCCATCTCGAACTGCTCGAAGACAAACACGTCATCATGCTCAGTTCAGGCGAGTTGCGCAAGTTCCAGATGACCAAGACGCTCATGACCAATCCGCGTGTGCTCATCATGGACAACCCCTTCATCGGTCTCGACGCAGGAGCACGCCAGCAGCTGCACGACTTCCTGAAGATTCTCACCGACGAAACGAACATCACTGTCGTCCTCGTGCTGTCGAAGAGCGACGACATCCCTGAATTCATCACTCATGTCTATCAGGTCCGCGACATGACAGTGCTGCCGAAGCAGACCCTTGCCGAATACCGCCAGTCGGTATCTCCCGTACCCAGCCGTATGCTGACCGACGAGAAGCGCGACCGCATCCTTGCACTGCCCTCCGAATCCGAACCGCCGTCTGCCGACGGGAATATCCTCGAATTCGACAATGTCAACATACGCTATGGCACACGTACCATACTGAAAGACCTCAACCTGACCGTTCGCAACGGTGAGCACTGGGCTCTCTCTGGCGAAAACGGCTCCGGCAAGTCAACCCTCCTCAGCATCGTCTGTGCCGACAACCCCCAGGCCTATGCCAACAACATCACACTCTTCGGACACAAACGCGGGTCGGGCGAAAGCATTTGGGACATCAAACGACACATCGGTTACATATCGCCCGAGATGCACCGTGCATTCCAGCGCGACATACCCGCTATCGACATCGTGGCTTCGGGACAGAGCGACATGAACGGACTCTACGTGAAACCCAAGTCGCCCGAGGCACGTCAGCGCTGCCTGTTCTGGATGTACATATTCGGAGTGGCACAGCACGCCGACACCACTTTCCTGAAACTCTCTTCAGGCGAACAGCGACTGGTGCTGCTGGCACGCGCCTTCGTCAAGGACCCCTCGCTGCTCATCCTCGACGAACCCCTCCACGGACTCGACCTGCTGAACCGCCGACTCGTGAAGGACGTGATAGAGACCTTCTGCAGCCGACAAAACAAAACACTCATCATGGTGACACACTACAAGGAAGAACTGCCTAAATGTATCGACCATTCCATTTTCTTGACACGGAATTAGTCAAATATCTTTTCCTGTTTTCATAGTTACACAAAAATCATCTATCTTTGCAAAAAAAATAACAACATAATGGATATAGCAAACAACAACGAACAGCAGACCTATGAGTCTGTCAGCTTCGTAGAGGAAATACTGCGTAAGGATTTGGCAGAAGGTAAGAACGGCGGACGAATGCAGACTCGTTTCCCGCCGGAGCCAAACGGTTATCTTCACATAGGCCACGCCAAGGCCATTGCCCTCGACTTCGGAATGGCAAAGAAATACGGAGGCGTCTGCAACCTTCGCATGGACGACACCAACCCGCAGAAAGAAGACACGGAATATGTAGAGGCCATAAAGCGTGATATCGAGTGGCTCGGATTCAAGTGGGGCAACATCTACTACGCATCCGACTACTTCCAGCAGCTCTGGGACCTCGCCGTGGCTCTCATCAAGTCGGGCAAGGCTTATGTAGATGAACAGACCAGCGAACAGATAGCCGAACAGAAGGGCACACCGACACAGGCCGGAACTAACAGCCCCTTCCGCGACCGCCCCGTCGAGGAGAGCCTGCGCCTCTTCGAACAGATGAACAGCGGAACGATGGAACCCGGCAAGATGGTGCTCCGTGCCAAAATAGACATGGCAAGTCCGAATATGCACTTCCGCGACCCTATCATGTACCGTGTGCTTAATATGCCACACTGGCGTACAGGAAACAAATGGAATGCGTATCCTATGTACGACTTCACCCACGGACAGTGTGACTACTGGGAAGGAGTGACCCACAGCTGGTGTACACTCGAATTTGTCAGCCACCGTCCGCTCTACGACCTCTTCGTCGATTGGGCAAAGATAGAGGGTGGGGACGACAAGCCGCTCGACGACAACCGCCCGCGACAGACCGAGTTCAACAAGCTCAACCTTACTCATATTCTATTAAGTAAGCGCAACCTGCTTATCCTCGTAAATGAGAAGATTGTAAACGGATGGGACGACCCACGTATGCCCACTATCTGCGGATTCCGCCGTCGTGGTTACAGCCCGGAAGGAATCCTCAGCTTCATAGACAAGATAGGATATACTAAGTTCGATGCACTCAACGAGATGTCTCTGTTCGAGAGTGCTGTCCGCGACGACCTCAACAAGCGGGCTCAGCGTGTCAGTGCCGTACTCGACCCGCTTAGTCTTGTCATCACAAACTTCCCTGAAGGCGAAACCGAAGTATATACAGCACAGAACAATCCGGAGAACCCGGACGACGGAACACACGAGATAGAGTTCAGCCGCAAGCTGTGGATTGAACGCGAAGACTTCATGGAGGATGCTCCGAAGAAATTCTTCCGTCTCGGTCCGGGCAAGGAAGTACGCCTGAAGAACTCCTACATCATCCGTTGTTCTGAAAACTCCGAGGAATGTATCGTAAAGGATGCAGACGGAAACATTGTCGAAGTACGTGCTGAATTGGTTCCCGACACCAAGACCGGTCAGGCTAATTCAAATATGAAGATAAAGGGCAAGACCATCCATTGGGTCAGCCAGGCACACTGTCTCGAAGCCGAGGTGCGCAACTACGACCGCCTGTGGCTCGTTGCCAATCCGCGCGACGAAGTAGCCAACTACTCTAAAGAGCATGGCGACCTGCGCGGCATCGAGGCTATGCGTCCGTTCCTCAACCCTAACAGTCTTGAAATCAAGAAAGCCTACGTGGAGAAATGGCTGCAGACCCGCAAGCCGCTCGACTACCTGCAGTTCCAGCGCATCGGTTACTACAATGTCGATCCAGACTCTACACCAGACCACCTTGTGTTCAACCGCACAGTCGATCTGAAAGCATCAAAATAATTCTAACAGAAGAAAATACAAAAATCACCATACCTTGCGGAACGACTATTTTGACAGTGATGAATTTCGTGAAATCCTCGATGTCTATGAAGACTCGTTGAAGACTGGCATTACACCATATCTCGACATCGATGACTACTCTGACATTGCCGATTACTACATGAATTCCGACAATTCATCCGAAGCTATAAGATGCGTGGAGAGCGGGCTCAATATATATCCTGACGAGCCCGTGCTTCTGCTCATCAAGTCCGGTGCATACATTTATCTGCATCGCTTCGAGGAAGCTGAAGAGATAGTCGAGTCGCTTTCTGCTGCCGGCAACAACGAAGTGGCATACCAGAAGGCACAGTTGCAATATGCCCTTCACGACAATACGGAGAAGGCTGAGGAGATGTTTGCCGCATGGCTGGCAGACGAACGCGAAAATGCCTTCAACGACGAGGAAGACGCGGAACAACGTGAAGAGTACATCCGCGACAACTACATCCATGTAATCACATCACTCATCGAACTGGCTCCAGGTCATGTTTACGACGAGGAAGTGGTGAAGCGATGGGTAGAACTATATATCGTCAACTTCTCTCCGCTCGGCAATTACGACAGCGACCTGATTCTTGCTGACACAGTCCGTTCAGAGTGTCTCTATGATATGGTCATTAGGGTATATGGCAACCTGCTCGAAACCAATCCGTATCTGTCGCACGGATGGACTATCCTCTCCGCTGCCCAGTTTACCTGCAACCAGGTTGACGAGGCTCTCGACTCTGTTGAGTTCGCCTTGGCTATCGACCCCGAAGATACCGATGCCATGCTTACGAAAGCCCACTGCCTGATGTTTCGTGAGAACTATGCCGATGCAGCACCTATTCTTGAGGAATATGTCAAGCGCACCCACGACGGCAGCCAGCAGCTGGCACTTGCCACCTGTTATGTAGAGAATGAGAACACCACCGCAGCACTTCGCTGTCTGCAGAAGGCAGAGATATTCTTCACGCGTTATTCTTCCGACAAGGACTACTACGCCAGTGCCTGCTTTGAGATGGCAGACCTCTACTTCGCGCTCAATCGTCTTGATAGGGCACGAAAATATATTGACAGGGCTGTGCGTCTCTCGCCCGACGAGATAGAGTTCAACCTGCTTAATGCCACCCTGAAGCTGGCAGAGGATAAGTTTGACGAAGCCTTGCCGCTTTTCATTAGCTATATACAGAATCAGGATGATGTGGTTAATGCCGTCGTGAAGATAGCCACCCGGCTCATCGTATTCAATCTCGATCCTGTAGCACTCGAACTTCTCGACATCATCGAGCGCACATCTGTGAACTATGAAGGAACCGAGAATATATATCCTTACAAGGCGCTCATCTATCTTCGTCGGAAAGACTACAAACTTGCAGCCCAGTATATGAAACTGGGCGAGCTGCATTGTCCCGAGCTGACCCAGTGGGTGCTGTCCGACAATATACCCGTAGGAATGTCGCTTTCACGCTATTGCGAGATTATCTCAAAGCGAAAGTGACACCAGTCTTAGTCCATGAAAAGGAAATCGGTATCGTCTTAGCGTCTTAACTTCTGTATAGAGGCATCATCAGTTCTTGATAGTCAGTTTCCGTGTGTTTTTCTTTATGATATTATAAGCAGAGTAGATACCCAGCTCACCTGCCTTCGACAGGTCCTGAATGGCAGCTTCGGTCTGGTCTGAAAGCAGCTTCAGCAGTCCGCGGTTGTAGTATGCCTCGGCGAAGATAGGATTAATGCTGATGGCAGTATCCAGATTTATGATAGCATCGGCAATGTTTCCGTTGTGTGCCTGTTCGTATGCCTTTTCGAAATATTTCATGGCATCGTCCGGAGCCACTTCTTTATATAGCTTCGAAGTCTTCTCCTGGGGCTTTATGAGGGTAGTCTCCACATTCCGGTTCTGCACCTTACCTCTTATTTCGCTCGAATACTGCTTGGTTGCTTCCTCGTCGTCGGCAACCACCAGGCTCTGGTAGTCATCTATGTTGCGTTCCGACTGCTTTCTGGTCTTGTTCTTCTGGCGCGAAGTGGCAGTAGCATAGCCATATCGGTGGGCGATCTCCTCTCTCAGCACATGATCCTCGTCGCGTTTTGCTCCATTCAGGTCACCGATCTTACGTTTTGCGGCAGCTCGCCGTTGGTAACCGTATAGAAACTTCGGATATTCCTTGATTACGGTTGTGTAGTCGCGGATAGCCTCGGCATACTCTCCGATATTGTCGAGCAATGTGGCGCGGTTGAAGATAGCCATCATGTCGTCGGGGTCTTTCTCGATGATGAAATTGAAATCCTCGATAGCCAGATTGTCCTCACCCACATTGGCGCGGAGCAGTCCTCGGTTATAGTGTCCGATGAAGTTGTTCGGGTCGATCGACAGAGCCTGGTCATAGTCCTGCATGGCTCCCCTGTAGTTATTCTGATGGTAACGGCAGAGAGCACGGTTTATGTAATTGCCCGGTTGTTTAGGCTGTAGCCGCAAAGCCTCGTCGAACATACCCTCGGCATCCTTGTATTGCTCTCTGTTTACCAGCAGCATGGCCTTTGCCGTCAGGGCAGGCACATTGTACTTGTCCACTTCGAGAGCCTTGTCGATAAACTCCTCAGCTTTGATGGTGTCGCCCGCCTGCATTTTTATCTGACTCTTTATGGTGTAGCCCTCCGCCTGCTTAGGCCATTTCTTGATCATGATGTCGCAGATAGAGTCAGCCACTTGCATACTGTCCATTTGCAGGTAGCATATGGTCAGGTTATGCCACAGGGTCTTGCTTCCAGGTTCCACCTCCACAGCCTTCGTATAGTCCTCGGCTGCACCGCTGAGCTTGCCGAGTTTTATTCTCGCAAGTCCTCTTACCTGATAACTGTTGGGGTAAAAGGGATTCTTCTCTATTGCCTTTGTGCAGTCTGCCTCGGCACCTGTGAAATCATCCAGGTAGAATTTGGCCAGTCCGCGGAAGAAATACGGTTCGTAGAGGTATGGCTTGGAGTTTATGACCAGGTTGAAATACTGTATAGCCAAAACATAATCGTCGAAATAGATTGCATTCCGTCCGATATCTATCATTCGCGAAGTGTTTATCTGCGCCTGGGCAGGAAACAGCGACGACAGACTGAGCAGCAGACTCAGTATTATTTGTTTGGCTTGCATTTATACGAAGCGCTAAACTTATTTTTAGTCATTGCTACGAGTTTCGACTTCAGCATCTGCTTGCGCAGCGGCCCCAGACGATCTACGAACATCTTTCCGTCCAGATGGTCGTTCTCGTGCTGAATCACACGGGCTGGGAAATCGTCGAACCACTCTTCATGCTCTTCGAAATTCTCGTCCAGATAGTTCAGCAGCACTCGCTTCGGACGCTTCACATTCTCGTGGATGCCAGGCACCGACAGGCATCCCTCTTCATACGACACCTGTTCGTCGCTCAGCTCTACTATCTCGGGATTGATGAATGTCTTCAGGTAGCCCTTGAATTCCGGATGCTCCTCGCTCAGACAGTCCAGATCCACGATAAACAGTCTGATGGGCAGTCCCACTTGTGGTGCTGCCAGTCCCACACCCTCCGAATTGCGCAGGGTTTCATACATGTTCTTTATCAGTTCTTTCAGGTCGGGATAATTCTCTTCCACTTCTTCGGCAACTTGTCTCAGTACAGGTTGTCCGAATATGTACATTGGTAAAACCATATTATATAAAGTGTTTATTATGTTCTAAGTATTCTTGAAGAATGATCGTAGCCGAAATCTTATCCACCAGTGCCTTGTCCTGCCGGGCTTTCTTGCCTATGCCCGAAGCCAGCATTGCCTTGTGTGCCAGCACCGATGTGAACCGTTCATCGTACATCTCGACTTTCTTCTCCGGATACAGCTTCCGCAGTCTGTTCACGAACGGGGTGATTCGCTTCATGTTCTCTGAATCCTCGCCGTCCATCTGTCTGGGATAGCCTACGACGATGGTCTCCACCTCTTCTTTCTCCATGTAGTCCTTCAGAAAAGCCTCCAGTTTTACAGTTTCTACCGTTTCCAGTCCGTTGGCGATGATCTGCATGGGGTCAGTCACGGCTATGCCTGTCCGCTTCTTTCCGTAGTCTATGGATAGGATTCTCATTGGGCTTAAGGTTTCAAGTTTTCAATTATGCATTATCAATACCATTTTACAGAACTTGAGTACGAACTCTTCTTGTCGTACTTCAGTGCGTCGGTAAGTACCGAAGCATTAGCTCTCAGTGTTATGTTATATGATGTGAACGTACCGAACACCAGTCCGCAACTCATGTTGAAGCAGTGCATATCGCGTGAGATGTTTACGGTTGTCATTGAAATCTTACGTCTAGTGAAGTCCCATCCCGACGAGGCACTGATATTCCAGTTGCTCGCCAGTTTTATGCTGCCCGAGAAGTTCAGGTTGTGGGTGAACTTATACGGATAGCGCATTGTCCTTCGGTTTATCTCTGCCGAGCGGTCTTCCGCCATGTTGATACCATACGAGATGCTGAATGACCAGGGCAGGTTGAACTTCATATATCCGTCTTCGTCCAGTCCGCTCGTGTCCTCTTTCTCGTTCTTTTGTCTGCGCCGGCTCCTCAGGTTGCCTTTCTTCTCCTTCTCTTCTTCGTTTACCTCTTCCTCTCCGTTCTTCTTCTTGTCCTCCTTTTCTTCTTCGTCATACTTGTGTCTGCCGAAGAGTTTTCCGAGCGCATCCCTGAATTTCTTGAAACTTTGGTTGTTGAACGAATATGAAAGGTTTTTGCTTATACCCTGGAAGCGTCCGAACCTTCCGTACGACCATTCTGTCCTGTCGCCTACGATGACGTTTCCGTTCTTGTCGAATGCATAGGCATAGGTGGCAAACACCGCAGCCAGATTTAGGGAGAACTTTCCGTATTTCAGACGGATTCGTGTGTTCAGGTTACTCCATTTCTGTCGTGTGGCAGCCATGTTATACGATATGTTGGCACCCAATTCGTCGATGATGCTAATCTTCTTTATACCACTCGTATCTTTGTCCGACTTGATCTTCATCTCAATGTTGTTCGAGATGTCGAAGCTGACACTTCCCGTTTTGCCTGTTCCTGGCACTCCATACAGGGACCCTGCATAGGGCGAATAAGTCACCAGAGTCACGTTACCCTGTGTGTCGGTCTTCGTATAGGTATCGTAATATCCCCATGTCGAAGTGCTGAAGTCAGGTGCCCAGTTGAAGCTTATCGAAGGCGAGAACACATGTCGTATCATCTGAATTTTATCGCCGAATATCTTCCTGTTAGGCTTGTAGAATCCATACAGCTTCGTGTTGATGGACAAATTGGTTGTGAAGTCATACACACGGTTAAATCCCCACACCGTGTCTCTCACCACAGTCTGCTTCTCGCGGTTCCAGTCCTGATTCACCTTATGTGTGTACCATCGTTCATTGTAGGTGATGCCAGGAGTCACATTGATATACTTCAGTATGGTGAACGAAGCATTGATTGGAATGGTGTGACGCATACCATTGTTCCAGTCCTTAATCAGGTTCGACTTCAGAAGTCTGTTCTCCTTGGTCGAGATACTGTTCGACAGTGAACCGGTATATGCAAAGGATATCTTCTCATACCAACGTTCCTTGCCGGCCGCCTTCTTGCGCTTGAACGGATAGAAACGACTTACCATAATCGACAAGTTAGGCAGGGTTACGGAGAGCATAGAGTCACGCATATTCTGTGATATGTTAGCTGATGCCGTAATCGACAGACCTATTTTCGGGAATGAATGCGAATAGCTTATGGAAGATGTTCTCGTGCTTTGCGAATACGAGGTGGGATTATAGAGCGAAGTAAGGTTTTTCTTCTCGTAACTCTGTGTGGCGAAGTTCACACTGGCCGAAAAATTACTGTTCGGACTGGCCTTCGGGTCCTGTTGGTGATTCCATTGCAGCTTGAAGTTCTTCGACACATTATAGTCCGGCATGTTCTTTTCGCCTTCCTTCGTCACTTGATAGTTGAAATAGAAATTACCCTGATACTTATACCTCTTCTTATATGTCGATTGGGCACCGATGCCCCACGAACCCTTCGTGAAGATTTCTCCCGTAAGTCGCAAATCGACATTGTCGTTAATGGCAAGGTAGTAACCTCCGTCGCGCAGGTAGAAACCTCTGGTCGATTCGTCGCCATACGACGGCATAATGATACCTGACGAATACTTGCTGGTGAAGGGGAAGTAGGCAAACGGAATGGCGAGGGGTAGGGGCACATCCTCGATTACGAGCCATGCAGGACCTGAGAACACACTTTTTCCCGTGTGCACCTTTGCCCGGCTCAGCGCTATGTAAAAGTGCGGATGCTCCTCGTCGCAGGTGGTGTATCGTCCGTGTCGCAGATACAGATCATCGTCCTGTCCCTTTTTCGATTCCTCGCTCGTCAGGAATCCGTCCTGCTGCTGAGTATATACATTCTCGATGAATCCCTTCTTCGTCTTGAAGTTGTACGACATCTTCTCCATCTCGTAACTGTCTTCGCCCTCCTTGAATATAGGAGTGCCATACAGCTTACCCAGTGAATCCAGGGCACCTACGGCATGCACAATAGAACTGTCCATATTCATCTTTATCTCCTCCGACTTCAGTTCTATGTTTGTATAGTTCACCTGAGCATCACCATACAGGATAGCATTCTTATCGCCCATCATGAAAACCACCGAGTCGTTAGCGGTATAAACCACGGGAGCTTCGAGCGGCGGGTCCTTCTTGCTTGCGTTTATGGAGTCTTGGACTGCAGCAATCGAGTCGTTCCACTGCACAGCTTTCCTCGTCTGCTTTACCTCGTAGGCATCCATCAGCGAATCGAGAGCTACGAGCGAGAGCGAATCCATCCGTGCCAGACTGTCCTTGCTGATTCCCAGTTCGGCGAGAATCTTGTCCGACAATCTCTTCACCGAGTCCGCCTTCAGGTCTATTTCCGACATTTTTGTCTCGCCAGCATCCTTTAGAGTGGAATCAACCTTCAGAGAATCAGTGACTGAATCGGGCACAGCACCCATGAAAGGAGTGCGTCCAACAAAAAAACCACCAAAGCCGAACACCGAGAATGTGGCTAAGGTAAGCAGCATCACCACCAATATATATTGTCTGATTCTCAAATTGCCATTGTAAAAACGGCACGAAGGTACGCAATATTCTCCAAAAATACTCTATAAAAAAATAAAATTTAACCATCGGCTACATTATTTATATCCAAAACGCGGACGTTCCTCCAAAATGCATTACAACATAAAAACCGCATCCTTAAATTCTCTTTATTGATTCGTGTGTGTGTGCTGTTAAACTAAGAATTTTTTGTTTCTAAACTTAGAAAAAATTTTTTTCTAGTTATGTAGCAAAAATCGTTGTTCTTTTGTCTGTTTCCAACAATACTGCAAAGGTGCAAAAAATTAGGAGGGGAGTCCTGCTTTTCAATTGTTTTTCCATGAAACAATCGAAGCGAATAACCTCAGGGCGTTTTGAGAAATTTGTTTTGACAAATTATAAGGAGTATAATATGGAATTTAAACCTTGTGCGGCTCAGGTCAGATTGGAATATTGTAGAAGAACAAACGGATACTATGTGGGATGATTTCCTAATGAAGAAAGTAGAGATTTTTTATCCTGTGGGCAGTTCGAAGTTGCTCTACAGGAGAAATCTGCGCTGAGTATATTGGACATGTAAAAGGAAATGCGTACTTTTGCAGCATAATAAAAACACTATACATTATGAAAGTTGTTAATTTTGCGGAAGAAAATAGCATTATCAACCATTTTATGGCAGAGCTGAGAGATAAGTCGTACCAGAAGAATCGAATGACGTTTCGCCACAACGTGGAACGTATTGGTGAGTTAATGGCCTATGAACTGTCGAAGACGCTGGAGTATAAGCCTAAGACAGTGAAGACTCCGTTGGGACAGGTTGATATTCCACTGATGAGCCAGAAGGATATGGTTGTAGCTACTGTACTGCGTGCCGGACTGCCTTTCCATCAGGGCTTTCTCAATGTTTTTGATGGAGCCGACAATGCTTTCGTTTCGGCTTACCGAATGTATATCAATCGTGAGCATACCGAAGTAGGCGTACATGCTGAATATATCGCTACACCGAGCGTAAAGGGTAAGACTCTGCTTATTGTTGACCCTATGCTGGCTACTGGCGGCAGCCTGGCTGCTGCAATCGAGGCTCTGATGGAAGCAGGTAAACCGAAGAAAATTCATGTGTGCTGCATAATTGCTGCTCCCGAAGGTATCGATGTCGTGAAAAAGGCTCTGCCCGAAGACTCTACCATCTGGTGCGCTTCCATAGACCAAGGCATGAACGAACAAAAGTATATAGTTCCGGGATTCGGTGACTGCGGAGACCTCTGCTATGGCGAGAAGCTGCAGTCGTTCCGAAAGATTGTTGACAAGTAGTAGCGGTCGGTGTTGCCGCTTTTTTATTCAAATATTTTATTCCAGGCCTGGAAGCGGGCTGTGCCGTCGTTGCCGAATTTAAGGATTTTGTTGCAGGCTTCTTCTACTGTCCGCTCGTATTCGAGGCGGGTCTTGGAGAAGAACTTGTCGGCATAGCAGATGATCTGTTCTTCGATGGTTACGGGCAGGAAGTCCTGAAGAGGAAGGGGGAGCGATTGCGCCTTGATGTCGGTTATGGTGATGCCGGTGCCGGTGTGACGTTCGCATACTCGCGCATGTCGCTCGAAGCCTTCCTTTCGCATTATTTCTGCCCCTAGAATTCCGTGACGAATGTATGGCTCGGTGCCGAAACAATAGATGCCGGGGGCGTTGGTAAGGAAGATGCCGAGGTCGTGGAGCATAGCAGCTTCTTCGATAAACTGGCGGTCGGCATCCAGTTCGGGGTGCTTATCGACAATACGAAGTGCCTTGTCGGCAACAAGTCGCGAATGAACAGTCAAAATGTGTTTCAGTTCATTATCTTCAGGATAATACTTGTCTATAATGCTATTGTAGTCCATTTTTTTTACTTCCGTTTTTTTGTTCTTCATATAAATTATGTGCAAAAGTAGTGGAAAAATCCAAAAAATGAATGTACCTTTGCACGAAATTTGAAAAAAAAACAGATAATTACCAATGGAATTAGCAAGTAAGTACTCTCCGCAGGAGATTGAAAAGAGATGGTATCAATACTGGATAGACAATAAATTGTTTGCCAGCAAACCCGATGGTCGCGAACCATACACTATAGTCATTCCGCCGCCAAACGTTACGGGTGTGCTCCACATGGGACACATGCTGAACAATACTATTCAGGACATCCTGGTGCGCAAGGCACGGCTCGACGGAAAGAACGCATGCTGGGTTCCGGGTACGGACCATGCTTCGATTGCTACCGAAGCCAAGGTGGTGAACCGATTGGCTGAGCAGGGTATCAAAAAGCGTGACTTGACTCGCGAGGAGTTCCTGAAGCATGCATGGGCATGGACTGAGGAACACGGAGGCATCATCCTGAAGCAACTGCGTCGTCTGGGTGCGAGTTGCGACTGGGATCGCACTGCATTCACGATGGACGAGAAGCGTAGCGAATCGGTGATGAAGGTGTTCGTAGATCTGTATGAGAAAGGACTCATCTACCGCGGACTGCGAATGGTGAACTGGGATCCGAAGGCACAGACTGTGCTTTCGACCGAGGAGGTCATCTATCGTGACGAGAAGAGCAAACTGTACTATCTGAAATACTATGTCGCAGACCCTGAGAACCTGCAGGCTGTAGGCAGCAAGGTATCAATCGAGGCTCTGACTCAGGAGGGCAACGTGATTCATAAAGATTCGAAGGGATACTATGCTGTAGTGGCCACGACCCGTCCAGAGACTATAATGGGTGATACGGCTATGTGTATCAATCCAAAGGATCCGAAAAACCAGTGGTTGAGAGGCCATAAGGTGATTGTGCCATTGGTAGGCAGAGTGATTCCGGTTATCGAAGATAGATATGTAGATATAGAATTCGGAACAGGCTGTCTGAAGGTGACTCCGGCACACGATGCTAACGACTATGCTCTGGGTAAGACTCACAACCTGGAGACTATTGACATATTCAATCCGGACGGAACTCTGAGCGAGGCTGCAGGGTTGTATGTCGGTCAGGACCGTATGGATGTGCGCAAACAGATAGCTATCGACCTACAGGATGCAGGGTTGATGGAGAAAATAGAGGATTACGACAATAAGGTAGGCTACTCGGAGCGTAATCAGGATACAGCCGTAGAACCGCGACTCTGCAAGCAGTGGTTCCTGAATATGAAGCACTTCGCAGATATTGCTCTGCCACCTGTACTTGATGGTAAAATCAAGTTCTATCCGACAAAGTACGTGACTACTTACCGCAACTGGCTGGAGAATATCCAGGACTGGTGTATCAGTCGCCAGCTATGGTGGGGACACCGCATTCCGGCTTATTTCTTGCCAACAGGTGAAAACGAGGAAGAGCGCTATGTGGTAGCCCTGACAAAGGAGAAGGCACTGGAGAAGGCTAAGAAGATAGAAGGGTATGAGAATATTACCATCGACCAGTTGCAGCGCGACGAGGATGCCCTTGACACCTGGTTCTCATCTTGGTTGTGGCCGATAAGCTTGTTCGACGGAATCAACAATCCGGGCAACGAAGAGATAAAGTACTACTATCCTACATCTGTTCTAGTGACTGGTCCCGATATTATTTTCTTCTGGGTGGCCCGCATGATTATGGCAGGCGAGGAATATCTGAAGGATGTACCGTTCCGCAGCGTATATTTTACAGGTATCGTACGTGATAAACTGGGAAGAAAGATGTCGAAGTCGCTCGGAAACTCTCCTGACCCACTGGGACTGATAGACCAATACGGAGCAGACGGAGTGCGCATGGGTATGCTGTTGTCGGCACCTGCAGGAAACGACATTCTCTTCGACGAGCAGCTCTGCCAGCAGGGTGCTGCCTTCTGTAATAAGATATGGAATGCATTCCGACTGGTTAAGGGCTGGCAGGTGGATAAGGACCTGAAGCAGCCAATGAGCAATGCGAATGCTTCTACCTGGATGGAGGCTAAGATAAAGAGTGCATACGAAGAGATAAACGACCTATATGGCAAGTATCGTCTTAACGAGGCTCTGATGTCGGTATTCAAGTTGTTTACCGACGAATTCTCAGGATGGTATCTGGAAATGATAAAACCGGCTTATCAAGCTCCGATTGACCAGAAAACCCTGGAGGAAACTCTGTGTTTCTTCGAACAGCTGATGAAGATAATTCATCCGTTCATGCCATTCATCACCGAGGAACTGTACCAGCACATCGCTGAGCGCAAGGATGGTGAGAGCATCATGGTAAGTCCGCTGGAGATTGCTGCTCCAACAGCCAAGGATGCAGAAATCATTGCGAAGTACGAAGAATTGAAGCAGGTGGTTTCCGGTGTGCGTGCTGTGCGCCAGAGTAAGAACATATCTCCACGCGAACCACTCACATTAGAAGTGGTAATCGCAGCAGATGCGGATAACATAACCAAGGATGATGCTCTGGGAATGACCATCAGCAAGATGGCTTCGCTGGCTGGCATCGAGTATGTAGGCGAGAAGAGTGATGGCACTTCGGCATTCATGATAGGTACTACGGAATATGCCGTGCAACTGGGTAACCTCATAGATACAGAGGCCGAGATTCAGAAACTGGAGGCAGAACTGAAGCACTTGCAGGGTTTCCTCGTGAGTGTGCAGAAGAAACTGTCGAACGAGCGTTTCGTTGCTAATGCTCCGGCACAGGTTGTGGAACTGGAACGCAAGAAGCAGGCAGACGCAGAATCCAAGATAGCAACTATAACGGAAAGTCTGGCTAAACTGAGATAATTGGTATATGGCAAGAAGCATGTCGAAAGATGAACTTCTTGGTTTGGTCAGAAAGGGAGCAAGAAGTATGTCGTGGCAAGAAAAGCTGCGACTTACTATTTTGTTGAGTCTGCCCGCGATGGTGGCACAGATTTCATCGATAGCAATGCAGATAATAGATGCAGCTATGCTGGGACACCTGGGCACACTGGAATCTGCTACCGTAGGACTGGTATCGACGACGATATGGATGTTTGGTGGACTGTGCTCAGCCTTTGCTACGGGCTTTGCCGTGCAGGTAGCCCACAGAGTGGGGGCGGAAGATTCCGAGGGTGCCAGAAATATAGTAAAACAGGGAATGGTGGCCTGTTTGGCATTCGGACTACTGATGATGACGATAGGACTTTCGATTGCGCCTATGCTGCCATACTGGCTGGGAGCAGAGAGAAGTCTGTGCAATGGGGCTTCGGAGTACTTCAGCATCGTTGCTCTTGCCTTTCCGATTCTGGAGGTTAATATGCTGGCAGCAGCAAGTTTGAGATGTTCGGGAAATATTAAGGTTCCAAGTTTTCTGAATGCTTCGATGTGTATGATAGATATCATATTTAATTATGTGTTCATCTTCAGACTGAATATGGGAACGAGGGGGGCTGCATTGGGAACTCTGGTAGCTTATATCGTCACTATGTTGATGATGACTTATTACCTGACGATGAAGGATGAACGACTCCGATTCTCGCTTGACTCTACAAATGCGGCTTCGTCGGATCTGCAGGCTTTCATACCTCGTAAGGAAACACTTAAAAATGTGCTGAGAATCGGTTCTCCGATAGGATTGGAAAGAGGTGTGATGTGTGGTGCACAGATAGCCATTACACGAATCATAGCTCCGCTGGGGTCGGTCGCCATAGCTGCAAATACATTCGGAATAAATATAGAGAGTTTGTGCTATATGCCAGGATATGGTATATCGGAAGCTGCAACTACAATGGTAGGTCAGAGTGCCGGTGCAAGAAGGAAGGACTTGATGCGCAGTTTTGCCTGGATTTCTATGGCGCTGGGTATGTCGATAATGGCTCTGATGGGATTCCTGATGGCTGTGTTTGCTCCAGAGATGATGAGTATAGTTACAAACGATCAGGACGTGATAGACCTGGGAGCAGAAGTGCTTCGTATCGAAGCTTGGGCAGAACCTATGTTTGCCGCAAGCATTGTTGCCTATGGAGCATTTGTGGGATCGGGAAATACTTTGATTCCAAGTGTTCTGAATTTGGGCAGCATATGGATTGTAAGACTCACACTTGCAACCTTGCTGGCTCCAACGATGGGACTCAGGGGTGTGTGGATTGCTATGTGTATAGAACTATGCTGGCGAGGAATGGTCTTCATTATCAGGCTGATGGGCAGAAGCTGGACGAAGGAGAGCATATCAGATGTGAAAGACGAACTAAATGAATAATATAATAATAAAAAAATGGAATTAATAAAGAATAAGGAATATGGAGGCGAACGCCCGCTATACGCATCTCATAATCTGCGTCTTGATGGCGTGACCATACATGTGGGCGAGTCGTCTATAAAGGAATGCAGCAACATAGAAGCTGAGGGTTGCACCTTTGAAGGGAAGTATGTATTCTGGGAGACAGACGATTTCAAGGTGAATAACTGCTATTTTGCCGAGAGCGCTCGCAGCAGTATGTGGTATTCGCGGCGCATGAAGATGACAAACTGCAAGGTGGACGCTCCGAAACTGTTTCGCAGGATGGACGGCATAGACGTTGAGAATACTGATTTTCCTAACGGAGAACAATATCTATGGGACTGCAAGAATATACGCATGAAGAATGTACAGATTGATAACTGTGACTATGTCTTCATGCATTCGGAAAATATATATCTGGAAAACTATCGGCAGGAAGGTAACTATGGGTTTCAGTATGCTAAGAAAGTAGAGATACACAATGCCGTGATAAACTCGAAAGACTCGTTTTGGGAGTCGGAAAACGTGACTATCTACGATTCAGAAATAAACGGAGAATATCTGGCATGGTACGGAAAGAACATAAGACTGGTGCGCTGCCATCTGACTGGCGAACAACTGCTATGCTATGTTGACGGACTGACACTGGAGGACTGCACATTCGGCGAGGATGCAAATCTGATACTGGAGTATTCGACAGTGAATGGAACGATAAAAGGGGATGTACATAGCATAAAGAACCCTACAAGCGGAACTATAAAGGTTGAAGGAAAGGTAGGGGAAATCATCTGGGATGAGAACCAAAAAGCTCCGGCTGACGCTAAAGTTATAGTTGAAGGAAAATGAAATACAATTTTGATAAGCATATAGATAGGCGTGGAACTAACTGCGTAAAATGGGATGAGTTAACCGATTCGGAAATCATTCCCATGTGGGTGGCTGATATGGATTTCGAAACAGCTCCATGTATTAGCAAGGCGCTGAAGGAAAGAATCGAACATGGATGCTATGGATATACTTTTGTGCCAGACAGTTTCTATAATGCTACCATAGACTGGTTTGCCCATCGCCATAACTGGAGGATAAGCGGCAAGGAGACATTCATATACACAAGTGGAGTAGTTCCGGCTCTGTCGGCTATCATCAAGGCGATGACGAATGAAGGCGATAAAGTGCTTATCCAGACGCCTGTGTATAACTGCTTCTTCTCCAGCATAAGGAACAACGGCTGCGAAGTCGTTGAAAACCCTTTGTTGCAGGGAGAGACCGTCGGAATAGATTGGGCGGATTTCGAAAGAAAATGCCAAGACCCGAAGGTGAAGGTGTTTGTGCTGTGTAATCCTCATAATCCTGTGGGCAGGGTATGGACTAAGGATGAACTGAAAAGGATGGGGGATATTTGTCTGAAAAACGGAGTCATGGTAATAAGTGATGAGATACACTGTGAATTTGTGTATTCGAAGGAGAAACCATATACCCCATATGCTTCTATTTCAGAAGATTTTGCCCAGCACTGTGCTGTATGTGTGTCACCAAGCAAGGCATATAACATAGCCGGACTGCAGATTGCAAATATAATTGCCGAGAACAGCGAATTGAGAGCCAAGATTGACAGGGCTATAAACGTGAATGAGGTGTGCGATGTGAATCCGTTCGGAGTAATTGCCCTGCAGGCTGCATACAGCAAAGAGGGCGAAGAATGGCTGGACGAACTCTGCGAATATATCCACGGTAATTACATTCTGGCAAAAAGCATGGTTGAAAGAAAGCTACCCGAGGTGAGGATAACTCCGCTTGAAGGTACTTATCTGATGTGGGCTGATGTGAAGGCCTTGGGACTGAAGGTGGGAGAACTATGTGATAAACTGCAAAATGAAGGCAAAGTGTATGTGAATCCAGGTACTATGTACGGAGAAAAAACAGGCGAGGGTTACATTCGTATAAACCTCGCCACTCGTCGTTCCCTCGTTGAGGAGGGTATGAGAAGACTTATCAGAGTCTGTTGTCAGCATTTGGGAAGATAACAGTAGGCTTCCAGCGTTTTGCCTCTTCAAAGTCCATGATGGCATAAGACATGATGATGATGACATCGCCAATCTGAACTTTACGGGCAGAGGCTCCGTTGAGACAAATACAACCGCTGCCACGCTCGCCCTTGATAACATAAGTATCAAGGCGTTCGCCATTGTTGTTGTTCGCAATGTGCACTCGTTCTCCCTCAATGATATTTGCAGCATCCATCAAGTCTTCATCGATAGTGATGCTACCCATGTAATTGAGGTTTGCCTCGGTAACCTTGGCACAGTGTATTTTGGATTTCAGAACTTCTATCTGCATTTCCTTTTTTCTTATATTTGTGGATTAGAATCCGTTATTTATAGTTTATGTTGTCTATGAGTCGGATAGGAGTGTGTCCGCAGAATACTGTGATGCAACCCTGAATGTGCTCTGCTTCGTTCCAGTCTGTAACAGAACAGAGGGTGAGGGCATCAACTATCTCGTAATATTGTACTTCCAGACCGTTAACACTATCTATCTCGTCAATCACACTTTGCTTTGTCTCGGCAACTGTGTGCTGCTTCGCATAATCTACACTGCGACTGAGAGCTTTGAAGATAGCAGGAGCTATCTGACGCTCAGCTATAGTGAGAAGGGTATTGCGGCTGGAAAGAGCAAGTCCGTCGCTCTCACGAACTATAGGACACGGACAAATGGTAAGGTCAGGGAAGTATTCGGCTGCCATAGCGCGGATAACGGCTATCTGCTGAAAGTCTTTCTCTCCGAAATAAGCACGGTCGGGCTCTACAAATACAAAGAGTTTGCTGACAATCTGGCATACTCCATTGAAATGACCAGGACGGAAAGCACCCTCCATGACTGTGTCAGTAGGAGGGTAGCTGAACTGACGAGTGTCGGGTTCAGGATATACCTCGTCGGCAGTAGGGGCAAACATAACTGTTGCACCCAGTCCTGCAAGCAAGTCGCGGTCGGCTTCGAAAGTACGAGGATAATTGGCAAGGTCATTCTTGTCGTTAAACTGTGTCGGATTCACAAAAACACTGACGATTGTAACGTCGTTCTCATAGATAGAACGCTTTACGAGCGATGCATGACCATTATGGAGAGCTCCCATAGTGGGGACAAGTCCGACTGTCTTGCCTGCTGCCTTATATGAGGCAACCCTGGTCTTTAGATCTGCAATTTTACTAACTACTTCCATTTTTATGTACATAAATTGCGTGCGAAGGTACGGCAAAACGAGAGAAAAGACAAACTCTTTTGTGCATTTTTATTTTTTTATATTTTATTTGTAATGTAGTAGCAATAGTTTTTATAAAAAAACCGTACCTTCGCATCGTGAAAGCGATAGTTATGAGGTTATATGGTTTTAGGATGTGCAGATCGGTGCTGATGATGTGCCTGCTGTTGATAATGTGTTGTCCGCAATGCATATTAGCACAAAACAATACCGATGCCAATTCTGCCACCGAGGCATTAGCCAAACACATGACTGAGAAGAGGAGTCTGAGAATCACACACGACAACGAACTGAAATTCTTTAGCTGTGGACATGATAAGTTTGTTGACCTCTTTGAGGATGTGCGACAGGCAAAGAGTTTTATTCATCTCGAGTATTTCAATTTCAGAAATGATTCTATTGCAGGACTGCTTTTTCAGTTGCTGGCACAAAAGGTAAAGGAGGGAGTAAAGGTAAGAGCCCTATATGATGCATTTGGAAATTCGTCGAACAATCGACCGATTAAGTCTGCTATGCATGACAGCATCCGTGCACTTGGCATTGACCTTGTACTTTTCGACCCTATTAGATTTCCGTGGGTAAACCATATTATACCGCGTGATCACAGGAAGATTGTGGTAATCGACGGAAGGGTGGCATATACGGGAGGAATGAACGTGGCAGACTACTATATCGAGGGAATTCCAGGAATAGGCGACTGGCACGATCTGCATATGAGGATTCAGGGCGGAGCAGTGGATGATTTGCACAGGATATTTGCGCGTATATGGAAGAAGGTGACTGGAGAGAAGATTGAAGGAATCAATTATTTCCCAAGAGAATACGGAGTAAATATGCCAACGGGCAACAATGACCTTGTTATCATAGACCGGGCGACAGGAAAAAGTTCGGATGCCATCCGCGACCTCTTCGTGACGATGATAAACAGTGCGAAGAAAAGTGTGAAACTGATAAATCCGTATTTCGTTCCTACTCATAGGGTTCGTCAGGCTCTGAAGAGGGCAGTGGACCGCGGAATAGACGTACAGATAATGCTTTCGGCTAAAAGTGATATTCCGCTTACTCCAGAGGCAACCCATTATGTGGGAAATAATCTGATGAAGCGCGGTGCAAGGGTGTGGCTGTTTGAAGGTGGTTTCCACCACTCAAAACTGATGATTGTGGATGATGAACTGTGCACTGTGGGGTCGTCGAATATGGATGCAAGAAGTCTGCGATGCGACTACGAAGTAAATACTCTGATTCTGTCGCCGAAACTCACCCAGGAGATGGTTACCCTGTTCGAGGCCCAGAAACAGAGTGCATTCGAAATAAAGAAAGGATACTGGCGTACAAGAACTAAGTGGAAACAGTTTGTAGGCTGGTTTGGCAACCTTCTTACTCCGGTATTATAATGAAAACAATAAAAATGATGAATATACAGAGAATATTATTTGTTATGCTCATTTCCTTAATGTCGGTAATGGGCATGAATGCTCAAAATCCTAAACGTGAATTCCGTGGTGCGTGGATTCAGTGTGTAAACGGCCAGTATCTTGGCAAATCGATGGCAGAAATCAGACAGATGCTGAGCAGTCAGCTGGATGTACTGCAGGGTGCCGGAATCAATGCTATTATGTTTCAGGTAAGAGCAGAAGGCGATGCTCTGTACCAGTCCTCGTATGAACCCTGGTCGCGCTATCTGACCGGTCGTCAGGGTATGGCGCCGCAAGACGGATGGGACCCTCTGGCATGGATGGTAGAGGAATGCCATAAAAGATGTATGGAGTGTCATGCATGGATAAATCCATATCGTGCAAAGACAAAAGGAACTACTGCTTTGGCACAGAATCATGCTGCCATAATGCACCCCGAAAGAGTGTTCCAGTATGGTGACCTGCTGATTTTCAATCCTGCATTGGCATCAAACAGGCTATATACCTGTATGATTGTAGAAGACATTCTGAACAGATATGATGTTGACGGCATACACATGGACGATTACTTCTATCCTTATCCGGATGCAGGCAGACCAATTCCTGATGCTGCATACTTTGCTGATGACAACCGAGGTTTTCAGGATATAAATGACTGGAGACGTGATAATGTTAATCTGCTTATTCAGGATATGCACGAACTGGTTCGTTCAGTAAAGCCTTGGGTTAAGTTTGGTATCTCACCCTTCGGAATTTATCGCAACAGTAAGTATGGAATAAACGAACCTAACGGAAGTGCCACTGCCGGAACACAGAACTACGATGACTTATATGCTGACATAGTATTGTGGACAAGGAAGGGTTGGATTGACTATACAATACCACAGGTGTACTGGAATATAGGTACTAAAGTAGCTGACTATGATGTACTTTGCCGTTGGTGGAACGACTACTGCGGAATGCGTCCGATTTTTATTGGACAGGATGTAGAACGTACAGTCAAGGGGTCTGACCCACTGTGCCCGGAGCAGCACCAGATGAGAGCAAAATATGAATTACAGCGTTCGCTCAAGAATATTCAGGGCAGTTGTCAGTGGTATGCTGCTGCAGTAGTGAACAACCCAGGCAATTATCGTACACTGCTTGAGAAAATCTATCATAGTACTCCTGCTCTTCAACCTCGAATGAAGTATATAGACAAGAAAGCTCCGAAAAAACCTCGTAAGGTTGGAATCGGTGTACTTAACAACCGAATATATCTGACTTGGCAGGCTCCAAACGCAAAAAAGGAAATGGACAAAGCTATTCAGTATGTAGTATATCGTTTTGAAAAAGGAGAGGGAGTTAATACTGAATCAGCAAGAAATATTTACGGTGTCACTCGGGATACAAAGATTCTGTTGCAAGGAGATCAGAGCAATTGTACATTCGTAATCACAGCCCTGGACCGACTGCAGAATGAGTCGAAAGGTGTGAAAGTAAAACTTTAATGTATTAGCGTTAAGAGATTCTGATGGTGTTAAAAAGATTTCTATTCTATACGATAGCTTTCCTGATTACACTGAGTATGATGGGGCAGGTGACAGGTCGGGTTATAGACGCGAAAACCCGCGAACCGCTTGACTACGTGAATGTGTACTATGACCACACAGGAATAGGCGAACAGACAGATGAAAACGGACGCTTTGTGCTGAAAGAAGATTCAGCTCTTCGTGAAATTAAAATCACCACAATGGGTTATGTGACTCAGGTGATAAAGCTGAAAGCCTTTGGCAGCAATAAGAATATGCAGATTCGTCTTGTGCCCGAAGCCCGCTTGCTTGAGGGTGTAACTGTTCAGGCTAAAAAAAAGAAATACTCGCGAAAGAACAATCCTGCTGTGGATTTGATGAGGAAAGTGATAGACCATAAATGGCAGACAGACCTGAGAGAGAAAGACTACTATTCATATCAGAAATATGAGAAGATGACATTCTCGCTTAATGAATTTACAGAGAGAGTGTTTGAGGATGGAGAATTCAAAACCTTATCGTTCCTCAAAGATCACGTGGAGCGCTGTCCTGAGACTGGCAAACTGATTCTGCCTGTGATTGTGCAGGAAATGGTTTCGGATAATTTCTATAGAAAATCCCCGCATAGCGAGAAACGTCTCATCAAGGCTCAAAGCGACAAGGGTGTAAACGAACTCATCAATACAGGAGAGATCTTAACAACAGTATTGAAGGATGTCTTTACCGATGTGGACATATACCAGAACGAATGCCGACTGTTGCAATACCCCTTCAAGTCGCCTATTGCCGACAACGCAATCAGTTTTTACAGATACTATCTACAAGACACATTGAAAATTGAGAATGACTCAGTAATCGATGTGGGATTCCTGCCGAACAATCAGCAGGATTTTGGTTTTTCTGGACATGTGTATATTATGAAAGACTCTACATATGCTGTACGCCGTGTAGAACTGAATATACCTCGCCGATCAGATGTCAATTTCGTGGAAAACATGATTATCCGTCAGGATCTCGTACAGTTGCCTACTGGCGAACGAGTGTGTACTCAAAGCGACATGATCATTGAGATAAAACTGATAGCAAAGGTGCAGAAACTGATGGTGCAACGAACAACCCGCAACTTCGATTATGCCTTTGAACCTATTCCCGACAAAGTCTTTAAGAGCATAAAGGGAAGTACGAAGACTGAGCCCGATGCAAAAATGAAAACCGAAGAATATTGGAATGAATATCGTCAGGTAGAACTCACCCAATCGGAGAGCAAGATAGACACCTTTATGGATAGGCTGAAAAACATAAAGGGAGTCAAATGGGTTATATTTGGAGTGAAAACGCTTATCGAGAATTATATCGAAACAGCATCAACAACAGATAAAAATAAATTTGACTTCGGACCTATAAACACAATCGTTTCGAAGAATCATTATGATTCATGGCGTTTCCGTATTTCAGGATTCACCACAGCACACTTGAATCCACATTTCTTCCTGGATGGCTATGTGGCTTACGGAACGAAATCAAAGAATGTGTACGGTATGCTTAAGGCTACTTATTCGTTCAACAAAAAGGCATACTTGCACCGTGAATTTCCAAAGAACAACCTGCAGTTCCAATATTATAATGATGTCACCAGTCCTTACACCAAATTTATGACTACGGATAAGGATAATATGTTCATGGCTTTCAAGTCATCAAAGGTTGACCAGTTCTATCATACTAAATCATGGAAACTGATATACGACCGCGAATGGGAAGCCGGAATGAAACTGTATGCACATATTGACCGCACTCGCAACGATGCTGTTGACGAATTGTTCTTCCAACATCTGGGTACAGGTACTAAGACAGCTACAGGATATTCTCCGGTAAACAACCCGGCTGTCTGGGACAACAAGATGATTACAACCGAACTGAAGGCTACTCTTACCTTCGAACCCGGAGCAACATATATTAATACAAAACAACGACGACTGAAGATAAACCTTGACGCACCGATTTTCTTCGTATCCCACACTATGGGTATCAAAGGACTTCTGGGAGGACAATATAACTACCACGTTACAGAAGCTGGAATGTACAAGCGTTTCTGGGTAGGTTCATGGGGTAAGATCGATGCCGATATAAAGGCTGGAGCACAGTGGAGCAAGGTGCCTTATCCGTTGCTTATCCACCCTGTTGCAAACGATACTTATATCTTGCAGGATTACAATTTTAACCTCATTAATATCTGGGAATTCCTGAACGACCGCTATGCTTCGGTCATGCTTAGCTGGGATATGAACGGTAAACTTTTCAACCGAATCCCTCTGCTGAAGAAACTGAAATGGAGAGAGTGGATAGGGATAAACGTATTGTGGGGTACTCTGACCGACAAGAATAATCCCGCTGCAAGCGGATATTCCGATTCCGACCTGTTTTTCTTCCCTGGACGATTCAATGGGGACGGAACATATGAGACAAATACATATAAGATGGATGCAAAGACACCATATATAGAAGCAGTAGTAGGTATCCATAATATCTTTAAACTGTTTCATATCGTTTATGTCCGACGACTCACATATTTGAATCATCCGGATATTAACAAACATGGTGTTAGATTCATTTTCAGACTATCTTTCTAAAATGAAAAATATTATAATTATTAGTAATCAATAAGCAAAACAAAATACAATTATGGGTGGTTTTTTTGGGGTAGTTTCAACAAAGAAGTGTACAACGGATTTGTTTTATGGGACAGACTATCAGTCACATCTTGGTACAAAGCGTGGCGGTATGGCTACATACAGCAGCGACAAAGGATTCTTCCGTTCTATTCACAATCTGGAGAGTTCTTATTTCCGCACTCGATTCGAACTCGAGTTAGATAAATTTCACGGCAATTCAGGTATCGGTATTATCAGTGATACTGATGCCCAGCCTCTGTTGATGAATTCGCATTTAGGGCGTTTCGCTCTCGTCACTGTTGCAAAAATCAACAACATGGAGGAGATTGCAGAAAAGCTTCTGAACGAGAATATGCATCTAAGCGAGTTCAGTTCCGGCAAGATTAATCCAACAGAACTTGTAGGACTGATGATAATCCGTGGAAAAACATTTGTTGATGGTATCGAAAACGTATATAACACCATAAAGGGCTCGTGTTCTATCCTGCTGCTTACCGAAGACGGAATAATCGCCGCACGCGATTCATGGGGCAGAACGCCAATCGTGCTCGGACAGAAAGAAGATGCCATGGCTGCAACCAGCGAGTCGTCAGCATTTCCTAATTTGGGATACGAAACTACATACTACCTCGGTCCTGGAGAAATTGTCCGTCTTCGTGCCGATGGTTTCGAACAGTTGCGACAACCCAACAAAGGTTGCCAAGTTTGTTCTTTCCTCTGGATCTACTATGGATTCCCCACATCCAGCTATGAGGGTAAAACCGTAGAGTCTGTTCGATATGAAACGGGGCGCATCATGGGCGAGGAAGATAAAACCGAAGTTGATGCAGTAGGCGGAATACCTGACAGTGGTGTAGGTATGGCAATCGGTTATTCTGCCGGACACAAAGCTCCATATTTCCGAGGAATCTCGAAATACACCCCTACATGGCCACGTTCTTTCATGCCAGCAAATCAGGAGATGCGCAACCTCGTGGCTAAGATGAAACTCATTCCAAACGAATCGATGATAAAGGGTAAGCGCTGTCTCTTCTGCGACGATTCAATCGTTCGTGGTACTCAGCTTCGTAATAATGCAAAGAAGATGAAGGAACTCGGTGCCAAGGAAGTACATATGCGTATTGCCTGCCCTCCGTTGGTTTATGCTTGCCCATTCGTAAACTTCTCAGCCAGCAAAAGTGCTCTCGAACTGATTGCACGCCGTGTCATCATGGATCTCGAGACAGGTAGTGAGAAGGCCACCTTGCTTGATGAAGCTGATACCGTAACCAATGTGGATATTCCAGAGGAGCGCCTAAAGGCATATACAAAGACGGGGTCGCCAGAATACAACAGAATGGTGGATGAGATTGCGCGTCGCCTGAACCTCGACACTCTCCAGTTCTCAAAACTGGAAACCATAGTCGATGCTATCGGACTTGAAAAAGAACGTATATGTACCCATTGTTTCGACGGCAGTTCTGCATACACCCTCGAAGAGAGAAATACTGAAGAATTGCGTCTGAAATTTGATGAATAAACAATAGTGGATTGATTAATTTTAAAAAAACAAGAAAACAATGATAATGAATAACTGGTTCGAATGTAAGATTCGAATTGAAAAAGTACTCGAAGGTGGTGCTACAAAGAAAGTTGTTGAACCATATCTGGTCGATGCCCTGAACTTCACTGAGGCAGAGGCAAGAATAATCGAGGAGATGAAACCATTCTGCAACGGCAATCTCGAAGTGTCTGACATCAAACGTGCCAGATATTGTGAGATGTTTACAGCAGAAGAAGAATCCTGCGACAAGTGGTTCAAGGTGAAATGTGTTTTTGTTACTCTCGATGAGAAGACTCAGTCCGAGAAGCGAACCTCTCAGCTGATGCTTGTTCAGGCAAGCGACCTGCGAGATGCAGTAAAGCGTTTCGACGAGGGCATGAAAGGATCTATGATTGACTATGAAATAGCAGCCGTTCAGGAGACACCTATTCTTGATGTATTCCCATATAAGACGACAGAATAAGCAGACCTTTTAAACTACAATAAGCGATGATTGCAGAAAACTTACATAAAGTACTTTCTACGATTCAGCCAGGCATACGACTTGTCGCCGTTTCTAAATTCCACCCCGTTAGTGCTTTGCAAGAAGCATACGATGCCGGACAGAGAGTCTTTGGTGAAAGTCATGTGCAAGAACTTGTAGAAAAACAACATCTCCTGCCTAAGGATATAGAGTGGCATTTCATCGGGCACCTGCAGACAAACAAAGTGAAATATATGGCTCCGTTCATATCTCTCATTCATGCTGTAGATACCGAGAAACTGCTTAAAGAGATTGACAAACAAGCAGAGCGTAATAACCGCGTCATTGATTGCTTGCTCCAAATTCATATAGCAAAGGAAGAAACCAAATTCGGGTTCACTCCCAACGAACTGCGTACCATGCTTCAGGAAGGAGAGTGGAGAAGGTTCTCGCATGTTCGTATCTGTGGACTTATGTGCATGGCTACCAATACCGATGACGAGAATCTGATTGCCGGCGAATTTGAATATGCCAATACCTTCTTTCAGGAAATAAAACATGATTACTTCCAGTCAGAACCCTCATTCAGGGAACTTTCAATGGGAATGAGCGGCGACTATATGATTGCACAGCAACACGGTTCCACAATGGTCAGAATAGGAACAATGATATTCGGAGAAAGAAATTATAGTTGTAATTATAATCCTTCCGAGACACACCATATTTTAATTACATAACTCTTAATAACTCACACACTATGCTAACCTTTGATAAGCCACGAGACATTGCACTTGAAATATGCAATATCCACAATGTTACGTTGAACAGCGACAATCTGAAAAGACTTGCCGACATAATTGTTCCGATGAAACTGATTCGTGGCAAACATCCAGTCGTAGAAGGTGAAGTATGTGATTATATTTTTTATGTGAAACAAGGTCTGGTTGTGCAGACATACCAGAAGAACAATCTTACCATTACAGAGAATATTGCTTGCGATGGTGATTTTACTGTGTGCATCGAGAGTTTCTTCCGACGCGAACCCTCTAAACTCTCCCTTACTACCCTTGAACCCTCCGTCATCTATGGTTTACCTCACGATAAACTATTCGAACTGGCACGCACATCCTATGAGATTTGTCAGCTCATTTTTGCCTTCCAGCAAACCATGCTGTTTATATTTCAGCATCGTGCCGACGGACAGCGGTTTGAATCAGCCCACGACAAATACGTACGACTGGCAAATGAGAAACCGGAGATTGTGCGTAGAACTCCGATGCATAATATAGCATCATTCCTACAGATGACACCCGAAACACTCAGTCGTATTCGTTCTCAGGTAAACTCCGAAGACATCTGATTCATCCACAACACGTCACCAGCATCCCATGCGAATAGTAATCCACATCATCTCACTATTCATTCTTTGTGCATCGACTTCTTCCTGTACAACCGATGCCGACAACACCCGCCACGAGGCTCTTCTTGACAGTGCAAGGGTCGAGATGCTTGTGAATACCGACTACAATAAGGCAGAATCAATCTATAAGGGCATTATCCGTTCCACTCGTAACAAACTCATCCGTTTGCAGGCGGACGAGGGTATGATGCACCTCTGTCAGATTCGTTCTCTAAACAAAACCTACTATGACTACCGTTCCGATGCTGAAAAACTGATTCAAGAATTCAAAACAGCCGAACACCATATTGATGCTCACAACGACTCTGTACTTCAGTTGGCAAAGAAAGAATTCTATCGTATTTCTGCCGTTTACTATATTACCCTTCGTGATATGGACCGTACTATCGAAATGCTTGACAGTATCAAGGATAAGCCACTTCGCAAGAAAGAGTTCCTCGCCATCTATCTTGGTAAGGAGAGTATGTACTACAAATCTCTTCAGAAAGTATGGGTAGCAGAACAACTGACGGATGAAGGACACTACGACGAAGCCATCAAGCAACTCTCAGCGGCTCTTCATATAATCAACCTGCACCATAAGAAATACAGTTTCAGCGGACTCTCCGACACTTTATCAATATATAATGAACAGAACAATGACAGCCTCAGTACCGAGATGCGGTGGATTCAGAATCCCAAATGTGTTTCTGTCCCCGACTGGATGGCAGCTGTACGTGAACAACTAAGCATCACATTCGGAGCTATGGGCAACAAACTTGCTTCCGACTATAATCATAACATATACCTTGACATTCTTGATGCTACACGCCAGGACCGCCTGCTTGAGCAGCAACTTGATGCTTTGCTGGCTCATGAGCAACGCTTAAATTTATTACTTGTCATTACTGTTACCATTGCCATCCTGTTGGCAGTCTTCGGCACTCGCCTATACCTTAACCGTAGAGAACACAGTATTCAGCTGCGCCAGCAACTGAAACAGGATATTGAAACTAATCGCAACATGCTCCTCGCCAGATGGCTGCAGCAAAATGGAGGTTCCATTTCTCAGATTCAAGACGAAATGGAATATGCCGATGACGAACGTCGTGCCGCAGAGATGAAGATTGAAGAAAATAAGCGCAGCTATATCGACAAAGCCACCAGCGTATCTATTGCAAACGGAATTATTCCTTTTCTCGACCGTGCTATCTGGGAGGTTGACAACAACAAAAACAATACAGACTACATCTCAGAACTCATTGATAAGATAAACGACTATAACGATATACTGGGACATTGGGTGAAGATAAAGCAGGGTAGTGTATCGCTCCACGTCGAGACTTTCCCTCTTTCATCTCTGTTCGATGTAGTTCAGAAAGCACAACCCCTTTATGCGGCTGACGGACTCACCCTCGACGTTCAGTCAACCGATGCCGTAATTAAAGCTGACAAAGCTCTTACACTCTTCATGATCAATACCCTGATGGACAACGCACGCAAATTTACTCCTCGCGGCGGTAGCGTCAGTGTATATGCTGAGTCAGCTGCCGACTATGTAGAGATTTCCGTCAAGGATACAGGTTATGGCATGACAGCCGACGACACTCGCGATGTTATCACCAGTCGCAAGGGGCACGGATTCGGACTCATGAATTGTCGTGGCATCATCGACAAATACAAGAAGACCAACCGCTTGTTTTCCGTCTGTGATTTTGGAGTTGAAAGTACACAGGGTGTGGGTAGCAGGTTTTACTTCCGCCTGCCACTAAAGGTACTTTCAGCCATTCTCCTGTTTTTCCTTCCGTTCTTCCCAATATCAGCTCAGGAATTGGAGATTCCTGAAGGCATACGTCAGGCTAATGTTTTTGCCGACAGCATATACTACTGTAACACTCAGGGACGATACGCACGTGCTATCGAATTTGGAGACTCTGTGATTTCTGCCCTGAACATGCACTATATAGCTGCAACAGGAAAGACAGACAAACTCCTGCAATTTGACGGCGAACTCAACAATATGCCTGAAATCCATCTCTGGCACGATGGTTTCTACACAGACTACGATGTAATCATCCGAGCCAGAAACGAAATAGCCATTGCTGCCTTGGCTATGAACCGGAAGCATCTCTACCGTTACAACTGCGATGTATTCACCCGTCTCTATCAACTTATTTCCCAAGACTATACTACAGCAGAAACCGTTCATCACCTCGAACATCTAAATAACAATAAGGTTCTTATCCTCAACCTTTCTGTCCTCACTTTATTCATTCTGGTCATAATCATACTTTTGTATTATTATCACCAATACAAACTGCCGCTGTCTAACCTGCGCGAGCTGCATAAACTTGCTGACAGGCTTCTCGACACACCAGCTGCTGACATACCTGACACCATTACTCGTGCAATAAACGATGTAGTCACCATCGACGGAATAAAGATATTCCCCACAGGTACATCTGTCGTTGACCGTAACAATACTACTATTACCTTCCCGTTGACTGTCAATGCAGACGGAAACACTTACGACATCGGACTTCTTGCCGTTGCCCTCCATTCTCATTCAGTATCCGACATATCACGTTTCACAGCTTACGTGCTTCACATGATTTCTTCTCATCTTGCCATCGCTCTCTACTGTACATCTACCAAGATAGAAGAACTCAAGCTGCAATTGGAACTCAAGCAGGACGAGCAGCATCGGGCTGAGGCAGACCGTAACCGCATTCATGTGCAGAATATGATACTCGACAACTGTCTCTCTGCCATCAAACACGAAACGATGTATTATCCTACTCGTATTAAGCAACTGCTGCAGGCAGAGACCGGTGCACATACTAACGATTCAAAATCCATTTCTGAACTCCTGCACTACTATAAGGAAGTATTCAGCGTACTCAGTCAGTGTGCTATGAAACAACTCGAACAGACTGCCTTCAAGCGTCGCATAATTCCTCTCTCAGAGATAGTGTCTGTCATTTCTTATTTAAAAGATAAATATAAAGCTACTATAGATATTTCTGTTTCATTAGAAGAAACTATTAGTGCCGATACTCGAATTGTGTGTGATCCGGTCATGCTGCAATATATGTTCGAGTCACTCATCTCGGCTTCAGGTTCTGTTCCTGTTGACCCGCCTCGTCCTGTCATGGTCATCAGCATATCTACTCAGAATAAATTCTGTCAGTTTTCAATTACAGATTCCCGTAAACACTGGAATACAGAACAAGTAAGCATCCTCTTCTATGCCGACAGTCTTTCATACAATCCCGACACCGATCAGTTGAACGGAGCTGAATACATACTCTGCAAACAGATTATCCGTGAACACGATGACCATTGTGGCATACGCGGATGCAAGATATATGCAACTTGCCCGGATCGTCTCACGTTCACTGTGCCCATACAGTAAAAACCTATAATAACAGCTAAAACATAATTCATACAGATATGAAATATTTCAAAGTAATAATAGTTGAAGATGTAAAACTCGAACTGAAGGGTACCGAGCAAATATTCAAGAACGACATACCCGAGGCTGAGATAGTAGGTACTGCGATGAATGAAGAACAGCTTTGGCCTCTTATGAATAGCAACACCCCCGACCTTGTCTTGCTCGACCTCGGACTTGGTGGCAGTACCACAGCCGGCATCGACATCTGCAAACAAATTCGCCGACGCTATCCTGCTGTTCACATCCTCATCTTCACAGGTGAGATTCTAAACGAATGTCTTTGGGTTGACGCTCTCGATGCCGGAGCCGATGGAATTGTCCTGAAAACAGGTGAACTGCTCACTCCCGACCTCGTCTATAGTGTGATGAAAGGTAATCACTACGTTTTCAACCAGCCCATCTTGCAGAAGATTGTTCAGCGTTTCCGTTCCAGCGTACTTGCAGATAACAAACGTTCCGAAGCATCACTCGAATATGACATAGATGAATACGACGAACGCTTCTTGCGTCACCTCGCACTCGGATACACCAAGGATATGATAGCCAACCTGCGCACTATGCCTTTTGGAGTGAAGTCACTTGAAAAGCGTCAGGCTGACCTCGTTCGTCGCCTTTTCAGCGAAGATGCTACTGGAGTCAATGCCACCCGTCTGGTTACCAAAGCTCTGCAATTGAACATTATCAACCTCGACAATCTTACTCCCGATGCATAAATTTCAGAAATATCTGCTCACTGCTGAACTACTCCTGCTGCCCGTCATATCAATTCTGTCATGGGTGTTCAGCATATATCTGCCTAAGCTGCGTAGTCTGCTTCATCCCAATGGAATCCGTTGGATTGCTACCAGCTTCATCAGTAACTTCACCGCTATGCCGATAGGTGAGATAGTGCTATTCCTCATTGCCCTTTCTCTTCTGTCCACCCTCAACCTGCGCACACTGTTCGACAGTCACGCTACGCAGAAAGAGAAACGGGCACATATCTTCGCACTCCTTATGCTACTTTTGAACATCTTGATAGTCACAATCTTCACCTTCTTTCCACCATACATCCTGCTCAATTTTTTCGGTTCCCTGTCTTCATCGCCACTCATTGACAGCATTCCTGGAATCCTGTTCATCTGTATTGAGACCACATGCTGCACTTATGCCTATACATCTGGTAAGATGACAACAATGCAGGACTTTGCCCAGACCCACACCTCACTTCTGGTGAAGTTCTGCCCATACTTCATCCATCTCTTTCTCATCTCACAAATAATTGGGTGGATAGGTTACTCAAATCTATGGGCTTATTTATAAAAGTACGACTTCACGAATGCTCCCACCTGCATGGTGTATTCTTTCGGAAAGTCATGATATGATCTTGCGTGTCTTGCATTCGGAGCTTCCCATATAAACTTGTTTCTTGGTTTTGCCTGATATAACTTATGTACCATATCGATAGGAACATAATGGTCGTTCGTACCATGAATGAACAGCATAGGCTTCTCGGCTTTCTTTATCTGCTCTATAGCTGAAGCTTCCTTCAAGTCTAATCCGTACTTCGACTTGCTTATCTTATTTGCTATGTACATAAATGGGAACTCTGGCAGATGATACTTATGTTCAGTCACATAACTTATGGCATCCCATGCAGAAGTATATCCGCAGTCTTCTACGAAACAGCGAACAGTATTCGGAGTCTCGTCTCCAGCCAGCATCATCGTCGTAGCAGCTCCCATTGAAATACCGTGCACAACGATTCTCAGATCTTCATTTCCGAATATTTTCGGGGACTCTTTAACCCATCTCTTTATGTCGTTACGGTCTTCCCATCCCATAGAGATATGGTTGCCCTCGCTTTCTCCGTGTGCTCTCAGGTCGGGCAGCAGCACATTGAAATGCATACTCCGACTATACATATAAGCTATATGCAGCATACCGAGAGCACAGTTCTTATGTCCGTGCACTACGACAGCTGTGTTCGGCGTTGGTTTGTCGGCTGGAATATAAAACCCATGCAGTCGCAGACTGTCCACTGACATGATTGTGGTGTCTCTTAGTAGTTGTTCTGAATTCAGTTTCCTGATCCATTGTTTCAGGTGAGGATACTCACTGTACATATATGCGTAGGTTTCCTCCTCGTTGCTTTTGGCAGGCGACAGTCCCCAATACACTATATAGTAGCTGATGCCCATCACTGCAAGAATGAGAATGACAACCGAGATCAGAATCATTAGCATAACCGTCTTCTTAATCAGTCTGCTTGTCCAGTCCAGAACTCCCAACTTGCCTGTGCTTGCAGATGCAGCATTTCGAGTCCGTTTTTTACTGTTGCCCCTTGCATTTCTCCGCGCTGCATGAACTGTGTTTTCAGAGGATTGTACACCAGATCGTACAGCAGATGGTTTGCTGTTAACAGGTTGTATGGTATCTGAGGACTTTCGTCTGTTTTGGGGTGCATTCCGCATGGTGTAGTATTTACGATTATAGTATATGCCTTGATGACGTCATCCGAGAGTTCGGCATACGTCAGTGTCTCTCCCTCTGCAGTCGGTTGTTTCCTTCTGCTTACAAACTTCACGTCATCAATGCCAAGTTTCTTTTTCAGTCCGTAGTAAACAGCCTTTGATGCTCCTCCCGTTCCCAGTATGAGAGCCTTCGAGTGGTGTGGTCTCAGCAGTGGGCGGATACTTTCCACAAAACCGATTACATCCGAGTTGTACCCCTTCAGGTGCCGCTTACCGTTTTGCCACGTCACTTTTACCACGTTCACAGCACCGATTTCCCTTGCCTCGTCCGACAGTTCGTCGAGCATAGGAATAATCTGCTGCTTATACGGAATAGTCACGTTATGTCCTTTTAGGGTAGGGTACTTATCCAGTGTTTCTTGATACTGATTGAGCGAGGGCAACTCAAAGTTAATATATTCAGCTTTGATTTGCTCTCGTTCAAATTTCTCGGTGAAAAAGCCCTTCGAGAAGCTGTGTCCCAGCGGGTATCCCAGCAGTCCGAACACAGCTCCGTTCATATCTGTCCGGGCAGCATTCATGCGTTCTGCTTCAGATAGTTTGTTACGTTCTCTTCTATTCTCTTTGCTAGATTCTCACTTGCAGGTGCCGGTTGGAATTTCTCACCGATGATGTGCTCATACAGTTCGATGTATCTTGCCGACACACTCTCTGCATACTCATCCGTAATCTCAGGCATCACCTGTCCGGGTTGGTTCATGAAGTTATGGTCGATGAGCCACTGACGTACGAATTCCTTCGACAGTTGCTTCTGTGGTTTGCCCTTCTCGAATTTCTCCTTATAGCCTTCAGCATAGAAGTAGCGGCTTGAGTCCGGAGTGTGTACTTCGTCAATCAGATACACCTTGCCGTCGCGCTTTCCGAATTCGTACTTCGTATCTACCAGGATCAGGCCCTGCTGTGCAGCTATTTTCGTACCCAATTCAAACAGAGCATAAGTATATTTCTCCATCTGTTCGTAATCCTCCTTCGATACCAGTCCCTGACTGATTATCTCTTCCTTGGAGATATTCTCGTCGTGTCCTTCATCAGCCTTCGTCGTAGGAGTGATGATTGGGGTAGGGAACTTCTGGTTTTCCTTCATTCCCTCGGGCAGTGTGATTCCGCATAGAGTGCGGTTGCCTGCCTTATATTCTCTCCATGCCGAACCCGTCAGATAGCCGCGGATAATCATCTCCACGCGGAACCCCTCGCACTTCAGTCCCACTGTTACCATCGGGTCTGGAGTAGCCAGTTTCCAGTTTGGCACAATGTTGGCCGATGCATCCAGAAACTTGGCAGCAATCTGGTTGAGTACCTGACCCTTGAATGGGATACCCTTTGGCAACACTACGTCGAATGCAGATATGCGGTCGGTTGCTACCATTACCATTAAATCATCATTGATGTTGTACACGTCACGAACCTTGCCGTGATACACACTCTTCTGACCAGGAAAATTGAAGTCAGTTCTTGTTAACGCTTTCATGTTTTTGTTCATATTTATTATATGCATTTACTATTCTTGTCACCAGTTTATGTCTTACGATATCTTTATCGTCCAGTTCCACAAATCCTATTCCCTTGATACCTTCCAGTATTTCCCTTGCTTCTCTGAGTCCGCTCTTCACGGCATGTGGCAGGTCTATCTGTGTCATATCGCCGTTTATAATCATCTTCGTGTTCTGTCCCATACGGGTCAGGAACATCTTTATCTGTTGCGTCGTCGTGTTCTGAGCCTCATCCAGAATTACGATTGCATCGTTCAGCGTTCTGCCTCGCATGAATGCCAGCGGAGCAATCTGTATTATGTTTTGCTCCATATACTCATTCAGTTTCTGTGCCGGAATCATATCCTGCAGAGCATCATATAGCGGTTGCAGATAAGGGTCGATCTTCTCCTTCATGTCTCCTGGCAGGAAACCGAGCTTTTCTCCGGCTTCCACAGCCGGGCGCGACAGTATGATACGTCTTATCTCCTTATTTTTCAGTGCTCTCACAGCCAGGGCTATGCTCAGGTAGGTCTTTCCGCTTCCTGCAGGTCCGATAGCGAAGAGCATATCATTTTCGTTGAATAGGTTTACCAGCCTCTTTTGGTTTTCCGACCTCGCGCTGATTCCCTTTCCCGTCACCGAGTAGCATATCACGTTGCCGTCGTTCAGAGCCTTTGCCTCCGTGCCCTTTATTATGTCGATTATAGCATCCTCGCTCAGCGAGTTGTACTTAGCACAGTGCTTCTGCATCTTGTCGATGTTCTCCTCGAAGGCACACATTTCCTCCTCGTCGCCCATCACTTTGATGACATTACCCCTTGCAACGATTCTCAGCTTCGGGTACAACGCTTTAATCATCTGCAGGTGTATATTCTTAACCCCGTAGAAAGCTACGAGGTCGATATCTTCCAATACAATGTGTTTCTCTATCAACTTTGACCTTATGATTTAAGTAACTCAGTTTTTTTTATCTTCACTCTTCACTATTGCGATTCCGTTAATAATTCTTCCGTCGCACACCTTCATCCTTCGGGCTGAATAGAAGTTTTCCGTAGTCATCGTATCTACTCCGGCCACGTCTATGTTCCCTGCCTTTACTCCCTTGCCTGTCAGTTGCAGTCTGTTAGCCTCCCACAGGTCTATGTGCCACTTCTCATATCTTCTTGCTATCTGCTGCATGGGGAATCCGGCACCTTTAAACTGTTCATATACCTCGTCGCCCACCTCGAAACTCTCAAGGCTGATACCCGGTCCGATGATGGCATGCAGTTTTTCTGGTTTTATGCCATAGTGTTCCTTCAGCACGTCGATATTCTTCTCCACAATTCTTTGCAACGTTCCCTTCCAGCCGGCATGCACGGCAGCCACCACCTCTATCTTCTCGTCATACATCAGCACTGGTATGCAGTCGGCAGTTTTCACACCTATACACACGTTCTTCTCCTTTGTTGCCAGTGCATCCACGCCATGCAGCAGCATAATCTGCTCCAGTTGAGTCTTGTTCAGGAAGTCCTTGTCAATGATGACAGTCTTCGTGCCGTGAATCTGATGACTGGGCAGCACCACGGGCATCTCCACCCTTATGTCCGTCTTGCAGTCTCTCGTGGTAGAGAATGCCAGCACCTTATCGTTTGTCGTCGGATGTATCAACATATTCAAAACTGTCTTCGTCCAGATCTTCTATATCGTCTTCATCGAGCATTTCGAAGTCCTCTTCTTCCTCCTCTTCATCCCAGCCCTTGTCATCATCGTCTTCATACGTATAGCTGAACCGTGTCAGGTCTTTCGGAGTTTTCAGTATGTTCTCGGTCGAAGTTGTTGCCGCTATCTTATTCGACTCCTCGTTCATCTCCTTCCACAGCAGATCCTTCAGTTCCTGTATGTGGAATCCCGACACACTTGATATGAATACTACCGGAACATCCGTGGGCAGGTTCTCGCTCAGCATCTCCATCAGTTCCTTGTCCTCGCCTATGATGTCACACTTCGTGATGGCGAGCACCCTCTGCTTGTCCAGCAGTTCCGGATTGTACTGTCTCAGTTCGTTGAGCAGCGTATCGTATTCCTTTCTCAGATCGTCAGCATCGGCAGCAACCATAAACAGCAGGAGCGAATTGCGTTCTATGTGTCTCAGGAACCTGAGTCCCAGTCCGCGGCCCTCGCTTGCACCTTCGATAATACCCGGTATGTCGGCAATCACAAACGAGCGGTTGTCCCTGTACGACACAACGCCCACCGTCGGCTCCAGTGTGGTGAACGGATAATTGCCTATCTTAGGCTTTGCCGACGAGAGTGTATTCACGAGAGTTGATTTCCCGGCATTCGGAAACCCTACCAGTCCCACGTCTGCCAGCATTTTCAGCTCCAGGATTACAGTCATCTCCTGCATCGGCTCTCCGGGCTGGGCATATCGCGGAGCCTGATTCGTAGGGGTGGCAAAATTGAAGTTACCCAATCCTCCCCGTCCGCCTTTCAGCAGGATGAATTCCTGGTCGTGTTCGTTGATGTCGCAGATATACTCACCCGTTTCCGCGTTATACACAACGGTTCCCAGCGGCACCTCCACATACACGTCGGCACCCTGGTGACCGGTCGATTTGTCCTTCGAACCGTTCCCCCCGTGTTCGGCCTGTATATGTCGGTCGTAGCGCAGGTGAAGCAGAGTCCAGTAGTTTCTGTTACCCTTCAGAATCACGTGTCCGCCTCTTCCGCCGTTTCCTCCGTCGGGACCTCCCTTCGGAATGTATTTCGCACGATGCATATGAGTCGAACCGCGTCCGCCTCGTCCCGATCTGCAGTAGATCTTTACGTAGTCTATGAAATTGCTTTCAGCCATTATTGCTTATCCAAAAAGGCAAAAATCTCGCCCAGCATCACATCCTTGGAACCCTTCCATGTGAACGTGTTGCGGATGCCTTCCTTATCAAACCATTCAGCGAGTGGGGCAGTCTGGTTGTGATACACCTCGAAACGCTTCTTAATAGTCACTTCGTTGTCATCAGCGCGTCCCTGTTCCTTAGCGCGGTTCAGCAGTCGGGCCAGCAGAGTCTCCTCGTCAACGATGAGTTCAATCATCAGTCCCAACTCGTGCTTTCTCTCAGCCAGCATCTTCTTCAGGGCTTCAGCCTGCGGAATGGTACGTGGGAATCCGTCGAATATCACGCCCTGACCCTCAGGCATGCTGTCGTAAGTCTTAGCCAGGATGTCGATCATCAGATTATCTGGAATCAACTGTCCGTTGTCGATATATCCCTTGGCAATCTTACCGAGTTCAGTACCGCCCTTGATTTCTGCACGCAGCACATCTCCTGTAGAGATATGTCCCATGTTGTACCTCTTTACGATCTCGTCACTGTAAGTACCCTTGCCTGAGCCTGGTGCACCGAAAATAATAATGTTCTTCATAATTTTTATATATAATTTATAGTTAATTGTTTATTGTTTAGCGGTTATTGGTTAAAGAATTCAGTATCGTCTTAACTCCTTAGTTTCTTAACTTCTAACTTTCAATTGATACAAATCCTTCAGATTCCGCCCCTTCCAGTTGTAGTCGAGTCCGTATCCCAGAATGAACTTATCCGGCACCTCCATGGCACAATACTTAATATCAATCTCCATCTGTCGCCGTTCGGGTTTTGACAGCAGAGTGCACACCTCCACCGACTTGACACCCATGCCTTTCAGCAGATTCAGAATATGGTGCATAGTCACTCCCGTATCCACGATATCCTCGAGCACGATTACGTCGCGCCCTTCAAGCGGGATGGTCAGTCCTATCAGTTCCTTCACATTGCCGGTGGTCGTCGTACCCTCATAGCTCTTCATCTTCACGAAATGTATTTCGCAATCGATTGTCAGCTCCCTAACCAGATCGGCGGCAAACACAAATACTCCGTTCAGAATTCCCAACAACACCGGTTGCCTGCCTTCGTAGTCCTTGTTGATTTGCTGAGCTACGGTCTTCACTGCCTGCTTCACCTCCGCTTCCGGGATATACAGTTCAAATTCCAGTCCGTCAATATTTATCATTATTAATATTCTTAAAAATCGTGCAAATATACAAAAAAGTTCCTAACTTCGCAGCAGAAACAAAAAAAAACACAGAAACACATGAAAGACTTCAATTTCTATGCGCCAACCGAAGTGGTATTTGGTAAAGACAGTGAAAGACAAATCTCACAACTCGTACATAAGTACGGAGGTACGAAAGTACTCCTTCATTACGGAGGTCAGAGTGCCCGTCGCAGCGGACTGCTCGATGAAGTGAAATCACAACTCACCGCAGCTGGTATAGCATTCACCGAATTGGGTGGGGTAGTGCCAAATCCTGTACTCTCAAAGGTTTACGAAGGCATAGAAATAATGCGCCGCGACCAGCTCGACTTCATCCTTGCCATCGGAGGCGGTTCTGTAATAGATTCAGCTAAAGCTATTGGCTATGGCACCTGCTACGATGGCGACGTATGGGATTTCTACTCAGGCAAGGCACAGGCCAAGAGCTGTATGCCTATCGGCTGTGTACTCACCATCCCTGCTGCAGGCAGCGAGATGTCGTACGGCTGTGTCATCACCAACGACCAGACGCAGTGCAAGTGGTCGTACAATTGCGACCTCTGCCGCATGAAATTCGCAGTCATGAATCCTGTTCGCACTTACACCCTGCCAGCCTACCAGACGGCAGCCGGAGTCACCGACATCATGATGCATACAATGGAGCGCTACTTCTCTCACCATGACGATATGCTCCTCACCGACGCCATTGCCGAGGCACTGCTGCGCACCGTCAAGGAATGCGGCGAGAAAGTTCTTCACGATCCTGAGAACTATCAGCTGCGTGCCCAGATTATGTGGGGCGGCTCGCTTGCACACAACAACCTGACTGAATGTGGCACGCAGAAAGACTTTGCCACCCACGGACTCGAACACGAACTCTCCGCCATGTTCGGAGTCACCCACGGTGCCGGACTTGCTGCTCTCTGGGGCAGTTGGGCACGCTACGTCATGCACGAGAACATTACCCGCTTTGCACAGTATGCTGTCAACGTAATGGGTGTTCGCAACAACTTCAAAGACCCCGAGGCTACTGCCCTCGAAGGCATTCAGGCTATGGAAGCCTTCTACCATCGTATCGGTATGCCTGCCAGCATCCCGGAACTCATCGGACGTACCCTCACCGATGACGAACTTCTCGCTCTTGCAGACCACTGTTCCCGTGGCAAGACTATAACCATTGGCAACCTGAAAAAACTCTCCTATGATGATATGCTTGCCATCTACCGAATGGCAAACAACAAATAACTCAAATAGAATTTGGAAATTATTGTACCCGTAGAATCCACTGTTGATTGGTTCTGCGGGTACATTCTTTTACCGACGTTCATAATTTATTTGTTCTGTTTCTTTGCAAAATTTATACCAATTTTGCATAAGTCGAACTCACGTTATTTTACAGCCTCCGAAAGTAATATGAATACTTTCGTGGGTTTTTTTTGTAGTATTTCGTTAAGTATGAAATTTTGCATATGTTTGTGTTATGGTTGATAGTCGGGGCATTTACCCGAAAAAATTTTTTCTCTCGTGAGGGAAAAAGTGTTCCCTCGTGCGGCTGCAAAAATTTCTTTTCTAACGTTGGTTCTTTTTATGCGAATGAATTGCAAATTATTTGCGAATTATAAAATTTGTACATATTCTGAGCGGTGTTGTACATTTGCGACAAATTTTCAGATATTGCATTATGAAAGCAGATAAGATAAACATAAATATGGCTAAACGAATTGCGTGCCTCCTGACAAACGTGCTGCCTTTCTGGATGATTTTCGTGCTCGTAGGTTGCGGGACACATGAGGAACATCAGGAAGAAGTGGATTTCAGCATTACTGGCACTTGGCAACTGAATGAACTCCAATTCCTTTCCGGACAGATAGTCGATGTGCATACGGGGTACGAGTACGTGTGGTACCGTTTTTATGAGGATGACGGCACTTGTTATTCTGCAGAACTTGACATCGAAGACAATAGGAAGCCAATAAAACCGCATGAAATATCGGAATATTTCTTTATGATGTCGCCATACGACACAATATATGTTGAGCACGGAAGAATGACCGATTTGAACATTATAGATATGAATACCATAGGCATCTATCGGGGTGATTATGTTGAGGTATATGTAAAGAATGATAGACTTCCTGCCAAAAAGGTGTTAGAAGTTGAAAGAACTATTGAAAACGCCCTTCAACCGAATCACAATAGAAAAACGCAGTACATTGTGCCGAACTCATCAACATCAGGAGACTCATATCGTTTGATGTGGATAGTTGCATTTTTCCTGATTGTCTGTATGATTTTCCTATTGGTCTTTTACAGAGTGGGTGTCAGAAACAAGAAACGCGAGGACAAGTGGGAATCCACGAATGATAATGAAGTGAATCAGTTCAAAGAAAATCACTCGGAACATATATTTAGCCATTCAGATTATTATCTTGCTCTGCGCCAACAGTTATGCAAGGGACCGGCACTGAAGCAGGAAGAATGGGATAAGTTGGAAACGCAGATGAGGAAAGACTGCCCGGAGTTTTTCAGGAAACTGGCTGAAAAGGGTCAGCTCTCGGAAGTAGAACTGCGTGTTTGTATGCTTACTAAACTGGGGATTCCTCCATCGGCTATTGCTATTCATACGTACAGAGAACATAGCAGTATCAGTACGATTCGCAGCAGACTATACTATAAACTGTTTGGAAAGAAAGGCAGTCCCAGGGAACTGGACGCATTTGTCCATAAACTTTAAAAGCCAAAATTACTCGAGTAACCATATTTATTAATCCTTTAAACATTTAAGATTATGAAAACAATGAAAACAATCAGCATCGCTATTCTGATGGTTTTTTTAGGGACCTTAACTCTCGCAGCTCAATCTGAGCAGGAGAAGATGATGATTGGTGTATGGAAGTTCAACGGATACACTAACTCGAAAGGTGAAAAGTTTGACGGGGGCAAGAACTTCTCAGCCGTTAAGATATACAATCCCGACGGAGAGTATTGCTTTGCACAGTTCTTTATTTATGCCGACGGAACGGTCGATGTAAAACCGCATGACTATGGTACGTGGTCATACAAAAACGGTCAATACATGGAATGTGGAAGGAAAGGAGAGATTTTTTTGCTTACGAAGAAAGAATTCAGGGGTAAGTGGAATGGTTTGGAGGATTCGTGGCTGAGAGTAGAAAATCTGCCGGAGAAGTTCACCACATATATCATGTCTATGTGCAGGGTTCTTGACACTCGTTCGGATATTAAGGAAATCATTTTGCGTAATATATTCAACCGCGAAAAAGGAACTCCCAATTACATCGTTGAAAAGAAGAAATAAAGAAATCAAAAATTAAAACCCCTCGGCAGGTTATCGAAAGTTCAGAAACCTGCTGAGGGTTTTTCCCTTTTTGGATACTAACAATCCTATGGCGTGCTATCCTGTTTTTGTATTACTGCTTTTTACTTTGATGGTTTTGTTTCTGCCCCCATGTATATGCCTGCTTCGCGTGGTTGGTTGTAGCCGATGTTTTCTGTAGCTACACTGAGGCGGTAGATGATGTCGTGCATCCAGCAGGGGAAGCGGTAGGCGGTAGGAATGGTGGTAGTATAGATTCGCAGTTCGGTGTTTTCCCTATTGCGAACGATGACTTCTTCACGCCAGTCGCCCAGGATGTCGGCAGCCAGACAAGGGTTGGATTTGCTGCCGTTATTGAAACTGCATCCGTCGAAGTGTTGGAGAACGTCCATACGCATATCAGTCCAGTTGAATTTGCTTACTTCGTTATGGTCGAGCATCTCGCGCAGCAAATCGCCATCCCACCATACGGCGGAGTTCTGCGGTATCCAGAAATCGGTGGGGTGGTGGGTGCCGGAAGTGTCGTAGTAGCCCTTCTGAGAGATAGACCACATCTCTACTCCTGGATAGCGTGGGTCGATGTCGGCTGCCATACCGCGCCCTACGTCGATATCGGATGGTATCTGGAATATGATGCGTCCTGTGCGGGCGTCGCGGAAGTCGCTGCCGTCGCGTCTGTTCTCGTGTACGTCCCACACCTGCAGGGTGGTGGAGTCTGGATAGAAGGGCATAAGGTGGATGGCGTCGCCGTGACCCATTCCGGTTGTATATAGCCCTGTGCCGTCATTATCTACCGCCATCGAGCCGTAGGTGATTTCATCGCATCCGTCGCCATCTACATCGCCTACGCGGAGGTTGTGGTTGCCCTGGCCTGAGTATGGCAGAGCCTTCGGATTGCTCTTACGGCGTTCTCTGTCTGTTTTTTCTGAATCGAAGAGCCATCGTAGTCTGAGGTCTTTGCCGTCGAAGTCGTAGGCTGCGAGGTAGGTCTTGGTGTAATACCCGCGGCACATGACTGCTGATGGATGTACGCCGTCGAGGTAGGCGACACATGCCAGGAAACGGTCGCAGCGGTTGCCGTAGGTGTCGCCCCAGTCGGCAAGGTTGCCGCGTGGGGGCTGATAATCGACCGTGCAGAGTGCTTTGCCTGTTTTTCCGCTGAAGACGGTGAGGTATTCGGGACCGGAAAGGATGCGCCCCACGACACGTCGCTGACGGTCGGCACGTTTTCCCCTGATGCGAGTGCTGATTATCTCGTTGGTGCGGTAGTCGGCAGTGGAGTCGCCGATGACGATGCCGAGTCCGTCGCGTGTGCCGTCGGCTGTTTTGCAGATGAGTTCGGCACTGCCGTCGCCGTCGAAGTCGTAAACGAGAAATTGGGTGTAGTGGGCTCCGGCACGTATGTTGGGTCCGAGGTCGATGCGCCACTGGAAGGCACTGCCCGTAGCCGAGGGCTTGCCTATTCCTGGTATCTTATAGCAGTCGAGCAGAACATTGCCTGTGTAGCCTTCGTGTGAGTTGTCGTGGGCATTTGTTGGGTCCCACTTGATGATGATTTCGTAGTCACCGTCGCCATCGATGTCGCCCACACTGGCGTCGTTGGCTATGTAGCCGTATCGGCGTCCGTCGGGTGTAGTGCCCGGAGCTGGTGTGCGCAGCGGTATGGTGAGGTATGGTTCTGAGGCATCAGCTGGCAGGGTGTAGGTGGCATCCTTACGAGCAGATTCGACTCCGTTGTCGAGGGTCGCGAGACGATAGCTTACGCTGCTGCCTGCGGTCGTTTTTGCCTTGTAGAATGTAGAAGATGTGATGGGAGTCGAGTTGAGCAGATGTCCGTCGGCATATACATTGAAAGATGTGTTGGGCGTATCGGACGGAAGCAGGCGCCACGAGATGATGACGCTGTCGGCCTGGCGCACGCAGACAAGTCCGCGAGAGAGCTGCTCGTGCTGAATACGCGACATGTCATAGGCAGGCTGTGCCTCGGCAACTAACGATGCGAGGGCGAAGAGAGTGGTTAGTATTCTTTTCATAACTGCCGTTATTTTATTACTGCTATCTCATTGAAGACGTTGTACTCTACGTAACGACCATCGGACTGCTTGTTGCCTTTCTTGTATTCAAGCGGACTGCAGCCGACAAGGTTCTTGAACCACTTTCCGAAGTAGGACTGGTTGGGGAAGTGGAGCTCGACGGATATCTCGCGAACGGTCTTGCTGGTAGTGTTGAGCTGACGCTTCGACTCGCTGAGCAGGGCTGCCGTAATCCAGTCGCTGGGTACTTTACCTGTCTTCTCCTTGATGATGGCAGAGAAGTAGCGTGGGGTGATGCACTGCTTCTGTGCATAGAAACTGACATCGTGCTCTTCCTTAAAGGAGATGTAGAGTTGCTTGATGAATTGCTGCAGCACATCGTCTTTGCGGCCGTAAGCTACGTTTGCAGTGATGAAGTGGGTGTAGCAGGAGATGATTCCAAGCATGAGACTATTGCCAAGCAGATGAATCTGCTGGCGAACAATGTCACGGATGGGTGAGTGCTGCCATTCCTGCAGGTTCTGCGACTCTACCTCGAATCGGGTGATGACGGAGGAGAGCAGGTCTATGTAAGTACAGAGCGACCTGACCTGTGAAGGCATGATTTTAGTGTAGGGGTTCTGACGGACCAGAAAGAGTCCGTTGAAGTCGCTTACTTTGTTGAGCAGTGGCTGGATGGTCTCGAGGTTGCAGCTGATGATGACTCCCTCGAGGTCAGGTGAGCAACGCAGTATGCGTAGTACACTATAGGAAAAATAAACTGTCAGGGACTCCTTCTCAATAGTATATTCCTTACCGTTGAGCGAGATTTGTCCTCCGCCTTTGGTGCAGATGAAAACTCCTGTACGGTCTATCTGTACCGGTTCGGTTTCGGCTCCAAGAAGATTGATGTTGTTTGTGGAGTCGACCCTTCTGATGCGAATGCGTTCGTTGTCCACGGCTATATTGGTTAGAGGGTTAATAATGAATTGTTATCGATAGTTTACTCTTTACCTCACGATTCACACCACCTGCGTCCCTTGACTTCTTCTTATTATTATTTTTCTGCAGGTTCTTCTTCCTTGAAAGATGTGATACCGGCTGCGACAAGGATGTTGTACCATGAGAGTACCTTTCGCATGTCATGGATGTGTACACGGTCTCGGTCGTAGTTGGCAAGAGCCTTGGTGAAGAAGGCTACGATGTCCTCGTCGGATGCTTTCTTGGGATTCAGATTAACTGTCTTTGCGCTGTATTCCTTACTTATGTTCTCGAATACTTCAGAGAGCTTTATTTCGCCGTCATCGTCTGTGTATATAGAGATGTCGCCAAGGGATACCACCCGTTCTGAGTTGAATATCGGCAGGCGACGCTTCTGGGCATCTACTGTTTCTACGATTAGCGAGCGGTTGCCGCGTGTGATGAGTTTATAGAGTCCTGGTTTTCCAGAGACTACAAGAATTGTTCTAAGCATGATTGTTTTATTTTTTGTTGTTAATGTAATCAATTAGTTTTCTGAGTTCGGCATCGATGTCTGTCGATGGGTTGTTCTCCAGTGTGTAGTCGGCAAGCGCACGTGTCGTGGCGGATGACTGCTGTCTGGCAATGCGGGCGCGGATATGCCCTGCATCGGCGTTGTCCCGCAGCATAGCTCTTTGAATGCGCACAGATTCGTCGGCATAGACGAACACCGTGCGGTCCATTGCCCTGTTGAATCCGGCTTCGAAGAGTATGGCACTCTCAACAAAGCAGATGGAGGAGGAGGGCTGACTGCCGTACCACGACTGCATGTCGCGGAAGACAGCCGGATGGACTATGGCATCAATACGCCTTGCATTTTCTTTGCTCTGAAAGAGGTAGTTGGCTATGAGGGACTTGTTGAGTCCGTCGGATGTGTATGCTCCAGTGCCCAGCAGACCGATAAGCTGACTGCGCAGTGTCGGGTCGGTGAGCATGAGCTGCTTGGCTGCATCGTCGCATTTGTAGATGGGATAACCCATCTGGGCGAGTCGGTCGCAGACGTACGACTTTCCGCTGCCTATGCCTCCTGTGATGCCTACTATCATTGTGAATGAGCGATGTATGTATAACTTTATTCGAGCACTTGTTCGATGACGTATTCTATCTGGTCGGGAAATATACGTACATGACTTATGTGCTCGGGGTATGTGCGCAACTGAAGTGAGCATTTCTTCTGTCCGCTGTCGAGTTCGTTGTAGTCAACTACAACTACGAAGTCGCGAGGTGAAACCTTGCTCATCATCGACGAACTTACATGGAAGGATACCTGTGCCTTGGAAGGGAAGGTGCGAAGCACTTTGTTGGCGGGTATGTTCTCGCAGTAGATGGGTACTTCGACTGTCTTTTCGGTAAACAGATCGACGCATACATTCAGACGGACAGAGTCGGGTAGCACCTTGATGCCGGCAGAGACCTGTAGCGGGATGCTGACGTCGAGTGTGTCTTCGAGGTTCATGAATTTTTGCGCTGCAGTATTAACCTGAGTGATGCTGTCGAGCAGATAGACCGGAGCAATGACATCGACAGAGTCGGGTTCCATTGTGAATCCGCATATCAGATATTGTGGATGTGGAGTGAGTGTACCCTTGAACACTACAGGTACCCGCTTGGTCAGACCGTTGGAGTAGTAAACCTCAAGCGAGCCGGGGAGCGAGGAAACATAGCGCAGGCCGTTGCCGAAATCTTTCTGTGTGAGACGTTTCCACAGGTTGCCGTCGAGTATGAGCTTGCTGTTGCTTTTCTCTATGTCGGAGAAATCAACGTTGAGTTCGTGGTTGTCCTTTCTGGACCAGTACTGCAGGATGGACCATCCTCGACCTGAAACACTTATGCTGATGGTCTTGGGCACTTCGGAAGTGAAGATTATCTCCTTCGGCACGTTTGTGATGTTCAGCTTGTAGGTGAGTGGGGCAGTGGTGGTCTCCTGCATGGCTTGCATGAACCAGAACACAATGGCTACGAGGAGAAACACAAGGAAGGTGAGGATGTTGCGCTGTACTCGGACCAGACGCAATTTCCTCTTCATTATAGAATATACATCCCGAATGCTTCGAAGTTTCTCCTTTAGCATAGTAGCCTTGTCAGATTGATAACGGAGGCAAAGGACTTATCGCTGAATCTGCTGACTGGCATCGGCATACACGAAGTTGCGGTCAACCTTGATGCTTACGCCATTGGCAATTTCGATGGTGATGTAGGGCTCGCCTTCGTTGAGTGATTTAACCTTTCCATATACGCCACTGGCTGTGATGACACTGTCGCCGATGGCAAGGGAGTTGCGGAATTTCTCGATTTCCTTCTGGCGCTTGCGCTGTGGACGAAGGATGAAGAAATAGAAGATGACAAACATCAGTACTATCATCAGAATCATTGAAAATCCGCCACCCTGTGGCTGTGCTTGAAGTAAAATCATTGTCTTATAGTTGTTTTAGTTGTTATTGTTTTTTATTTGTATTTACATGGAGAATCGGTCGATACGCTTGGCTATAGTGTCGAGAACTCCGTTGACATAAGCCGAGGAGCGTGGGGTGCTGTACCATTTTGCTATTTCCACATATTCATTTATGGTAACGGAAATGGGGATGTTGGGGAAGTTCTTGAACTCGGCAATGGCCACCTGCATGATGATGATATCCATATATGCCAGACGGTCGAATTCCCAGTTCTTGATGCAACGTGATATCAGGTCGCGATACTGCTCGCCGTATCTGATGGAATAGCGGAAGAGGTTGAGTGCGTATAGATGGTCTTCGTCGTCTTTATATGCAGGTTCGAGCGGCTGGAGGCTGCCGCCGTCAGCTGTCAGGTGCTTGATGGTTTTGAGCACGAAGGTATCTACGACTATGCGGTCGTCGTTCCAATAGAGCGACTGCTCTTCGAGTACCTCGTCGAAGTCTTCGTCTTTTGAAATGATGCGTTTGTAGATGACGCGCCAGAGTTCACGGTCGTCTTCGAAGGTGACCGACTCTTTATCCATGTATTCCTTGTAGAACTCTGACTCTACAATCTTTTCATACACACTCTTGACATAGGGCACTTCATCGTGCCAGGAGAGTTTCTGGTCTTCTACATACTGCTGCAACTCGGCATTGGAGCGTAGAACCTGTACAAAACTGTTGTCAGCAAAGCGATGGCTGAGAGGCTCGTCAATGTGGGCTGCCCGGTTTACCTCTTCGCGTTCTTCAAGCCTGCGGGCTGCGTAATCGGTTATTGCAACAATGAGTAAAAGACTATAATTGTACAGGTTGTATGACCTGTCAAGGCTTTTCTGGAGTTCTTTCTCTGCATTAACAGTCGTTTTACCTTCATCAAGATAGTAAGCATACATCATCTGAACTACCTTCAGTCGTATAAGAGTTCGATTTATCATATCGTAGAGTTTAATACTTATTTCGTGAGCCAAAGGTATGAAAAAAAAAGTCAATTGTGCGTTTTTTCATAAAAAACATGCACTCAAATTAAAAAAATTACCATTTTTCTTGGTCATATCCAAAAAAACACACACTTTTGCGAGTAGTTTTTTTCAAATTACATGCAATTAAACAATAACCATTTTTAATACTTACAAACAAAATTAATAACTACTATGGCAGAGAATGAGCGTGACATTGTGTTTTCAGAGACAGTGAAGGCCGGTAAGCGCATTTACTATTTTGACGTTAAGGAGACACGCAGTGGAGAGAAATTTTTGACTATCACTGAAAGCAAGAAAATCGTGGAGGGAGGCGACAGTGATAATCCGCAGTTCACATTCCAAAAACATAAGATATTCCTTTACAAGGAAGACTATGATAAGTTTATCGATGCTCTGAACAAGACTGTCGGTATAGCTAAGGGTGATTCGATTCCTGCACCTGAATATCAGGTGCCAGAGGAAAAGAAAATGAGCGGACTCGACATCGACTTCAATTTCTGAGAAAATCCCTGCAGATCGATTCGATTCAAGTAAAATAGTACAGGATGCCATTCGCATTCTGCACTATTTTTTACATATTATAAAAAAACGGAGGGAAAAGAATTGTTAATTCTGAAATTTTCACTACCTTTGCCGCGCTTTTTCAGGCATCAGTGTGATGGCGAATTAAGCAAAATTCCTTAATTTATAGTAACACATTATTTAATTATGAAAGAAATCACAATCAATGCTCAGTTGCGTACTGAGTACGGAAAGAAGGCAAGTCGCGAACTGCGTCGCAACGAACAGGTGCCTGCAGTAGTTTACGGAGTAGAGAAGGACGAGAACGGCAAGCCTGTCTCTAAGTCTATCGTAGTAACTGAGAAGGAACTTGCCAAGTTGCTCTACACTCCAAATGTTTACATCGTAAACCTCAACATCGACGGCAAGGCTGTAAAGGCTATCCTGAAGGATTTGCAGAGCGACTACGTAACTGACCGCCCTGTACACGTTGACTTCTACGAAATCACAGACAAGAAGCCTGTAGTTATCGAAATCCCTGTTAAGCTCAACGGTTTGGCTGAAGGTGTGCGTGCCGGTGGTAAGCTGGCTCTGAACGTTCGCAAGCTTGCTGTAAAAGCTACTTACGACAAGTTCCCTGATACTTTGGATATCGACGTTACTAACCTGGGTCTCGGTAAGACTATGAAGGTTGCAGCCCTCAACTATGAAGGACTCGAAATCGTTACTCCAAAGGAAGTGGTAGTATGTGCTGTCCGCATGACTCGTGCCGCTCGTGCCGCTGCTGCTGACACTGCTGCAGAATAATCCTGGGGGGGAATGAAGTATCTGATTGTTGGTTTGGGCAATATTGGCGACGAATATGCCAATACACGTCACAACATTGGTTTTATGACATTGGATGCCTTTGCAAAGGCATCCAATGTTGCGTTTGAGGACAAACGATATGGTTTCGTGGGGCACTGTCGTGTGAAAAATGCAGAACTGACCCTGCTGAAGCCATCTACGTTTATGAATCTGTCGGGAACGGCTGTTAGGTATTGGGCACAGAAGGAGAATATCCCGGTGGAAAACATTCTCGTGATATGCGACGACCTGTCGCTTCCCGTTGGAAAGATAAGAATGAGAGGTTCGGGGTCGGCAGGCGGACACAACGGACTTAAAAACATCGAGTCGTGTCTGATGACACAACAGTATGCACGCATAAAGTTCGGTATCGGAAACGAATTTCCACGCGGAGCACAGGTCGATTTTGTGCTGGGCAATTTTTCTGAGGAGGATAGGAAGGTCGTTGACGAGAAGATTGAGTATGTAGGCGAGATGATTAAGTCGTTCTGTCTGCAGGGACTGGATCGCACCATGAATTTGTATAACAAGAAATAGTAATCGGATGGAAGCTCGACTGGACAAGTGGCTTTGGGCAGCCCGCATTTTCAAGACCAGAAGTATTGCTGCCGATGCATGCAAGAACGGCAGGGTGTCGATAAAGGGGGTGAAGCAGAAACCCTCGAAGATGATTAAGGAGGGAGACGTGATAGAGGTGAGGAAACCACCTGTTACGTATTCGTTCAAGGTGCTGAAGGCCATACAGAACAGGGTGGGGGCGGAGTTGGTTCCCGAGGTGCTGGAAAACGTAACCACTAAGGAGCAGCTCGAACTGCTCGAGATGCACCGTATCTCAGGATTCATCGACAGGGCGCGTGGTCTGGGTCGCCCGACGAAGAAGGATCGCCGGGACATGGAAGAATTTGTGCATCCGGAATTTTTCGGCGATTTTGATTTCGACTGGGATGATGATGACTTGGACGACGAGTTCGACGAGTTTGACGATTTGGGCGACGGGTTCGACGGGTTTGACGACTTGGACGCAAGGAAATAATTTTGCCACCTCTGTTTGACAATGAAGAGATGCAAGCTGGAAAAAACAGAATGTGGGAAGTGTTTCTGAAACTTATTTTCTAAAATAATCCTAAATTTTCCTCGCGTATAATATATAATGTGTACATTTGTCAGACTTCTGCCCTGAGGGGCATTTTTGTTGTACACGGATTTGACACCAAAAAGAAATTTAATCCATTATAAAAACTAAAATCATTATGAAGATTTCTCGTATTGATCACCTTGGAATAGGTGTGGAGAGCATAGAAGCTGCGCTCCCCTTTTTTGAGAATGTTCTTGGTCTGAAGTGCTACGCCGTCGAGGAGGTAGCTGACCAGAAAGTAAAGACTGCCTTCATGAAGGTAGGCGAAGTGAAACTGGAACTGCTGGAGCCGACGAGTCCTGAGAGCTCTATTGCAAAGTGGCTTGAGAAGGGCGGCAAGGGTGTACACCATGTTGCATTTGCAGTAGAGGACGGTGTTGCAGAAGCTCTCGTAGAGGTTGAGGGCAAGGGTGTCCGCCTTATTGACAAGACTCCGCGTCCGGGTGCTGAGAAGATGATGATCGGATTTCTGCATCCGAAGTCAACAGCCGGTGTGTTAACAGAACTTTGTGAACCGCAAAAGTAATTGATGAGCTATGAGTAAGCAGACAGAAAGAATTCAGGAGCTCATAGAACTCCGACAGAAAGCACGCCTCGGCGGCGGTGAGAAAGCTATCGACAAGCAGCACGCAAAGGGTAAGTTCACTGCCCGCGAACGTATCGCTATGCTCCTTGACGAGGGCAGTTTCGAAGAATTTGATATGTTTAAGCTCCACAAGTGCCACAACTTCGGCATGGAGAAGAAACAATACCTTGGTGACGGCGTTGTTACCGGTTCGGGTACCATAGGCGGTCGCCTTGTTTATGTATTTGCTCAGGACTTCACCGTAAATGCAGGTTCTCTGTCGGAGACTCTTGCTGAGAAGATCTGCAAGGTGATGGATATGGCGATGAAGGTAGGTGCGCCGGTTATCGGTCTGAACGACTCTGGCGGTGCCCGCATACAGGAGGGTATCAATGCTCTTGCAGGCTATGCTGAGATTTTCCAGCGCAATATCCTTGCCAGCGGTGTGATTCCGCAGATTTCCGGTATTTTCGGTCCTTGTGCCGGCGGTGCCGTTTATTCTCCAGCTCTGACCGACTTCACTCTGATGATGGAGAATACGTCGTATATGTTCCTGACGGGTCCGGCAGTGGTAAAGAGTGTGACTGGCGAGAATGTTGACCAGGAGAGCCTCGGCGGTGCTTCCGTCCACTCTACCAAGTCGGGTGTATGCCACTTCACAGCTGCCACTGAGGAAGAGGCAATGGCTATGATTCAGCAGTTGCTTTCTTATATTCCGCAGAATAATCAGGAGGAGACTCCGATGGTTGAGTGTACTGACCCTGTGGATCGTCTTGAGGATTCGCTCAATGAGATTATCCCTGACAATCCTAACCAGGCTTATGATATGTACGAAGTGGTTTCTGCCATCGTGGATAACGGAGAGTTTTTCGAGGTGCAGCCTCAGTTTGCACAGAACATCATCACCGGTTTTGCCCGTTTCAACGGTCGTGCCGTAGGTGTGATTGCCAACCAGCCGTCGAAGCTGGCGGGTGTGCTCGACTGCAATGCCAGCCGCAAGGGTGCGCGTTTCGTCCGTTTCTGCGACGCGTTCAATATTCCGCTTGTCACTCTGGTCGATGTGCCCGGATTCCTTCCTGGCACTGGTCAGGAATACAATGCCGTAATCCTGCACGGAGCCAAGCTGCTCTATGCCTACGGAGAGGCTACGGTGCCAAAGGTGACCGTGACGCTGCGTAAGTCTTACGGCGGCAGCCACATCGTGATGTCATGTAAGCAGTTGCGCGGCGACATCAACTATGCGTGGCCGTCGGCTGAAATCGCCGTTATGGGTGCGAGCGGAGCTGCTGCTGTGCTCTATGCCAAGGAGGCCAAGGCCATCAAGGAGGAGGGCGGCGATGCTGCTGCATTCATCAAGGAGAAGGAGGACGAGTACACTAAGCTCTTCGCTAATCCTTACCAGGCTGCCAAGTACGGGTATATCGATGATGTCATCGAACCGCGCAACACTCGTTTCCGCGTAATCCGTGCTCTCGAACAACTTGCAACAAAGACATTAACTAATCCTGCTAAGAAGCATGGAAACATACCACTCTAAGAAAATGAAAAAATTATTGTCAATACTTTCACTCCTCGCCGTTTCTGCAGCTGCGATGGCACAGGGGGCACACGACTTCAGGATCAACGAGGTGTTTGTGCTCGGCTGCCCGAAGGCTTGCATGCAGTCGGAGGCAGGAGACAGTGGATGTGTGGCTCCGGCAGACGCAAGATGTATGCGTCCGTCCCTTCTGAAGGATGAATACGGAGAGCCTGCCAGCTGGATTGAGGTGGAGAACACTTCTTACTCGACCCACGAGATAAGAAACTGCTTCATCACCACCAACAAGGCTGTGCTCGACCCGAAGATGCCGGCTCCGGAGCGCGAGAAGCTCATGTCGGTCATTCCTGCCGGCGATCCACGCACACTCATCAAGGCTAAACAGCGTATCACCTTCTTCGTTGGCAACCGCAACCGCGGCACACTGCACACGACCTGTGTCGTGGAGCTGAAGGCAGGCGAGGAGAACTGGATTGCCCTCTACGACGGCAATGCAGTCGATCTGCTCGACTCTGTCACGGTTCCCGCCATGCAGCCCGGACAGACCTATGCCCGCCTGTCGGACAACACATGGCAGGTCTGCGAGGCGTCTGAGGCTACTCCGAACGGTCCTAACCAGGAATATCACAACGACAAGATACGCGAGTTCAAGGAGAAGGACCCTCACGGTTTTGCCATGACGCTCATGTGCATGGCTGTCGTCTTCATCTGTCTTGCCATCCTGTTCCTGTTCTTCCAGGGCTTCGGACTTCTGCTTGCCAAGATTGTCAACAAGGTTACGAAACCTGTCGTACAGCCGGTGGTCAACGCCGGAGAACGTGTAGTCGAAGTGGCTAAGCAGGCTACAATGGAGACCAAGGGTATTCCGATGGAGACATACACCGCCGTTATCGGTCTGGCCCTCCACGAGTATTTCGGAGGCACGCACGACATCGAGTCGGGTATCATCACCATCCATCAGAATCTTCATTCATCGTGGACAGACAAAAGCCATGAACTGCGTCAGACTCCACAGCATCATATCGCAACCCCAGAAAACCATACATCAAAATGAAAGAATACAATTATAAAATCAAAGGTCAGGACTTCAACGTAAAAATCGAAAGTGTTGAAGGCGACATTGCTAAGGTAGAGGTAAACGGCGTACAGTTCGACGTCCAGCTCGAAAAGCCAGTGGCTCAGCCTAAGCCGGTAGTGCGTGCCGTAGCAGCACCAGTAAAGACAGTAGAGGCTCCGAAGGCAGCCGTCGAGGCAGCCCAGGTGGCAGCGGGAGTGACAGCAGTCTATGCTCCGCTTCCAGGTACGATCAATGACATCAAAGTCACTGTGGGACAGGCCGTGAAGAAGGGCGACACGCTCGTAGTGCTCGAAGCCATGAAGATGGAGAACAACATCGACTGCGAGCGCGACGGCAAGATTGCTTCTGTCAATGTAAACAAGGGTGATACAGTAATGGAGGGCAGTGTCCTCGTAACAATCGAGTAAGAGAGACCTATGCTACCATTAGAAACAGTATCAACAATGGACTTCGTAGCTGCGAAATTCTCCGATTTCCTGACATATACGGGATTTGCCAACGTGGAATGGGCTAACATCATCATGATAGCCGTCGGTGCATTCTTTATATGGCTTGCAATCAAGAAGGACTTCGAGCCGCTGCTCCTCATCCCGATTGGTCTCGGTATCATTCTGGGAAATATTCCGTTCAAGGCTGCGGGTCTTGAAATCGGACTCTATGAAGACAACTCCGTGCTCAACATCTTCTACCAGGGAGTGCGCCAGGGGTGGTATCCGCCGCTGGTCTTCCTCGGCATAGGTGCAATGACCGACTTCGGCGCTCTCATCGCCAACCCCAAGCTGATGCTTATCGGCGCAGCAGCCCAGTTCGGCATCTTCGGAGCATACATGATTGCCCTCGCAATGGGATTCGAGCCTAACCAGGCAGCCGGCATCGCCATCATCGGCGGAGCCGACGGACCTACGGCAATCTTCCTCTCCTCGAAGCTCTCGCCCAACCTCATGGGAGCCATCGCCGTGTGTGCCTACTCCTACATGGCACTCGTGCCGGTGCTCCAGCCTGTCGTGATGAAACTGCTCACCACGAAGGCCCAGCGCCGCATCAAGATGAAGTCGCCGCGCCAGGTGAGCCAGACCGAGAAGATGCTCTTCCCGATCGTCGGACTGCTCATCACCACCTTCATCGTGCCTTCGGGTCTGCCGCTGCTCGGCATGCTCTTCTTCGGAAACCTTCTGAAGGAAAGCACCAAGACCACGCGTCTGGCAAAGACGGCAGGCAGTGCGCTGAACGACATCGTCGTTATGCTGCTCGGTCTCACCGTCGGCTGCTCCACCCAGGCAAGCGAGTTCCTCACGCTCGACACAATCAAGATTTTCGCTCTCGGCGCCTTCGCGTTCATCATCGCGACAGCCAGCGGAGTCTGCTTCGTACACATCATGAACCTCTTCCTTTCGAAGGACAACAAAATCAATCCTCTCATCGGAAATGCCGGAGTGAGTGCAGTGCCTATGGCAGCCCGCATCAGCCAGAACGAGGGTCTGAAGGCCGACTCCCACAACTACCTGCTCATGCACGCCATGGGTCCGAACGTGGCCGGAGTCATCGGCTCGGCCGTGGCAGCCGGAGTCCTGCTCGGATTCCTCAGCTAAGGAGCGACTGCAAAAAGACGATTCTTCATATTTGTTTGGCGGCGACTTCACACCTTGTGGGGCCGCTGCTTTTTTACGCCAGCTTTTGCAGCTGTATATACAAAGCAATTGCGAGGAATACGGCATCTACGTTCGGTCGGCCTTCGCTTTCTAACCTTATAAACAGGTGGCACTGCTGAGCGGGCAGTGCTACTTTGAGGAAAAGAAGGTGCCTCTGAGCGCTCAGCGGAGCTGCTGCGAGCTGACAAAGGTGCCTCTGAGCCCTCAGCGGAGCTGCTGCGAGCTGACAAAGGTGNNCTCAGAGGTGCTGCTGCGAGATGACAAGGATGCCTCTGAGCTCTCAGAGGTGCTGCTGCGAGATGACAAAGGTGCCTCTGAGCTCTCAGAGGACAAAATATTAGTATTAACCTTTTAAAAAAAATCAATTATTGCCATGACGAAATTCACAGAAAAGTCAGTTGCGAACTTCCCGCTGGAGATTCCGAAAATGGCAACCAGAATAATCAAAACAAATGAGAGGGACACTCCACTGGAAGTGTCCCTCTCTCTCTCTGTTGTTTGTACTATGATGAAATTTACTTGTTGAGAGCGAGTGCAACGTTTACGGCACATGCCACTGTACATCCTACCATCGGGTTGTTGCCGATGCCGAGGAAGCCCATCATCTCTACGTGTGCAGGAACTGACGAAGAACCGGCGAACTGTGCGTCGGAGTGCATACGGCCCAGGGTGTCGGTCATACCGTAGCTGGCCGGACCTGCTGCCATGTTGTCGGGGTGGAGCGTACGGCCAGTACCGCCGCCTGATGCAACTGAGAAGTATGGCTTGCCTGCCAGTACGCGCTCTTTCTTGTACGTACCTGCAACCGGGTGCTGGAAACGTGTCGGGTTGGTTGAGTTACCTGTGATGCTGACATCTACGTTCTCCTTCCAGAGAATGGCAACGCCTTCGCGAACGTCGTCGGCTCCGTAGCAGTTCACCTTGGCACGAGGACCGTCGGAGTATGCCTTTGTCTTGACAACCTTGAGCTCGCCTGTGAAGTAGTCGAACTTAGTCTGTACGTATGTGAAGCCGTTGATACGTGAGATGATCATGGCAGCGTCCTTGCCCAGTCCGTTCAGGATGCAGCGGAGCGGCTTCTTGCGCACCTTGTTTGCCATTTCGGCAATCTTGATAGCACCTTCGGCAGCTGCGAACGACTCGTGGCCTGCGAGGAATGCGAAACACTCAGTCTCTTCGCGCAGCAGACGTGCAGCGAGGTTTCCGTGGCCGATACCCACCTTACGGTCGTCGGCTACAGAACCCGGGATGCAGAATGACTGCAGACCGATACCGATTGCCTCGGCAGCGTCGGCAGCGTTCTTGCAGCCCTTCTTCAGAGCGATTGCCGAACCTACTACGTATGCCCACTTAGCGTTCTCGAAGCAGATGCGCTGTGTTTCCTCACAAGTGATGTATGGGTCGAGACCTGCCTTCTCGCAGATTTCGTTTGCCTCTTCGATAGAGGAAATGCCGTTTTCGTTGAGAGCAGCGAGAATCTGCTTCATACGACGGTCTTGACTTTCAAATTTTACTTCTCTAATCATAGTCTGTTTCCTCCTTATTCTTTACGTGGATCAATGCATTTAACAATTCCCTGTTCTGGCTTCGTGCGGCCGTAAGTGCCTGTTACGCTCTTGAGGGCTTCGTTTGCGTCCATGCCCTTCTTGATGGCATCCATGAACTTGCCCATGTGTACGTATTCGTAACCGCACACTTCGTTGTCGGCATCGAGGAACATCTTTGTGATGTAGCCTTCGGTGAGCTGCAGGTAGCGTGTGCCCTTGAGCTTAGTGCCGTAGAGCGTACCGCACTGTGAAACGAGTCCCTTGCCGAGGTCTTCGAGTCCGGCACCGATTACGAGTCCGCCCTCAGAGAATGCACTCTGTGTACGTCCGTAAACGATCTGGAGGAAGAGTTCGCGCATAGCTGTGTTGATAGCATCGCAGACGAGGTCGGTGTTGAGAGCCTCGAGGATTGTCTTGCCGGGCAGAATCTCTGATGCCATGGCAGCAGAGTGGGTCATACCTGAGCAACCGATTGTCTCGACGAGACATTCTTCGATGATACCTTCCTTTACGTTGAGCGAGAGTTTGCAACAGCCCTGCTGTGGAGCACACCAGCCGATACCATGTGTCATACCGGAGATGTCCTTGATCTCCTTAGCCTGAATCCACTTGCCCTCTTCAGGGATTGGAGCCGGACCGTGGTTAGGCCCCTTGGCTACACAACACATTTCTTGTACTTCTTTAGAATAAACCATAAGTCTAACTGTGTTTTTGTGTGAATAAATTATTAATTAGGTGAAATTACGAGTTCGTAATATTTCCCGCAAAGATACGAGTAAGCGAGCAAAACGCAAAATTTATTTTGACTTT
>DEJQ01000019.1:202747-231695 GCA_002353575.1 Prevotellaceae bacterium UBA2744
TCGAGCGAGAGTATCTTCGAGCCTTGTGCTCAAAGATACGAACAGGCGATGGGGAACGCAAAATTTATTTTGAGATTTATTAAGACTTATGTTCATTGGTAAGAAAAAAAGACTTACCTTCGCGGCTTGAAAATATGATTGTAGCAATGAGGTGCTTTATTTTTTCAACAGCAGTGGCATTCGGACTGCTTTCGATGCTCGGATGTTCGGAAACCGGCGGTATGGGCGGTGCACAATTCAACAAGGTAAACGGTGCGCTGAAGATGAAAACTGTAGAACTGAAGACTCTGCCTGAGGATGAGGACGAGGAAGACGAGGAACTGGTCTTCGACGTCAGCGTGTCGTTGGATTCCGTCGAGCCTAACAGGAATATCGACTCTTCCGCTTGCGTGAAAATCAACAACTATATTATCACCAAAATACTGGGCCAGCCCTCTTACCTGACTGTCAGGGAGGCCATCGACGCTTACATCGAGGCAAAGAAAGAGGAGTTTAAGACGGAGGAATATCTGATAACCTGCTACGACCACATCACGGGAACGGCGGACGTAGGACTGGAGGGCATCATCAATTACACGGTACATGAAGATTACTACGGCGGCGGGGCGCATCCCACACAGATGGTGACCATACAGCGGTTCGACATGCAGAGCGGCACGCCGCTGGGACTCTGGGATGTGTTTGAGGATTCCTGTTCAAACACCCTGAAGCGGATGCTGACAAAGAAACTGATGGACCGCGAGCAGGTGACTACTCTCGACGAACTGCACAAGAAGGGCTATCTGGAGATGGTGGATATGTTCCTGCCGCAGAATTTCTGGCTCGACAGGGACAGCCTCTCGTTTTTCTTCAATCAGTACGACATCGCCCCGTACGCTCTCGGGCAGACATCTCTCTCCTTCGGATATTCCGAACTCGAACCCTATCTGAGACTCTGGGTCAGGGAGAGGATGAAGCCGTAAACCCTTATCTTATCAGCACTTTCTTTACGCTGCCGTCCGGCAGTTTGTAGATGCAGATGCCTTTGTGGGCAGTTTGCACGCGTTGTCCTGCAGCGTCGTAGATGTCGGCAGGCGCTGACGCTGGTGCGGCAGGCAGGCTGACGGCATCGGCAACGTTCGTTACCTTTATCTTGAACGTGAGGTCGGGCAGGGTAGTGAGACCTGCGGCACTTCCGGCACGGGAAAATTCTATTGCCTTCACCATAGCCGTATAGTTGCCGCCGGTTGTTCCGGGCGCACAAGCTACCTGAGCCGTGAGGAGCGAACCGTCGCGGGTGAAGGCTGCATTGTTCTCCGTGTCGATAAGTGCGAACTTCAGAAGCGAGGATTCTTGCTCCCTGGCTGATAGCTGCTGAGTCGTGCCTTCAGTGGCTGTCCCTGCCTGCGGCAGCTGGAAATAAAACCCCTCGGGCAGCTGAATGTACATACCTGCGCCGTTGAATCCGGTAGCGCCGGTCAGCTCTATGCTCATGGTTGCCGCGTTTCCGTCGTTTATGGTCAGGTCGGCTACGTGAACCTGCTGCGCCCTGGCTGTCAGCGATGCTATGGATGCAACGAGAAAAAAAGAGAAAGGATACTTATTGGGTCTCATGTCGGTTTTCTGTTTTGATATTTGTATGGTTGATTTCTAAAAACTGATGAGCAGGCGACTGTCGGTCAGCTTCCTGAACGATGCCGTTGCAATGCGTCTGCCATCGGTGTTGAACACGTGTACTGACTTCACCTGGTCCGCGTCGCCATCGATGTCGGCAGCGAAACAGATATGATGCTTCTGCACGGCAGCTGCACCCTCGTCCGTAAGGAATATCTCAAGTATGCCGGATTCCGCCTCAAATCCGAAATCGAATGTCAGGTCGCGACGGGCATTCCAGAAATCGCCGAAATCCTCGAAGTTGTACAGTCCGACACGCGAGTGGTCGGTCATCTCCACAAACATCTTCTCAGCCTCCATCTTCCATTTGCGGTTCGGGTGTATGAGCAGGATGGCAGGGGCATAATTGCCCTGGAGCTTACCCTGCACGGCGTGCCACATGGCAGGCTTCTCCATCCAGTTCTTTTCGTTGATAGGGTCGGCACTGATTACGTCCGAGATGTGCAGCGGCATCTCCAGTACCCCGTTGAAGTCGCCTTCCCAGCTGCGGCCGAGTCGCTCGCGGAAGGGGAACTGGCTGAGCACGTCGCCTGCAGCAAAGCATGAAGCAAAGTCGTAGCCGCCCGTCTGTTCTGCTTCCGGAATGTTGTTGTTCATGCAGAGGTGACCGGTGCGGAACGAACGCACGTGATTGCCGTGGTCCTCCTCGATAATCTGTTTCGAGAGCACCACCTCAGCCCATGTGGAACCGCCGGTGGAGACTCCCACACTGCTTTCGTCCTTTTCGTGGTGGGTGGTGGCTGCATATTCCTCGCGTGTGACCACGGTGAGGGGAAAACGCTCGGTAATGCTGAAGTCGGGATAGTGGCAGATGCTGTGACTGCCCACCGTGTGACCGTCGCGAATCAGCAGACGCGACTTCTCCCTCGTGACGTCATCGTAGAACGCAGAGAGGTACGGTGCATCGCGGAAGTAATGAACCGTCAGAAAGTAGTGTGCCTTCAGTTTCAGGTCGCGCTCATATTCCGACATATAAAACATAGAGTCGTAGGCAGTGCGCGAGTCGCAGTCGTGAGTTGGGATGATGAGTGATTCGTAACCCTCGGGAATGGTGAATTTCCATAGGCTGACGCGGCGGCTCTTTGTATATACACTGCGCAGGAAGAGCGACGGGATGTCGGCTGAGGGTTCGAAGCCATTCGATGACATACGCTGCGCCTCGGGGTCTTTGTTCAGGTGCGAACGCTGGATGACATCGCGCCAGAGATAGCCGAACAGATATACCGTGCCTTTGCCCATCCGGCGGCGGACTACAGCGTTGGAACCGTCGTCGAAGTGTGCCAGGATGTCGGCATCGGAATCGTCTGCAAGCGTGAGAGCGAAGGTCTTGATGCTTTCGCCGCTGAGTTTCTTGCCCCGGCCGAGCGATGTGGTGCGCTCTTCAGGCTGGTCGATATATTCCAGTTCCTTGTCGCCATAGTGTGCTTCCGACCATACGAGGCGATAGCGGTTGGTTTTCTTTGACGTGGCGGTGACTCCGAAAAAACTGCGTGCAGCCTTCGCGTCCTCCGTATTGTTGTTCACCACGGTCACGGCAGGCGAAATCAGCACACCGCCGTTCTCGACCCACTGCTGCAACTGAGCCAATTCGGCAGTACTGAAGGCGTTCTTCCTTACCTCTGAAGAGATGATGATCAGACAGCTCCTCTCAAGTGCCTCCTGGAGCGACTGTGTGGTGAAGGAACTGATGCCGGCTACCTCAAGCATATATTCTGCCGAATAGACATTCCTGTTCGACTTTTCTATCTCGGAAGTCTTCGGAGTTATGTCGAGCAGACACACCTTTCGTTCCTTCTGCGCGACGGACGTGTTCAGGTAGTCGTCTATGGCACCGGTGATGTCGGTAATCTTTATGGCAGTCTGCTGCTCTGCCTCAGTCTGTGCGACGGGGGCAGAGAGATAGTCGGACAAGAGCTGCCTGATGCTTGCAAGTGTGGTGTGATTATTATCCTTTACTTCTTTTACTTCTCCGGTTGCCACCGCCGTAATGCAAATGAGTAAGCACAGTAGCATACAGGAGAGTTTGTGTTTATTTGCCATTATCATCTTTTTACCCGATTTTGTGTTCTGGCTGCAAAGGTACGACAAAAAAACGAGTGTTCACCCTCTTTCCCTTACATTTATTTATAATAGTCCGGCTGAAACGGAAACACCCCGAGACAAAGTTATCTCAGGGTGCATTCCATATAGAATTAACGAGTGGCTTATTCTGACTTGAACACTAAACTGTCGGCATCGGCAGAGATGTGGATAGATTTCTCGCGGTCTATCTCGCCGCTCAGCATCTTCTTCGACAGTTCGTTGAGCATCTGCTCCTGGATGGCACGCTTCACAGGTCGTGCTCCGAACTGCGGGTCGTATCCCACACGGGCTATGAAATCTACAGCCTTGTCGTCAACCGAGAGGGTGATGCCATTGTCGGCTACCATCTTAACGACTTTGTCAATCTGCAGTTTCACAATCTGCCGGATCTCAGACTCACCCAGTGCCGTGAATTCGATAATCTCATCCACACGGTTCAGGAACTCCGGACGGAAGATGTTCATCAGGGATTCGCGAGGAGCATTGCTCGTCATGATGATGATGGTATTCTTGAAGTTCACCGTACGGCCCTTGTTGTCGGTCAGTCGTCCGTCGTCGAGTACCTGAAGCAGCACGTTGAATACGTCCGGGTGTGCTTTCTCAATCTCGTCGAAGAGCACTACGGAATACGGCTTCCTGCGCACTGCCTCGGTGAGTTGTCCGCCTTCCTCATATCCGATGTATCCCGGAGGCGCACCGACGAGTCGGCTCACGGTATGTTTCTCCTGATACTCCGACATATCGATTCGGGTCATCATCGACTCATCATCGAAGAGGTAGTCGGCGAGTGCCTTTGCCAGTTCGGTCTTTCCAACACCCGTAGTGCCAAGGAAGATAAACGAACCGATAGGACGTTTCGGGTCTTGCAGTCCGGCACGGCTGCGGCGAACGGCATCGCTCACTGCCTGTATCGCCTTATCCTGACCGATTACACGCTTGTGGAGTTCTGTCTCGAGGTTAAGCAGCTTCTTCCGTTCCGACATCTGCATCTTGCTTACCGGTATGCCTGTCCAGCGGCTCACTACGTCTGCTATGTCATCGCTCGTCACTTCCTCCTTGACCATGGCGTTGCCGTCCTGTGCCTCGGCGAGTTTGCCTTGGATAGTCTTTATGTCTTCCTCCAAACGCTGGAGCTTTCCGTAGCGTATCTCTGCCACCTTGGCGTAGTCGCCTGCCCGTTCTGCCTTGTCGGCTTCAAACTTCAGATTCTCTATCTGCTGCTTGTCAGCCTGAATCTGATTGAGCAGAGCGCGTTCGCCTTCCCATTTCTCTTTCTGCTTCTGTTCGTCGGCCTTCAGGGTAGCAATCACATTGTTTAGTTCTTCCAGCTTGTCTTTGTCGTTCTCGCGCTTTATGGCTTCGCGCTCAATCTCCAACTGCTTGATACGGCGGCTGAGCTCGTCGAGTGCCTCCGGAACGGAATCGCGTTCCATTCGCAGCTTTGCAGCAGCCTCATCCATCAGGTCGATGGCCTTGTCTGGAAGGAATCGTTCGGTGATGTAACGGTTCGACAGCTCTACTGCCGCGATGATAGCCTCATCCTTGATACGTACCTTGTGATGGTTTTCGTATCTCTCTTTCAGTCCACGCAGGATGGAGATGCTGGAGAGCACATCAGGCTCGTTGACCATAACGGTCTGGAATCGGCGTTCGAGAGCCTTGTCCTTTTCGAAATACTTCTGGTATTCGTCGAGTGTCGTCGCACCGATACTGCGGAGTTCGCCTCGCGCCAATGCAGGCTTCAGGATGTTGGCGGCATCCATAGCCCCCTGTGTCTGTCCTGCACCCACCAGAGTGTGTATCTCATCTATGAAGAGGATAATCTGGCCGTTACTCTTTACTACGGCATTTATTACTCCCTTCAGTCGTTCCTCAAACTCGCCCTGATACTTTGCACCTGCAATCAGTGCGCCCATATCAAGACTGTAGAGCTGTTTGTCTTTCAGATTGTCAGGAACATCACCTCGCAGGATTCGTCCTGCCAGTCCCTCTACGATAGCGGTCTTACCCGTACCAGGTTCTCCGATAAGGATAGGGTTGTTTTTCGTACGGCGCGACAGAATCTGCAATATACGTCTGATTTCCTCATCACGACCAATCACAGGATCCAGTTTGCCGTTACGTGCGAGTTCGATAAGGTTTGTAGCATATTTCTCCAGAACCTCACGCTCGTCTTGTGGTTGATTTTGTTGATTGTTGTTGAAGTTCATAGGTCAAATGTGTTTTTAGTTAATACTCTGACCACTTCGTAAACAACCGACATTCCACGGCGGTAGAACACGACAAATCGTCATTCCAGGGCTGACAATTTGTCAAAAAACTATGTTATTCAAAGATAAGGGATAAAGCTGTCGCGAACAGAAGTTCCGATGGAATGCCGAAATCTTTCATCTCAAGCCAGTTGCCCGTAGAACTCTCGCTGACGGAGTTGCCTACAGTCACTTCACTATAGGAAGTCACGTCCGACGCATCAGTTACGTAGCATACGGCAGGATAGAGTCTATGCCCATAGCCGGCAGCCACAAACTGAGTCATCACGTTCTGTCCCTCCGAATTGCTTCCGATGGTGATTACGTTCTCCGTGCCCAAGGTCTGTTGCAGGGCGCGTATGAGCCATTCGGCAGCCCCCTGGGTGTGTGTTCCCATTATTATATATATGCGTGAGAGTTCAAGACTCTGGATCGACTTGTCGTAAGTGTAAGTTTTGTTGTTTGCGGTGTATCTGGAGTTCCATATTGTCTTCAGGAATACCTTGTCCTTCAGTTCCGTGGGCACTATATAGCTTGCCAGCCGCTGTGCCATCTCGATAGTGCCGTAGTTGCAAAGACGCAGGTCGAGAATCAGGTCCTGCGGCTTTTCGGCAATGATAGTCTGCATCTTCGAGTCCATGTCATCCTGGAACGTAGTACCGCTCTCCATCGACTCGTCAGGGTAGGGAACCAGTCGTGTTGACATCAGATAAGCTACCTTCGTTCCCTGGTATTCCGCTATGGTAGCGTATGGGAATGCCGGTTCGACAACCTTCCCGGATGCGTTCAAATCCATTTCTATGGTGTCGGTCCACACATACTCTCCCGTCTCCAGTGTATCGAGGTGGTGGTAGAGAATCTTTCTGCTGTCGCCGTTGACAAGATACTTCGTGGCATTCGATGTCGTAATCCTCGTATCGTCAACGTATGAGATGAAAGTATTCCTGCTCAGTCCGGCCTGGTCAGCAGGCGAATCGTCCACAACGTAGGTCACCCTGGCAAAGGAGCGTGAAGTAGTCTTCGTCGGGTCGGTAACCACCGAGAAGTCCATGCCGTAGGAATTGAAGTGATTGAAGTTGTTGCGTACATGAGGGTCGGAAACGGCGCTGTCAACCAGACAGTAAGACCAGGAGTCTGTAGATTCTGCATTTGTGAGTGCGGAGAAGAATTTCGTACTTGTGTAGAAATAGTATTTATAGTTCTGTTCCGCTATCTTGTCACCCCATAGATATTTATCCTTCATCACACTGTACATCCATGTGTTGTGAATGGTGAGTTCTTCGAATTCGTTGCTTCTGTCCTTGCCCTTGCAGGCAAAGAGAAGCATGACGGAAAGCATCAGTACGGCTGTGCTACCCCAGTGTGATGAATCGGAAATCCCTTCTATCTTATTCATGATGATATGGTTCATTTTTTATGATTGTCATTGCCCTATATAATTGTTCTGCGAATATCAGCCTGATCATCTGGTGCGAGAAAGTCATCTTCGACATACTGATTTTCTCCTGCGCCTTGTCGTAAACGGTCTGTGAGAATCCGTACGGACCGCCTATGACGAAGACCAGTCGTTTGCTGACTGTCTGGTGGCGTTTCTCAATCCACGATGCGAAGTCAATGCTACGGCGTTCCGTGCCGTGCTCGTCGAGCAGCACAACGTAATCTCCACCCTGCAATTGTTTCAGTATCAGTTCGCCCTCTGCCGTCTTCTGCTGGTCGGCAGACAGCGACTTCGTGTTCTTCAGTTCCGGAATCGTAATCATCTCGAAAGGCAGATAATGAGTCAGCCTGTCCACATAATCGTCAATCAGGAGGGTGAGCTCCTTGCTTATGGTTTTTCCTACGACTATAAGTATTGCCTTCATGTCTATGCCTATCTTGAAATATTCTTTATTCCTTTCACAGTCTGCAACTTTTTGATCAGCTGTTCAATCTGTTTGTTGTCGTCTATCATCACGGTCAGAGTACCCGAGAACAATCCGTCCTCGCTGCTTTGTATGCTGATGCCTCTGAGTGTGATATTCTTCTCCTTATTTATTATGGAGGTCAGGTTGTTCACAATTCCTATGTCGTCGTTTCCTACTACGTGGAGCGACACTGCATACTGACTGCTTCCCTTGCCTGCCCATTGTGCACGAATCACTCTGTAGCTCATCCGCTCCTTCAGTCGCTCTGCATTCGGACAGTTCGTGCGGTGTATCTTTATTCCGCGGTTCACCGTAACGAATCCGAATACATCGTCGCCGTAGATAGGATTGCAGCACTTGGCAAGCGAATACTCCACACCCTTCACGCTGTTATCAATCACCAGCACGTCAGCCGATTTCTCCAGCTGATTATCAGTTACGTTACGTACGAATCCGTCCGCACTCCTGTTTTCGGTGGAATAAAGTGTGGGGTTAGTTTGACGATCCAGTTGCTCCTTGTATTTCTCTACGATATAGGCACTGTCAAGTACACCGTCGGAGATAGCCTTGTAGAAGTCGTTCATCTGCTTGTAGCCCAACTTCTTCACCATCCTCATCATCGTGCCCTCGTCGGGTTCTATCTTATGGTGCCTGAACTTACGTTCCAGGTCTTCCTTTGCCAGAGCTACGTTCTTAGCCTCCTGTTCGTGCAGGCTCTGTCTTATCTTGTTTCTTGCCTTTGTAGTCACGGCAAAGTTGAGCCAGTCGCGCTTCGGCAGCTGCTTGTTCGACGTGAGGATCTCCACCTGGTCACCACTCTGCAGACGGGTATATATAGGTACGTTCTTGCCGTTTACCAGTCCGCCGGTACACTTGCAGCCCACATTCGTGTGGATATGGAAAGCAAAGTCCAGTACGGTAGCTCCTTTCTGCAGTTTGAACAGGTCTCCCTTAGGGGTGAATACGAATACCTCATCGGAGTACAGGTCAACCTTGAACTGGTTAATCAGTTGTTCGTCGCTTGTAGATTGATTTTCAAGAGCAGACCTTACATCTTTTAGCCATTCTTCCAATTTCGCTCCGGAGTCTTTCACACCCTTATATCTCCAGTGGGCAGCGAGTCCGCGTTCAGCCACTTCGTCCATCCTCTCCGTGCGTATCTGCACCTCTACCCATTTTCCTTCCGGACCCATCACGGTGATATGCAGACTTTCGTATCCGTTCGATTTAGGCACACTCAGCCAGTCTCTCAGTCGCTTAGGGTTGGGACGGTACATATCAGTCACAATCGAAAACACCTGCCAGCAGTCTTGTTTTTCCTTTTCCAGTTCGCTGTCGAGAATCACTCTGATGGCGAACAAATCGTAGATACCCTCAAACTGGCATTTCTGCTTCTGCATCTTCTGCCAGATGGAGTGGATGCTTTTCGTTCTGCCCTTAATGTGGAATTTCAGTCCTGCAGCCCGCAGCTTTTCCTCTACCGGCTTAATGAAATTAGATATGTAGAGGTCGCGCGACTTACGCGTCTGACTCAGTTTTTCTTTTATCAGATAATATACATCAGGCTGCAGATACTTCAGACTCAGGTCTTCCAGTTCTCTCTTTATCAGATACAGACCCAGTTTGTGTGCCAGTGGTGCATACAGCACACTCGCTTCCTGCGCCACCTTCTGCCGTTCCTCGTCCGTACCCTTGTCCTTTATCTGTCTCATCAGGTTCACCCTGCTGGCGATAATTATGAATATAACCCTCATGTCTTCGGCAAACGACAGAATCAGGTCGCGGAAATTCTCGGTTTCCACGACAGGGGTCTTGCCATATATCTCGTTCACCTTATTCAGTCCGTGAATGATATTCATCACGTCGTTGCCGAACAGGTCCTTTATGGCGGTCAGACTCTTCGGGTCCTTCTGTACGTATTTGTGAAGCATCACAGCCAGCAGGCTTGCTCTGTTCAGTCCGATTTCCTCAGCCAGTATGACGGAAGTCTGCATGTCGAAGAGTAGGGGATGCAGTCCGAAACTGTTACGCTGAAACATATCGCTGTCGGCAATCCCCTCCAGCAGATGCCTGATTTTCGTAAAGTCATCTGCTTGGAATGAGTCCTCGGCAAGAGTCTGCAGTCGGCGGAATGTACCCTTGAACATCCGCTTTTCCTCAGCTGTAAGTCCTATGGTCTTCTCCATTTGTAGTGATTTTGCCGCGAAGATACGTAATAAATTTCAGTTTTTGCTTTATAATTTTTAATTAAGTCGCTACCTTTGCAGGAAATTTTCAAAAATATGCCCAAAATATCAATACGCGGCACAGAAATGCCCAGTTCGCCAATCCGTAAGTTAGCTCCGCTTGCAGAAGCAGCTAAGAAACGTGGCGTACATGTTTACCACCTGAACATTGGTCAGCCTGACCTTCCGACACCGCAGGTGGCAATTGATGCAATAAAGAACATCGACCGGAAGGTGTTGGAGTACAGTCCTTCTCAGGGCTATCGTTCTTATCGTGAGAAGCTGTGTAAGTATTATGCCAAGTACGATATCAACCTGACTGCCGACGATATCATCATCACTTCGGGCGGTTCAGAGGCTGTGTTGTTCTCATTCCTGGCTTGCCTGAATCCAGGTGACGAGATTATAGTACCAGAACCTGCCTATGCCAACTATATGGCATTTGCCATCTCTGCCGGTGCTGTCATCCGTACCATCGCCACTACCATCGAAGAGGGATTCTCCCTGCCGAAGGTAGAGAAGTTCGAGGAACTCATCAACGAGCGCACACGTGCCATCCTCATCTGCAACCCAAACAACCCGACAGGTTATCTCTATACTCGCCGCGAGATGAATCAGATTCGCGACCTTGTAAAGAAGTACGATCTCTATCTCTTCTCCGACGAAGTGTATCGTGAATTCATCTATACCGGTTCTCCTTACATCTCTGCTTGCCACCTCGAAGGCATCGAACAGAACGTAGTCCTCATCGACTCCGTCAGCAAGCGTTATTCTGAGTGTGGAATCCGTATAGGAGCCCTTATCACGAAAAATCCGGAAATCCGTAAGGCTGTGATGAAATTCTGTCAGGCACGTCTTTCTCCCCCACTCATCGGTCAGATAGCTGCCGAGGCATCCCTCGATGCACCGGACGACTATTCTCGCGAGGTATATGACGAATACGTAGAACGTCGTAAATGCCTTATCGACGGACTCAACCGCATCCCCGGTGTCTATTCTCCTATTCCAATGGGGGCATTCTACACCGTAGCAAAACTGCCTGTTGACGATTGCGAGAAGTTCTGCGCCTGGTGTCTGGAGAGCTTCAACTATGAAGGCGAGACAGTCATGATGGCACCTGCTTCAGGTTTCTACACCACACCCGGTTCTGGTAAGAACGAGGTTCGTATTGCCTATGTACTTAAGAAGGAAGACCTCATACGTGCACTCTTCGTACTTCGTAAGGCTCTTGAGGCATATCCAGGACGTACAGAATGAAATTTGAACTGTTCATAGCACAGAAACTTTATTCAGATGACACAGAGGGCGGGAAAAAATATTCTCGCCCTGCTGTTCGTATAGCCCTTGCAGGTATTGCCATCGGCATTGCCGTCATGATCATTTCACTTTCGGTAGTGTTGGGATTCAAAGGTGAAGTGTCGAACAAAGTCACCGGCTTCGGTTCACACATCCAGCTGCTTTCCCTTACCTACGACCACAACCGTCAGATGCTGCCAGTGCAGACTGGCGACAGTCTCCTCCGTATAGTCCGCAGTTTTCCAGAAGTCGGTCATGTGCAGCGCTTTGCAGTCAAGATGGGACTCTTGAAGACCAACTCCGCCTTCTGCGGCATCACCTTCAAAGGACTCTCCTCGGAGTATGACACGACCTTTCTCGCTTCCTCGCTCGTCGAGGGTGCGATGCCGAAGCCTGACTCCATCGCCAATCAACTGCTTATCTCCCGCCGTCTGGCAAATCAGCTTCAACTGAAGGTGGGCGATCGCGTCTTTGCCTATTTCCTCTCATCCCAGTCGATGCGAGCACGTCGGTTCCGTATATGCGGAATATTCCAGACCAATATGTCGGAGTATGACAGTTCCTATGCAATTACCGACATGCACACCGTGCAGCGACTCAACGGATGGGAACCGGGTGAGTCCAGCGGTTACGAAATCACTATCCGCGACTTCGACCAACTATCCGACGTCACGCTTCGTATGGCTCAGAAGATTAACAATCATCCCGATTCCAGGGGTGTCATCTATGGTGTGTATAGCATCGTCGAACTCGCCCCACACACTTTCTCCTGGCTCTCCGTACTCGACATGAATGTCGTCATGATAATCATACTGATGATCTGCGTTAGTGTCTTCACCGTAGTCAGCGGACTGCTCATCATCATGCTTGACAAAATAAATATGATAGGAATATTCAAAGCACTCGGAGCTACCAACTTCAGCATCCGCCGTGTCTTTGCCAACTTCTCCATTCTCCTCGTTGGCAAAGGTCTCCTCATCGGCAATATCGTCGGATTCCTGCTATGCTACCTGCAGCAGATTTTTCATGTCGTGCGCCTCGATGCCTCAGTCTATTATATATCTTATGTTCCTATTCAGATAAACTACCTCTATATTCTGCTAATCAATATTATAACGATTATAATTACATCGGTTGTCATCTTCGGGTCATCCCACCTTATCAGCATTTCCGACCCTTCAAAGACTATGCGCTATGAATAATATCCTACCACGTCCGCTCGATGCCCACAAGGGTTCTATGGGACATGCCGCTCTCATAGCCGGTTCCTACGGAATGGCAGGTGCTGCCATACTTGCCTCCCGTGCCTGTTTGCGCAGTGGAGTAGGGAAACTGACTCTCCACACTCCGGCATTCAACCTGCCCATCATTCAGGCGTCAGTACCCGAGGCTATAGTGCATACCGATTCAGATGCTGACCATTTCACTACGCCCTTCCCGACTACAGCCTATCAGGCTCTTGCCATCGGTCCCGGTCTCTCGACCCATCATGACACAGCTCGGGCAGTGCTCGCTCAAATCCGGCAGACAACTTGTCCGCTGGTACTTGATGCCGATGCACTGAACATTCTGGCGCAGTCGCCCGGTAGTCTTTCAATGCTTCCTACCTCAACTATTCTTACACCGCATAAGGGGGAACTGCGACGGTTGATAGGCGAGACCGCCTCTGTCGAAGAAGAACTCCAAACGACAATCGCCCTGGCTCAGAAATATCACATCATCATAATCATCAAGGGACCCCATAGTGCCATCTGTGCTCCCGACGGCACTGTACACTACAACACTACAGGCAATCCGGGAATGGCTACGGCTGGCAGCGGCGATGTCCTAACTGGAATTATCCTCGGACTCCTTGCTCGTGGTCATCAACCGGTGCAGGCTGCTCAACTCGGCACCTGCCTCCACGGACTTGCCGGCGACCTCGCAGCCGATGTCCTCGGACAAGAATCTCTTATAGCTTCCGACATAATAAAATATCTGCCACAGGCGTTTAAATGTATGATGGCTGATGTGTGATGTATGATGTAAAGAATTCTATAAATGATAAACCGAATATGAAAAAAACACTTATTTCTTTTTTTCTGAGCTTGCCGCTCATGCTTAGTGCTCAAGTATCAGAATTCCGTCCTGGCATCGTTGCCGAGGGCGTCAACTACGTATTGCCACGCACAGGTGTTCGTGCCGACATCACTGTATATAAGACCACCTATACTCCTGGTGAATTTGCACGTTATGCCGAACGCTATATGCACCTGAAGGGCGTGCCTGCCGAGACGCAAACGTCTTATAGCATCAACACAATCAATATTTATCAGTATGGCGAACCAGATACGCTGAAGTACTACACCATAAAACTGAAAGATAAATCTATTGCTCCGCTGGCGCAACTCACACCCGAGGGTTTTCTGGTGGCTATCAATACCAACGTACCTGTAGTCTCTCCTCAGCAGCCTGCACCTATAGAGACCCACCACAAACTCGATGCACAGCGTTACTTTACATCAGAAATACTCGCAGCTTCATCAACATCAAAGATGGCAGAACTTGTGGCTCAGGAGATTATGGATATTCGTGAAAGTAAAAATTCAATTCGTCGCGGACAGATAGAGTCTATGCCTAAGGATGGTGCTTCGCTCAAGATTCTTCTCGACGAACTTGATCTGCAGGAGACAGCTCTGCTTCAGCTCTTCGTCGGATATACCGATACTGTCTCCCACACAGAGTCTTGTTCCGTAATGCCTGAGGCTGACATCGACAAGGCTATCTTCTTCCGTTTCTCGAAGAAACTGGGATTGCTCGATGACGATGACCTTGCCGGCGAACCATACTACATCTCCCTGCGCGATCAGCACACTGTACCGCTGCCGACGGAAGCAGAAATGAAAAAGCGTAAAATCAACGGAATCGTATATAATATGCCGTCGATGGCAAATGTGCTTATCTTCAATGCACAATCTACAATCTACGACAAGGACCTGCCTTTCCCGCAATTCGGAACTATCGACGTTCTTGCTCCAACACTATTCGGCAAGGAGGCAACCACAACCGTCACACTCAATCCCGAAACCGGTTCACTGTTGAAGATAGGGAAAGGGATGTAAGAGGTAAGAAGTAAGATGTGAGAGGTAAGAGGTGAGAGAATGTCGTCTTAAATTCTTTAACTCCTAAGAAGGACGCCTAACACATCCTGTCCCTATAGTCCTCGTATACGTACTTTCGGTATAGTTCAAATGAGCCATCCGTATGCATCAGTCCGATGCTCGGGTGGCTTATTCCGTTGAACATATTCGTCTTCACGGTAGTATAGTGAATCATATCCTCGAAGATTACCTCGTCGCCTACCTGCAGCGGCTTTTCAAATTCCCATGCAGACATATAGTCGCCCGACAGACATGAATTACCTCCCAGTCTGTACACATTCTCGCCCTTGTCGGTGTCGAGTCTCACCTTGGCTCTTCTCACCGCCGGGTGGTAAGGCATTTCCAGGCAGTCGGGCATATGACAGGTGAAGCTGACATTCAGAATGGCAGTTTTTATTCCTTTATTCTCCACGATATCCACAACCCTTGCCAGCAGGTAACCCGTCTGCCATCCGAACGCGCTACCCGGTTCCATTATAATCTTCAGTTGCGGATACCTCTTGTGCAGACCCTTCAGAGTCTCCACCAGCAGTTCTATGTCGTAACCCTTGCGGGTCATCAGGTGTCCTCCGCCCAGATTCAGCCATTCAGCCTGTTTCAGTACGTCGCCGAATCGCGCTTCCACATGTTCCAGTGTACGTACAAGCGTGTCCGCACCGTTTTCACACAGACAGTGTACGTGCAGTCCGCTGATTCCCTTAGGAAGTCTGCCGCCCAGCATTTCTGCCAACACACCGAACCGGCTACCTGCAGCACAGGGGTTATACAGTTCTGTCTCTATCTCCGAATACTCGGGGTTTATCCTCAGTCCACACTTCACTCCTGCCGCCAGTGCTTTCGTTCCGAACCGTTCGTACTGACTGAGTGAATTGAATGTGATGTGTGACGAACACTTTATGATTTCGTCAAATTCTTCCTCCACGTATGCAGGCGAGTAGGTGTGTGCCTTCTCTCCGAACTCTTCCAGTGCAAGCCTGGCTTCATAGAGTGAGCTGGCGGTTGTGCTGTGTATGTATTCTCGGAATATGCCGAACGACTTCCACAGGGCGAATGCCTTGAAAGCAAGTATTATGTTCACGTCGGCGCGACGACTCACATCACTGATGAGAGACAAGTTTCTTCTCAGCTTGTCCTCCTCCATTACATAACACGGATTGGGAATCATATCAGATAATTTCTAATTTTGCAAACTTCAGTAGTAATTGTTTCACTCCGGCATTCGTAAACCTGATGTATGCCTTTGTGTTGTCGCCGCTGCCTTCTGTCTTCTCCACGATGCCTTCGCCGAACTTCTGGTGCAGTACCCTCATTCCGGCACTTATACCATATTGGTTAGTACCTGCACTGGCAGCCGGTGTACTTGGCATTACCGGTCTCAGCGGTCTTGTCGGCGCAGACATTCCTGCAGCAGGTGTTGTAGCTGGTTGTCGGTGCATAGCCGGCTGTGGTCGGCTAATGCCTCCAAAGCCACTCTGCAGTCTGTTCGAATTGCCGAATCCTTGCGGTCTGTTCATACTGCCGAATCCACTCTGCGGTCTCATGCTTCTGCCACTGTTCATTCCACACAGGTATGCGGGGTCTATATCCTTCAGAAAACGGCTTGGTGCTCCGAACTCCATCTTTCCTAAGTGGAAACGGCTCTTGGCATACGACAGGAAGCAGTGGCGCTCGGCTCTGGTCAGAGCCACGTAGAAGAGCCGTCTCTCTTCCTCCATCTCCCGTGGCGATCCGCTTGCCATCATGTTAGGAAACAGATTCTCCTCCAGTCCCACAATGAAGACAGTAGGGAATTCCAGCCCCTTAGCCGAGTGGATAGTCATCAGAGTCACCTTCGGCTCATTCGAATCTGCCTTCATGTCCGTATCACTCAGCAGGGATGTTTCCGACAGGTAATCGCTGATGCTCAGACCGGGGATGCCTTCCTCCATTCGTCGGTCCACGAAGTCCGTCATGCCGTTCAGCAATTCCTGCAGGTTCTCCTGCTTCGACAATCCTTCCGGTGTCTTCTCAGCAACGATGTCAGCCCAAATGCCCGATTCCTGAATAATCGTACTTCCTGCTTCCGCAATGTTCTGGGTCTGTCCCAGTTCTATGAACCTGCTGATGAGCTGGCTGAATCCGTTCAATTTCTCTATCATACCGCCATTCACCTTCAGTCCGTACTGCAGTGGGGCAGTGACTACATTCCACAGACTTACGTTATTTTCTGCTGCGGCATCCGTTATCTTCTGCAGCGTAGTTTGTCCTATACCCCTTGCCGGAGTGTTTATCACACGTTTAAAGGCCTCCTCGTCGTCTGGGTTTACTGCCATTCTGAGGTAAGCCATCACGTCCTTTATCTCTTTTCTCTGGTAGAACGAAAAACCGCCGTATATCCTGTGAGGAATACCGTTCTTCATCAGTTCCTCCTCGAAGATTCGGCTCTGTGCATTCGTACGGTACAGAATGGCGAAGTCATCGTACGTGCCGTTCTCCTGACGCATCAGCGTGCGTATCTGCCTTACCACCACTTGTCCTTCTTCCACGTCCGAATACGCTTCTGTCACCCTTATCTGTTCGCCTCGTTCCTTCTCCGAGAACACGTTCTTGTCTATCCTGTGCTGATTCTTATGTATCAGACTGTTCGCAGCCTCCACAATGGTCTGGGTCGAACGGTAGTTCTGTTCCAGTTTGAATAGCCTACTGCCTTCGTATCTATCTTTGAATGTCAGGATATTATCAATATTTGCTCCACGAAAGCTATAAATGCTTTGGGCGTCATCGCCTACCACGCACACCTTCTGCCGTTCCTTCGTCAGTTGCCATACTATCTGGTGCTGGGCGAAATTGGTGTCCTGATACTCATCTACCAGTACAAACTGGAATCGAGCCACATATTCCTGCCTTATCTCCTCGTTCTTTTCAAACAGCACATAGGTATATACAAGTATGTCGTCGAAGTCCATAGCATTGGCTTGTTTCAGCCGCTGGGTGTACTTCAGGTATATCTCGCCGAACCGTGGCATCTTCGAACGTGTATCCTCCCACGCATTCTGTTGGTTGTTTGCGTATTCTTCAGCCGTTACCAGTTGGTTCTTCGCATTCGAGATTCTCGACAATACGTTTCCGGGCTTATATTGCTTATCGTCCAATTCCATCTCCTTCATCACCGCCTTAACCAGATTCTTCGAGTCCGTAGCATCGTATATGGTGAAGTTGCTGTCGAAGCCGATGGCATCGTGTTCTGCCCTCAAAATGCGTAGAAACACACTGTGGAACGTGCCCATCCATAGCCTTCTCGCTGACTCCTCGCCTACGATCTTTGCCACCCTTTGCTTCATCTCGTTGGCAGCCTTGTTGGTAAAGGTGAGAGCCAGAATGCTCCAGGGTTCATATCCCAGTTCACGCATCAGCCATGCTATCTTATATGTAAGCACACGAGTCTTGCCAGAGCCTGCGCCGGCAATCACCAGCGACGGACCCTCGCAATACTCTACAGCTTCGCGTTGGGCTGAGTTGAATCCTTCAAGAAAATCTTCATTCATTGTTTTTCCATTTCCAGTGGTTTGGGCAGCTTAATATATTTATTTTTGCCCACACCCTTCAGATATGTACCGTTTATCAGTTTCACACTAACACCCTCTTCGGTCATCCTCACTTCCATATTCTGTGCGTCGGCTCCGCGTTCGCTCACAGCCCTCACCACAGCCTTCTCGCCAGTCTTCTCCATTACCTTCAGCAGCAGCCACATACCGTTGATGCGTCCTTCGATATATCCGTAGCAGCTGTCCAAGTCCTCCATGCCCGGCACCGGAATGTCTGCCTTTTCCAGGTTCATCTTCATCCTCACGTGAAAGTCCTTATTATAAAATGTTCCTTTATACTCCTTTTGCTCTGCCTCAGACTGAGCCACTGTCATCAGGCTGCATGCAGCCATCGACAAAAACAAAACCAGCTTTTTCATATTATTACTTATTTTACGGTGCGAAGGTATAAAAAAATCGCTGCATTCCCAAAAGAAAACGCAGCGATTCACCTCTAACATTTTATGGTTTACGTAATTCTAAAGAACTTAGTCTCTTTTCAGAAGTCCTAAGTGCGTAGTACCTCACGGCACCCAATCATGAGTAAGTATTTTACTTTTACGCTGCAAAGGTACGCACTTGCCTAAAAACCTGCAATACTCAAAAATGAGCATTTTAACTTTTCACGGCCATCACTTCCATTTCTATCAGCCAACCCGGGCGGCAGACAGGTGCGAGGGAAATCACACGTGGCACGTCAGGGAAACGCTCGTCATACAGGCGGTTGACCACCTCGTAGTCAGCCGGGTCGCGCAGATACACTACCATGTGCATCACATCGTCCATGCTCATCTCCGCCTCGTTCAGCAAAGCCTCCACATTCTCCCACATGCGGTGGGTCTGAGCCACCACGTCACCTGTGTGTACCACTTCTCCCTTGTTATTTATACTTGCTGTACCGGAAATCAGGGTAGTGTGCCGTTCTGTCATCTTCAGGGTCGTACCTCTCTCGAACGTCACACCGTATTCATAAGTCTTATTCAGGTGGGTAGGGGCATACAGGTACTTCTTTTCCACGGAACCTTTGTCGCTCAGCAACGTATAGCATCCCAGCTGAACCAGCGACGTCTGGTCCGTAGGCGTGCCGCCGATTCCCGTCGATGCAATGTAGTGAGTATGTGGCGTCATACCCATCTGTTCAAACAGCTCCCTCCTGGCTACTACCAATCCCTTGTACTGAGTATCAACATCCTTCACGAAAAACCACGTTCTCATGCAGTTTCTCTCCATTGTCGTGCCGTATTTGGTCTTCAGCAGCGTCTCATATTTTTCTAACAGCTTATGAGTCTGGTCGTACGAACTGCCCTCACTCTCTGTCATATTCATTGTCCACACATGGGTCAGCCCCTTATATCTGACCAGTGTCGAACCCATCTCGTCGGCATCGTACACCACCTCGGCCTCCTTGCCCACGTAGTAAATCCACAGAGCCACCTTAGTGCCGTTCAGCGGCGGCTGACCTATGTATGAAGTAGTGCAACGGCAACCATCTGAGGCGATCTCCTGGTTCACAGCATCTGACAGGAAATACCTGCGCACTACAGCCTGCATACCTGCCATGTCTGGCTTATTCTGCAATTCAGTCACCGCTTTGTGCAATCTCTCCACCTGTTCATCGAACGTATCGCCCTTGGGCTCCAGTTCTATGATGGCATGCACCTCAGCAAGTCCGCTCTTTGGCTGTATCGCGGCATATCTGCACTTGCTTCCTATTATATGGTTGAATATTTGGTTATATGTCATACTCAAATTGATTATCTGTGCGAAGGTACGGGATTTTTTTGTGGTTACCAAATTATCCTCCATCATACATCCTCCATCTTACATCTTACATCCTCCATCTTACATCATACAATCCACCCACTATTTCCTCCTCATGTCATTGAACAAGCATTGAACGAGCACTGAACGAGCATTGAACGAGCATTGAACGAACACTGAACGAGCATTGAACGAACATTGAACAGGGACGGTATCTGGACTATACGGAAGCGGAAGCCGGACCGGAGGGGCAGTCGTAAGACAGGAAACTGACAACCATATTCCGCGGACTACAAGGTAGGAGATGCGAAAAAGCAGTTGGCTCTTGCTACTTACTATAAAAGGTATAAGGCTATCGCGGCACAGGCTTCGGCATCGGCCAGAGCGTGGTGATGTCGCTGGAGGTCATAGCCGCAGGCGGCTGCTACGGTGTGCAATTGATGGTTGGGGAGGGAATGGCCGAACTGTCGGCGGGATGCGGTAAGTGTGTCGTAGAATCGGTAGTCTGGATAGTCCATCTGATACACTCGGAAAACAGCTTTCAGGCAAGCCTCATCAAAACGGGCATTGTGGGCCACGAAGGGGATGGCGGCTATCTGGTGCCGGATGTCATCTGTATCCTGCGTATCAGGGAAGAATACATCAACGATCCTTTCCTCCAACTGCTGCCAGACCTTTGAGAACGCGGGGGCATCGTCCGTGTCGCTCTGTGTGATGCCATGCACCCGCTGGCAGAAATAGCTATAGAAGTTAGGCTCCGGCTGTATAAGGCTGTAGAACGTGTCGGCAATCTGCCCGTTACGAACCAGGACCACGCCCACGGAGCAGACACTTGACGGTTGCTGGTTTGCCGTCTCGAAGTCGATGGCGATAAAGTCTCTTATCATAGCTGTCCTGAATTTTTAGCTGTACGATAGTCTATGGCGGCTTTGTTAGCCTGTGACATCTGCTGGTTTCGAGGAATGTGGAAGATTCGGCCATCCTTGCGGAACAAGGCACCTGTTTGCTTGAAGTGGAAGGTAACATTGGCATCAAGGCACTGCTGACGAATGTCAAGTACCCAATCGTAATCACAAACGCGGGCATCACGTCCAGACTCTCCACCAACCGTTACCTGTTCGCACCATGCTCCAAGCCCATTATGGAAATTGATTGTTTCCAGGAGCGGTTCACAGATAATGGCCTTTTGACGGATGGGCAACTCACGGAAAATCGGCAGTCGTTCATCGGTGCGTCGCTGATTCTCCATCGTGCAGCAGATGGTGACATTCTCATAGCCATTGCCCCAGTCTTCGGGCAAACATTGCCGAATACGCTCTGCGCGTTTCGTCACGATGTAGAAATGTAGGTCGCTCCGTCTTTGTATCATCATCCATGCCTCTTCGCGCCATTCGTCGGCGTCCTCGATGAAGAAATCTGATGTGAAGCAAGTCCACATCAATGTACCAGACGGCACTTTCCAGTTTCCGCTACGGTCACGACGGACGGGGAGGTTGAACGAAGCAGTCTTCGTCACGACATTGGAGTCCTTCTCAAACTCCGCATCGCGCCTGAACACATAGCAGTGCTGACAGCCCTCGCTTTTTTTGTGACAGCCATGCCACAGATTCCACATATCACCCATGTTTTTTGTATTTTGCCTTTACTATCTCGTATGAATTACGTGTCAATTCACGAAGAATGTCATCAGGGGCATTGTTTGCATCAATGCCAATCCAGTACTTAGGCGATTCATTGTACGGCTTACCTATAAAACTATACTGAACTTTCAGGTCTTCAATGCGTTCTGGCTGACATTTCAGTGAAATAACGGAGAAATCATTGCAGTCGAAGAATGAGAACATGTGTCCATGAACGTAGAATACCAAGACACCTTCTCCGTTCTTAAACTTTTGGAAAGGCAGTTTCTCTTCAACGTCTGTGCCTAATGACAGGCAATACTCACGATAGTCTTCTATATTCATGATGCTTTTCGGTTGAGAGTTCAGATCTTTTTCTCCAGATATATAAATTCCAATTCAGCAGTGACATCTTTCCTTTCAAACTCTTTATAGCCCATTCTTTGGTACATCCTCAGATTGTTAATGCTTCGGGTACTTGTGAATAAGACAAAACGTTTTTGAGAAAAATATGATTCTATCTCATTTAGCAGTTTTGTCCCATATCCGCAGTGCCTGTAATCAGGATGAACCATCAGTTTGCCGACATGGACAGTACCTTCAGTTTCCCATGCACGTATGGAGCCAATAATCTTGTTGTCAGCCACAAGCTTCAGAATAACCCCTTTATGATATTCCTCTATGACCTCGTCTATTGTCTGCTTCAAAGGTGGAATGTCATTGCTGCCGAACAGTGCAGCTTCGCTCTGATAGGCAAGATATTGAAGTTGCAGAATCTCCTGCAAATCTTCAAGACAGGCTTTAGTGATAACAGGTTTATCCATTATATGTATTACCATTTCTTTTCCCATCCATTGTTCACCATCTATCAAATAGGTGTCTGTACCAGTAACTGTAAATCCAACGGATTCGTAGCATCGTATGGCTGATGGATTATTGTCGAAAACACCCAGCGTGATTTTCTGTACTTTGTAGTCGCGCTGGGCTTTCTGAATAGCCAATTCCAGCATCTGTTTTCCGTAACCCTTCCCTCTAAGCTGATTATCTATGATAATAAATCCCAGCCGGATTACAGTCTTTGATGAATCAGGATAACGTAAAATGATATGTCCGATGACTTTTCCAGCATCGTCGATAGCTGTAAATGGGAAAATATTATCGTTTGCATACTGCGCAAGCATATCCTCTGGCTTTGGAGGATATGATGAATACCTGTCTGCGCTCCATTTCCGAAAGTCCGTTTTATCCTTTATCCAAGAAAGAATAACAGGTGCATCTTCAATGCTGAATGGTCTCAATTTCATATTGTTTCCCCTAATTTTATCGCTTCATCTAAATAACCAGAACGGTTTATATCTCCTTTGTCTTTGCAGCCACGCGCCAAAACCTTGCCGGAGTCTTCCAGCTTGAAGAAGTTCAGACAAAGCTGATACTCGGCAAGGATGCTGTCAAACAGTTCAGGAAGAGTGGCAGCACCCACAAGCAGAAGAGCCATCTTTTTGATGTGGAAAGTATCTCTGATAGGATTATGAAAGCGGTCGATTATTGACTTCAATTGTGCGCTCAGTCCATAGAAATACACAGGCGATGCTATCACGAGCATGTCGGCAACAGCGGCTTTCTCATAGATAAGAGCCATATCATCCTTCTGTACACAGGTGTTGCTTTCACTTTTGAAACAGGCATTGCAGCCTATACAGGGATTTACCTTGTAATCGTGTACAGAAACCACCTCCACATTGTGCTTTTGAGAGGCACCCTTGACGAATGCCTCCACCAGTAGGTCGGTATTTCCGCCTTTTCTCGGACTTCCTGAAAGTATAAGTATGTTCATGTCACTTATTTATTTCGATAACTATTGTATGATTGCCATGCTTCACTTACATCAAGAGATTCAAAGCCTTCTTCAAAGAAGGATGCTTGACAGTATTCTTTAAAAGGTGACCAATTACCGCATATCTTTCCGTCATAAGCTATTACCGGTTGGAAAATTCCGCTGTTGTTGTGGGCGCGATGCCTATGCTCCTGTGGAAGTACGATGTCTCTTGACTTATAGCCTATGAGATATTCATCGTAAGGAGGAATCAGAAGGAAAGTCCCCTTTCTGAAGCCTCGTGTACGACAGTCATCTGTCATGTAGAAGTCCCGGCCTCGGTATCTCTCCACATGAATGTAATCACCCAAGAGTGCGATTCCCTTGCGGCAGTCGCTAATGTTTAGTCCCGACCACCATACAAAATCTTCCAGTGTAGCTGGTTGACGACTTTGAAAGTACTGTCTGGTATAGTAAGCCAAAGCTTCATCTTTGTCCATCTTCACTGTTGACTTTACCTTATCAGCAGCAAGGGCGTATGTTGCCTTCATCGGCTGTAAATCTCCGCTACAAAGGATGCCAGCCATTTCTGCAATGCGGATATGGTAGGACAGGCGATGGCCATCCATCTTCAATCCTTTTTCTGTCAACGCCAGAACGAAATCATCTTTCGTCACACTCCTTTTGTCTGCTGCTGTCCGAACAAGAATATCCCTGACACGCATCAGTTCATCGGCAGGAATCGAAATCTTATTGCTGCTCATCCATCCCTTCGTGACGGCAATCGCTTTAGGAGCAAAAAGGTCAATCATAGACCAGTAATCCTCAGCAGAAACCAACTGCCATGTTCCTCTCATAAGGTGCAGACGGATTATCTGCCCCTCATCAAATGCTTGCTTAAAGGCTTTGTGTGAGGGTTTCTGAGTACGCATGGCCACTGCCCAGCGCATCATGCGGTATTCCTGCGCTTGCATGGCACCCATATACCGTATCACTTCAGTTGGCGTACTGAACTGCGGAGCGATAAGCTGCTGATTGAGAAGTCTGATGGTTACTGGATTCATATCGTCATGTGCTTTATGCTATGCCCAACAGCTCTATTTCGAATATCAGCGTCGAACCACCGGGGATGCCTGGCTGTGAGAACTTGCCATAGCCCATTTCTGCGGGAATATACAGTTCCCATTTGTCGCCGATATGCATCCGCTGCATGGCAATAATCCAACCTTCAATGAGGTCACAGAGTCGGCAAGCCAAAGGTACACCGCCACGGCTGCTGTCAAACTGTTTGCCGTCAATGGTCTTTCCTGTGTAGTGAGCCGTGATAATACTCCTGACAGAAGGTTGTTGACTTGACTGATTACCCTCGCTAAGCACCTTATAGTATATACCCCCAGGTAGTGCATTGACACCTTCCTCCTTGGCTTTCGCCTCCAGCCAATCCTTGTTGGCCTGTGCATATTCTCTTTTATTCATTGTCAGTTTGATTAAGAGTCCAACCATTATCGCCATGATATATCATCTGTCTGGTCATGCCGCCATCGATACAGATGTTCTCACCCGTAATGAAACCAGCCTTGTCAGAACAGAGAAACAATACCATGTTTGCAATATCCAACGGATTTCCCACACGTCCTGCCGGTTGCTGGATGGCATCGGGACCGTCATAGACGGTGTAGGCGGTGTCAATCCAGCCTGGAGAGATTGAGTTTACACGTACTTTTCCGGCAAGACTGACAGCCAAGGCATGAGTCAATGCCGCTATGCCGCCTTTTGCTGCCGTATAGCTTTCCGTCTGCGGCTGGCTCATACGGTCGCGTGAAGATGAAATGTTGACGATGGCTGCACCCTTTGCGAAATGTGGAGCGAAGAGTTTTGTGAGATAGAACGGAGCCGTAATGCCAACACTCAGGGCATATTGGAACTCCTCATAACTGCACTCGCTTATGCCCTTCATCAGTGGCAGGGCATTGTTGACGAGGAAATCCACATGACCGTACTTCACGATCACCTCCTTGGTAAACCGCTCCAGCGTCGCCTTGTCGGCAATATCGCCAACAAAGTGGTTGCCCTGCTGCTTGTCTATAACGCAAACCGTAGCACCTGCTTTCTGGAACTCATTTGCGATGCACAGACCTATGCCCCTTGCACCACCTGTCACTATGGCTATCTTTTCCTTGAAATCCATGTTTGTATCTGTTTGCTAAATTGAAATTTACCTAAAAGAGTTATTCAAACGTTCCATTCTCGTATTCTTGCTGGAATTGTGTACACGTCTTGCCTGTGGCTTTCTTGAAGAACCGCATCAGATGTGAAGGCTCTGAGAAGTGGAAGTCGTAGGCAATCTCGCTGACCGTCTTGTGGCTGAACAACAGTCCGTTCTTGATTTCGGCCAGCAGGCGTTGCTTCAGCAGGACGGTGGCTGGAACACCATATTGCGCCATGACGCTCTGGTTAAGCGTCACCCGGCTGACGTGCAGCAGGTCGGCATATTCCTGCACACGCTGCAGGTCGCGGATGTGCTGCTCCATCAGCTCCACAAACAGGAAAGCGTAGTGGTTCTTCGGCAGTTCAAAGGGCAGACTATATGTCTCGGTATAGCGTCGGTTCAAGACGGCCAGCAGATAGTAGAGCACGCTGACGATGATATGGTAGCTGTCGGCTACAGGCTGGCGCAGTTCGCTGCGGATTTTCTTCAGCAGCCGTTCGTATTCCGTCAGTTCGTCGGCTGTTGCCATGAAGTATGGTGGCGTGTCGGTCTGCTGGCAGTACTGCAGGCGATAGACAAAGAACTTGTCGGCAATAAACGTACGCATGAAGTCGTTGCGGAAGATAAGGAAATCGTAGTCGAGGGCATCTTCGTCAATGTGCCATTCCTGCTGCTGGTGGGGCTTCAGGATGAGCACCATGCCATCGCGCAGTTCTATCTTCTGGTAGCCCAGCAACAGATAGCCATTGGCCTTACGGAAGAAGAACATCTCGAAAAAATCGGTCTTGAACACGGGGTATTCCGTCAGCACGCCCCTCCGCTCACTGCCATGGGCGGTGTTGATAAAGAAATCTACACCACATTCCGTCTTGCTGAAAGGCACCTCTACGAGCCTGTATGTTGTTTTTGCCATACCTCTTTATATGATTTCGGCTGCGAAGGTACGAAAAAAGCGTGATTTATCAAAATGGCATAACAACATGTTGTTCTGGTATAGACATCTTTAACATTTCGCCGTACCTTTGCACCCAGAAATCAAAAAAACAGAAAAGAACATGAAGATTCAACAGATTAGAAACGCTACGATTAAGATTGAGTATGCCGGTAAGGTGATGCTGATAGACCCCATGCTGGGCGAAAAGGGCTGTATGCCGCCGTTCCCGTTCTCGCACCATCAGGAATTGCGCAACCCGATTCACGACCTGCCGATGACGGTGGACGAACTATTAAGGGATGTGGACTGCGTGTTGCTGACCCATCTGCACACTGACCACATAGACGATGCCGCTTATGAGCAGCTGCCGAAGGAAATGCTCATCGTCGTGCAGGACGAGCTGGACCGTGAGGTGGTCGTGTCGCATGGGTTCAAGCAGGTGAAAGTGATTGAGGGCGAGATGCAGCTGGGCGATGTTCGTCTGTCGAAGGCTGAGAGCCATCACGGCCACTGGTGGATGCTGCCGAAGGCCGGCCACACCTGCGGCTATGTGTTCCAGCACCCTGCGGAGCCTACGACCTATCTGGCTGGCGACACCATCTGGTATAGTGGTGTGCGTCGCAACCTTGACCGCTGGCAGCCCGATGTGGTGATAGTCAATGCTGGCGGCAACAAGTTTCATGTGGGAGGGCATGTCATCATGCACATTCCCGATGTGCTGAAGACGATGGACTACGCACCGAAGGCCACCTTCGTGGCCACCCACCTGGAGGGCGTGAACCACAATCACGTCACCCGTGCCGCACTCCTTCAGGCTGCCAGGGAGCATGGAGTGTCCGGGCGCGTCCACATTCCCGAGGACGGTGAGAGCGTAAATGTCAGCAAGTAAACGAGAGACGATGAGTGTTTGTATCAAAGACCTGATTCAGAACATGAATCTTGTGATTGGCTGTAATATCGGCTGTAGTTATTGCTATGCCCGCAACAATTGTCGTCGCTACCACATTACAGACGATTTCTCTGTGCCGGAATTCTATCCTGGCAAGCTGCGGCTGATGGGCAATCCGAAGCCCCACAACTGGCTGCTGACAGGCATGAGTGACCTCGCGGGGTGGAAAGACGAATGGCGTGAACTGGTGTTCGACAAGATGCGCCAGAACGTGCAGCACCAATATCTGTTTCTCAGTAAACGGCCCGACCTGCTGCACATGTCAGTTACACCCGACAACGGATGGTTTGGAGTCACGGTGACCTCTTCGAAGGAAAAGCAGCGTATCGACCAGTTGCGGGAGAATGTAGGTTCAACTCACCTGCATGTCACCTTCGAGCCGATGTTCAACGATATTGGAGAGGTTGACTTGCACGGCATTAGCTGGATTGTGATAGGAACGGAAACGGGTAAGCGCAAGGGCAAGGCCGTGTCGGAAGTCAGTTGGGTGGAGAATTTGACAGAACAGGCACACCGGCTGAACATTCCCGTTTTCATGAAGGAAGACCTCGTTCCCATTATGGGGGAGGCAAATATGGTACAGGAGTTGCCACAGGAATTTAAGGAAGTATTAAAACAACAGGGTTATGATTATAAATGACAAACAAGTGCAGTCGGTGATGACAAAGTCATCGCTGCCTGTGGGCGGTTATTCCGTCAATCCGTACGTGGGCTGTACCCATGCCTGCAAGTACTGTTACGCCTCTTTTATGAAGCGCTTCACAGGTCATACCGAGCCGTGGGGGACTTTCCTCGACGTGAAGTACTGGCCTGCCATAACCAATCCGCACAAGTACGACGGCGAGCGCATCGTCATCGGTTCGGTGACAGACGGCTACAACGAGCAGGAGGCTGAATACAAGCGTACCCGTGCACTGCTGGAACAGCTACAGGGTGCCGACTGCGAGATTATCGTCACCACGAAGAGCGACCTCGTGTTGCGTGACCTCGACCTGCTGAAAACGTTCAAGCGCGTCACGGTATCGTGGTCTGTAAACACCCTCGACGAGCAGTTCAAGGAAGCGATGGACGATGCGCCCAGCATCGAGCGACGACTGGCTGCAATGAAGCAGGTCTATGAGTCGGGCATCCGCACCGTCTGCTTCGTGTCACCCATCTTCCCAGGCATTACCGATGTCTTTGCCATCATCGAGCGTGTTAAGGATTATTCTGACCTTGTATGGCTGGAGAACCTGAACCTTCGCGGACAGTTCAAGCCCACCATCATGCAGTACATCCGCGAAGAGCATCCCGACCTGCTACCGCTCTACGACGACATCTACAAGCGCAAGCGCCGTGACTACTGGCAGACGCTCGCCCTGCAGGTGGAAGCCTACACGAAGGAGCACCAGATGCCCTACGTCATCAACGACCTGCCCTATGGTCGCTCAGAGTATGGCCATCCCGTCGTGGTCAACTATTTCTACCACGAGGAAATCAGGCTGACGCGATAGCATGACTTCGATTTCAATTATATTGCCGCATACGTACAATACTGCCGTATGCGGTTTT
>DEJQ01000011.1 GCA_002353575.1 Prevotellaceae bacterium UBA2744
GAATAATTGGCTTCTCTTTCTTTTGGACGGCAATCATATCTCATATTTAGAGTTATATGCGTGTATTTTGCTTCCAAATTCGATAAAAATGCGAATTTGGAGATAAAAATCTATAAAATAGTGTGATTTTAGGCAAAAAAGTTCGAAGCTAATAAATTTTTTATTATATTTGCACCAAAATTGCTCAATATGACATTGCAAAAGTGGATTGAAGATAGAGCTATTCATGGTTTTCCTACGTTTTCTGTTGAGGATGTAAGGGCTGCTGACTTGTGTTCTTCTGAACAGATTCTTCAGAACGAACTTTCCAGACTATGTTCAAATAAGACCATAGCTAGTGTTTATAGAGGGTATTACGTTATTATTCCCGTTCACTATGTTTTACGTGGGTCAGTTCCTGCGACCTACTATATTGATCAGTTAATGTCGTACCTGCAAAAGCCTTACTATGTCTGTATGCTTAGTGCAGCAGAGCTACTTGGCGCTGCTCATCAACGTCCCCAGCAATTCTCTGTAATGACGACTTTTCCTAAGCGTAGGACAGTCTCTACTCGTAATGTAACCATTGATTGGTATTATCGGGATGGACTGCCAGAGGAAGCCCTGATTACCAAGAATACTGAAACGGGAACTATCCGTATATCAAATCCTCTTCTAACCGCCGCTGACTTAGTGCAATATCAGCAACATGTAGGCGGATTGTCGCGAGTCGCCACCATACTTGAAGAACTTTCAGAGCAGATTGACATTAATAATCAGTTTGCACCACTTGCAACTTATGTGAAAAAAGTTGTATGGCAACGACTTGGCTATATACTTGAAAATGTCGTTGGGGAAAAGAAGTTAGCAGATGAATTGTATGAACAGCTTCGTACATCATCTGGTTATCTCAAATATCAACCTTTGAGCACATCGGCAGAAGATAATCCATCATTCAGAAACAGCCGGTGGAAGATAAACATAAACGTAGAAATAGAAACAGACGATATATGATTAATAGAACAGCTATACAACAATGGAGCGAACATGCTCCGTGGATAGATAATGCACAGATTGAGCAAGACCTGATTATATGCCGTGCCTTGGTTGCCATCTTTAGTGATGAGTTCTTGGCATCGCAGTTGGCATTCCGAGGAAAGTCCTTCAGTGTTACAAGAAATATATGGAGTTTGTGGTTGAAAAGGCTCCGTCCTATAAGCAGTTCGTAAATAACATGCAGGAGAAGATGGCAGATCCTGAGTTTACCAACGATATGCAATCTCTCTTGCGCCCAGGCATAATGTTTAAAGCAAGTGATGCTTACCCTCTCATATATGAGACATTTATTGATAAGATGGAGGGGAAGAGAGAGTAATGAAGTCACGTATAATTAATAGAGTATGAATGTAGAATCAATAATTGGCATTATTGCCGGAATCTTTGGCATAGTAACTGGCTGTGCCTGGCTTCATGGAGTAATGAAGCAACATGCAAAACAAAAGACTGCATATTCTTTGCTAAAACAAATTGCAGATAAGAACTCAACTGACGTACAAAGGAGGATGATCTTAAATAAGCTTAACAAGAACAAGTTTGTGAATGGACGCATCAAAGAGTCGTATATTAATAAATTCGTTCTAAGTGGCAAAGGTATTGAAAAACTACTTCTTGAAATCTGTGTTGAAAATGAAATTGAACCAACAGAAGATTTATGCAAAGAACTGATAGATACTAAAGGACAGTCGTTAAGAAAACAATATTCAGAAATAAGAGCAACGCCTATAACAAAGCAAGGAGCAGTGGAAATCTCAAACACGAAAGCAGAAGAGGTTATGCCAAAAGCAGCATCAAATCAGAAAGTATTCTTTTCGCAACACCTGACAGCATACAGTTGTTGGGCAAACATCAAGCAAGCCCTTGAAGAGAACGGAATAGCATATGGTCTTCTTCCAAATACGAAGGACATATGGGCACGTGATTATATGCCAGCATATTCAAACGGACACTATGTTTCATATGTCTATAATCCTGATTACCTACAGAACGAGAAGGATAAGCAGTATATCACTGACAATGTAGAGGAGGTGTTTGACCTATCAAATGACTCTGTTACAAAAACCAAACTTGTCATCGATGGAGGTAATGTGATTATGTGCGGTGACAAGATAATCATGACCGACAAGATTTTTGATGAGAACTCTGGTTTCAGCAAAGAAGATGTTGCTGCAGAAATCGAAAGAGTCTTCTCAGCAAAACTTGTAGTTATTCCTTGGGACAAAGAAGAGATATTTGGACATGCTGATGGAATGGTCCGATACGTTTCGGATAATCATGTGCTTATAAACAATTACAAAGATATAGATCCTGAATTGAGACTAAAGATTTTGGATGCACTTAGCCCATACTTTTCACAGATTTCAGAACTTGAATATGGTTCTGCACAAAGAGTTAATAGTTGGGCTCATATCAATTATCTTCAGGTTAATAATTTGATCTTTGTTCCTCAATTGGAAATACCCAGTGACAAACTTGCCTTAGAGCAAATATCTCGCATTTTCCCCGATTCTACAATTATACCAGTAGAGGTAAAGGGAATAGTGAAAAAAGGTGGAGCACTAAATTGTGTATCTTGGAACTATTATAATAATTAATCTTTAAACTATAACAATATGTCAGATTTAATTTCAGGTTACTTGTTCTATTCATTAGCCGTAGTAGCATTAATTGTCATTGTAGGTGGAGGTATCTATCTTATATTACGTCCATTGGTTTTATGGTATTTCAAAATATACTCGATAGAGTCTGAATTACAAGAGAATAATGCTTTATTAAGGGGTATTCTTGATGAATTGGCCAAAAAGAATGTACAAACGCCATCTTCTAACCAACCAAAAGAAGACTATAGTAAGTATATGCCAAGGTAAAAAGGAAATGGTCAAATGTAAGGTTGAAAAATATACGTTTTTCTATATTATTGCTTTAGTTTAAGAAAACATTTTAGATATATTGGTTTAGTTTGTTCCCCTTTATATATAAAGAGGTCTAAACTAAACCTACTTACCCACGCAAAAACCTACTTTCCGATGCAGAATGTAAAATCTGCAAATATAAGTAGTTGGTAATCAGTTTAAATACCTTTGTTTTAGGGTAACTAAAGTGACTCCGAGGGACGGTGGGGGGACGTAAAATAGGCAAAAATCTGCAACTGACGGAGCAGCGAGAGCAGAGTCAAGCGGGCTTGAACTCTGCCGAGTCGTGACGGAAGAAAACGAAGTTAAATATAACTGCCGTCAAAAAAAGAAAATGCAAACATCTGCAAAATCGATTTTCCAGTTCTTTGCACGTTTACACTTTTTAACGCAGATTTTTGCATATTGTTGCATTAAGGTTTAGTTTAGGTTATAGATATATAATATGGGGATAAACTAAACCGTTCATTGGGCAAGTATACTGACTTTCTCATCTCTTTCTTTTTTGACGGCAGAAATCAGAATCCTTTAATACAGATGTTTGGTTGCTAGGAAATATAAATTCGGCAACAAAATGTATTTATTGCCGAATTTATATAACCGTACAAAACTACCACACTTCTGTCTAATAGTAGTATGTTTGTACAGAATGGCGTTATAAAACTTGATTTAGTCAAGGGGTAATTTCAGCCAGTTCCATGATGTCTAACATCTTGAATAGGACTCCATCAATAGATGAATGCCAGCTTTGGTGAAAGTGACCGTAATACCAATGTGTAAATGTTATGGTCTCTGCTCTCAATTTGGTATAGATTGCATCCATTGTCTCACGTTCCTTCTGTACATCATCTAACAGACTGTTGTCATATATTGCCCATTGCAGTAATCCATCTTTGTTCTGTAGTTCACAGAAAGATGGGGCAGTATGTGTCACTACTGTATCTATTTTATGCAAGTTGGTTATCTCAGATAATAAGTCGTTGTTGAAAACTGGAGCTTCATCTTGCCAATAATAGTTGGGTGAAAGAAGTTCATTGTCAGAAGAGTTATGGCTGTACCTATGTGCCTTTCTTTGATTGTGTTCCCATGCATCTATTCTTGACAGACGGTCAACAGATATTGCTCCACCTACACAGAGTATGGTGTGACCATTGACTTTGACTACAGAGTAGTCGGGAATACAAGTAAAGCGTTTATGCCGGAACGTGTTTCCGTCAAAGTATGCTGGATTGTCATGGTTGCCACGGATGAAAAGAAACCAGTTGTTGGATTCATTTACTCGCTTGGTATTGCGTTTGACAATATTCTCATAGTACCCTTTTCTTTCAAAGCCAAAGCCACAATCTCCTGCCACAATGACCAGAGTATCTTTCATCTGATATTGCACACAAACTTTATTCACGAGGAGATTGAAGTCACCGTGAATGTCTCCGCAGACAACAAGGCATTTGCAGTCTGGGAAATCGTATGTATGGTACTTATTCATGTGCCAGAATCTCCCAATAAGGGCGTAAAGTGTCTTGTATGTGTGTCACAACTTCCGAGAATGACATTTCCATTTTCTTTGTGATTTTACGCAAGAATGCCTGCCATCGAACTTGCATTTGTTGGTTGTTGGCAAAATCATCGCGGAAAAACATAGTGTCAGCATCATATGAAGTATGCCTGTTCTCAAATGTATGCACAATAGCTTCTTGTAGTATCTCACTGTCATATTTTTCTTTTGACAGCAGATGATACAGGTCGTAATAGTCTTTCATGCGGCTGCTTTGGTCTGCCAGATCAACCACTGCATGGAATTTCTCTGCAATAACTGTTTCAAGCGAGTAAGCCAGAATGTTTACAGCTGGCAGACTTTCAAGCAGAGTAGGATAGTCTAGGTCTATTGGACTTGGGGTGACAACATCGCTAAAGCCGATATCCATCGTCAATACTTGTGAAATTGTGTCCATTCTAACTGGTATGCTCAGTCGTATACCATGATAATCCTTGAACTCTGTGATATTCTGTGATGTAATATTTTCGATGTCATAGATAACCCCGTCTTCATCGCATGGAACGGAACAAATCTCTTTGAATGTTGCAACGATTGAAGTTCCTTCATTACTTATATTTTTTCCAAGGAAGTCTATATCCAATGTTGGGCGCGCTGCAAACTTTTCGTATGCATACATCAAAGCACCACCTTTCAGATAGAAGTTGTCGCGGTATCTTGTCTGTGACATTCTGTATAGCAGACGTTCTTGAAAGAAACGAGTCAGGATGGTTTGATGGAAGACATCTTCCTTTTTGGATATGTTCAACAGTTTGCTGCGTATAGATTTTCCGTAATTCTTTATAGCTTCGTTACTCATAGTTTAACTTGCAGATATTGCTCAAGAATCTTTCCCACTCTTAGTCTTCGGGCGTAGTCCATCAACTTGCTTAGGTTTCTGTCTGGACGTTCAAGATAATTATTGATGATTTCGGAGCAGACATCCATACCAACTTTATTGCGAAACTTTACCGCATCGCACACACATCGTTCAACATCGTAGAGACGAATATTGAAGCCATCAATTATCATCGAAATTACACCAATTTTTAGAAGGTCTTCCGAATAATGATGAACCTCTATTCTTGGAAAAGAAGGAATAGAGACTTTTCGCCCTCTTTTGATGGCGATATGAAAAGCCTGTGGCATGGAAGTGGTAAGCTGATGAATGCTCCATGCTGACCAAAGGCATAGAATGCCTTCAGGAACAACGGCATTGATGTCAATCATGTTGCCACTGAGTTGGTCTATATTGGCATATACACCACGACGGACCTGGATAAGCTCTCCTTGCTTGGCACTCTCCAGCATCTTATAGTAAGCTGTTCTCCCTTGCTTTTTTACAGAGGCGGAAGAAAGATATGTATTCCGTTCTTTCATATTCTTATCTTTGAAAATCGGTACAAAGATACTACAAATATTTTTAATTGTAGTAGTTTTGTACGGATTTTGTTCTTTTAATGGCAAATTTTTATGTTTATTAAGATGTTCCGAATACAAAATCAACGTATCAAGTAATGATATTTTTATTACTTTTTCAACAAAAAGGTTTCATTATAACAATTCAAAATGATAAAAAGGTTATAGCAATATAACCTTTCTGAGTACATTCTGCATGCTATTTCTGTCAGAATTCACAAATATTGCGAAGATGGAGATAAATTTCTATAATAATTGGAGTATTCTATAGTATTGCTATATAATCGAGAGATCCTTTCAAACATTATACATATCACTTTCCGACGCAAAAGTGTTTAAATATATTGTTTAGGGTTTCCTGGGAGGTTATTTGACCGCCGGTGATGTCGGAAAGGTCGGAGAGGACCAGACGGAGGTCTTCAGCAAGGAGATCGCCTGTGAGGGATGACTGCAGACCGGAGAGGACTCGTTCCAGATTCTTGTGGGCTCGGGAGAGAGCCTCGTAATGGCGGGCTGAGGTAACTATAACGTCGTTTTCGTTTAACTCCGGAATGTTTGCTGCTGAATAGATGGCACGTTCCAGTGTATCTATATTGTCATCGTTTTTGGCACTGATGGCAATGGCTTCGATATTGGAATCGGTGGGAATGGAATGCTGGTCTGATTTATTCCAAATGGTAATGAGCGTTTTTCCCTCTGTACGCCGGCGGATGTCTGCCGTCTCGGCAGCAGTTGGAAGTTCGTCGATTACCCAAAGAATGATTTTTGCTTTTTCTATCGCCTGATATGTGCGGTCGATACCGATGCGCTCTACGCTGTCTTCTGTCTGGCGGATGCCGGCAGTGTCTATGATGCGGAAGGTGGCACCGCCAAGAATCATTGTGTCTTCGACGGTGTCGCGAGTAGTTCCGTGTACATCAGACACTATTGCGCGATCATCGTGCAGCAGGCGGTTCAGAAGAGTTGACTTGCCGACGTTTGTCTTTCCGACGATAGCAACAGGAATGCCATTTTTCAGTGCCTGACCAGTTTCAAACGACTGTGCAAGATGCAGGATGCGGCTGTCTATGGTCCGGGCCAGTTGCAGCAGTTCTGTGCGGTCGGCAAACTCCAGGTCTTCATGGTCGGAGAAGTCCAGTTCGAGTTCGAGGAGCGACGTGAGCCTCAACAGCTGTTCGCGAAGTTGGGAGAGTTCGGACGAGAAACCGCCGCGAAGTTGCGAGAGTGCAATCTTGTGAGTAGCTTTGTTTGAAGCTGCTATCAAGTCGGCTACGGCTTCAGCCTGAGAGAGGTCCATCTTACCGTTGAGGAATGCCCGTTGCGTGAATTCGCCCGGTTCTGCCTGACGGCACCCGTTCATGATGAGCAGTTCGATGATGCGCTTCACAATATATGCGGAGGCATGGCATGATATTTCTGCTGAGTCCTCGCCGGTATAACTATGTGGAGCACGGAATATGCTGACCAGTACTTCATCTACTATTTCTATCTGCGATGCAGGGATGGAAGGGGCGAATATCCTGCCATAGTGTATCGTATTGGGTTCTGCATAAAGAATGTCTTTTGAGAAGATGCGGCTCAGCGTCTCAAAAGTATCCTTACCCGAGATGCGTATTACGGCAATGGCACCACCGACAGATGTTGCCAAAGCGCAGATAGTGTCTGATTTTAAAGCATTGCTCATAAGGCGGTATCAGATTCGTTCGAGAACCAACTGGATGAGAGTGTCGATTGTATTTTTATACTCAGTATTCATCTCCTGTGCATAGCGGTTGGCGATGACCATACAGCAGGTCATGGCTTTATGACCAAGAAGGGCTGAGAGTCCGGCGAGGGCTGACGATTCCATTTCGAAATTGCACACCTTCAGCACGCTGCCGTCAGGCTGGGTATAACGGAAGGATTCTATCTTACGGTTCTGTTCGGGGTCTTGGATGCGCAGGCGAATCTGCCGTCCCTGCGGACCGTAGAAACCGCCGCAGGCAATAGTTATGCCACGAACCATGTCGCTGCCTGCCACCCTGTCAATGAGTTCGGCGTCGGCTGTAGCGACATACGGAGCGCCCTTCAGTGGCGACCACGACATATGCTGCCTGAAGGTCTCTTCGAGTTGCAGGTCGCACACATCATTGCGCCCGTCGTAATAATTCAGCAGTCCGTCGAAACCGATGCTCTTCACGGATGCCACGAAGGTGCCGATAGGAGTCTCGGGCTGCATACCTCCGCAGGTGCCGACACGCACGATGGTCAGTGTGCGGTGCCGGGGCAGTTCGGTACGGGTATTGAAGTCGATATTTGCCAGGGCATCAAGTTCGTTCATGACGATATCTATATTGTCACATCCGATACCGGTTGAGAGCACCGTGATGCGTTTTTCTTTGTATGTTCCGGTTATGGAATGAAACTCGCGGCTCTGCACTTCGCATTCTCTGGAATCGAAGTGAGATGCTACGGTTGAGACTCGTCCCGGGTCACCGACAAGGATAATCTTATCGGCCAGTTGTTCGGGGCGCAGATGAAGATGGAATGCAGATCCGTCTTCGTTTATTATCAGTTCGGATGGAGGAAAGGCTTGCATGAGTTAGTTGTTAAGAGTTGAGAGTTAAAAGTTAAAAGTTAAAAGTTAAGAGTTAAAAGTTAAAAGTTAAGAGTTGAGAGTTACTGTAATTCGAGGTTGCGGGTGAGTTTTTCTGCTTCGGCAGTTTCGCGGAGGAGCTGTTCGTACTGCTGTTCGAGTCTGAGGATTTGCTCCTTGTTACTCTTGTTCCGCCGATATGAATCGCGTTGCGCCTGCAGCTTACGGCCTACGTCTTTCAGCCGGGCTGCTTTGGCCTGCCATTCCCTGCACTGCTGCTTTGCCGGGGCAGAACGGAAATCGCTGTAGTTATGGTAAGTCTTCTGGTCGTTGATGACGAGTGTGAATTCATAGTTCGCCTTTGTGTTGTCCGACTTGCCGATGCCCTTCACTACCCTCTTCGCATGTTCGCGTGCCGCAGCGTTTTCCTTAGTCCATGTAGCATTGACGGGACAGAGTTTTGCAGCGGTAAGAATCTGGCTGATCGGGTCGTTTTCGTAATCATACGGGCGGCGCGCACTGTTCGGGATAAAGGTGTAAATGCACACCTTACCCTCGGGCTGATACCTGTCGGATGCGAACCAGCCGATGTTATTATCCTCATCGACCACCATCATGTAGTCATTTGCGTAAGAGTTGTAGGGGAAGCCCAAAGACTCGGCACGGTAGAACTTGTCTTCGTCGAAATCGTATCGGGTGATGTAGAGGTCGTAGTTGCCGAGACCCTCCGACGAACGCGCGGCGAAATAGAGTGTGCTGCCGTCGGACATTAGGAACGGGTAGTTCAGGTCGCCGTCAACGTCGAGACCCTCGATGAGTTTCTTCTCTGTGCGGCGTCCATTCTCCACATAGTAGGAGTAGAGGCAGAGCGAGTCTTTATCGGGTTCCGATGCAATTATCCTGTTGCCCAGCTGTGTAGTGAACTCCGCGGTGCGCCCCTTGTTGGTCATGGTCACCCTACCCTGCTCGTCGGAGAACTTATATGCTTTCAGGAAACTCGGCTTGTCAACCACGACAGAATCTACCACTACGACATGGTCGGTGCCGCGCAGGGCCTGCACTCCCCTGTTGCAGCGTTCCTGCTGAGCCTCCAGCGCAGAGGTGTCCTTGCGGCGTCGCTTAGCCTGGGTAATACTCCTTTTCAGTTTATCGCCTGCCTCCTTGAACTTCAGGTTGTCGATCATGATGTCGATTTCATCTGTCGATACATTCAGCACGGGGTATGTGAACGGTGCAGGTTTGGGTGCTTCGACTGGCTGAGCGTCTTTTTTCTCCTGAGCCATAGCGGGTGTAAGGAGAAACAAAGAAGAACAAAGTAGTATGGTTTTCGGTTTCATTTGTCTGTCTGGAATTATGTCGTTAATATTGTCTGTCTGGATTATGTCGTTAGTTTTTTGTCTGTATGGGAATGTCAGTTTTCGTATCTCTCATCAGAATTCCACGATGGTGATTCCGGCACCGCCGAGCTGTATGTGTTCGTCGTGGAAGTCCGCCACTGCGGGCACGGTGGCAAGGTAGTCGCGGATGAGGGTCTTCAGAATACCGTTGCCCGTTCCGTGCAGGATGCGCACGCTGCCCACGTTTGCCACGATGGCATCGTCGATATACGCCGTGATGGTCTGCAGGGCCTCGTCGCCTCGCATTCCGCGCACGTCGATGTCCTGCGAGAAGCGCAGGGTTCTGTTACGGATTTCGTCTCTGGTCTGTGCCGAGATGAACGTAGCGGCGCGCGGTTTCTCTTTCGGAGCCTTGGCGGGTTCCAGCCTGTCGAGGCTCACGTTGGTGATGACGGAGCCGAAGGCTATCTGGGCTTCCCGGGCAGAGAGTTTCTTGACGAGTCCGGCGGTCGTAGTGCCCTTGATGCGGACATAGTCGCCAACGGCGAGCGGCTTCTCCGGCTGCTTCTCTACGGCAGCACCGGCAGGCTTCGCTTCGCTGCCCTTTTTCACCTTTGCCTCGCCTTTTTTTTCCTTGCGTCGCTTTATCTTCTCCATCTGCCGGCGGATGCGCTCTTCCATGGCAGCCTCGTCGATGGCAAGGAGCTCTTCCTTGAAGTCCTCATGCTGCTTGCGGATAGAGCGGGTGCGCTCCTTCTCGGCCTGTGCTTCCTTTATCTCGCGTATGGTCTGTTCGATACGTGCATTTGCCTTTTTCAGCAGTTCCTCGGCATCGGCCTTTGCCTTGGCGATAATCTCGCGCTTCTGCTGTTGCAGACGCCCCACCTCCTGCTCGTAGCGTTCGATGGTCTGGTCCATCTGTTTCTCCTGCGAGTGGATGACCTGGCGTTTCTGTTCCCAGTAGCGTTTGTCGCGGACGATGTCCTGCAGGTACTTGTCTGAGTTGATGTAGTCCTGGCCTACAATCTCCGAGGCGTCGGCGATGACGTTCTCGGGCAGGCCTATCTTGCGTGCTATCTCCACGGCGAACGAGCTGCCCGGATTGCCTATCTGCAGCTGGAAGAGCGGCTGCATCTGCTGGCGGTCGTAGAGCATGGCTCCGTTCACGATTCCGTCGGTGTTCTGTGCCAGGAGTTTCAGGTTCTGGTAGTGGGTTGTGATGACTCCGAATGCGCCGTGGCGGTTGAAGCGTTTCAGCACGGCCTCGGCTATTGCTCCGCCAATCTGCGGTTCGGTGCCGCCTCCGAATTCGTCGATCAGGATGAGCGAGCGGCTGTCGGCATTCTTCATCATGTATTTCATATTGTAAAGATGGGAAGAATAAGTGGAGAGGTCATCCTCGATCGACTGCTCGTCGCCTATGTCGATGAATATATTGCTGAAGATGCCAGCCACGCTGCTCTTTGCCATCGGCACGGGCATTCCGCACTGCAGCATGTACTGCAGCAGGCCCACGGTCTTCAGGCACACCGACTTTCCGCCGGCATTGGGTCCGGAGATGAGCAGGATGCGGTTATGGCTGCTGAGCAGGATGTCGAGCGGCACGACCTTCTTGCCCTCTGCCCTGAGTTTCATCTGCAGGAGCGGGTGCACGGCAAGGCTCCAATCTATGTGCTGCCCGGCGGATATGGACGGCTGCAGGCTGTCGGTGCGGCGTGCGAACTTGGCCTTGGCGAGAATGAAATCTACGTCGGCGAGGAATTCGTAGCTGTACAGGATGTCGGCCACCTCGGGGCGTATCGTGTCGGTGAACTCCAGCAGGATGCGTTTTATCTCGTGACGCTCGTCGGCCTCCAGCTCGCGTATGCGGTTGTTGGCCTCGACCACTTCGGCGGGTTCGATATATACGGTGCGGCCCGTATCGGACTCGTCGTGCACGATGCCGCGTATCTTCCTCTTCATGGCGGGAGCCACGGGAATCACCAGGCGTCCGTCGCGCAGTGTGGGGGCTATGTCCTTATCGACCAGTCCCTCGCTCTTTGCCGACTTCATGATGCCGGAGAGGATGCGCGAGATGCTGCCGGCGGTCTGTGCCAGTTCGCGGCGTATGGCTGCGAGCGCAGGCGAGGCGGAGTCCTTGACGTTTCCGAATTTGTCGAGAATCTGGTCAATGCGCCTGACGAGCTGCGGATAGGTGACGATGCCGTCGCTCAGTTCGTGCAGAAGGGGGTATCTGTACTGCGCGTCGCCGCCCTCCTGTGCATCGTCGCCGCCCTCGGTCTTACGGAGGAACGCCACGATGAGGATGATGGTGCTGAGCGAGCGCTGCAGGTCGAACAGCTGCTGCACGTCGAGGTATGTGTTCTCGATGCGTACATGCCTGAGCGCACTGCGCACGTCGAAGAAATTCTGACTGGGGAAGTCGTCCTCGGCGAGAATTCCCGCCATCTCCATCGTCTGCCCCACGGCACGCTTTATCTGCACGGCGTCGGTCATCATCTCCATCCGGTCCACGCGTTCCCTGCCCAACTCACACAGGCATTCCTGCGCCAAGAGCTCGCGTACCTTGTCGAATGCTATCTTCTGCTCAAAATTCTTTGGGTATATCATGTCGGTGCTTTAAAACGACGCAAATTTATGATTAAAATACGACATACGAAAACAAAATACTTTTCTCTGTTAGTTTTTTCATATAAATATATCTACCTTTGCGAGGATTTTCCAGAAACATAAAACCATATAATATAAAACTATGAGCACTAAGCAAAAGCGATTCTTCCTTTCGGAAGACGAAATACCACAGCAGTGGTACAACATTCAGGCAGACATGGTGAACAAGCCCATGCCGCCGCTCAACCCTGCAACCAAAGAGGCACTCAAGCCCGAAGACCTCTTCCCCATCTTCGCCGAAGAGCTCTGCCGCCAGGAACTGGACCAGGAGCACGCATGGATCGACATCCCCGAAGAGGTGCGCGATATGTACAAATACTACCGCTCCACCCCGCTCGTACGTGCCTACGGACTTGAGAAGGCACTCGGCACCCCCGCCCACATCTACTTCAAGAACGAAAGCGTGTCGCCCGTGGGCAGCCACAAGCTCAACTCCGCACTCGCCCAGGCATACTACTGCAAGAAGCAGGGCGTGACCAACATCACCACCGAGACCGGAGCCGGACAGTGGGGAGCAGCCCTCAGCTACGCAGCCAAGGTGTTCGGGCTCGAGGCAGCCGTCTATCAGGTGAAGATTTCCTACAACCAGAAGCCATACCGCCGCAGCATCATGCAGACCTACGGTGCACAGGTGACAGCATCGCCCTCGATGTCAACCAAGGCAGGGCGCAAAATCCTGACCGACGACCCGAACAACCAGGGCTCGCTCGGCACTGCCATCTCCGAAGCTATCGAACTCGCCATGAGCACCCCTAACTGCAAATACACCCTGGGCTCGGTGCTCAGCCACGTAACCCTCCACCAGACCGTCATCGGACTCGAGGCAGAAAAGCAGATGCAGATGGCTGGCGAATATCCCGACATCGTCATCGGATGCTTCGGCGGCGGCTCGAACTTCGGCGGAATCTCATTCCCCTTCATGCGCCACAACATCCTGGAGGGCAAGACGACCCGCTTCATCGCAGCCGAACCGGCCAGCTGTCCGAAACTCACCCACGGAGTATTCCAGTACGACTTCGGCGACGTGGCAGGCTACACACCGCTGCTGCCTATGTACACCCTGGGCCACAACTTCATGCCAGCCAACATCCATGCCGGCGGACTGCGCTACCACGGAGCCGGAGTCATCGTCAGCCAGCTCCTCAAGGACAAACTCATGGAGGCGGTTGACATAAAGCAGCTCGAATCGTTCGAGGCAGGCATACTCTTCGCCAAGGCCGAGGGCATCATCCCCGCGCCCGAAAGCTGCCACGCCATCGCAGCAGCCATCCGCGAAGCAAACAAGTGCAAAGAGACCGGCGAAGAGAAAGTAATCCTCTTCAACCTCTCGGGCCACGGACTCATCGACATGAGCGCCTACGACCAGTTCCTCAGCGGCTCGCTGCAGAACTACGAGTTCACCGACGCCGACGTAGCCGAGAACCTGAAGAAAATCGAGAAGTACGTCTGATTCACCGACATATATATTAAAATAATGAGAAGCGGAAAACCGCCTCTCATTATTTTTTTTCATAGCACATACCTGCCCAGGTCGTTCTTCTGCCTCAGGAAACTCCTGCGCTGCGAAGGCGACTGCCCATAGTGCTTGCGCAGGACCAGACAGAGATTCGTATGCGAACCAAGTCCCGAACGCATGCCCACCTCCTTGAACGGCAAATCCGTGTAGCGCAGCAGGTCGTCCGCCAGCCGCAGCTGATAGGCCCGAAGGAAAGCCCTGGAGTCCATGCCCGACATGATGAACAGGAAGACCGACCAGTCCTCGTCCCACAGGCCGTACGTGTTGCAGAACTCCGTCAGGTCGTCCTTGCCCTCCGTCAGGCGCCTGACATAGTGGTCCAGCACATGGATGCCAGACGGATTCAGATTCCGCTCTATCTTGTCGTAATGCACCTCGCCGTCCTCGTCGTACCTGCGCTTAGCCGTAAAGGGCGAGATATACAGTTTGTCGATAGTCCACTGCGGCGTACCGATGAATGTCTTCTTTCCTCTGTGAAAATAAGGGTGATACTTCATATTTCCTTTCCTCCTTTCTTGTTTACGGGGCAAAAATACACATTCCCCGCCATACCGCAAAGCGTTCCGGAAGAAAACGCATCATTTTCTTTAATTTTTGAATGAAAATCATAAAGCCTGACGCTTAAGACTCAAAAACATTTTGCAATGTTATAAAGAAAACGAAATTAGCTCAATAACATTATTGCGATGTTATAAAGAAAACGAAATAGGCTCAATAACATTATTGCGAAGTTATAAAGAAAACGAAATGGGCTCAATAACATTGTTGCAATGTTATAAAGAAAACGGAAAAGGCTCAATAACATCATTGCAATGTTATAAAGAAAACGGAAAAAGGCTTAATAACATTGCGTGTTAATATAAAACCTCAGCCCGTTTCGCCCCCCCCACTGAAACAGAAAGGGACCGCCCACTGACGGGCGCCCCCTTTCACTAATATAGTCAGACATGCTTATTGCTTAACGAAGCGGGTGCTCTTAGCACCGTTTTCACCCTGGAACGTGAGGATGTAAACGCCTGCCGGCAGGTCGTAGATGCCGATTTGTCCGCCAACGACACCGATGTTCTTCAGGAGCTTGCCCTCGGAAGAGTAGATGCGAGCCACGCCCTCTGTGTCGTCCGACAGATAGATGTAGCTGTCGTCAATGCTGAACGCGAGCGTGTTCATCATCTTTACGTTGCCGGTAGAAGTGACGGCTCCGCTGAACACAGCCTTTGCGTCGGTATGAACCTCCTTGAGCTTGAGGTCGATCATAGGTGTAGAATAGTCTGTGCCGTTGATTGTCCAGTGCTGGAACTTGTCGTCGCTGACAGGGATGGCTGTGAGACGGACCGTAGAACCCACTACAACGTTATAAGTGCTGACAGCCTCCCAGTTTTCCATCGGGAATGCCAAGCCCATGCCCTCGTTCGAGATGCTGAGAGTGCCGAGGCTGAGAGTGCCGCCCTCTGTGATGACGGCAGAACCCTGATTATTTGAAAGGTAGTAGGCCTTGCCAGGAACGATACGTGCTGCCATCACACCTGGAGATACATACCGCATATAGCGGGGATTAACCCTGTCTGAATTTTCATACAAGCTGCGGGTATCATTTAAGGTAGCAGGCTGACCGTTTACCAGCATATTGAATGTGACATACGCAGGGACAGTAAGTGTCACGGAAGCATCGCCCTTCAACTCTACGGTTTCTGCATCGTCTGAAAACTCTGATGCATAAACATCATATGTGCCCTGTAGGAGAGTAAAGAATGCCTGTCCGTTCATATCGGTATTGACAGAATTTCCACTGCCGGAGCAATATACAGACATACTTTCCACGGCCTTTCCGTCTGTGTCCTTCACGGTCACAGTCAGCTTGGCATAGTTCAGGGCTATAGTCTTGTTGCCGTCCAGGGTGAATGCAACCTGACCTGATGTATAAGACACACTGCCATAGGAGTATTCACCGGCAGTGAAGTAATACTTAGTGTTATAGCCCACCTGCTTGGAATTGCCCTGCAGGCCTCCTACATACATGGAGCCGGCCGTACTCAGATTCGTAGTGAACATAACGGAGTAAAGTTGCACTGGCAAAGCAGTCTCACCCTCTGTGACGGTCACATCCACTGCACTTACCTGATTGATACGTAATCTGTAGTTACCCGGCATGGCATTGACCACAATCTTTCCGTCCACGGGCTGTATGCTTGAGTAGCCATTGTTATTTGATCCGAATTCGAAAGTCTGAGTGCCCAGGGCGGTCTTGTCGTCACAATTCAGCGTAATCGTCACTTTCCCGGTCTTTATATCCACGGTCTTGTCAGCCTCCTCCACAGTGAACTTCTGAGTGCCGCCAGCCACGGTATATTGATATTCTCCCGGAAGCAGGTACATACTTGCCTCGCCCTTAGCGTTTGTAGTTACAGTCTTTGAAGAACCGTAATAGCCAGTATTGTTTTCACTATAAACCCTCACGTCGATTGTCTGCCCCGCATTAGGAGTAGAGCCGGTCATCGACTTGAACGTCACCTTCTGGTAGTCAAGGTACGCAGTCATATCCCCGGTTACTTCAATCTTCTTGCTGAAAGCACCTATGTCATCCTTTATCCAATAAGAACCCGCATAGACCGAAACAGACGAATTATAAGAAGAAAAATAGTCTCCATTAGTGTCACCATATTTACACAGATACATAGAGCCTGAATTGCCGACAGGGAAATCGCCATATCGGCACACAACTCTCAGAGTGTATTTCGTAGATTGCTCTCCACTCTCCCCACTCTTTCCACGCTTGAGATTCAGAGCATAGTCGGCAGTCAGGTCAAAATTTCCCGAAACAGAATTCCACTCATAAGAATAGCCGCTTGCCTTTGCAAAATAGACAACGGCTTCGCCTGTGTCATACGAGGTGTTGAAGGTTGTATTTTGTCCGTTGGGACAGGAAATTTTTACATACTCCCCTGTAAGAGCTGCGCCGTCACTGTCCTTCGTAGTCACAGTCAGCTTCTTGCATTCCAGGTTTACAGTAGCTCCGTCTGTAACTGTGAAAGTGCCCTCGTGTCCCAGACTGGTGCGATAAGAAACTTTCTGACCTGCATAACTGTCATCAATAGAAACAGAGCATTCACCATTGTAAAATGATGAGCCGCCGTAAGATGAATTAAGCTGTTCACCGTTCTTGTAGATTGAAACACTTGCTGAATTACTTGTCACAACCGTACTACCATTGTAAACAAGCTTCAACGTAACCTGAGCTGCCCACACGTTCGCAGGCATCAGACATGCCGCCGCAAGGACAAGCATGGAGAGAAGAGTCTTCTTCATACGATTCTTGGTTTTAATTGGTTAATAATAAAGTTGAATAAAACATCTTTTTTTATCCGAACAGTCCCGACAAGGATAGGGTTATAAAAATGCAGGAAGCGTGGAACTGTATGTTCGCATCTTCAAGCTGAGGGCCCTGAGAACTGCCCGAAAATAAAAGATGAATAACTATACCCAGTTCCACGCATTAGCGTGAAGCCAGTATGCTAATCCTTCTATTTTCAGGTAATGGCAAGTGTGGCACACGAGCCTTCTCAAAAATATTTGCAATTTTGAAAATTTCTCAGGTTTTCAGCTTGCAAGAAAGAGCATAACGCTTCGATATCTGTTATGACACGGTGTGAAAGACACCAGCAGAAGTCTATACTTCCGGCGGCAAAGGTATGGAATATTTTCTTAACAGCAAACAAAAAGACATCCAATTTCAAAACAGAAGTCAGGAAGCCGTGCGGTTTCCTGACTTTCGTATAATATTACTTTAAACTCCTATTACATCACTACAGGAACTTCGAGGTGATGCCCCTACCCAACGCCTTCACCTCCTCGGGGGTGCCGGTCACAACGACGGTGCCGCCGGCTGCTCCGCCCTCCGGCCCCATGTCGATGATGTAGTCGGCCTGGTTGATTACGTCGAGGTTGTGCTCGATGATGATCACCGTATTGCCCTTATCAACAAGGCGGGTAAGCACATCCATCAGGATGCGGATGTCTTCGAAATGCAAGCCCGTGGTCGGCTCGTCGAGAATGTAGAGAGTCTTGCCCGTATCCTTCTTGGAGAGTTCGGTAGCCAGTTTCACGCGCTGGCTCTCGCCGCCGGAGAGGGTCGTAGAGGGCTGGCCCAGCTTGATGTAGCCCAGACCGACGTCCTGAATGGTCTTTATCTTGGTGAGTATCTGCGGCTGGTTCTCGAAGAACTCCACGGCCTGGTTGATGGTCATGTCGAGAACGTCGGCGATGCTCTTTCCGCGGAAGCGCACTTCGAGCGTCTCCCGGTTGTAGCGCTTTCCACGGCATTCCTCGCAGGGCACGAGCACGTCGGGCAAGAAATTCATGGCTATGGTCTTGTAGCCGTTGCCGCCGCAGGTCTCGCAGCGCCCGCCCTTCACGTTGAACGAGAACCGTCCGGGCTTGTATCCGCGTATCTTTGCCTCGGGCATCTCGATGAAGAGGTTGCGTATGTCGGTGAACACGCCTGTGTATGTGGCAGGATTGGATCGCGGAGTGCGCCCCAGCGGACTCTGGTCCACGCTGACCACCTTATCTATATTCTCCACGCCCTCGATGCTGTCGTATGCCAGCGGGTCTTTCAGCGAGCGGTAGAAGGTCTGGGAGAGGATGGGCTGCAGAGTCTCGTTGATGAGGGTCGATTTTCCGCTTCCGCTCACTCCGGTGACCACGATGAGCCGTCCGAGCGGGAACTCCACGGTCACGTCCTTCAGGTTGTTGCCCCTGGCTCCGCGCAGGATGATGCTCTTGCCGTTACCCTTGCGGCGCTTCTCCGGTACGGGTATTTCCGTTTCACCGTTCAGGTACTGAGCCGTCAGCGAGTGGGTCTTCAGCAGGTCCTGCGGCTTTCCCTGGAACATAACCTCGCCGCCGTTTCTGCCCGCCTTCGGTCCCATGTCGATGATGTAGTCGGAGTTGAGCATCATGTCCTTGTCGTGCTCCACGACGACTACGCTGTTGCCCTCGTCGCGCAGGGTCTTCAGCGACTGGATGAGCCGGTCGTTGTCCCTCTGGTGCAGACCGATGCTCGGCTCGTCGAGGATATACAGCACATTCACGAGCTTGGCACCGATCTGGGTCGCCAACCGGATGCGCTGGCTCTCGCCGCCGGAGAGACTGACGCTGCTGCGCCCGAGCGAGAGGTAGTCGAGTCCCACGTTGAGCAGGAACTCGAGCCTGGAGCGTATCTCCTTGACAATCTCCGTAGCCACCGCCCTCTGCTTTCCGTCGAGACGGTCCTCGATGCCCTGAGTCCATTCATACAGGTGTCGCAGGTCCATGCAGGAGAGTTCATAGATATTCTTTCCGTCGATGCGGAAATGGAGTGCCTCCTGATTCAGGCGTGCACCGTGGCAGAGCGGACACTCGGCTACGCTGTCGAACGAGTCGGCCCATTTCTGCGCCGATGCCGACGTCTCGGAGTCGCGCAGCTGACGGATGTAGCGTGCCAGTCCTTCGTATTCCGTATAGTAGTCGCTGCTGGTGTGTATGAGTTCCGCCTTGATGCAGATGCGTTCCTGGCGACCGTAGATGATTTCCCTCACTGCCTCGTCGTCCATATCCTTCACCGGAGTGTTCAGGTCGTAGTCGTGAGCATGCAGCACAGCCTCAATCTGCCAGAAGATGAAAGCCTTCTTCATCTTTCCCAGCGGAGCCAGGGCGCCCTCAGCCACCGACAGGTTGCGGTCGGGGATAATCTTGTCCTCGTCGATCAGGCTCACCATTCCCAGTCCCTTGCAATGCGGACAGGCACCCTGCGGCGAGTTGAACGAGAAGTTGTTCGGAGCCGGCTCGTGATAGCATATCCCCGTCGTGGGACACATCAGCTGCTTGGAGTAGTACTTCAGATTCTCGCTGTCAGGTTCAGCCACCATAATCTGCCCCTCGCCTATCTTCATCGCCTGTTCCAGACTCTTCTTCAGCCGTTCGCCGTCCTTGCTGTTCACGGCGAGCTTATCCACGACAACCTCGATGTTGTGGTTCTTGTATCTGTCCACCTTCATTCCGGGTGTCACCTCGACTATCTTGCCATCTACTCGCGCCCAGAGGAATCCCTTCTTCAGGATGTTCTCGAAGAGCTCGCGATAGTGTCCCTTGCGGCTCCGCACCATCGGAGCCAGAATGTAGATGCGACGGCCATCGTAGTTATCCAGGATGAGCTGCTGAATCTGTTCCTCGGTGTATTTCACCATCTTCTCGCCCGTGACGTAGCTGTATGCCTCGCCGGCACGCGCAAAGAGCAGACGCAGGTAGTCGTAGATCTCAGTAACCGTGCCCACCGTAGAACGCGGATTCTTGTTCACCGTCTTCTGTTCGATGCTGATTACAGGCGACAGACCCGTTATCTTATCCACATCGGGACGTTCTATGTTTCCCAGAAAATTACGCACATAAGCCGAGAAGGTCTCGATGTAACGGCGCTGCCCCTCTGCAAAGAGTGTGTCGAAGGCAAGCGACGACTTGCCGCTGCCGCTCAGCCCCGTGATTACAGTCAGGCTGTTGCGCGGAATAGTAACGTCCACATCCTTCAGGTTGTGGACCCTCGCTCCTTCTATCCGTATTTCGTTATGCTGCTGATTAGTTGTTTGTGTTTCCATCCGTTTCTTCATCAGTCGTAAATCCTTTCAACACGTTGATTGCCTTCTTTATCTTGTATGCCACGCCATCGCTTCCCTCGCCCACCAGGTTGATGAAATAGACACCGTCCTTAGCCGGTCTGCCACCTATGTAGCCATCCCAGATGCAGAGATTGTTTCCCTTCGACTCCTGATGACTCTGGGCCTGAGCCAGATTGCAGGTAGCAACTTTCTTACCCCAGCGATTGAAGATTACAGCCTCCAGCCTCACAATCGACTTACAGGTAACGAACAGGAAATCGTTCCTGCCGTCACCATTAGGAGAAATCCCGTCGGGACAGGTAAGCGACGACTCGGGAACAGTAAATGTGACGGGCTCTATATCGTCCACATCCACCATCGTTCCGTTCAAGTCATAGGTGTAGGAGAAACGGATGCTGTAAGTACCCGTCTGAGTGATGTCGAACGAAGTGTTCTCGTCGTTACGGCGCACCATCAGATTTTCCGTACCCGACTGCACCTTGCTGAGCCGCCATTCATAATAAACAGTATATCCGTCCGTATTCTTCATCTGCGAATTGCAGTCGATATGCAGCGGGGCTTCCTCCGAAAACTTCTCTCCGGCAGGCACCGTTTTCAGCGTGCCGTCTTCCTTGGCAGTATATTCCACTACAGGGTCCGCCTCCGGCACCGTAACCTGCGCCCACGCATTTACAGCAAGAAGACACAAAAGCGATATGGTTATAAGTTTTTTCATCTTCATCTTGTTATTTCCGCGCGAAGATACGAAGAATTTTTAATTTTTAAATTAATAACATTGCACTTTGCTCGCTTATTCGTAATTTTGCAGGGAATTTTCAATAAATAACATGAAACGATTAGTATTTTCATTCCTATTATTCATAGCAACCATATCAGCTGCCATTGCGCAGGAATATGTCTGCAACACTGAAAGAATCAACGTAGCAGTCATCATGCCGTTCGACCTTGACCATAACGTTGAGAGCACAGAATCAAAGAAAGCCCTCGACTTCTACGAAGGTGTGCTTATGACCGTCGATTCGCTAAAGAAGGCAGGTGTCAACATCTATGTACAGGCACTCGACGAGGGCTCGGCTACACAGTCGAAGATACAGTCCGTAGTGCAGCACCCATTCCTTAAAGAAGCAGACGTAATCATCGGACCGGGACGCGCAGCCGACATCTTGCCGCTTACATCCTTCGCACAGAGCTACCACATCCCACTCGTGGTTCCCTTTGCCAACACGCTGAACCTGGCAGCCGGAAAACCTTACGTATTCCAGTGCAACACGCAGCACTCCACCCACTACGACAAAGTCTTCAGCCGATTTGTGAAGCACCACGGCACAGAAAACATACTTTTCGTAGATATGAAAGACCGCAATCAGAAGGAAACATATACCGCCAGTTTCATGAAACATCTGCAGGAGAAAGCCGTTCCATTTCATCAGATAGAATTTGCAGACTTCGACGACAAACTACTCGAAATGCTCGACTCCACACGTAACAATGCGATTATTCCATCTTCTTCATCCGTTCAGTTCTTCGATATGCTCTGCATGAAACTCAACGATATGAAACTCCTGGAAAAGTACCATCTGCAGCTATTCGGAACACCAGAGTGGCAGACTTTCCATAAAAAAAGCCAGAATGCCATGTACCAGTACAAAGCGACATTCTTCGCCACTTACTACAACAACAACCTCTCCTCTCGCACCCGTAATTTCATGGAACACTTTACAAACAACTTCCACCACGGACAATACGGCAGTTTTCCTCGCTATGGAGAGATGGGACACGACATCTCCGCATTTTTCCTTACCGCCATCCAACGCTACGGCAATAAGCTCTTCAGCCACATCGGAACACACGGCTACAACTCACTGCAGATGCCGCTACACTTCGTACGAAATGCGGAAGGCGACGGATTCACCAACAAGGCTACATACATTATATACTATAAGAACACCGGAGACATTATACTAAGCACATTCTAATGCACCATCTTCTGCGCACATATCTCCTCGCAACTCTCCTACTTGTCGCTGCCGACATACAAGCACAAGTGGGAGCACACCGCTCCGATTTCTCGATCGGAGCCACCGTCGGATGGAATATGAACCGCAAAAACTTCGTTCCAACCATAAAGCAAACCTATCTGCAATCGCCCATCATCGGTTTTGCCGCACGCTATATCTGCGAGAAATATTTCTCATGTATCGCAGGTCTGCAAGCTGAAGTGAACTATAACAACATGGGATGGAAAGAAGTCATCGAAGACGGCTCGAACAACACCTACTCCCACGACCTGCACTACATCCAGGTGCCAATCCTCATGCAGATGGGATGGGGACGCGAGGTGCGCGGATTCAAATTCGTCTTCATGGCAGGACCCCAGTTCGGCTTCCTTATCGGAGAAAAAGCACATTACGGCGGTGACACATGGAATACCTCAAAGCGACCGCAGAATGTAGTATATCAGTACGAACACAATCCTGACCGATGGTTCGACTACGGCATAGCAGCCGGACTTGGAGTGGAACTTTCCACCGGAATAGGCCATTTCATACTCGAAGGACGCTATTATTTCGGACTCGGAGATGCCTACGACAACAGTAAGAAAGGTTACTTCAGTCGCTCCGCAAATCAAACCATACAAGCCAAACTAACCTACCTAATCGACATAGCAAAGACAAAAAACTGCGTTCGCAAGTAAAAAAGTTCAAAAAAGTTTGCACGTATGAAATAAATCCTATACATTTGCAAGTGAACAATCGAACATTGACATACTAAGAGTCGGGGATTAAGGATAGATCGGGATACTCATCAAATTATTACTGAAAACCGAGAATGCATTTAACCAATGGCGGGCCACGCCTCTGTCGCCAGGTCCTCGAGCCTGGAACTTCGGCAGAAACGGTAACTCTTCGAGTCGGTGGATTACAAAGGTTAAAGTAGCACTCAAATCTTATCATACTCGGAGTTTCATCACATCTCCTCCCCGACCCTCTCTTATACAAGACAAGGAAGCACTCCATCAGCGAATGCTTCCTTGTCTGCGCTTAATACACATAGTTATATCATACATCTATTTTTTCAAAAAATACATCTATCTTCCCAATAAATACCTTTACATTTGCACCTGAATCTAAAATCATATAATACAGACTATGCACAAACTGACCTTTTCGTTTTTATTGACATCGGCACTGACAGCCTGTGCCGCAATGCTACCGAGTGAGACCCTGGCTATGAGTACCCCACAAGTGACCTGGGATCGTCACAGCCTTATCATGGACGGGAAACGTATATGTCCGGTCATGGGTGAAATACATTACTCCCGCATTCCGGCAGATGAATGGGCTGAAGAAATACACAAGATGAAAGAAGGCGGAGTCACCGTCATCGCTACTTATGTGTTCTGGAACCATGTCGAAGAACAAGAAGCTATATTCAACTGGAGCGGTCAGCGAGATTTGCGCAGATTCATTGAAGTATGCAAGAGCCAAGATATGCCCGTAATACTGCGAATAGGTCCGTTCTGTCACGGTGAAGTACGCAATGGCGGCATTCCCGACTGGATGTTCCAGAAGGGTTGCAAATTACGTTCGCTCGACAAAACATTCCTTATGTATGTAGAGAAGCTATACCGTCAGATTTATTCTCAGATTGCAGGTCTGCAATGGAAAGACGGAGGTCCGCTGCTTGCCTGTCAGTTCGACAACGAATATCGCGGTTCGGGCGACTACCTTATGACACTAAAGAAAATTGCACTTCGAATAGGATTCGACCTGCCATTTTATACTCGTACCGGATGGCCTCAACTCTCCAAGCCTGTTCCATTCGGCGAGATGATTCCTCTCTATGGTGACTATGCCGACGGGTTCTGGGATAAGGAAATCAGCGAGGCCTGCGGTAACTATTACAAGGCATTTAACTTCAAAGGATTCCGCAGTTCTACCGCTATTGGGACAGACCTGTTGGGTAAGCAGGAGGCGAAACTAAACAAGGGCGATGAGGATTATCCTTACTTCACTTGCGAACTGGGTGGCGGCATGGCTACAGCTTACCATCGTCGTCCGTACATCTATGCTGACGACTGTTATTCACTCGCAATCGTAAAATTAGGTTCCGGTTCTAACCTCCTTGGTTATTATATGTATCATGGAGGAACAAACCCTGAAAGCCTGACGGGAATTACGTTGAACGAAACCCAACGGACTCTGGGTACGGCGAACAATGACCTGCCAGTGAAGACATACGACTTCCAGTGTCCGCTCGGGGAGTTTGGTCAGACATATCCCCAATACTATCGCCTGCGTCCTATACACTTGTTCATGCATGACTATGCAGAACTGCTGGCTCCGATGGAAGCTACATTCCCAGCCAAGCAGGACCTGAAGCAAGGTGAGGACTCAGAACTGCGCTGGTCCTACCGTTCGAAGGATGGCAGCGGATTTATCTTTATCAACAACTACGAACGCCTGCAACAACTCTCTGACAAGAAACATGTGCAGTTGGCTGCCTGCGGCATTACTCTGCCAAAGCTCACTATCCCTGCCGGAACAATAGCAATCTTCCCAATCAACGTCGATGGAATAAAATATGCCACAGCTCAGATAGTAGCAAAGCGTGAAGGCAAGATTTACATGATGAAGGTAAACGATGTTCCTGTAACCATCGCATTACAGAATGGCAAGATTCTGAAAAACGTGCGCCCAAAAGGAACTGAAAAGCCTGTCCATGAGAATATTTATCTGATTACTCAGCAAGAAGCCGAAACGTTCGGACTTGCCACCGCCGCTCATGAGGATTTGGGATTCAAAGTTACATACACTAAACAGAAAGAAGCAGGTATTCTCCGCACAATCCAGAAAGGCAAAGCAAAGGTAGCCGAGGCACCAAGCGAAGACGATTGGCAGGCTGCTGCAGTATATAAGATTACCATTCCTGCGGATGCTATTGCAAACGGCAAACGCATGCTAAGCATTACATATCAGGGAGACTGTGCACGGATTTATGCCAAAGGCAAACTTGTCGCAGACAACTTTCAATATGGCCGCCCGTTCCTACTCGGTCTATGGCGTCTTCCCAAAGACTGCAATGAACTGGAACTACACATTCTGCCAATGCAAGCCAGTGCTCCTATCTATCTGCCGCGCGAGGCAGACAAAACTCCAGGAGAAAATATCAGGAAAGCCGAAATAGTAGAATTATAGATATATTTCTGCTGCATTTTTTCTCCTCCGAAGAGGAAAACTTTTTTCTCTTCGGAGGAAAAAGTTTTGCACCGAAGAGAAAAAAATCTTCTCCTGATACGGGATATTTCGCTTGAGCCGACATAATCCTACACTGAATAATAAAAAGAGACAGACTCCAAATGGTTTTGAAGTCTGTCTCTTTCAGTTGGGATACCCGGGCTCGAACCAGGAATAACAGGACCAGAATCTGTTGTGTTGCCAATTACACCATATCCCAATATTGCAAACTAAAATAATATGCTTGCGAATGCAACTCCCCTGAATTGCGGTGCAAAGGTAGTGCTTAATAGGAAAACTACAAAATAAAATCGCTTTTTTTTTCTGCAATCTGATAGTTTCTTTGATATTTTTATGTACATTTGCATGAAAATGACAGAAAACATGGCACGTCCGCTTATATTAATCAGTAACGATGATGGTGTGCAGGCGAAGGGGCTGTATGCCCTTATAGATATGGTACGCGATTTGGGAGATGTGTTTGTAGTAGCTCCTGATGGTGCCCGTAGTGGCATGTCAATGGCAATCAGCGCCCATACACCAGTTAGGAATAAATTGATAAAAAAGGAAGAAGGTGTGACTATCTGGTCATGCTCAGGCACTCCCGACGACTGCGTGAAGATGGCATTCGAGGTTCTCCTACCCCGCCGTCCGGACATTGTGCTGGGAGGCATCAACCACGGCAACAACTGCGCCATCAATGCGCACTATTCGGGAACGATGAGTGTAGCCATAGAGGGGTGTATAAAGAAGGTTCCATCAGCAGCAATATCAAGCGGCTACCTGAGTCCGGACGCTAATTTCGATGCCATGCGACCAGTAGTGCAGAAAATCGTTAACCACATGCTGACGAAGGGGCTGCCAGAAGGTGTATGTCTAAACGTAAACACACCGCCACGTGATGAATTCAAGGGAATAAAAATACAGAAGATGGGAATGGGCGACTGGCATGATGAATGGCAGGAATCCACTCACCCGCACAACTGGAAATACTATTGGATCGCAGGTTATTACGCTCCGTTTGACCCGAATGATGAAACAACCGACACATGGGCATACGAGAACGGATACGTGGCTATCACTCCACTACAACTGGATATGACCGCATACAGTGCGTTTAAAGACCTGAGAGAGTTGATGGTAGATAATGACAATTGATTATTAGAAGTCAATGAGATACTATCTGATAGCTGGTGAGGCATCAGGCGACCTGCACGGTAGCAATCTGATGTCGGAACTCAAGGTACATGACCACGAGGCAGACTTCCGTTTCATCGGAGGTGAGAAAATGCTGGCTTCTGGTGGCACTATGCTGAAACACTATAGAGAAATGGCATACATGGGCTTTATACCTGTTATGCTACACCTGTGCACTATTATGCGAAATATGTCTCTGTGCAAACAGGACATTCAGAAGTGGCAGCCCGATGTAGTAATTTTGATTGACTATCCCGGATTTAACCTGAAAATAGCTAAGTTTGTACACGAACAAAGAATATGTCCCGTATTCTATTATATAAGTCCGAAGATATGGGCATGGAAGGAATACAGGATCAAGGATATAAGAAGAGACGTTGATGAGATGTTCTCAATCTTACCATTCGAAGTGGAATGGTTTGCCAAGCGCCACTACCCTATTCATTATGTAGGCAACCCTTGTGTGGATGCTATATATAAAGATGGACAAGACGGCAATTATGGCAATTATGAAAATGACGGGAATGACGGGAATGACGTTATTGCCATCTTGGCAGGATCGCGCAGACAGGAAATCAAAGACAATTTGGGCAAGATGCTAAGTGCTGCCAGCCGTTGCGGAGACTATAAACTTGTGATAGCGGGGGCTCCTAATATAGAACTCGATTATTATAAAAAATTTATACCTGATAATATAGATGTGGAAGTGAAGTTCGGACAGACATACAACATACTACGCAGTTCCGTCGCTGCACTTGTCACATCGGGCACAGCTACTCTGGAAACGGCTATTCTGAGTGTACCTCAGGTAGTGTGTTATTACATGAGGATGGGAAAACTGGTGTCGATTGTCAGAAAGTTTATAATTCACGTGCCATATATATCACTGGTAAACTTAGTTGCCGGTAAGGAGATAGTAACGGAATTGGTTGCCGATGACATGACAGAAGAAAAAACGGAACATTGTCTGAAGGAAATACTCCCAGGTGGCAAACGAAGACAAAAAATGTTAGATGACTATAAGGAGATGAATCGCATATTGGGCGGTCCGGGAGCATCTGAACGAGCTGCAAAGGAAATGATTAAGATACTTAAGAACAGAATATATGGAGTATAAAAGCAACTACACAGAAGAAGAAATAAGGGAACTGTATAAATGGTTTGACGAACATAAGTACGAAAACTCTATCGACATAGGACATGGGCTGATAATAAATAACGTAAATATGATGGTGGAGGGTTCCAGGACGGTAGCTTTTACAAAACACGAAAATCCTACATACTCTGGACAGTTACACTTATTATTCCAAATAAAAGACGCTATGATAGAGCAAGGCAAAGTAAAATAGGAAGACAAGCCCCCTATTATACTTTACCTTGTTTTGACTTATACTAATCCATTGAGCTGCTTGTTGAGTGCCTGCAACTCATTACGTACATTAGTAAGACGATTCACTATATCGACCGTTGACTTAACTTTCTTGCCACGAGCTTTGATAGCATCACGTGCCCCCTGTAGCGTAAGTCCACGGACCTTTACAAGATTATACACTAATTCAACCTGCTCAATATCATCTTTGGAGTACTGGCGCACCCCCCTGCCACCCTTCTCCGGCTTTATATTGGGAAATTCCTTTTCCCAATAGCGCAAGAGAGTTTCTGTAACCTTGAACATCTGTGCCACTTCGCCAATGGAATAGTACAGTTTTATTTCTTTGTTATAGTTGAGAGCCATATGCCTTGTGGGTTGAGAGTGAAAAAGTTGAGAGTTATTCTTCTGGAATATTCTTTAGAATCTCTATAATAAAGGAGTAGAACTTCTGGACGGTCTGAATATTGACACGCTCATCAGGGGTATGAATAGCGAGCTGAGTAGGTCCGAAACTAGCCATATCCATTTCAGGATATTTAGCTCCGATGATACCACATTCGAGCCCTGCATGACAAGCACCTACAACAGGACGATTACCAAAGAGACGCTCATAAGCCTCTACCATTATGTCAACAAGTCGGCTGGCAGGATTAGGTTGCCAACCACTGTAAGCCCCTTCAAGCGATACGTGCATACCTGCCATGGAGAAGCAAGCAAGCAGTCCGTTGCAAAGATACTGCTTCATGCTGTCTTGAGAAGAACGAGCAAGAAGAGTTACCTTTGCCTTGCCATTGTCGATATCAACAATTGAAAGATTGCATGACGTTTCCACAAGATCAGGTATTGTAGGTATGTAACGAAGTACTCCGTCGTGACATGTCATAAGAGCATTAATGAGGTTTTCCTGAATCTCAACAGGCACAATAGTCTGCGGCATGTCGCAAGGTGTAGCATCAAACTCAATATCCTTGCCTTCTACATCACGATATTCGACATTGAATGTTTCGCGACACTTTGCAACGAGTTCAAGGAAAGTCTGCTTATCTTTCTGTGGAACCACTACCACAACCTCACAGTCACGAGGTATGGCATTAAGCATATTGCCTCCATGCATACTGCTAAGCAATGCTATACGCATATTGACAGCAGCAAAAAGGAAACGAGCCATGAGTTTGTTGGCATTAGCATAACCCTTGTGGATTTCAATACCAGAATGACCTCCATGCAAGTGTTTTACAGCTACATTGTAGGCAAGCATTCCGTCTGGTTCCACATTCATGGGCAAATACTGCATGTCGGCATAAACATCTTCACCCCCAGCACAACCAATAGTGATTTCACCTTCCATTTCTGAATCGAGATTGAGCAGATATTTGCTTTTGAGCATGCCTGGTTTGAGCCCGAAAGCACCTTCCATACCAGTCTCTTCATCACGAGTGATAAGTATTTCGAGTGGTCCGTGTTCTACTGTGTCATCCTCGAGGATTGCCATAGCAGCTGCTACTCCCATTCCATCATCAGCGCCAAGAGTAGTGTTACGGGCTGTAACCCACTCTCCATCGACATAGGCCTCAATAGGGTCAGTATCGAAGTTGTGATTTGATTCCTTAGTCTTCTGGGGCACCATATCCATGTGAGCCTGCAGAAGAGTAACCGCACGTTTCTCATAACCTTGCGTAGCATTTTTGCGGATGAACACGTTACCTACTTCATCTATTTGTGCTTCAGCACCATGAGAACGTGCAAAGTCAGCTATAAACTGTGCCACGCGCTGGGTCTTGCCAGATGGACGTGGAATCTGTGTGAGGCTGTAGAAATTACGCCAAACAATCTGTGGGGTTAAATCTTTTACTTCCATATTCAATTATTTTTTAATTATCTATCAATTTGATTTTTGTTACGGCTCAGGCCAAGCACCATAAGGGAGTAGAATCCGAGCAATGGTATGAGGGCTGTCTGCACAGTGTGTACTACAAGTACGAAGGTAATAGCATCAGTTAACGAGACTCCATAGAGCACCAGGATGGTCTTCACGGCAAAGTGCCATGGTCCAGCCCCGTTTGGTGTGGGTACAATTACAGAAATACTACCCACTATAAAACTGACAATTGCGACCATAGGTCCCAGGCTGCAAGTAAATGCAAAAGCAGGGAACGTAAAGGCATAGTGAAAGAAATAACTAAACCAAATCATGATGGAATAGAAAGCCAACAGAGGTTTGTTTTTCACCCCTCTAAGGGACATAATACCTTCTTTCACATTCTCAAGTGTCTGCCACAATCCTGAAAGGATACGAATCTTTCGCAGAGAATACCATAAAAAGACAACAGTAACGAGAATGCATATTGCCGTAACGATATATCCTGTAGTGGTAAAACCATGAAAGAATCCTGAGATATCGGTACCTGTTTCATCAAAGAAACGCAGGAACACTGTAAGTTGACTGAGTATGACGCAGATAGTGAAAACAAGCAACAGGACGGAGTCGATAATACGTTCCGTAACCACTGTACCAAAAGCCTTAGAAAACGATGTTCCATCGTATTTTGAGAGAATAGCACAACGAGCGAACTCGCCACTGCGGGGAATAATCAGACTGGAGGCGTAGGAAATGAAAACTCCATGGATGCAATCAGACAGACGAGGATGTTCGCCAAGGGGCTCTAACGACTGCTGCCAACGAAGGGCACGGAATATCTGAGCAGCAATACCAAATATTAGAGAGAAAAGTAACCATCCCCACTTTACATCATTAACAAATGTCTGGCGAAGAGCAGAAAAATCAAAATCGCGATACATCCAATACAAGATGCCACCACCGAGAAAGAACGGGATGACGATATTCAAGGTTTTCTTTATGGTCGTTTTACTCATTTTTCCACATGTAAAAGGTTGGTAAGAGAATGGAAATATATTAGTTTTTTTGCATTATTCCAACTTAACCGTACCTTTGCACGACAAAGGTACATAATTTTATTTTAATGAATAGCGTAAAGCCAAAGAAGTTTTTAGGTCAGCATTTTTTAACAGACCTGCAAATAGCAAGTAAGATAGCTGATACAGTAGATGTATGCCCCTCAATTCCTGTACTTGAAGTAGGTCCAGGTACGGGTGTGCTCACACAATTTCTGATGCAGAAGGATAGAAGACTAAAGGTGGTGGAGATTGACAGAGAGTCTATTCCCTACCTGCAGGAGCACTTTCCTATCATAAAAGATGACATAATAGAGGCAGACTTCCTACAATTAGATCTAAAGAAAGTGTTTGACGGCAATCCATTTGTACTTACTGGTAATTATCCATACAACATATCAAGTCAGATTTTCTTCCATATGCTGGCAAACAAAGACTTAGTACCCTGCTGCACAGGAATGATACAAAAAGAAGTTGCAGAAAGAATTGCTGCAAAACCTGGTTCAAAGGCATATGGTGTATTGAGCATTATGATTCAGGCATGGTATGACGTGGAGTATCTTTTCACCGTACACGAAAATGTCTTCAACCCGCCACCAAAAGTAAAAAGTGCTGTAATATGTATGAAACGCAATGATGCTGAATCGCTTGGATGTGACGAGAAACTATTTCGCAGAATAGTAAAGTCGGTCTTTACAATGAGAAGAAAGATGATGCGAAACGGCATGAAACAAATCCTGCCTAAAGACTGTCCGTTGCTCGAGGATAAGATTTTCAACAACAGACCCGAACAATTGTCAGTTGCAGAATATGTGGAACTGACTAATAACGTGGAAAAATGGTTAAAGGTTAGAGGTTAGATTCTGCTAACCTCTTTTACATCCTTAACCTTTGAAAGAGCCGACATGAGAGCACGGGCACTTTTTCGATTGTGAACATAAACCTGAACAGTACAATCAAACAGTCCGTCATTACAGTCAACTGTCAGTTTACTGATGTTTATATCGTTAACTTCGGAAATCACATTGGTTATATTAAATAAGAGTCCCTTGGTATCAATACCCTTAATGTTAATATCAACAGGGAATTCAGCGTTCTCACTTGTCGCCCAACGAGCACTGAGCACACGATTTCCATGAGTGGACTTAAGGATTGGAGTCTCGGGACACTGTACTTTATGAATAACTATCTGATTATCGTCATTTATGTAACCCATTATATCATCTCCAGGTATGGGTCGGCAACATTCCGAAAGATGATATTGAGTCTGTATCGACTCGTCGGTAAGCACAATGGTCTTCTTACGGTCTATAGGCTCAGTAGCCTGATTGGTTGTAGCTATGACTTCATTTTTATTACCAAAAGAGAAAAGACGTTTCCAACTTTGCGATTTCTTTTCTTTCAACTGACTTAAATCGGCAGCACCCAACTGAATCTTTCCCTGCCCTATCGCAATAAAAAGCTGGTCAGGCTTACGAAAATCGTGTAGCTTACATAATTTGTCATATACAGTGCTATCAATGGCAATGTCGTTTTCCTTCATAAAAAGTTTGAATATCTCTTCCCCCTTGCGACTGGCGTCACGCTCTTCGCGACGAAGGATTGCGAGTATCTTCGTAGTTGCCTTGGCAGTAGTAGTATAGGAAAGCCACTCACGTGTCGGATGAGCAGACTTTGAAGTAAGAATTTCCACTTGATCACCACTCTGTAGTTTATGACTGATTGGCACCAGTTTATGATTCACCTTTGCGCCTATACAATGACTGCCGACAAAAGTATGAATAGTAAAAGCAAAGTCAAGAGTAGTACTACCGGCCGGCATAGTACGCAATTCGCCTTTGGGTGTAAATACAAATATCTCACTTGCAAAGAGGTTCAATTTAATCGTATCCAGGAAGTCCATTGCATCAGGCTGCGGATCATCAAGAATTTCCTTAATAGTAGTAAGCCACTTGTCTAATTCTAATTCAGCAGTAGTCTCTGTCTTCTCACCATCTTTATATTTCCAATGGGCTGCAAGTCCTTTCTCTGCAATCTCATCCATACGTTGTGAACGAATTTGCACTTCTATCCACTCGCCTTTTGGTGACATAAGAGTAACATGAAGTGCCTGATAACCATTAGCTTTAGGATGGCTTACCCAATCGCGCAAACGGTCTGGATGAGAAGTGTATATCTTACAGAGTCCTACATATATATCGAAACACTCGTTTAGTTCATCAGCCTCTTCTTTCGGAGTAAATATAATACGAACAGCAAGTATGTCGTAAACCTCTTCAAACGTAATATGCTTTGTCTGCATCTTACGCCAAATAGAATAAGGACTTTTCACACGCTGTATAATCTGGTAGTCAAGTCCCATTGCATCAAGCTGCTTACGAATTGGAGCTGTAAAAGTATCGAAAATGGTATTACGTTCTGCCTCTGTATCAGCCAGCTTATTTACAATAGCCTCATAGTCATCTGGATGTTCGTATTTAAAACTCAGATCTTCTAGTTCCCCTTTTATTTTATTAAGTCCTAAACGGTTAGCAAGAGGAGCATATATATATAGTGTTTCGCCTGCAATCTTATAACGTTTGTTTGGAGCTTGGGCACCAAGAGTTCGCATATTGTGAAGGCGGTCAGCTATTTTTATGAGTATGACACGGATATCATCACTCATCGTCAACAGAAGTTTCTTGAAATTCTCTGCTTGAGCAGAAGCATGGTCACCAAAGATACCACCAGAAATTTTTGTAAGTCCGTCAACAATCTGGGCAATCTTAGAGCCAAACATATTCTCTATGTCCTCGACTGTATAGTCCGTATCCTCTACAACATCGTGAAGCAGGGCTGAACAGATAGATGTGCTACCCAATCCAATTTCAGAACTTACAATACGAGCTACTGCCAATGGGTGCATGATATATGGCTCACCTGAAAGACGGCGCACTCCTTTATGAGCATGCTTGGCAAAATTAAAAGCCTTAGTGATGATATCGACCTTTTTTCTGTGCTTTGTAGCTAAATAAGAATCAATAAGACATTGAAAGGATTCTTCAACCATCTTATCTTCCTGTTCTTGTGTAAGTTTATATTCGTTTTCCATAGAAACTAAATTAGGGCTTTAAAAATTCAGACTACACTGTAGTCCGTATCTGTTAACATTCATTCCACTACCCCGCACGCTATGTCGTTCGTTGAAAATAGTAGGACGAACCTTCATTGTCAAGTCGCGTGATATATCGAAACTGGAGAGTTCTGCATCAACATATGCATCAACTATTGAAAGCAAATAGACGCCAATCATAGCAATAATACTGAGATCGCGATAACGACGGAAATAATTTTTTTTCCTGCCAAAGAGAGTTTGTAAATATTCCAGATGACTATCCACATCATAACCGACTGGAAGGAAATTTTTATAACTTTTAGTATTGGAATCATTGTCCATGATATCCTGATATGCTTGAGAATAATCTCGATACATAGTTCCATTCCACATTAGTGCATAAGCACAGCCTATGAATCCTCCATAGATGATAGGTAGTTTCCAATATTTACGATTGTAAATCTGTCCGGCACCTGGAAGAACAATCGCAAGCCATAGCGCACGTTTAGGGTTTGGAATCCATTGTTTTGTGTTAATTGCTGTTGCGGCTTCAGCTATTTCTGATGCAGTCAATATTCGCACATCCGAACTTGTTGTATCTATATCTACCACATTTTCTTGATCAATTGCACTAACACTATCAGAAATCTGAGTATTATTTACGGAGTCTGCATATTGTGCAGGACTTGTCGTAACTGCCGTTTTGGTCACAATACTATCCGTTGTGTGTGCAGATATTCCTACACACACAAACAATAAAACCATATATATCAACAGACGTTTCAACCCCAGTTGGTTTCTTAGTTATTCAGTATCTTTTGGATAAAAGATTTCAAATCATCAGAATTCTTAAAAGAGAATGTAAGTTTTCCACTATTCCCTACACCGAACGACATTTTCACATTGGCATCAACGGTTTGAGAAAGTTGTTCGCGCAACATTTCATATTCCTTTGGAAGTGAAACCGCACCATTTTTACGAGTTGCCTTCATATCGATTTCACCAGACTTAATCTTCTTTATTATGTCTTCGACCTGACGAACTGAATATCCCTTTTGTTGCACGTCGCGGAAAAGGGCTACCTGAGCTTTGGGATCATCAAGAGCCAGAAGGGCACGAGCATGTCCTGTGTCAATAGTACGATTCTGAAGTGCCACCTGGACAGGAGCCGGCAATTTTAATAAACGAAGATAATTAGCTACCGTGGCCCGTTTCTTACCCACACGATCGCTCAACTTCTCTTGAGTAAGTCCGTAATGTGTAATCAAATGTTGGTATGCAAGTGCAATTTCTAGAGAGTTTAAGTCTTGGCGTTGGATATTCTCAATCAAGGCCATCTCCATGACGTTCTCATCATCTGCTGTACGGATGTAAGCAGGAATAGTCTTCAGACCGACTTTCATGGACGCACGCCAACGACGTTCACCTGCAATAATCTGATAACGACCATTATCGAGTTCACGCAAGGTTATAGGCTGCACTATACCAATCTCTTCGATTGAGTCTGCCAGTTCTTGCAGTGCTTCCTCATCGAACTCATGACGGGGCTGATTGGGGTTTGCATCTATAAGGTTTATATCTATCTCATTTATGCTTGAAGAACCGCCCGTAGTGATTTCTTCTGTAGATATCAGAGCATCAAGTCCTCTGCCTAATGCAAATTTCTTTTTTACTGCCATGATTATTTCTTTGCTTTATCTATTTCCTTTGCCAAAGCTATATAACTCTTTGCACCTGCTGACGACGGGTCATAAAGGATACATGGGACTCCATGACTAGGTGCTTCGCTCAATTTAACATTTCGCTGTATCACAGTCTTGAATACCAACCCCTGAAAATGGCGCTTTACTTCATCATAGATCTGATTTGCCAGGCGCAAACGGGAATCGAACATGGTAAGTAGGAAGCCCTCAATCTCCAGTCTCGGATTAAGTTTTGTCTTGATTATCTTTATAGTATTCAGCAGCTTACTTATTCCTTCAAGTGCAAAATACTCACACTGTACTGGAATTATTACGGAGTCAGCAGCCACGAGTGAGTTCACTGTAATAAGCCCCAAAGATGGAGAGCAGTCAATAAGTATATAATCATACTCCTTGAGGAACTGGTCGAGCACTTTCTTTAACACCTGTTCTCTATGTTCGATATTAAGCATCTCAATCTCTGCACCTACTAAATCAATATGACTAGGCAGAATGTCCAGCCCCTCTATATCTGATGTATAAATAGCCTCATGTGGATCAATACGCCCAACAATACAATCATATATGGAAGCATCAACCTTTTGGATATCAACTCCCATGCCAGAAGAAGCATTTGCCTGAGGATCGGCATCGACCACGAGAACTTTTTTTCCTATTGTTGCCAATGAAGCAGCAAGGTTGATAGTAGTAGTAGTCTTACCTACCCCACCCTTCTGATTTGCCAATGCAATAATCTTTCCCATTACCATCTAATCTTTTTAAAGTAATTGGGTGCGAAGTTACAAAATATTTAGGAAACACTTTACATTATAAAGGAACATTTCTAACTTTTAACAAAGGAAATGAACATAAAAGAGAAAATAAAAAAAGAGAGCTATATGCTCTCAAATTATGTGGGCGTTGACGGATTCGAACCGCCGACCCTCTGCTTGTAAGGCAGATGCTCTGAACCAGCTGAGCTAAACGCCCTTTGTGTTTATCCGAAAGAAACTAATTATTTCTTCTTTTTAGTCGGGATGACACGACTCGAACGTGCGACCCCTTGGTCCCAAACCAAGTATACTACCAACTGTACTACATCCCGATGGTTTTTTGAAGAAATCCGCCGCTGCGAACCATCATTTTCAAAACCGAGTGCAAAGGTATGACTTATTGTGCAATCTACAAAATAAAACTGAAGAAATTTTTCTTTTATTTTAGAACATCTTATCTATCTGGCGATAATCGATAGTAGCATAAATTACTTTCCCGTCAGGTGTTCGTGCAGGAGCAGACGTAGTGAAAAGATCTGTAAGCAGTTGATCCATCTCCACATCCGACAAAACCTGTCCATAAACCACTGCTGCCTCGCGTGCCATAATAAGCGAAATAGTTTCCCAGGCTTCACGAGCCTCTGACATATTGGAATGGGCAACCAAAGAGCTAACTATTTCATGCAATAAACGGTCCATGTTCAGTCCCTGCAGTTCTATTGGTACTCCATCTATAGAGTAGGAACCACCTCCGAGATTGGTCAGTTCGAAGCCTAATGAATGCAAGTCGTCAAGAAAACTATCAAGTGTCAATGCCTCCGCTTTGCTGAACTGTATGATTTCTGGAAAGAGCTGTTTCTGACTAGGACGCGGATGATCAGACAGGCACTGCATATTCTGCTCGTAAAGAATACGGACATGAGCACGGTGTTGATCTACTGCTATCAATCCATCTGTATCAGGATAAATAATATACCGTCCTTTATATTGAAATTTAGGTAAAGCATCTGCGTCTGATTTTGAAACCGTATTTAACTCATCCTCTTTCCAGATATTCAGTGTTAACTGACCTTGGTTGGAGTCAGATGCATCAGCAATCTCACTAGGAATAAGATTTTCAAAGGACACGTCACCTTTTCCACCCTCTGATTTATAAATATTCTCCCATCCAGAAATAGGTTTGGGAGGAGTCGATACAAAGGGGTTATAAGATGTATGTGCAGGCTTAGGTTGCTGAGGCATTACCTTAGCAGTACCCATAGCAGGAATGTCAGGCCGCCCTTCCACATCAAAATCGATGAGTGGAGCACTGCAGAATTTACCCAATGCTTCACGTACTGATGCAGAAAGCACTTGCCAAATGGCTTGTTCGTTGTCGAATTTTATTTCCGTCTTCGTCGGATGGACATTCACATCTATATCTGAGGGTGACACATCGAAGTAAATAAAATACGATATGTGTTCGCCCGCAGGAATCATGCCCTCATAGGCACGCATTACAGCACTATGAAAATATGGATGTCTCATGTATCGCCCATTTACAAAGAAATACTGATGATTACCTTTCTTTTTGGCAGTCTCAGGTTTTGCTACATAGCCAGTAATAGTAGCCAAAGAAGTGTCAACCTCAACAGGAAGCAGGTCTGAATTCAATTTCTTTCCAAATACATTCATTATACGTTGACGGAGATTTGTTTGTGGAAGATTATAAATCTCCATACCATTACTATATAGTGTGAAAGAAACTTGGGGGTGAACAAGTACAACACGTTCGAAATCAGCAATTACATTATTCAACTCGGTCTGATTGGCCTTAAGGAATTTACGTCGTGCGGGCACATTAAAGAAGAGATTCTTGACAGAGAAATTGCTGCCTACAGGGCAGGTTGTGGGTTCTTGGCTATCGACATGTGAACCAGAAATCTGAATGTATGTACCCAATTCGTCTTCTGCACGACGTGTTTTCAGCTCCACCTGCGATACTGCGGCTATCGAAGCAAGGGCTTCGCCTCGAAATCCCATAGTAGAAAGCGTAAAGAGATCACTAGCCTGGCTTATCTTGGAAGTAGCATGACGCTCAAATGCCAATCTCGCATCGGTTTCGGACATTCCTTTACCGTCATCAATTACTTGCACATTGGTCTTTCCTCCGTCAACTACATACACCTGTACATTCTGTGCACCAGCATCAATAGAGTTCTCGACCATCTCTTTAACTATAGAAGACGGTCGCTGCACTACTTCTCCAGCAGCAATCTGGTTGGCTACGGAATCGGGTAATAAATGTATAATGTCCTCCATACAGAAAAAGTATCTTACAACATCATTCTACCAGTTATGATATAACGCATTATCAACAACAAAACGATGATAGCAAATATCAAAACACCATAAGGGACAGGTTTTCTGCCGTTTTCCTTACGACGACGCACATGCGTTGTTGCATTCACAAAACGGCCACGTATGTCTTCAGGAGAAAATTCTTTCTCAGGCAACAACCCCAACTCACGTTTGGCATTATCTTCTATATTCTGAAGTTTCTCCTTACGCGGATCATAGTATATATAGTTGTGTTGAAAACCACGAGGTTTTCGTACTGAAAACATTCCCATATCTTACCTTTCTTTTTATTATTTCTTTATCTTAAGTTTATTGAGTTTCTGCAACGGCACTACCCTACGCTCTGTTTTCTTCAATACGTTTTTGTTACTCTTGGAACGCCATTGGAAAATATCATAACGATCTGTAGGACGTATGTAATCAAACCATGCAAAACGGCTCAGATACCGTTTTTCTGCAGGAATCATAAGTTCAGGATAAACAGTACCTGTAGCTGCAGGCATCCATATTTTTTGTACTTTCTTATCCTTCATATATATAATCAGTTCTGCACTCTCTGAATAGTTCATTCCGATACGAGTTCCATCATCTTCATTCATGAAATAATCAACAAACACATTGCCTTTAGCAATGTTATGATCTATCTGTCCGTTGACGAAGTAACAGAACATTTCTCTCGATTCTACCTGGTTATAGGAAATCGAGTCCACCTTTTCGATAGTAGTAGCCTGATCAATCACATGCACCCAGTCGATAGTGCTGTCATTACTATATATGCGGATCTCCTCGCCAAAGAGTTGCTGTTCTTCGTTCCAAAGAATCGGCTGTCCGTACATATATGTACACGAATCGAGTTCATGGGTAACCATTGAGTCGCAGACTCCCTGAACATCATTACGGAAGAAACGCACATGATTGTATGCATGCATATCGCGATACACGGAGTCGGTGTTGCTATTATACGTGTACATTTTCAAAGTATCAGCATGTAAGAACAATGTATCTGGCGGTTGGGAATACTCATATGCCACGGCACTATCTGTTGCGACTGCAGTACCTGTACTATCATCATAACTACAATAGTTTCCGGTAATCATACAATAGTTCTCTTCATCAGTAATAATAGCATTGCCAAAAACTTCACTAAATCCGGTACGTTTATCTGTGTGGAGACTATCACCCTCGACACGACGCATATCCTTTATAATATATGATCGGTTGAGCAGGAATGCCTCTCCTGTCTTGGTAGAATAGTCACCTTTTATACCATATATAAAAGTGCCGTCATCGGTAGTTATATTTGATGGAGTTACGATACGGGCTATTTCTGTGTCGGTATAATAATACAATGTGTCGGTGACAAGTTTGAACTGAGGGTTGGTCAGCACCACATTATCAGTAAAGAATGCCTCATGCGTAGTGGTCGTCAATTGGCCCCAGTCACTTACAAGCGTATTATCACCATCATATAAAGAACCTCCATTCAAATACATTCCGACACTATAAACGCGATCATAATCAAGGTAGTCACTTTCCAGACGAGTCTTTTTGTCAATAAGTACACAATTACCGCGTGCACGGGCTTTCATTTCAAATCCGTCGTATGTTAGTGTATCACCTGTAAGCGTTACCGTGTCACCCTGTACCATTTTGACATTCCCATAAGCATCAAAAGAGTTTTCCTCTCTATAGAAACGAGCACTATCACAATCAAGATATACACCATCATGATAGAGCCGGACATGTCCTACAAGTATATCTGCACGAGGATCCTGCCAGTTCTTGTAGAGGATATCAGAATGGATAAGGTGAATCTGTTCGTCCGATTTCTGTTCTCCCTTCTCTGCTGGAGCAATCGATGCAAATAGCATACCAAAAGCAAATAGGCACAGAATGCCTATTAACAAACGAGATGATATGTTGGAACCGTTTTTCTTCAAATTATTTTATCCATCCTGGATATTGGAATTCACAATTACGCCATTCTTCATTGATGTGGATATAGGTAGTTTGCTGCTTCTCTTGTATCCACTTCTTTATCTTTTCAATGCTTTGTTTCTCAACAACGACGTCTTGCATTGCCTGATAATCATCTGCCATATTTGCACGATGACCATTAATCTTATTTTTCAACTTCACGATGGCAACCACTTCCTTACCCTTGTTGTTGACCATGATGAAGGGCTTTGATATTTCTCCTATGTTCATTGTACTGACAACTTTTGCAACTTCAGCCGGAAGATCTTTAATTTCGAACTTGGAAGAGTTGTCTTCAGATTTGAACATATTGCCGAAATTATTACGAGTGTCCTTATCATCAGAAACAAACCGGGTACAATCATCAAAGGTGTATAGTCCACGACGAATTTCATCGGCAATGGAGTCAAGGTCATTAATTGCTTTGGTAAATGCAGCATCCGAAACACGCGGTTTACGGAGAATATGACGTACATTAATCTGTTCTCCGCGCTTTTCAATTAACTGGATAATATGAAATCCGTATTCTGTTTCAACTATCTTAGAAACGGCCTTAGGGTCGTTCAGGCTGAAAGCAACGTTTGAGAACTCTGGCACAAAACTTCCTCTACCGGCAAAACCACACTCACCACCCTGTCTGGCTGTAGCGGCATCTTCTGAATACATCACAGCCAAAGTCGAGAACTGTGCTTTTCCCGTATTGACACGTTCTGTATAATCACGCAGTTCAGCTTTAACACGTTCTATCTCTGCCTGTTCAATTACAGGATTGCGGACTATAATCTGACATTCTACTTTTGTAGGAATGAAAGGCAGACTATCTTCTGGGAGGTCTTTGAAATAACGGCGCACCTGTGCTGGAGTAACCTTGACATCCTTAACCAGTGAACTACGAACCTCGCCTGTTATCATGTCATCACGAACCATGTCATATAATTTCTCGCGAATCTGAGAAGTACTTTTTCCAAAATACTCCTCCATCTTTTCCTTGCCATTCAACTGTTGTATGTAGTAGTTGATACGCTGATCTACACGTTGAAACACTTCACTGTCTGACACCTTGACAGAGTCTATAGCTGCCTGATGAAGGAAGAGTTTCTGAATGGCAAGATTCTCGGGGATAACACAATATGGATCGCCCTCTAAACGCTGTCCTTGAGACAATGCCTCAAGGCGGGCATTTTCCACATCGGATTTCAGGATAGCCTCATCACCTACAATCCATACCACTTCATCTACCACATTCGCAGCACTTTGGGCATTAGCCAAAGAGATGCACGAAAAAAAGCAGACTACAAGAAAATATCTAAATGACATATTTACACCTTTTTATATTAATGTTTGTTGACAGTCTTTACAACTTCATCATAAACGACTACCTCGTACTTTCCACGAAGTTCCTCAACCCACTCACGCTCTTTTTCATTCTGATAATCTGTAGTTACAGAACCTTTGACATCCTTATATGAACGTGGTTTCTTTATCTTCTTTCCATATACGCCTGTGGCAGGATAATCTTTGACTGATTTCACATTCTTAGATTTGTCACCAAATACCAGTCGGTCAATAGTGGCATTATCTCCTTGTTTGAACAATCCGCGTTCAATTCGTACGACCTTGACAGAATCTGTATTCAATCCGTCAACTATTGTCTTTGCCCAATCTGGCTCTTCTACCTTCTTGGCAAGTTTCTTAGCCTTCGAGATTACAGATTCGTCTTTTCCACGGATAATAATACCACTGAATCTTGGCTTATCCCATTTATAATTCTTGGCATTCTGTTTAAAGTATTGCTCAAGACCGTATGTATCGTTCTGGGCTTTATCCCACACCTGTGACTTGCTTATTTCATACATAAGGGTACCATCATAATACTCCTGTGAAAGATTACGTAAATCCGGATCTTTTGCAGCCAAATCCTTATAAACGCTATCAACGACAACGGTACGTTCTACTCCACGAAGCTTTGCTATAGAATCAATATATGCATTTGCCGACATCTGCTTGATGCCACGATGCTCAAGGAATTGCAATATAGCCGCATGATGATATTCATATGGTTCAAACGGATGACGATCTTTCATATATATAATATGATAGCCTACGGTAGATTTGATTGGCGCAGACATTTCACCAGCTTTCAATGCATACGCAGCTGTCTCAAAATCAGGAATCATCATTCCCTTGCCAAATTGTCCGAGAGCACCACCGCGCATAGCACTGCCCTTGTCGTCGGAACATTCTTTTGCAACATCCGCAAAACGGTTCTCCAACTGATCTACAGGAACAGCACGAAGCACGTTGTAGATTGAATCGATACGTGCCTTTGCTTTCGCATCGTCTTCTGGAGTTGCATCCTGACGAAGAAGGACCAGTATATGAGACGCCGTCAGCACATCATCTGTACCAAACCTTGCAGCTGTCATATCATATGTATGCTTTGCCTCGCGCTCGATATAAGCAGAATCAACAATGGTTGGAAGAACCATCTGTTCTTTATACCCGTTAAGTTCTGTACGAATACTGGTCAGGGTATCAATGCCGACACGTTCTGCCTCTGCGACTTTCAGTTTAAAGTCAACATACAGCGGAACATACTCTTCAACAGTTTTTTTCTCTAACACTCCATCGCTGTTGTTTTTGTTATAAGAATATTCAAATTCTGAACGGAGAATATTCTTGCCGTTTATTCTCATAATGACAGGGTCGCTTGTACCCTGTCCTATCATAGTGCCACACGACATAATTGCCAATGCAGCAAAGAAAAGTTTTTTCATATATACCCCAATAGTATGTATATTACTGTGGACGACTGTAGTTAGGAGCCTCACTGGTGATAATCACCTCATGCGGATGACTTTCAAGTACGCCTGCATTTGTGATACGAGTAAACTTAGCATTATGAAGTGACATAATATCCTTTGCTCCGCAGTATCCCATACCGGCACGTAGTCCACCCATAAGCTGGTAGATAACCTCTTGGACCGTACCTTTGTAAGGAACACGTCCGGCTATACCTTCTGGAACTAGTTTCTTTGTCTCTTCTACTCCACCCTGGAAGTAACGGTCCTTTGAACCATTCTCCATGGCTTCGAGAGAACCCATTCCACGATAGCTCTTGAATTTACGTCCGTTATACAGAATAGTTTCGCCAGGAGCCTCATCTGTACCTGCAACAAGAGAACCAATCATTACACTGTAGCCACCTGCAGCTATAGCTTTTACCACATCACCGGAATAGCGTAAGCCGCCATCTGCTATAAGAGGTACGCCTGTTCCTTCAAGAGCCTGTGCTACATCATACACAGCGCTGAGCTGCGGAACTCCGACACCTGCTACGACTCTGGTCGTACAAATAGAGCCCGGACCGATACCGACTTTCACTGCATCTGCTCCTGCGTCAACAAGTGCCTTTGCTGCTTCGCCTGTTGCTATATTACCCACTACAATATCTACCTCAGGGAAATTCTGCTTAGCTTCACGCACCTTTTCGATTACGCCCTTCGAATGTCCATGGGCAGTATCAATGACAATAGCATCGACACCAGCCTTGACCAATGCTTCCATACGCTGGAAAGTATCAGCAGTGACGCCAACTCCTGCAGCTACACGCAAGCGTCCCTTGGCATCCTTACATGCCATAGGTTTGTCGGCAGCCTTGGTGATATCCTTATAAGTTATAAGACCAATAAGGTGATTCTCATCATCAACGACAGGCAACTTCTCTATTTTATGTTCAAGAAGAATCTTAGATGCACTTGCAAGATCGGCCTGCTGATGTGTTACGACAAGGTCGTCTTTAGTCATCACCTCGTCTATCTTACGTTTCATGTCTGTCTGGAAACGCAGATCGCGATTGGTAACTATACCGACGAGTTTATTGTCCTTATCGACTACAGGAATACCTCCGATATGATATTCTGCCATCATAGCGAGAGCATCTTCAACTGTCTTGCCGCGCATGATTGTAACGGGGTCATAAATCATACCGTTTTCAGCACGCTTTACGATAGCGACCTGACGGGCCTGCTCTTCGATAGACATGTTTTTATGAATTACACCGATACCACCCTCACGAGCTATTGCGATTGCCATAGGAGCCTCTGTAACAGTATCCATAGCTGCTGTTACGAAAGGAATACGCAATTCAATATTACGAGAGAACTTAGTGGTAAGAGAAACTTCACGTGGAAGCACTTCTGAATATGCCGGTACGAGGAGTACGTCATCGTACGTTAAGCCTTCCATTACGACTTTATCTGCAATAAATGATGACATATAGTATGTGTTATGTTATAATTTAATTGCGTGCAAAGATATGAATTAAAAGTGAAAAGAAAAAGGTGAAGAGAAAAAAAACTGAAGTTCTTTTCTCCTAATAATATTTTTTAGTTTTTACATACGGATATTGTGCTTGTTAATCCATATAAATTAACACACGGGCACCCCTCCCTGAATCAGTTTGCCAATTCGGAAATGAACTTGATTCTGACCAGACGAATGACTTCATCATCATAATCACCTTCAATATTCTTGACAGCTGTATCCAGATCGTCTGTTTCGCTATTAAGGAAATAATCGTATATCTCTTCTATACAATCTTCGTCAAGTTCCTCATCAAGGAAATAGTCAATATTTATCTTCGTGCCGCTATATACGATTGCCTCTAATTCGTCAAGCAGTTCGTCGAATCCTATACCGTTAGACTTTGCTATTTCCTCGAGGTCTATCTGGTGGTCAATACCATGAATGATACTGACTTTAACCTTCGACTTATTTGCGACAGTACGGACACGCATGTCTGTTGGACGCTCTATCTCGTTTTCCTCACAATACTGTTTTATGAGGTCGCAGAATTCCTGTCCGTAGCGTTTTGCCTTTCCCACTCCTACTCCAGGAATATTCTGCATTTCTTCCTGCGTAACAGGATAGAGAGTGGTCATAGCCTCAAGTGAAGCATCTTGGAACACCACATAAGGGGGTACTTCATATTTCTTTGCAATCTTCTTTCTCAATGCAAGCAACATGGCATAGAGCGTCTCGTCAGCAACCGACTGACCTCCTTCTTCCATATCCTCGTAGTCACCGTCGTAATCACTGTCTTGGGCAACCATAAACGAGACTGGATTCTTCATATATTTTTTTCCTTCCTTGGTAATCTTTAATATACCATAGTTTTCTACTTCCTTCTCGATATATCCGTTCAGCTGAGCCTGAGCAAAGACTGCATTCCACATACTGGTTTCCACATCTTCTCCGGAGCCGAATTCTTTCAGATTGTCATGCTTATGGGCTAATAATGTTTCTGATTCTTTGCCTCTTAAGAAATCTACCACATAATCAATCTTGAAATTCTCCTTGACTGCAAGTATTGCATTCAGTGCAAGGATTAGCAGTTCTTTTGCTTCTACGCGATTCTTCGGGTTCAGACAATTATCACACTGTCCGCAGTTATCCTTATCGTATGTTTCACCGAAGTAATGAAGCAGAATCTTGCGGCGGCAGACTGATGTCTCGCAGTATGCAGCAGTCTCGCGTATAAGCTGCCGGCCTATATCCTGCTCTGCAACGGGTTTTCCTTCAAGGAATTTCTCGAGCCGGTATAGATCTTTATGTGTATAGAACGCAATGCACCTGCCCTCTCCGCCGTCGCGGCCTGCGCGTCCGGTTTCCTGGTAATAGCCTTCAAGGCTTTTGGGAATATCGTAATGGATGACGTAGCGTACGTCGGGTTTGTCGATACCCATTCCGAATGCGATAGTGGCAACAATCACATCGATGTCCTCATTGATAAAGGCATCCTGCGTGGCATTCCTCACGTTGTTGTCCATACCTGCATGATAGGCTGCAGCCTTTATGTCATTGGCTTTGAGAATATCTGCAAGTTCCTCCACCTTCTTACGGCTCATGCAATAGATGATTCCGCTCTTGCCGGGATGCTGCTTGATATATTTGATAATGTCCTTGTTTATATCTTTTGTCTTGGAACGCACCTCATAATACAGGTTCGGACGATTGAACGAGGATTTGAATTCCACGGCATCGAGAATACCAAGATTTTTCTTTATGTCCGTACGGACCTTATCGGTAGCAGTTGCGGTCAGGGCAATTACAGGAGCCATCCCTATATCGTTAATTATAGGACGGATACGGCGGTATTCAGGACGGAAATCATGTCCCCATTCCGAAATACAATGTGCCTCATCGACTGCATAGAATGATATTTTAATTGATTTCAGGAACTCCACATTGTCTTCCTTTGTCAGCGACTCTGGGGCTACGTATAGCAGTTTTGTTTTTCCATCCAGAATATCAGCTTTTACCTGTTCGATGCTGGCTCTGCTCAATGACGAGTTGATGAAATGTGCTATATTATCTTCTTCGCTTATATATTTGATGGCATCGACCTGGTTTTTCATCAGGGCAATCAGAGGAGAGATAACTATTGCGGTCCCTTCCATCAGAAAGGCGGGCAACTGATAGCACAACGACTTACCTCCGCCAGTCGGCATAAGGACAAAAGTGTTTTTGCCCTCCATCAATGTTCGTATGATTTTCTCTTGTTCTCCCTTGAATGTATCAAAACCAAAATAATATTTCAAGGATTCATGAAGAGATTTGTTTTCTGCCATCGTTTTTTAAGGTTATAAAATAGTCGTTGACCACAAAGTTATGCAACACAATTTATTTGGCAAAGAAAAGCAAGGAAAAAATTCCAAATAAAGGAAATTTGACAATAATTAACTCTCGAAACAAAAGAGAGCAAAGGCATAAAATAAAATGCTTTTGCTCTCTTTATATTATTTATAATGTGCAGACTATTTATCTTCCGTCTGTTCTTTCAGGACATACATATTGGCTTTCTCCACTTGTTTCCTGGCATATTCGAGTGTGACAACAAACTTATCCACGTGCTTTGAGGGTATCTCGAACATCGGGTCGATCATGATTGTCTCGACGAGCGAGCGCAGGCCTCGTGCACCGAGTTTGAACTCTATTGCCTTATCAACCACATATTCCAGCACGTCCTCGTCGAATGTCAGTTCTACGCCGTCGAGTGCAAACAGGCGGATATACTGTTTGATGATGGAGTTCTTCGGTTCTGTCAGGATTCTGCGCAGGGCTGTGCGGTCAAGCGGTTCGAGATGTGTCAGGATAGGCAGACGCCCGATGATTTCAGGTATCAGTCCGAACGACTTCAAGTCCATCGGGGCTATATACTGCATCATGTTGCTCTTGTCGATTTTGGCTACATTGCGTGCTGCATCGAATCCTACGACATGTGTGTTCAGTCGCTGTGCGATACGTTTTTCTATGCCGTCGAAAGCGCCGCCGCAGATGAACAGGATATTCTTGGTATCGACCTGGATGAAATTCTGTTCCGGGTGCTTACGTCCTCCCTGTGGCGGTACGTTCACGACTGAGCCTTCGAGCAGTTTGAGCAGTCCCTGCTGCACACCTTCGCCGCTTACGTCGCGTGTGATGCTCGGATTATCTCCCTTGCGGGCTATCTTGTCTATCTCGTCGATGAAGACTATACCCGTCTCAGCCTTCTTCACGTCGTAGTCGGCAGCCTGTAACAGGCGTACGAGCAGGCTCTCTACGTCTTCTCCGACGTATCCGGCTTCGGTAAGCACCGTGGCATCGACGATGGCGAACGGAACCACGAGCAGTTTTGCGATGGTGCGCGCCAGAAGGGTCTTTCCCGTACCGGTGCTGCCCACCATGATGATGTTCGACTTTTCCAGTTCCACGTCATCCTCGGCTTTCGGATTCTTCAGTCGCTTATAGTGATTGTAAACGGCTACCGAGAGGGTTTTCTTTGCGTCATCCTGCCCGATGACGTATTTGTCGAGATAATCCTTTATCTCTGCGGGTTTGGGTAGGTTGGCCAAGTCTATACCGGTTTGCTTGCGCGTATTCTCCTCTGCTATTTCATATGCCTGACGGGCACATTCGTCGCAGATGAATCCGTTGATGCCGCTGATGAGGAGTTTTACATCCCTATCAGTGCGTCCGCAAAACGAGCATTTGTTCATTTTTTGAGCCATTTACTTCTTTCTTGTCAGCACTTCGTCAACCATTCCGTATTCCCTTGCCTCTTCGGCAGTCATCCAGTAGTCGCGGTCGGAGTCGGCCCATACCTTTTCGAATGGCTGGTGGCTGTGGTCACTTATGATTGTGTAGAGTTCCTTCTTCAGTTTCTGTATCTCACGCGCAGTTATCTCGATGTCGCTGGCTTGTCCCTGCGCACCGCCCATAGGCTGGTGTATCATGATGCGGCTGTGTGGCAGTGCCGAGCGTTTTCCCTCCTTGCCTGCTACGAGCAGCACGGCTGCCATAGATGCCGCCATACCGGTGCAGATGGTCTGGATGTCGCTGTTTACGAACTGCATGGTGTCGTAGATGCCGAGTCCGGCATATACGCTTCCGCCGGGCGAGTTGATATAGATGCTGATGTCTTTGCCGCTATCAACGCTGTCGAGGTAGAGCATCTGTGCCTGCAGCACATTGGCTGTGTAGTCGTTCACCTCTGTGCCGAGGAAGATGATGCGGTCCATCATCAGGCGTGAGAAGACGTCGAGCTGGGTTACGTTCAGCTGTCGCTCCTCCAGGATGTATGGGTTCAGATAGCCCGACTGTGCCTTTACGACGTCGTCGAGCACCATGCTGCTGACGCCGAGATGCTTCGTGGCGAAATTTCTGAAGTCTGTATAGCTCATGACTGTTAGCTTTGGCTTTAATTCTTATTTATCAGTTTTCAAACATCTTGTTGAATTCCTCTGCCGACACAGTCTTGTGTGTCAGGCTGACCTGTTCCTTCAGTGCAGCGCCGAGTTTCACTTCGATGCAGCGGTCGATGAGGTTGTCAACGGTTTCGCGCTTCTTCAGCATTTCCTTTACTGAGCCTTCGAGATATTCGTCGGGGATGTTCATCATGCCGTACTGTGCGAACTGCATGCGGGTCACTTCCTTTGCCATGCCCTTCACGTCGTCGTCGTCAACCTTGATGCCGCACTTCTCCACGAGCTGTTCCTTCACGAGGTGCCAGGTGAGTTCTTCTATGCTCTTGTCATAGTTCTCCTCCACCTTCTTCTCGTCGCCGCCAGCATTGGCTGCCATGATTTTCTTGAGTTTCTCGTCGGGGAATTCGAGTTTTCCGATTTTCTCTGCCTCGTACTTCTTCACGTCGAGGATGAACTTGTAGTCAGAGTCCTTGGCGAACTGGTTGGCTATGGTCTCCTTGATGCGTGTGCGGAACTGTTCCTCTGTCTTCACCTCCCCGCCTGGGAATACGCTCTCGAAGAGTTCCTCGGTGAGTGGTCCGGGTACGAAGCGAGTGATTTCGCTGATCTGTATCTGGCAGTCGCCTGTGTGCTGCAGAGCTTCTTCCTTTTTCACTTTGAGCAGTGATGCCAGCTCAGCCTCGTTATTGTCGTATGCCTTTGCGGGGTTGAACTTGATGATGTCGTTTGGCTTGGCACCTTCGAAGAGTTTCTTCTGGTCGTCGTTGCGGAAGTATTTCGGCAGCATTACTGCGCCCTCGGCAGTCACGGGGTTCTCGCCCTCGAGTTCTGTCACCACGCCCTTCACCATGTCGTTCTCCTCATAGCTGTCAACCTGCTCGTACTTGCCGCCGCGCTGACGGTACATCTCTATCTGGCGGTCGATCATCTCGTCGCTGACCTCTACGTCGTAGTATGTCAGTTTGTCTTTCTTGCCGAGAGTTGCGTCGAACTCAGGTGCGATGGCGAGGTCGAATTTGAATGTGAATGTGCCGCCCTCTACGAGTTCCACCTGGTTGTTCTCTTCCTGTGGCAGTGGGCTGCCGAGCATCTGCACCTTATTGTCCTGAATGTAGCCGAAGAGCTTTTCGCCCAGCAGCTTGTTCACCTCCTCGGCGAGCAGGCTCGGTCCGAACTGCTTCTTGATGAGTCCGGTGGGAACCATACCCGGACGGAATCCCGGCATATTCAGTTTTTTCTTTGCATCTTTGATTGCCTTTGCGTAGTTTTCGGTATAATCTGCAGGCTCGATTACAACGGTAGCCTCAGCATTTACCTTGTCAATGTTCTTAATCGAAATATTCATAAAAATAGAAAATATAATGTTTTTGTTATTATTACCTCGAAAGTCATGTGCGCCTCTCGGTCACGTGACCAAAAGTGGCGCGAAGTTACGATTATTTTCTCACATGGCAAAATCCTACCACCCTATTTCGTGGATAAAGACGAGGATTATGCCGATTGGTGCGATGTATCGGATGATGAACAGCCAGATGGGATAGAGCACCGTGTGGAGGGTGCCGCCGTTGGTCACTTCGTCGCGCACCACCTTCTCGTCGGCTACCCAGCCCAGGAACACACACATGATGAAGCTGCCAAGTGGCATGAGCAGTTTGGCTACGATGAAGTCGAAGAGGTCGAACATGCCCAGTCCGAACACGGTCTTGTCTGCCCACGCGCCGAACGAAAGCGAGCAGCCCGTGGCAAGCAGCATGGCTACGGCCGAGGCGGCTACCGAGGCTGCGGGGCGGCTCCAGTGCAATTCCTCGTGCAGGTATGCCACCACCATCTCGAGCATGGAGATGCTGGAGGTGACGGCTGCGATGACGAGCAGGCAGTAGAAGAGCAGCGAGAATCCGTAGGCAAGCAGGTGCGAGCCCGAGAACACCTGCTGGAAGACGTTCGGCAGGGTTATGAACACAAGCGAGGGACCCGCGTCGGGCTGCAGTCCCGGTACGGAATACACGGCGGGGAATATTATCAGGCCTGCCATCAGGGCGACGAGCGTGTCGATGACGGCTACCGAGAGGCTGTCATGGAACAGGTTGACGTCCTTGCGGAAGTAGCAGGCATAGGTGCACAGGCAGCAGATGCCCACACTGAGCGAGAAGAATGCCTGCCCCATGGCGGAGAGCATGGTCGAGCCGTCGATCTCGCTGAAGTCGGGATGGAAGAGGAAGTGCAGTCCTCTGTCGGCACCGGGCAGGCTGAGCGAGCAGACCACCAGTATGGCTATGCAGACGAAGAGCATGGGCATCAGGATTTGTGCGCTGCGCTCAATGCCCTTCTTCACTCCGAACGACACGACGGCACACGTGGCGAGCATGATGAACAGAATCCACACGACGGGCTGCGTGGGCGACGATGAGAACTGCTGGAAGTCGCTGACATACTGCGCGGCAGTCTTTCCGCCGAATCCGTCCACGCCTGCCACGAAGGCATAGTAGAGGGTCCAGCCGCACACGACGGCATAGTAGCTGAGCACGAGCAGTCCGGCTACGACGGGCATCAGTCCCATCAGGCGCCAGCCCCTCTGTCCGCCGCTCATGCGCTCGAACGAATCTGTCACGTCCTTCTGTCCGTGGCGGCCGATGGTGAACTCCGCCAGCATTATTGGCGCGCCGAACACGAGCATGAATATAATGTAGATGAGGATGAATGCGGCACCTCCGTGCAGACCCGTCTCGGTCGGGAAGCGCCATATGTTGCCCAGGCCGACGGCAGAACCGGCCGCCGCCAGTATAGCTCCTACCTTAGTTGAAAATCCCATAGCTTTATGTTTTGTTTTTTGGTATCTCATTCGCTCGCCGGTGGCTAATTCCTGCCCCGTATCTTCCACTCGCTGTCGGAGAACACCGCCTTCAGCATGGCAGCCTCCTGCACACTGTCGGAGTATGTGACCATGTAGTGCACATAGCAGACCGTGTCGCCCTCCGCATACTCCAGCCCCACGGTCTCCACGCGGGCCACCGCGCCGTGCCGCTGCTGCTGGTAGTCGGCAAACTGCCTGTGCATGGCGATGAGCACCTGCCGCTCCACGCTGTCGGGCTCCTCGCCATAGTCCACCCTCTGCATGTATGCCTCGTAGTCGTTCTGCATATAGCGCTCGTCGAGAGCCTTATCTACGAGTTTGCGGAGCAGCTTCTCGCGTTTGTTGGCGGGCTGACACGCCGCGAGCATGAGGGCGCAGATGAGCAGCCCTGCGAGGGGCAGCCTCAGTGTGGCGTGCCTGCGCTTACTTCTGTCTGACATAAACATTGATCGGTGTGCCGCGGAAATCCCAGTTCTCCCTTATCTTATTCTCCAGGAACCTGCGGTAGGGTTCCTTCACATACTGCGGCAGGTTTGCATAGAAGACGAACGAGGGAACGCGCGTCTCCGGAATCTGCATGCAGTACTTTATCTTGATATACTTACCCTTGAGCGATGGCGGCGGAGTGGCCTCGATGATGGGCAGCATCACTTCGTTGAGCTGTCGGGTCGTCACCTTCTTCGTCCGCATTTCATACACCCTCTGAGCCTCCTCCAGCACCTTGAAGATGCGCTGCTTCGTAGTGGCGGAGGCGAAGATGATGCTGAAGTCGGTGAAGGGTGCGAAGCGGTTGCGTATGGCCTGCTCGAAGTGGCGAATCGCCTCGTTCGACTTGTCCTGGGCTATGTCCCACTTGTTCACCACCACCACGAGTCCCTTCTGGTTCTTCTGCACAATCTGGAATATGTTGATGTCCTGGCCCTCCACGCCGCGCGTCGCGTCGATCATCATCACGCACACGTCCGAGTTCTCGATGGCACGTATGCTGCGCATCACGCTGTAGTACTCCAGGTCCTCGTTCACCTTGTTCTTCTTGCGGATTCCGGCTGTATCGACGAGGTAGAAGTTGAATCCGAACTTCTCGTATTTCGTATATATCGAGTCGCGCGTCGTACCGGCTATGTCGGTCACCACGTTGCGGTTGTCGTCGAGGAAGGCATTGATGATCGACGACTTGCCCGCATTCGGACGGCCCACGACGGCGATGCGCGGAACGTTCTCCTCAGCCACCTCAGCCATCTCCTTCTTGAAGCTCGCCACGACGCGGTCCAGCAGATCGCCCGTGCCGCTGCCCGAAGCCGAGCTGATACACATCGGGTCGCCCAGTCCCAGGCTGTAGAACTCGGCAGCGTCGTATCTCAGTTCGTTCGTGTCGGTCTTGTTGGCCACCAGGATTGTGGGCACCTTGCTGCGCCGCAGTATGTCGGCCACCTGCTCGTCGAGGTCCGTCACGCCCGTCTTCACATCCACCAGGAAGAGAATCACGTCGCACTCGTCGAGTGCGATCTTCACCTGCCGGCGTATCTCCTCCTCGAACACATCGTCGGAGTTCACGACCCATCCGCCCGTATCCACCACGGAGAACTCCTTGTTGCACCACTCACACTTGCCGTACTGTCTGTCGCGCGTAGTGCCTGCCTCGTCGCTCACAATCGCGTGCCGGGTCTTCGTCAGTCTGTTGAAAAGCGTGGACTTCCCCACATTCGGTCTGCCCACAATCGCTACTAAATTTGCCATCTTCAATCGTTTATTTCGCTGCAAAGATACGACATATTCTTCAGATAAAACAGAAAAATCCCCCCTTTTTGCAGGGAGGATTCCGTATAGGCTCAGTTTTCGTCGGCGCAGCCAATTTTCAATTTTCAATTTCACCCCGCAAGGCAAATTATCAATTGTCAATTGTCAATTGTCAATTAGCCAAGCTTTCGTCCGTTCCATCATCACCTCCGTTTCCTCCACCACCCGGATTTGGGTCAGGGTCTGGAGTAGGATCAGGAGTCGGGTCTGGTGTAGGCGTTGGAGTATCGCCGCCATCACTTGGAGTATCGCCTCCGCCGTCAGGAGTAGGAGTTGGTGTAGGAGTTGGTGTGTTGCCACCTGAAGAACTTGTGCCGCTCTTGCGGTTGAGCATGTCCTGATAAATCTTCAGCGTACCGTTCCACTTGCGGATGAAAGCCTCGTAAGGAGCCGGGTCGTCGGCAGTCTTGGCGAAGGCTTCGATGAGGTAAGTCAGTTCGTCATAGACAGCGTCGCATGCCTGACGTGCCTTTCGCAGTGCGCCAGCCACCTTCTCGCCCTCTTCCTGTCCCTGTTCCAGACGGTAGCTCTTCACCTCCTGATGAGCTGCCACCATCTGCTCGTAGAGCCATGTCACGCCCAGAGTAGAGAGATGTGCCTGCATGGCAGCAGGAGTGAGGTCGGTGATGAGGTTGTCCAGCTGACCGCTCTCCTCGTCAATCTGCGCACCGGTCTTCACCTTGTAGAGGTTGAAAGGTCTTAACAGAGCCGTTGCTGCAGCGTCGAGATTTGCCATTCCACTGCCTGCCCATGCGCGAATGATGGCATAGAGACGGCTGTAGTAGTTGTCGCGGCTCTTGTCAGCTGCGTCGCGGCGGGCGATAATCTCACTGGCGCGGGCAATAATGTACCAGCGGTCCTCCTCCGAGAATACGTTGCGCAGTTGGTTCAGCTGCGCCGTAATCTTTGCAGCTGTGAAGTTTGCCTCAACTAAAACAGTGATGAAAGCATCAATAAACTCATAGTGCTGAGCGTTTTTCAAGCTCGCTTTGTTTGGTCTTAGAAAACTTGCCATAGTTTTTTGTGTTTAAGATTAGTAATATTGTTTGCAAAAGCTCTTGCATTTATTCAAATCGGTTTTGAGCATTTGCAAAACCTCTTGCATTTATTCAAATCAGTTTTCTGTGTTTGCAAAACCTCTTGCATTTATCCAAATCGGTTTTCAGCGTTTGCAAGAGCTCTTGCATTTGTCCAAATCAGTTTTGAACGTTTGCAAGAGGTCTTGCAAGAAATGTTCTTTTATTTCACGAGCACCTTCTTTCCATTATGAATGTAGATGCCCTTCTCCGTTGGCTTACCACTAAGCAGTGTGCCGTTGATAGTGTACCAAGGAGCAGAATCATCAGTTTCAGAGGCTTCAACATTGTTCACTCCGGTTGAAGGGTCAACACCAGGGTATTCTTTCCAATTGGTTCCGTCTTCTGTATAATATGGTGTCCATCCCTTAGCTTTCGCAGCGGCAACTTGAGTGGTTGTCAACACATTCTGCTCGTTCTCATAGTATTTGATACGCAGAGTACAACCGCGTCTTGAAGGCAGACTCGCTACAAGCGCATCCATAGCAGCGCCCTTTATTTGGTTTTCGAAGCAGTACAGAACATACAACCAAGTATTCTTCGACACATCGAGCGAAGTAAGCTGGGTGGAGGAGCAGTTCAGTCTTGTTAGTTCAGTAAAAATATTCTATTCCCTGCATACTCTTAATACCCTCATTATAAACATACATCTCACTAATTCCAGCAATCTCCGCATCGGTCAAGACTGCATCCTTGCCATATTTTTGATTTTTCAGCCAAATACGGAAATTCTCATCCGGGAAATTCGTTTCGTTAATCTCCACGTCTGCCCATGCCGTGCCAGCCGACAGCAGCATAAGCGAAGAAAAAAGTAAATGTTTAAGTGTCATAAGTAATTTTGTTTTACAGATTAATATCAAGTGTTTACACAGAAAAAGCACGCCCCGACTCCACACAAGGGAAATCGGAACGTGCCATAGTTATATCGTAGTGCGCCGCAACGCTCTTTCTGTCAGTTTCAGCCCAAACTTACTGGGGAGGGTATCTTTTCTTAATGGTATTTTGCATTGTGGTTTTGGATATTAATATTCTATCAGTTCAAGCCCTTGACTGCGATAGAAGATGCGTAAACTATCTTGCAGCCTTAGGTTGGAAGAAACCCTCGAAGCAGAGATCCTCGTCCAGATGCTCCCAGTGTATACCATATGGCGACAGCGTATATTGTTCACGCTCAGCAGGAGTTGCGTCGCGCAGAGACGAATAGTCGGCAAAACGCTCGCTTGCCTGTCTGCCGTCTGCCGTCTGAACCCAAATCTCAGTAGGCGTAAGCCATATCTTCTTAATCTCAATCATAGTAGTATTTATTTTTTGAAATATTCGTTCCAACGTGCAATAATAATATCCTTATTCTCCTCAACAATAGACTCTGCCAATTTCATCTCGGAGGGCTTCAATCCTCTGTTATCAAGAGGCATCACTTCTGGCAGAATCTGAAAACGAGCTTCGGCTCCACCTTTAACAACGTGAACATGAATAGGCTCATGGTCGTTAGAGTAGAACATAAATCTTAGTCCGAAAAGTGTAAATAGAGTTGGCATATCTTTAGTGTATAGTTTCTTTCACTCGCAAAGGTGCGAATAAGTGAGCAAAATACCAAATATCGTTTGAAATTTTTGAAGACGGATGGAACTTTTCGACAAAAAAAGCAGCAACCCGAAAGTCGCTGCCCTATTCTATATTCCTTGGCTGAAAGACACTAGTAACTGTCTTTTGTCATAACGGTAATCTTAGAGTAGATTGCCGGAATGCCTGAGATGCTTTGGCTGGTACGAACCGGAGAATTGGATATCAGACCATTTACAATTATAGCTGTGTTGTATGCCATGTCCTTCAGGTTCTTGTCGATGGTCATGGTCTGCCAGCCATTATTGATATTAGTCTGAGCCACCGCGGTATTGTCCTGACCTGTGATAACCGGCATTGTCGTAATACCAGCTTCCTTCAGAGCATCAATAGCTCCCTGAGCCTGATTATCGACTGCTGCAAGAATCATATCCGGACACTCACCCGCTCCATAACTGGTGAGACGGTCTTTCATGTCTTTCTTGCCGTCAGCAACACTCCAACTGTCAGCCTTCACATCGTTGTATGCCGTCTTGCCGCTCTTAACGATAAGTTTTCCGTCGGTAATGTATTTTCTGAGCAGTTCCATAGCTCCGTCATAATAATCCTTGGCATTGACATCGGTCAGAGGACCCTCAAGAATTTCTATAGTCATGGAAGCGGCTCCTGTAGAATGAAAATGATTGAGAAGGAACTGGGCCTGAGTACGCCCTACCTCCTTCGTGTCAGCTGAAGAGATATAAGCTATGCGGGGGTTATCGAGGATAATGCGGTCATGGCATACCACCTTGACATCGGGATGCTGCTCAAGCAATCCGGACTCATTGATTTTCTTATAGTCGATAGCTGTCAGCACGATGTATTTCACACCGTCGTTGATGGCACTTCTGAGCTGATTGACCTGTTGCACCGCACCCTCTGGACTTTCCGGAGCAACGTAAAAAGTAGCCTGGAAGCCATACGAAGCCATCACAGCCTCCAAGTTTGCCTTGTCTGTAGCCCAACGCGCAAGATTGACACCATCAGGAAGCAGCACAGCCACTCGCTTCTGATTATTATTGTTATCATCACTGTCGCTGCACGATGTCAACCCTGTCATCATTGCTCCACACATCATGATGGTGGCAAGCAACAAAAAGATTCTGTTTTTCATAAATATTAATTGTTTTTAGTTCAACGCGGCAAAGATACAACTAATATTTTATTTCCAAATCATTTTCATATATCTATTTTTTTGCTGTATATTTGCCCATACATTCAAACAAAACAACTAATAACCTCTAAAACACTAATCATTATGGCTAAAGAACTGAAAGGCTCGAAGACTGAGCAAAACCTGTGGGAAGCATTCGCAGGAGAATCAAAGGCAAGAAACAAGTACACCTACTACGCTTCGAAAGCAAAGAAAGACGGCTTCGAACAGATGGCACAGCTCTTCCAGGAGACTGCCGACCAGGAAAAGGAACACGCCAAGATGTGGTTCAAACTCATCCACGGCATCGGCACCACTGCCGACAACCTGAAAGACGCTGCGCAGGGCGAATACGACGAATGGACCGACATGTATCCACGCATGGCTCGTGAAGCTCGTGAAGAAGGTTTCGAAGAAATAGCACAACTCTTCGAAGGCGTTGCAGCAATAGAAAAAGTGCACGAAGAGAAGTACAAGAAACTACTGGAAAACATCGAACAGGGCATCGTCTTCTCACGCGACGGCGACACCGTTTGGCAATGCCGCAACTGCGGACACATCCACATCGGCAAGCAAGCCCCTGAAACCTGTCCCGTTTGCAACCACCCGCAAGCCTACTTCGAACTGAAGAAAGACAATTACTAAACAAAAAAAAGACCTCAGACTGCTACAGTCCGAGGTCTTCTTATTTTTCCTTTAATCCGGAACCTTTACTCCGGATTATAACCGAACAGGTTCAGCTCCTTATCCGAATTGCGCCAGTCCTTATCCACCTTCACGAATGTCTCCAGATAAATCGTCTTGCCGAAGAAACGCTCCAGACTCTTCCGCGCCTCCGTAGCCACCTTCTTCAAAGCCTTACCCTGATGGCCTATGATAATACCCTTCTGGCTGTCGCGCTCCACATAAATCACCGCATTGATATGAATGTGGGTATTGTCCTCCTGGAAACTCTCCACACCAACCTCAACCGAATACGGAATCTCCTTATCGTAGTAGAGCAGAATCTTCTCGCGGATAATCTCCGACACAAAAAACCTCGCCGGTTTGTCCGTCAACTGGTCTTTCTCGAAGTACGGCGGACACTCAGGCAACAACTCCTTTATGCGCTGCAACACAGGTTCCACATTAAACTTATGCAAAGCGGAAATAGGCAGAATCTCAGCCTTCGGCAAAATCTCGTGCCACTGTTCTACCAGCGTCACCAGGTCTTTCTCGTTGCTCAGGTCAATCTTATTGATAAGCACAATCACCGGAACATCCATCTTCTGCACCTTCTGCAGGAAATCGCTGTTCTTATCCACCTTCTCCACAGGATCCGTAACGTAAAGCAACACATCAGCATCCTGAAGCGCACTCTCCGAAAACGCCAGCATCGACTCCTGAAGCTTATAATTCGGCTTCAGCACACCCGGAGTATCACTGAAAACAATCTGAGCATCCTCATCGTTTATGATACCCATGATACGGTGACGCGTAGTCTGAGCCTTGAACGTAGCAATCGAAATGCGCTCCCCTACCAGCTGGTTCATCAGTGTCGATTTTCCCACATTCGGATTACCTACAATATTTACAAACCCTGATTTATGCATAGCTTTTACTGATAAAAAAGAATAATTACTGAATCATATTTACAGAAGAACAACCACCAAAGAAATATCCACTGAAGAATTATCCACTGAAGAATTATCCACTGAAGAATTATCCACTGAAGAAATATCCACTGAAGAAATATCTACCAGGAAACACCCATAGAAGGAATATCTATTAGAGGAAAAAAGAGCGCAACGTGTCTATGCGATGCGCTCTCACTTATCTCTTATTGTCGTTTGTCCTTACAATCACTATTTCTGCAGCTTGCGTTTAGCATACCACTCTTCACGACTGATTTTGCCTTCCTTGTAGAACTCAGGAGGATTATCGGCAAACTTACTGCCGTCATACCCCCATATCATATAGCTTGCTCCCCAAGTGAAACCGGCACCGAAAGCCGTAAACACCAGCTTGTCGCCACGCTTCAGCTGCGGTTCGTACTCCCAAAGGCAAAGCGGAAGCGTGCCACCGGACGTATTTGCCATGTGATCGATATTTATCATCACATGATCCTCTTCCACACCGATACGGCGAGCCACAGCACTTTCGATACGGACATTCGCCTGATGAGGAATCACCCACGCAATATCGTCCTTCGTCAAATGATTGCGCTCTGCAATTGTTGCAACCGCATCCGACATATCAGTCACAGCGTGCTTAAACACAGCACGGCCTTCCTGATACACGAAATGGAGACGCTCATCGACAGTCTCATGGCTTGGCATACGAGCCGAACCGCCAGCTGCCATATGAAGATTCTCATATCCCTGACCATCTACACGAAGGTAGCTGTCCATAAGTCCATAATCCTCTTCCGTACCCTCCATCAGCACGCATGCAGCACCATCGCCGAAAATCGGACATGTGTTACGGTCCTCATAGTTTGTCATCGACGACATATGATCACCGCCGCAAATAATGATGCGCTTGTAGCGACCGCTGCGGATAAAACCCGCACCAGTCTCCATCGCATAAAGGAAACCGGCACACGCTGCCTCCATATCGAAACCGAATGCCTTCTTCAAGCCTATGTTACCGATAACCAGCGAAGCTGTTGACGGGAAATGGTAGTCAGGAGTAGTTGTAGCACAAATGACAGCTTCTATGGTGTCAGGATCGACCTTTGTCTTGTCGAGCAGCTGACGCACAGCCTTGGTCATCATGAACGATGTACCGACACCCTCTTCAGGTTTCAAGATATGACGAGTCTTGACACCGATACGCTCCATAATCCACTCATCGCTGGTATCAACAATAGTGGACATCTCATCATTGTCAAGAATATAGGTTGGAACCCATCCGCCTACACCTGTAATAACTGCATTTATGTTTTTCATCAGAGATGAGCGATTTTTTTAGATTGCGTCTTCTTTTACAATTGCAACCTTGCCACGGTAGTAACCACAAGCAGGGCATACTGTGTGATATACGTAGAATTCACCACAATTTGGACATACTGCAAGTGTCGGAGCTACTGCGCCGTCATGAGTTCTTCTTTTTCTAGTACGTGTCTTTGATTGTCTTCTTTTAGGATGTGCCATTTTCTATAAATGTTTTAATTAAGTTTTAAATTCTTTAGTGCTGCCCAACGATCGTCCACTATTTGTGAATCACCGCCGGCTTCTGAACCATAGTCCTCATCATCCTCCTGGCTGCTTCGGGCAACCTGATGCCTGCTGAGTTGTTGCATCATCGATTCATCACATTTCCCAGGTTCGTGACAAACCGTAATCGGCATGCTGAGAGCTATAAATTCATAGATAAACTGTGCAAGGTTTACATAGCCTTCTGTCTCAGGTACAATGACACAGTCACCTTCGTCGGAGTATTCGCTGCCAAGTTTGACAAGTAATTCGTCATCAGTCTCAATCCGCAATTCAAGATCTGAAAGACACCTGTCGCACGGTACGATAACATCTCCTTCTGAACTAATCCGAAACCTAAACATAGAGCCCGTATTCTGGCAATCGACAGTCGTATGTATATTGCCACGATGTATAAGTCCTTCAACCGCTTCAAAAAAACTGTCGTCCAGATTCCACTCTAAACGTGAGCCCTGAAGCTTAGAACTCAACAAATCGACTCTATAGGCATCTAATTTGCTCATTTGGGATGCAAAGGTACGAGTAAGCGACAGAAAAAACAAATTTATTTAGGATTTTCCTTTCTATAATCCCCTTCATTACAAGAAAAACAAAATAAAACCTGCAATAATGCACTCGACGACCAACTTAAACATCCTTGGGCAGTTCTATACGGAATGTAGTACCCACATTCAACTCTGAGTCCTTCACATATATCTTGCCATGATGATATTCTTCTATTATACGTTTTGCAAGCGAAAGACCAAGCCCCCACCCTCGCTCCTTCGTCGTAAAGCCAGGCCTGAAAACAGATTGGAAATTGCCACGCGGAATTCCCTTTCCGTTATCAACAACTTCAACATAGACATTCTTATCCGACTCATCAACATATATATCGATTTGCCCCGAACCACCCATGGCATCAACAGCATTCTTACACAGATTCTCGGCAACCCACTCGAATAGACTCGATATAAGACTGGCCCAAACCGGAGTCTCAGGAAAATGCGTGATGATCTTCACCTTACGACTAGTCCGCTTATCCATATAAACCACTACACGTTCCAACACATCCAGAACATTCTCCCTTTTGGGTTCAGGGACAGAACCGATCTTAGAGAATCTCTCCGCAATCCTCTCCAGCCTTCTTACATCCTTCTCCATTTCTGAGATAAGCGGATCATCAGGATACGCCTCCTTGAACACTTCGTTCCATGCCATCAGTGAAGAAATAGGAGTTCCCAACTGATGAGCCGTTTCCTTGGATAAACCAACCCAAACCTTATTCTGTTCAGCGCGAGTAGTTGCAAACAAAGCAAAGACTGAAATCAAAACAAAAAGACAAACAACACACAACTGAATATAAGGATATACAGCAAGACGACGCAGCATTATGGACTCATCATAACAGACAATAATATAATCATCATTGTCACGATCCGTAGTCATATCTATTTTTATTTCTTTACCCACCTCCCTGTAATTTGAAGCCAGTCGGGATATATATGCTATCGAATCCTCATTCTCCCGAAACTCCTTATTGATATTCCTGTATGTAAGCACCTCGCCGTTTTTGTCTAATACAATCACAGGAATAATATGATTACTGTTAAGGACTCGAATAACAAGACTTAAATCAGTATTCTCATCCGCACGATTAAGCGAACGCATAGCCTCCGACCATATCTCAACCCTCTCCTTCTCCTCGGCCTCCAGTTCACGAATCATAAAACTAGATGCAATAAGCGATCCGACAGCTATACACACAGCCGTCAGAACAATCACATACTTAATATGTTGAATACGTTCGAACATCTATATCATGCTTAATTTCAGTTGTAGCAAATCACACAGAGCGCAAGTATACAACATTTATAATAAACAG
>DEJQ01000028.1 GCA_002353575.1 Prevotellaceae bacterium UBA2744
GATGACGTACCTTTGCAGTGTCAAAAACGATGAAAATATGCCTCGTATGCACACGAAAAAAATTTCCTACGCGCAGCAGCAAAAATTCCTACGCGCAGCAGCAAAAATTCGAGAGAATTTTAACCGGAGAAAAATGAATGGATAAAACAGAAAGAGTTCCAACCGATGAGGGTCAGAACTCTTGTAAGGAAAAGAATCTCCGGGTCGATTAGAGTGCACCTGCGATGAGGATGAGCACGAGAAGACCGAGGATGGCATAGAGCTCAGGGAATACGGCGAGCACCATTGTGGTACCGAATGCGTTGTGACCGCCACCGATAGCTGAGATACCGTTTGCACATACCTTTGCCTGACGGATAGCAGAGAAGAGTGCTACTGCGCCAAGTGCAAGTCCAGCTCCGAAGATTGCTGATGCTGCAAACATAGAGATGTCGGCTGTAACCTTTGGATTGAGGATGAAGAAACCGACGAAGCCGTACAGACCCTGAGATGAAGGGAGGGCTGCAAGACCGATGTAAGAACCGCTTGCGCTTGGGTTTTTCTTGAACGCGCCGATAGCGGCATTACCACAGATAGTTACGCCATAGGCGGAACCGATGCCGGAAAGTCCTACTGCGAGGGCGATTCCGAGATAAGCAAGAATAATTGCCATAGTTTAAATGAGTTTTTGCGGATTAACTCTGCCGTCCATGAGAAGGACTGAAAGTGGCAAGAGAACCCAGGTTAATATTTAGTTTAGAGTTGATAGTTTAGAGTTGATAGTTTAGAGTTGATAGTTTAGAGTTGATAGTTTAGAGTATGTATCTTATTTCTTAACCTTGAATGGTTTGTACTCTGTTCCGTTGCCTGAGAAGTCGGCGTTCTTGAAGTACTCCACGAAGGTGAGTCGCATCGGATGGACGAACGAGGAGATCATACAGAGACCGAAATTGATGCCATGACCGAAGAGGAGGATGAAAATCATCACCAGTTCGTGAACAACTGGAATCTGAGGACTCATATCCATAGCGAGTTGGTTGAACACGCTACCGAGCACACCGCCGGTAAGACCGAGGGCGAAGAGTCGGATGTAGGACAGGAGGTCGCCAAGCAGTCCAGTTGACATTCCGTAGGTAGCCCAAAGACCGCCGCCGAGGTTCACTCCCACTCCGAGCAGTTTGCGCAGACTGCCAGCCTTTGCATAGGCTGCGGGGTTGTTGAGGAAGTAGATGCCGAAGGCTGAGACGGCTATCAGGCAGTATAGTACGGACTGAAGCCATACCGGGATGACCACACCGAACATCGGGAAGCCGAAGAGGACGACAGCACTCACTAAGGCGAGAACCCACGAGAATTTGCCTACGCCGTAGATGAAACCGTAGTTTTTCACTGCCTTGCAGCCTGCCATGAACATTCCGATGAGTACCTGAATGAGTCCGATGATGACGGATATAACCATCATAGGCGAGTAGCCGAAGAAACTATCCTTCATAGAGTCATTGATGAAGTATGGCTGGATAGGCTTAATCCACTGCCAGTCAACGGTGGAAAGGTCGATTCCGAAGAATGTACCGGTGATGAATCCACAGACGCAGGTCATGCCTCCGAGCAGTGCGCCGAGCATTCCGTATGAACGGATGGCGGGCTTTGTGAAGACGATGAGCAGCGAGACGGCCGTAATGATAAGTCCGTAGCCGAGGTCGCCCATGCAGAGTCCGAAGAACAGCATGAAGAAGGGCGCAAAGAGTGGCAGAGGGTCGATGTCGTGATAGTTCGGTAACGAGTACATTCGCAGGATCGGCTCAAAGAGCGTTGCGAATTTGTTATTCACTATCTTGATAGGAACATTGTCATCGAATGCCGGGTCTTCTATCTCATAATAGATATTCTGGCGGTCGAGGAAGTCGGTTACTTCCTTAGCACGCTCGGCAAGAGTCCAGCCAACCATGAGTTTGAGGGCATCGCCTGCAACCGATTCATTACTCAGGTGAACCTGCGAGAGCTGGATGTCGTTTTCGTTCTCCACCTGTGCTGCCAGCAGGCTGTTGCGATACTGGGCATTGATGGCAAGAAGCGACTCATGTACCTCGCCGATCTGACGCTGCAAGTCAGCAGCCTGCTGCTGAAGAGCACTGTAGGATGCACGGGGCAATTCGAGACGTTCGGCTGTGATGTCAGGCACTTCAGATGCGAAGGCAAGGAAATAGATTTTCTTGTTCTGCTCAGCTACAGGAGTGGCGAAGTACTTCTCCCCCCACTCTGCCTTGTAGAGTTTGTTCGGAGTAGAGAAGAAATACATATTGGTACCGGCTGCAGAAAGCTGGTCAACCTGCTCCCAGTTGATTTCGCCCCACACCTCAAGGCGTTGTATATCTTTCTCCGCTGCGTCAAGCTGATGCTTCAGGTCGTTCTCACGCTCTACGAGTTTTTCGATGTCGCTGAGGCACTGACTGCCCAGGTTGGCATCGGCCGGGAACTGCGAATAGGTCTGCTGCGTGGTGTAGGAATCCTTTGCGTAGTCGAGCGTAGCGATAGCCGACTTATAGCGCTGAGCCATAGCGAGCGCATTCTGGAGTTCGTCGCTGCTGGCTCCCTGCTGAAGCTGCTGAACGTGGATGACTCCGAGCTGGCGGATGGAATCGATAAACTGGTCATACTCCCCATTAGTGATGAGGAATGTGAGTTTTTTCATGTCCTGTATCATACGGCTACCTCCTTCTCTGATTCGGCGGCTTTCTTAGCACGCGCTTCCTGTAATGACTTCAGAATCTTCTGCGACGACTTGGAGAGGTTTTCCTCGTCCTCCATGAATCGCTTTATCTTGCGGATTGCTTCCTGGAATCCCGGAATCTGCACCTTTTCGAAGAGGTTTACCTTCTGTGTGGTCTTCTTACGGGCGTGGTCGAGCAGAAGCAGTTTAGCCTCGACGAATTCATGTTCTACGGCAGTCTTGGCAAGTCCTTGCAGCAGTTTGATTCCGTCGAAGTACCACTTCGGAGCACTGAAGAGTCCGAATGGCTTCACTTCCAGCTGTATGTTGGTGAGGACGGGAACGCGCACGCCGGCAATCTTCTTCACGTCGAGCTGCACGTCCTTGAGGGCAACGAGCGATGTGTCGAATTCCCCCCACAGCGCATACATAGACTCGTAGCCTTGTATCTGCTCCTGGAGTTTCTGTTCAAGCGCCGTAGCTTCCTCCTTGCACTTCTTCACCTCAAGGCGCAGAGCCGTCTCCTTATTCTTGATGATGGGGAGGGTACGCTGACGCATCTTCAGGTTTTTCTCCAGCTGCTGAAGCGATGTTTTGTTATATTGAAACTTTATTGCCATTATAAGGTTTAAAGTTTAGCGTTTAAAGTTTAAAAGATGATACGTTTATAGCTGGATAAGGGGGTTGAACCTTATTTCCAGTAGATATCTGTAAATTCTTTCTTGATGTTAACTTCTTCGAGTTTGAAGTACTTGATAAACAGGCTCCAAGTCACATCGAGCATTTCCTCTGTATCGAGGTTCACGTCGATGGCAAGCAGTTTGTTGGCATACTCCTTAGCGAAGTCGAGACAACGGTTGTCGTAATCAGTCAGGTCGAATCCGTTCTCAAGCTTTGTCTTTGCATTGGCAGCATCGGAATAGAGTCGGATAGCTGCGTTCATGACCTGAGAGTGGTCCTTACGGGTCTTCTTTCCGGCAACGAGCTGCTTCAGACGAGAAAGCGAGCGGAATGGATCGACGATAACCTTACCGATGTCGGAATCGCGGCGCAGGAAGAGCTGACCCTCGGTGATGTAACCGGTGTTGTCAGGTACGGCATGGGTGATGTCGCCGCCCGACAATGTAGTCACAGCAATGATGGTTATACTGCCACCTCCGACTGACTCCGGGAACTGAACAGCCTTCTCATATATCTTGGCAAGGTCGGAATAGAGCGAGCCAGGCATTGAGTCCTTCGAAGGAATCTGGTCCATACGATTTGACACGATAGAAAGCGAGTCGGCATATGATGTCATATCGGTAAGCAGGACGAGCACTTTCTCGTGTTTCTCGACGGCGAAGTACTCGGCAGCCGTAAGTGCCATGTCCGGAACAAGCAGACGCTCTACAGCCGGGTCCTCGGTGGTGTTCATAAACGCGATGATACGGTCGAGTGCTCCTGCGTTTGAGAATGTATTCTTGAAGAAATAGTAATCATCGTTGGTCATACCCATACCGCCAAGGATAATCTTGTCGGCCTTTGCACGGAGAGCAACGAGAGCCATCACTTCGTTGAACGGCTGATCGGGGTCGGCAAAGAACGGGATTTTCTGACCTGACACGAGTGTGTTGTTAAGGTCGATGCCGGCAATACCCGTGGCGATGAGTTCGCTTGGCTGACGACGTCGCACGGGGTTTACCGACGGACCACCGATCTCCACGTCCTTACCCTCGATTTCCGGTCCTCCGTCGATAGGCTGACCATAGGCATTGAAGAAACGGCCCGAGAGCTGGTCACTGACCTTGAGTGAAGGAGCCTTGCCAAGGAATACCACTTCGGCATTAGTCGGAATGCCGCCTGTACCTTCGAAAACCTGCAGTGTGACGTCGTCGCCGACAATCTTCACCACCTGAGCAAGTTTTCCGTTGATGGTTGCCAGTTCGTCATAGCCTACACCTTTAGCCTTCAAGGCTACGGTAGCTTTGGTAATCTGGCTGATCTTTGTATATATCTTTTGGAATGCAGTTGCCATTTTCTAAAATTTAATTAATTCATAATTCATAACGCGTAATGCATAATCGTTTCCTTAGTGCAATTACCGCTTCAGCATATCCTGAATCTGAGAATAGAATGAGTTGTACTGCTCAGACTGGTATTCAGAATAGTTAAGCTGCTTGCAAAGGTTGATGAGTTTCTTGAAGAAGTCAACCACGGCGAGGAAGTCGTCGAACTGGAAGTCTGTCTCGCATATCTGAGTGACAAGATTGAGAATAGATTCCTGGCGTTCGATGCTTGTTACGGCATCCACTTCGTCGAAGGCATCCTGCTGAAGCACTACGAAATCGATGATTTCCGACTTCCAGAACACCACATGGTAGTCAACGGGCACACCGTCGTCGCCGAGAATGTTGATCTGCTCGGCAATTTCCTTACCTCGCTGCATACGGGTCTTCAGAGCCAAGACCTTAGGAATCCACTGGTCGTTGATCTTCTGTGCAATGTATTCCTTGAACTCAGGATATTCCAGATATTTAGAATATGAGTCGATTGGGTTCACAGCAGGATAGCGTTTCTTGTCGGCACGCTCCTGTTCGAGACCGTAGAAACAACGTGCCACCTTCTTGGTATTCTCAGTCACAGGCTCCTTCAGGTTACCTCCGGCAGGCGATACAGTTCCGATGAATGTGATGGAACCTACCTCTCCGTTGTTGAGATATACATATCCGGCACGGCCGTAGAAGTTACTGATGAGGGCACCGAGGTCCATAGGGAACGCATCTGGTCCAGGCAGTTCCTCCATACGATTCGACATTTCACGCAGAGCCTGAGCCCAACGGGAAGTAGAGTCGGCCATGAGCAATACGCGAAGTCCCATCGAGCGGTAGTATTCTGCCATTGTCATGGCTGTATAAACAGATGCCTCACGGGCAGCCACTGGCATGTTTGATGTATTTGCGATGATGATGGTACGCTCCATCAGCTTGCGTCCTGTGTGCGGGTCGATAAGCTCTGGAAACTCAGTGAAGATTTCCACAACCTCATTTGCACGTTCACCACAGGCAGCGATGATTACGATGTCGGCTTCTGCCTGCTTTGAAATGGCATGCTGGAGCACAGTCTTACCTGTACCGAACGGGCCGGGGATAAATCCTGTACCACCTTCGACAATTGGGTTGAAGGTGTCGATGGTGCGCACACCTGTCTCAAGAAGCTTGAAAGGACGTGGTTTTTCCTTGTAGTTTGTCATTGCAAACTTCACTGGCCAGTGCTGAACCATATCCACTTTGATTTCTGTACCATCAGCTTTCTCGAGCACGGCGATAGTATCGTGAATCTTGTACTGACCTGCTTTTACAATGCTCTTCACCTTTGCAGTGCCAACGAGCTGGAACGGAGCCATAATCTTCAGCTTCTGAGAGTTCTCCTCTACTTCGCCAAGCCATGCACTGTTTCCAACTGTGTCGCCTTCCTTAACGAGCGGAATGAAATCCCACAGACGCTCGGCATCGAGCGGTTCGGTGTACTGTCCGCGTTTCAGGAACACTCCCTCCATCTTGTCAAGGTCGTTCTGCAGACCATCGTAGTTCTTTGAAAGCATACCGGGACCAAGTTGCACTTCAAGCATATGTCCGGTAAATTCGGCAGTTGCACCGACCTTGAGTCCGCGGGTAGATTCAAACACCTGGACATACACATCGGTTCCGACCACCTTGATAACCTCCGACATGAGACGGTCGCCTCCTGTCTCGATGTAACAGATTTCACCCTGAGACACCGGACCGTCAACCGAGAGAGTCACCATATTGGCAATTACGCCACTTACTGTACCTTTTGTCATATATATTTGTTTTTTCTATTTTACTTTCTGACTATATTCACTTAGCCTCAGTCACCTGCTGTTTGCCATAAGGAGAACGCATACGGAACTCCTCTGGTACGCGAGCTTCGCCACGCAAATTCTCGATGATCTGCTTGAAAGTCTCCCTACCCTTTTCCTGATCGAGACGTTCCCAGCGATATAGCATCTGCATCTTGCACAGATAAGCAAAAACCGCCTCTATAGAGAACACATCGAAGAATGTGCGTTCGTCGAGCCATGCCCACTTGAAGGCATCTATCTTCTTCTCCTTCTGCACGGGGTCGTCGCAATCGACAATCTGCATCAGATCCTTCACGTAGTCGTACTCAAAGGAGAGGTTGAAGTCTTTCGTGTTGTTATTGAGAATCATATCGGTCACATCGTTCTCGCCCTGGATAAAGTCAGCCACGTTCCAGCCCTCCTTACGGGCAATCATCGCTGTGAGCACATTATTAATATTATAGTTCAGGTCGTACCACTCGCGTATCATCTTGTTAGGACACTGTGTGGTATATTGCAGGAACTCATACTGCATGGCGTCCTCGGCATACCATCCCTTCACGTCTTTGTTGTAATTATAGTTTCGTGCAAAGACAGACATGAAGGTAGGATAGCGGTGGACGTTGAAGTTCATCTCACGCGCCGAAGTAATCAGGTCCGTGTACTGCTCCATCGTATAGTTGCAGTTCGGATTGATTTCCGCATCCGGATTCTTCAGCAGGCGCACAAGATTCTTGCAGTCGTTTTCGAGGAAGAAATAGAAAATGAGTTTCTTGTCGTCATCACTAAGATTCATCTCCAGTTCTTCGCGAATATCAGAAAAGCTTACCGACATAGGGCTGTCAAGCGTAATGTCGGGCAATCCTGCCATCATACAATAGTAATTCGCCATAATCTCTTTTTAATGCATAATTCATAACGCATAACGTATAATTACCGAACCAGGTATATTACAACATCATGCATTGCATCAGAAAATCATTTCAACCAACTGAGGGCGCAAGAATCCCTTAAAGTACTCTTCAAATTCAGCGTCACCGAAGTTAACCTTATAAGAGCCGTCGGCAGGCTGGATAGTGAAGGCAGCAGCCTGACCGTTTACCTGCTCAATCTTCACACCCTTGTCGAGCAGGGCCTTTGCCTTCTTCGCAAAGAGTGCCTTCAGCGAATCAGCATCTTTGGCGCCGATAACGATTTCTTCGTTTGCACCCCATTTCTCTGCCAGCTTGAGCATGAACTCGTTCATGAAATCCTTGTCAGATGTAGTTGCCGACACAGCTTCCTTTACTATCTTGTCGCCTACGACATTTGCAATCTCACTCTTCAGCGCATTGAGAGCCTGAGCAGCATACATCTTGATTTCCGACTTAGTGTTTTCCTCTAAAGACTTCACATTCTTCTTGCCCTCAGCTTCTATCTCTGCGGCCTGAGCCTTTGCATCTTCAATAATCTTTGCAGCCTGTTCCTTTGCAGCTGCTACAATCTGGGCTGCCTCGGCATTACCCTTTTCTACTCCTTCATGAAGGAGTTTCTCCGTCAGTTGCTGAATTTTACTTTCCATATTATAGTGATTTTACTGTTTTTCTGAATGAGCATTTACGATATAAAAAATAATGATGGGCAAATATAAGTATTTTTTACTTATATCACCCTATCCTACCCGTCATTTTTTTTAACCTCCTCAAAAGGCATACGATATGAACACCCTTCGCGCCATCTGGAACATCCATACGCAGTCTTTCCTTTTATGATGGTTCCCTGCTTGCAGACAGGACAAGTCATACCTATCCACTGGTCTGCATTGAACGAGGCAGAATCTACTGATTCCGTTGTCTTGGCAACATCGGGTTTCTTTCCGCCATCGTTCTTCTTTCCGCGTGGCTTAAAGCCTGCAGGCGATTCACCTTCACGATGTACAGTCTTGTTTGCCGGAGCAGATTTCTTTTTCTTCAGTTCCTCGTCCGTGGTATATACGACACGACGGTTGGAATTGTCGTTGCGAACAGAGGTCACGATGTCGGTCACCATCTGTTTCAGCTCTGCGACAAACTGTTGAGCAGAGTATTTATGGTACTCTATATCACGCAGTTTCTTCTCCCAGATACCTGTAAGTTCAGCACTCTTGAGAAGTTCTTCGTGTATGAGGTTGATAAGTTCGACACCAGTAGGTGTCGGTACCAGACTCTTGCGTTCTTTCTTGATATAACGTCGCTTGAAGAGAGTTTCGATAATGGCAGCACGAGTACTCGGACGACCGATTCCGTTTTCTTTCATAGCGTCGCGCAGTTCATCGTTGTCAACAAACTTACCGGCAGTCTCCATCGCACGCAATAACGTAGCTTCCGTATATGCCTTGGGGGGCTGAGTCCATTTCTCTGCAAGCATAGGTACATGAGGTCCGCTCTCTCCCTTCACGAACACAGGCAGAGTCCTTTCTGCGGTCTCGCTATTCTCTTCGTCGTCAGAGGTTTCTTTCGTCTCTTTCTTGTAAATCACCTTCCAGCCCTCATCGATAATGGTGCGCCCCGAAGTGCGGAAGAGGATTCTTGTATCAGCAGAATCCTTCGTAGGACATTCACCAAACACTGTCGTAGTTTCAAACTTGCAGTCGGGATAGAATGCAGCAATGAATGCACGCGCCACAAGGTCGTAAACATGCTTCTCCATATCGGTCATGGCCTGTGCAGGAACGCCTGTAGGAATAATAGCATGATGGTCAGTGACTTTTGACGAGTCAAATATTTTCTTCGACTTTATTAAAGTCTTTCCTTCAAGTGGCTTAGTAAACTGTTCGTAGGCACGAAGACCTCGCAAGATACCAGGGCACTTGGGATAGACGTCGTCGGGAAGGAAGGTCGTATCGACACGAGGATACGTGGTGAATTTCTTCTCGTAGAGCGACTGTATCGTCTGCAGAGTCTGTTCGGCAGACATACTGAACTTTTTGTTGCAATCTACCTGAAGCGAAGTGAGATCATAGAGACGAGGAGGTGCCTCAGAACCTTTTTTCTTCTGTATGTCGATAACCGTAAGCGGACTGTCTTTTACGCTGTTTAGCGCATCGAGTGCAGCCACTTCGGTTTCATATTCAATCTGTTTATATGTAGGAGTTTTGCTCTTTGCCGTCTTCCCTTCTGCTGCCTCGCTTGCCTTCTCTGCCTCAGCATCCTCGTCGATGGTCACGGCAGTGAACTTGGCGTCCCTATAGAGTGTGGTGAGGAGCCATGACTGACGGGGAACAAACTCATCAATCTCCTTCTGACGGTTTACGATAAGCGCGAGCGTAGGAGTTTGCACGCGTCCGATGGAAAGCACCTGACCGCGCTGCTGCTGGTACTTCATGGTATAGAGGCGCGTAGCATTGAGTCCGAGAGTCCAGTCGCCGATGGCACGACTCAGTCCGGCTTCATACAGACTTTGGTATTCCTGCTGATCCTTGAGCGTCTGAAATCCCTCCCGGATAGCTTCCTCGGTGAGTGAACTGATCCACAGACGTTTCACAGGACACTTCACACCAGCCTTCTGCATCACCCAGCGTTGGATTAGTTCTCCCTCTTGGCCGGCATCACCGCAATTTATTATCATCTCCGCATTTTTGAAGAGACTCTCGATAATGGCAAATTGTTTTTTTATTCCTGCATCGTCTTTCAGACGGATTCCGAAGCGTTGCGGAATCATGGGCAGATCCCATATATCCCAGCGTTGCCAGCGTTCGTTGTACTCACGCGGCTCTTTCAGTTCACACAGATGTCCGAAAGTCCATGTCACCTGATAGCCATTTCCTTCAATATATCCCTGCTTGGTTTCCTTTGCACCAAGCACATTGGCTATATCGCGTGCCACAGAGGGTTTTTCGGCTATGCAAACTATCATTTCTGGCGTTTTTGATCGTGTAGTTGTTTAGCCTGACGCAGGATGTCGCTGGCAAAAATAAAATCATTTAATCGCTTATTGTCGGAATCCATGATTTCATCCTTCGACCCCATCCATTCTGCCCTGCCTTCACAGATAAACGTAATATGTTCGCCAATACCCATGACACTGTTCATGTCGTGTGTGTTGACAATAGTCGTTATCTTATCCTCGTGTGTGATGCCGGAGATGAGTTCGTCGATGACAATACTGGTCTTCGGGTCGAGTCCACTGTTCGGTTCGTCGCAGAAGAGATATTTAGGCTGGAGCACGATTGCACGGGCTATAGCCACACGTTTCTGCATACCACCGCTTATCTCGCCCGGGAACTTTTTCTCTGCACCTTGCAGGTTAACACGCGAAAGGCAAAGCTTTGCTCGCTTCACTCTGTCTTCATACGTCATATCGCTGAACATATCCAACGGGAACATCACATTATCAAGTACAGAAAGCGAGTCAAAAAGTGCAGCCGACTGGAATATCATTCCCATCTCGCGTCGTAGCATTATCTTCTCTTTCTTTGTCATTGCCACGAAATCGCGATCATCGTACATAATACTACCGCTTGTGGGAGTCAGCAGACCTACTATATTCTTCATAAGCACAGTCTTGCCTGAACCCGACTGACCTATAATGAGGTTCACTTTTCCGTTCTCGAAAGTCGCGTTTATGTCTTTCAGCACATCTTTGTCTTCGAACGACTTATATAAATGTTTCAGTTGAATCATGTCAGAATGGTTGTTAAGAAGATATCACTAAACAGGACGAGAACACTGCTGCTTACAACTGCATCAGTCGAATTCTTTCCCACCTCTACACTACCGCCCTCGACGGTATAACCCATATAGGCAGAGACAGAAGTGATTATGAAAGCATAGACAACAGCCTTGATGATACCGCACCAGAAATACCACTGGTTGAAACTGTATCGGAATCCCTCGTTAAGTTCGTCTATCGTAGTCATACCAGACAAGGTTGTTGCATAGGCACCGCCTATACCACTTGCCACACTGAACGTAACCAAGATAGGCATGATGGTCATAAGACCTGCTATCTTGGGAAGTATCAGGTAATTTGCAGAATTAACACCCATAATATCAAGAGCATCAATCTGTTGTGTAATGCGCATTGTGCCGATTTCAGATGCTATGTTCGAGCCTACTTTTCCGGCAAGGATAAGACACATTATAGAAGACGAGAACTCGAGAAGCATGATTTCTCGGGTGGTATAGCCGACAACCATCTTGGGCATCCACGGACTCTGAATGTTCAGTTTTATCTGAAGACAAATTACCGCACCGATGAAAAAGCTTATTATCAGTACGATAGCTATTGAATTATATCCCAATTGGAACATCTCATTGACATAGGATTTCCAAAACATCCTCCATCTATCGGGTTGGGAAATTACTCTACCCATCAGCATAGAATAACGTCCAAGATGAATTAATCCTTTCTTTACTGTAAGCACTTTTTTGTTCCTTTATATTAAAAATCGTGCGAAGATAGGAATTTTTTTGCAGAGAGTAAAAATTTTTGCGCTATCTTTGTCCCCAAAACTAAAAAAACAGACTATGATAAAGCATGTAATCCTTTGGACTTTGAATCCAGAACTCTCTGAATCAGAAAAGAATGAAGTAAAGAAAAACATCAAATCGGGACTCGAAGGACTCGTCGGAACAGTACCCGGACTAATAGAACTGACAGTTCATATAGACGGTCGTCTTTCAACATCCACAGCCGACTTGATGCTTGACAGCACACTTGAATCGGCAGAGGCCCTTAAGGGGTATGCCACCCACCCTGCTCATGTAGCCGTAGCCAACGAGAAGGTACGTCCATATACTGTTCAGCGCAGCTGTTTGGATTTCGAGATGTAGGAGTAATTTCAAATGTATGTAGAGAATCATATACATATAAAGAATATTGATCAAACAATGAATACACAAACAAATACAAACTTGCCCGACAGAAATTCCTTTATCGTTTCAAAGGCTCTCAAAACCTTTATGGTTGCAGCCGTACTGACTGCTGCGGCTACCCAATTGGCCCATACTGCCGACTCAATGATTGTGGGGCATATAATAGGCACAGATGCTGTCTCAGCCATAAACCTCGTACTTCCTGTCGTAGAAGTGCTTAACTGCTTTGGCTTCCTCATCTGTTTTGGAGCTAATGCTCTTTGTGCCCAGGCTATCGGAAGCGACGACAAGGCCAGGGTAGCAAAGATTTTCACCTCAACTATTATCACAGTGATGACCCTTGGATTGTTCATTTCATTGGCAATCTGTTTTTTCAGCATGGATATTGTAAACAAGATGTCCGATGAACCGCGTCTGAACGGAATGGCCAATGCCTATATTCACACTTACGCTATGGGTGCCTGGCTACAGATGATGTCGTACGGACTAAGCCTGATGGTAGCAACCGACGGACACCCACGTATTGTTACAAGAGCAGTCGTTGCCGGAGCATTCGCTAACATATTTATGGATATCCTGACAATCAAGGTGTTTGGAATGGGAGTTGAAGGAGCTGCAATAGGTTCGTTGTCTATGTTCATTGTTAACATCCTTATCCTTGCTCAATACATCCGCAAACCTGAAAGTTCATATCGTTTCAAGTTGCCAGGAAAAGATTATTTCAGCATCTTCGTGCAGAACGTGAAGCAAGGAGCACCTATCACTCTTAGCAACTCACTGATGGCAATTACCATTCTATTGCTCAACCACATAGTACTCACATACATAGGTGCCGACGGACTCTTCATCTGGTCTGTCTGCCTGCAGATGCTGCTGCTTACCTATGTATTCGTTGACGGACTAATCGAGTCGCTCTTTGCCATCGGAGGTATTCTGGTGGGTGAACGCGATCTGAAAGGACTGCAGATATTGGTCAGGAAGTCACTTATCCTTATCGGTTCCCTGGTGGCTGGCGTCATTGTACTCATGTACATACCGGGACTCGTAGGTCTCATGTTCGGAGTGACAGATCCGGCACTCAGTGCAGAACTGAACCGGGTACTTCAGATTTTTGCACTTATGCTTATCCCATTTGGAGTCACCCAGATACTACTCAGCACATATCAGCTTATGGGACACGATAAGGCCAGTGTCATCACAGCCACAGCCCAAACTACTTTCATGGTTATAACGGTATGGATTACGGCTGAAATAGAAGGTATAGAACTTTGGTGGGGATTTGCAGTAGGATGTGTAGCTGTGCTGTCTCTGCAATTATGTTACTCATTCATACAGAGCAAACTGAAGCACAACACAATTTCATCTGTAACAATGATTCCGAAGAAAGCAAACGGATACACCTTCGACAGCTCCGTAAAATATGACGAGAGTGATGTCAGCAAGACATTGACAGAAATCGACCTTTTCATGAAAAAAGCTGAAGTAGATAAGCAAAGTATGTTTGAGGTAAACCTCTGTTGCGAAGAACTGATGACTAACATAGCACGCCACTCTGTCGGAAGCGTGCTGAAGCGCACATTCGATGTTCACATCCATATCAACGACGAGGGAATCTTCGTAACGCTGAAGGATGCCGGCAAACCATTCGACCCTATAAAGGCCGGCAAGATGGCAGACACGAAAATCGGTGACAAAGACTACCCATATCTCGGTCTGCGCCTAGTTACCCAGATTATCCCAGACATAAGCTACAAGTATATGTACGGCGAAAACACCGTGCTCATATGTCACAAGAATGCGTAGCTTTTATTCCGCGTGAACATTATTAAATGCAATATTTTGCATGGAAAGAAAAATATTTTCCGTATCTTCGCGCCCGATTGTCTAATTTCACAATAGAGATATAAGTTTGGAAGAGCAAAAAAATACAGGAATGGAGATGTTCTCCACTACAGCCACCACAAATGCAAGCGACGCAGAAATCCCTGATTTCTCGGAAGATCGCATGACGCTGTACACGAGAAATCTGGTTAAGACATACGGAAAGCGTACTGTGGTGAACGATGTATCGTTTCATGTGCGCCAAGGAGAAATCGTAGGATTGCTGGGACCTAATGGTGCGGGTAAGACTACGAGTTTCTATATGACTACGGGACTTGTTGTGCCAAACGCTGGAAGAGTCTTCATCAATAACAACGAAATCACTACCGACCCTGTATCGACCCGTGCAAAGAAGGGGGTTGGCTATCTGGCTCAGGAAGCGAGCGTATTCCGCACCATGAGTGTAGAGGACAATATCATGACTGTACTCGAAATGCGCTATGAGTCGATTGAAGAACAACACGAGAAGTTGGAATCCCTGCTGAACGAGTTCCGTTTGCAGAAGGTTCGTAAGAACAAAGGCAACCAACTGTCGGGAGGAGAACGCCGCCGATGCGAGATTGCCCGCTGTCTGGCTATCGACCCGAAATTCATCATGCTCGACGAACCATTTGCCGGAGTTGACCCTATCGCCGTAGAAGATATCCAGTATATCGTCTGGAAACTGAAAGACAGAAATATCGGAATCCTCATTACCGACCACAACGTACAAGAGACTCTCTGTATCACAGACCGCGCCTACCTGTTGTTCGAAGGTCGAATCCTTTTCAAGGGAACCCCACCCGAATTGGCAGAGAACACAATCGTGAAGGAGAAGTATCTTGGTTCCAACTTCGTGCTCCGTCCGAAAAACTTCCAGCTGATAGACGAGAAGAGGAAACGCCAGGAGATGGAGGAAAACCGGTAGAAGTTACGATTTGACAAATTACAAATTACAATATATTTGACCATTAGACGTGAAGAATAAAAACAAACTCATAGATGCAATCGTTGCAGGCATCGAGGAAAAGAAAGGACAGAACATTACTGTGCTCGACCTGCGCGATATTGGTGACACAATAACCCAATATCTGGTGATTTGCGAAGGCAACACCCCCATACAGGTAAATGCAATAAGCGACTCTATATGGGACATCGTTCATGAACGTACAGGCGAAAAACCTGTAAGCACCGACGGCAAGAGAAATTGTCTGTGGGTAGCTATGGACTATGTGGATGTGGCAGTACATGTGTTTGTACCCGAAGCACGCACCTTCTACGACATCGACAATCTGTGGGAGGACGCAAAACGAATAAGCTAAAACCTCAAATAAGACGAAATGAGAGACGAAATGAATAGCGAAATGCAGCAGTTGCAAAACGAATCTGACAATAATCAGCCAAAGCAGCAGAACAAGAAAAACGGAGAAACGCCCCAACCGCGTTTCAACCTCAGTTGGCTGTATGTGATGCTGATTGGAGGCATACTGTATATGTACTTCTTCAACAACGAGACTGGAGCAGAAAAGAAGGTGGACTACACGGCCTTCAAGGAATACGTGCTACAGGGATATGCCAGCGATGTGGTAATCGACAAACGCGAACTCGTGTTGGAGATGTACGTAAAACGTGAATACGACCGCAAGGTATTTGGCAACGGAAATAAGACTAAGAACAAACGTGCCGTCGAGGTCGAAATCGGTTCTGTGGAGAAAGTAGAAGAGTTTCTCGACAGCGCTCAGGCCGAGGGTCGATTTGACGGGCGAGTAGGATACAGACAATCTAATAATTTTATGTCCAACCTGATATGGCAACTTCTGCCTATGGTATTCCTCGTAGGACTCTGGCTATTCATCATGCGCAGAGTCGGTGGCGGCGGAATCATGGGTGGTAGCGTATTCAACGTCGGCAAGTCTAAAGCCCAACTCATTGAGGGCGGCGACAAGGAAGGCAAGATTACCTTCAAGGACGTAGCCGGTCAGGCTGGTGCCAAGCAGGAAGTGGAGGAGATTGTAGAATTCCTTAAAAACCCGCAGAAATACACCAACCTCGGAGGTAAGATTCCGAAGGGAGCCTTGCTGGTAGGTCCTCCGGGAACAGGTAAGACTCTGCTTGCAAAGGCTGTAGCCGGCGAAGCCGACGTACCATTCTTCTCGCTCTCCGGTTCCGAATTCGTTGAGATGTTTGTAGGTGTGGGAGCCAGTCGTGTGCGCGACCTCTTCACTCAGGCAAAGGCAAAAGCACCATGCATCATCTTCATCGATGAAATCGACGCCATCGGTCGTGCCCGTGCCAATGCAGCTTCTATTGGAGGAAACGATGAACGCGAAAACACTCTGAATCAGTTGCTCACCGAGATGGACGGTTTTGGTACCAACAGCGGAATCATCATCATGGCTGCTACAAACCGTGCCGACATCCTCGACAAGGCACTGCTGCGTGCCGGACGTTTCGACCGTCAGATTCATGTAGATCTCCCAGACCTCAACGAACGTAAGGAGATATTCAACGTCCACCTGCGTCCTATCAAGATTGATGAGACAGTCGATGTAGATATGCTTGCACGCCAGACACCGGGATTTTCTGGTGCCGACATAGCTAATGTATGTAACGAAGCTGCCCTGATAGCAGCCCGTCACAACAAGAAATGGGTTGACAAGCAGTGCTTCCTCGATGCCGTTGACCGTATCATCGGCGGACTGGAAAAGAAGACTAAACTGCTTACCCAGGAGGAGAAACGCACCATCGCACTCCACGAGGCAGGACACGCTACCGTCTCCTGGTTCCTGCAGTATGCCAATCCGCTGGTCAAAGTAACCATTGTTCCTCGCGGACAGGCTTTGGGTGCTGCATGGTACATGCCAGAAGAGCGACAGATCACAACAAAGGAAGAGATTCTCGACGAGATATGTGCAACTCTTGGAGGTAGAGCTGCAGAGGAAATCTGTACGGGCAGAATATCCACAGGAGCCATGAACGATCTGGAGACCGTGACCAAGCGTGCCTACGGAATGATTGCATATGCCGGAATGGGTGAGCATCTGCCTAACCTCTGCTATTACAACAATCAGGAATATCAGTTCCAGAAACCATATTCCGACAAGACTGCGGAACTCATCGATGAGGATGTGAAACTGCTTATTGCACAGCAGTACAAACGTGCGAAGGAAGTAATCATGGAACATCGCGAAGGTCATGCCCAGCTGGCACAGATACTTATCGACCGCGAGGTAATCTTTGCAGAAGACGTGGAGCGCATTTTCGGAAAGCGCCCATGGACATCACGCACCGACGAGATACTGGCTGCCAACGAAGAGGCAGAGAAGCAGGAGCAGGAAAACGGCGAAACTGCTGCTACAGACCACAAATCAGAGAACGAAGAAATAATCAGGAAGAAAGCCATTCAGGCTATCTTGGAAAAGGAAAAGGAAAAGGAGAAAGAACATGAAGAACCTAATCATTAGAGCACTCTCAGGAGTAGTGTTTGTAGTACTCCTCGTAGGATGTATCGTATCACATCCTTACGCTTTTGCAGTATTGTTTGCATGCATATCAGCACTCACAACATGGGAATTCGGTACTATAGTGAACCGGAATGCAGACCTTCAGGTAAACCGTTTCATTACCTCTGTCTCGTCAGCATATCTGTTTATCGCCGTACTGTCGTACAATGTTAACCTGATGGATGCTACCGTATTCATCCCATACCTGATAAGTATCATGTATCTGATGATTAGCGAACTCTACTTCGACCGCAAGAACAACATTCAGAACTGGGCATTCTCACTGATGTCGCAGATGTACATCGCCCTACCCTTTGCCCTTCTGAACACCATGTCGTTTATCAATATGCCGGACTCCTGTTTCCTGCCGCAATTGGTTTACTACTATTGGTATCCGCTGGCATTGTTCATATTCCTCTGGTCAAGCGACACAGGTGCATACTGCTTCGGCAGTCTCTTTGGCAAGAACCGGCTCTTCCCACGCATCTCTCCCAAGAAATCATGGGAGGGCAGCATCGGCGGAGCAATCGTAGCAATCGCTGCATCGCAGATTATCGCTACATATATCCCGTTCTGCGCAGGTGTGGCAGAAGTCAACTCACGCATCGTTTGGTGCGGCTTCGCCATTACCGTAGTGATATTCGGCACATGGGGCGACCTCGTCGAATCTCTACTGAAGCGCCGGCTCGGCATCAAAGATTCAGGCAACATAATCCCTGGTCACGGAGGTATGCTCGACCGCTTCGACTCCTCTCTCATGGCCATCCCGGCTGTTGTCATCTACATCTACACGGTCATCCAGTATCTCGTGCAGCAATAAACACAGAAAATCGAAAAAAAATCATTTATACATTATCTATTAAATATTATGACTGATATTAAGAACCCCACTGAGGAGCCATTGGAGTCACCAAAGGCTGAAGAAACAACAGAAATGGCTGCTGAAATCACTGCAGAGACAGTCACTGAAGAACCTCAGGCAGAAACCTCAACTACATCCGTACAGTATCAAAACACCAAAGAAGTGCTTGCACGCTTAAAGCAGATTGCTGAGAGCAAGGAGGAGTCAACCCGCCAGGAGCTCGACCTGCTGAAGAGTGTATTCTACAGACTTCACAAGCAGGATATTGAGGATGCATACAAAGCGTGGATTGACGGTGGCGGCACTCCTGAGGAGTACGTTCCGGCAGAGAACAACGACGAGGCTGAGTTCAAAGCTCAGATGGCTATAATCAAGGAGAATCGTGCCGAGATTGCCAAGAAGCAAGAGGCTGAACGCGAAGCCAACTACGAGAAGAAACTGAGTATAATCGACAAGATCAAGGCATTCATCGACAGTCCCGATGATGTCAACAAAGTATATAATGACTTCAAGCAACTCCAGCAGCAGTGGAACGAGATTAAGGAAGTGCCTGCAGAGAAAGCAACAGAACTGTGGAAGAACTTCCAGCAGGTCGTTGAACAGTACTACGACACTCTGAAACTCAACAACGAATTGCGAGCTTACGACTTCAAGAAGAACCTTGAGCTGAAGACAGCCCTTATCGAGGCTGCCGAGAAACTGAAGGAGAACGACGACGTGATTGCCGCCTTCAGAAAACTGCAGCAGCTGCATGCAGAATTCCGTGAAATCGGACCTGTTGCCAGCGAACTGCGTGAAGACATCTGGAATCGCTTCAAGGAGGCATCGAGCGTCATCAATAAGAAGCACCACGAATACTTCGAAGCCCGCAAGGAGCAGGAAGAAGAGAATCTGAAGAAGAAGACTGAAATCTGCGAAAAGATAGAATCTATCGACACTACAGAGCTGAAGACCTTTGCACAGTGGAACGAGAAGAGCGAAGAAATCACACAGTTACAGGCAGAGTGGAAGACCATAGGTTTTGCTCCGCAGAAGATGAATGTGAAGATATTCGAGCGTTTCCGTGCAGCCTGCGACAAGTTCTTCAAGGAAAAGGCAGAATACTTCCAGAGTGTCAGAAGCAGTCTGAACGAGAACTACGAAGCGAAACTTGCGCTTGTAGAAAAGGCCGAATCGCTCAAGGACAGTACTGCATGGAAGGAGACAAGCGACATTCTCATCGATCTGCAGAAGAAATGGCGCGAAATCGGTACCGTACCAAAGAAATACAGCGATCAGATCTGGCAGCGCTTCAACGCAGCCTGCGATGCTTTCTTCGAGGCAAAGAAAGAAGCCGGAGCCGACACTCGTTCCGAGCAGCAGGAGAATCTGGAGAAGAAGAAAGCTATCATCGAACGCCTTGCAGCCATCGACCCGGGCAATCTTGAGGGAGAACTGCGCGAGCAGCTTCGTGCAGCACAGCAGGAATGGAACGAGATAGGTCATGTGCCGTTCAAAGAGAAAGACAAGATATACAAGCAGTTCCGTGAGCAGATGGATCGTCTCTACGGTGCAGCCAGCGAGAATGCTACCCGCCGTCGTGTCAACAACTTCAAGAATGCGCTGAAGAACGGTGGCGGCGACAAACTGCGCGACAAACTGGTGCGTCAGCTTGAGATTCTGAAGAACGAGATAAAGACTTACGAGAACAACCTCGGATTCCTTAACCTTTCCAGCAAGTCGAAAAGCGGCAACGCCCTGGTCGAGGAACTCAACCGTAAGGTAGATAAGCTGAAATCGGACCTTGAAGAGGTAAAGGCAAAGATAGCTGCTATTGATGAGAATGAATAAAAAACGTGACGACAATGGAAAATAAAAGTATCGTTTCGATAGCTGCATATTCAAAAGAGAAGATCCAGTACCTTCTCGATATGGCTGCAGAATTTGAGGCAAACCCCAACCGGAAGTTCCTTGAAGGCAAGGTTGTGGCTACCCTGTTCTTCGAACCTTCCACCCGCACCCGTCTCAGTTTCGAGACGGCAGCCAACCGTCTGGGAGCGCGCGTCATCGGATTCTCCGACCCGAAGGCAACGAGTTCGTCGAAGGGTGAGACCCTGAAGGATACCATTAAGATGGTGAGCAACTATGCCGACGTAATCGTCATGCGCCACTATCTCGAAGGAGCAGCACAGTATGCCAGCGAAGTTACCGACGTGCCAATCATCAACGCCGGAGACGGAAGCAACCTGCACCCGTCGCAGACCATGCTCGACCTCTACTCTATCTACAAGACTCAGGGCACACTCGAGAACCTCAACATATTCATGGTAGGCGACCTGAAGTATGGCCGTACCATCCACTCCCTGCTCATGTCGATGCGCAAGTACAACCCTACATTCACCTTCATAGCTCCGAAAGAGCTGGAGATGCCCGAGGAGTACAAGCTATACTGCAAGGAGAACAATATAAAGTATGTGGAACGTCAGGATTTCGACGAGAACACCCTCGCCGACTGCGACATTCTCTACATGACTCGTGTTCAGCGCGAACGTTTCTCCGACCTGATGGAATATGAGCGTGTGAAGGATGCCTACATACTGAAGGCTGACATGCTGGGCAAGTGCAAGCCCAACATGAAGATACTTCACCCGCTGCCACGCGTCAACGAAATAGAATACGATGTAGATGACAGCCCGCACGCATACTACTTCCAGCAGGCACAGAACGGGCTCTATGCCCGCGAAGCCCTGATCTGCGACGTATTAGGTATAACTCTTGAAGACATAAAGAAATATGGAACAAAATAAAGAACAAATGATGGTGGCAGCCCTGGAGAATGGTTCTGTAATCGACCATATTCCTACCGACAAGCTCTTCACGATCGTCCAGCTGCTACAACTCGATAAGTTCAACAACGAAGTCATCATCGCCAACAACCTCGGCAGCAAGGTGATGAACAGGAAGGGACTCATCAAGATAAGCGAGAAATTCTTCACCGAAGACGAAATAAGCCAGCTGGCTGTCGTTTGTCCGAAGATAAAGCTCACTGTCATCCGTAACTACAAGGTAGTGGAGAAGCGTGAAATCAACCTGCCCGAGACACTTATCAACATTGTGAAATGTGCCAACCCTGTGTGCATCACCAACAACGAGCCGATGCACACATACTTCAACATTCACAATGCCACACGCACGGCAAAGTGCCGTTACTGTGGCAAAGAACAATCATTAGACAACATTAAACTGAAATAAGACGATGAAATTTACCGAACGCACAAAGCTGAACCTGAACGAGGTGAATGCCGAAGTGTTGAAATATTGGAACACGGAGGATGTGTTCCACAAGAGCATAACAGAACGTGAAGGCTATCCTTCATTTATCTTCTACGAAGGTCCCCCATCAGCCAATGGCCACCCGGGCATCCACCACGTCATGGGACGTACCATCAAGGACACCTTCTGCCGTTTCAAGACCATGAAGGGATTCCAGGTGAAGCGTAAAGCCGGATGGGACACCCACGGACTGCCCGTCGAGCTGTCGGTCGAGAAGGAACTGGGCATCACAAAGGAAGACATAGGCAAGAAGATCAGCGTTGACGACTACAACAACGCCTGCCGCAAGAATGTGATGATGTACACGAGCGAGTGGACCGACCTTTCCCAGAAGATGGGATATTGGGTAGATCTCGAAAATCCGTACATCACCTACGACAATAAATACATCGAATCGCTGTGGTACCTGCTCAAGCAGCTCTACAACAAGGGTCTGCTCTACAAGGGATACACCATCCAGCCCTACTCTCCCGCTGCCGGCACCGGACTCTCCAGCCACGAGCTCAACCAACCTGGTTGCTATCGTGACGTGAAAGACACCACCGTCACAGCTCAGTTCCGGGTAGTGAAAGGTTCACTTGACTCTAAACTCTCTGCTCTGAACTCCACTCTTCCGCTCTACATACTCGCCTGGACCACTACTCCATGGACTCTGCCGTCAAACACAGCCCTCTGTGTCGGTCCGAAGATAGACTATGTGGCAGTTCAGGGTAAGAATCCATATACTGATGAAGAAGCAGTATATATCATCGCCGAGGCTCGTCTTTCTTCCTATTTCCAGGCGACAGACGAAGAACCTCTGAAGATTCTGTGGAAAGGCACAGGTCTGGATTTGGTCGGAATCCGATACGAGCAGCTCATGCCTTGGGTAAAGCCCTGCGCACTTGAGAACGACCAGATCGTAGTGAAGGAATCGGAAGCCTTCCGTGTCATCCCGGGCGACTACGTCACTACCGAGGACGGTACCGGTATTGTCCACATCGCTCCTACCTTCGGTGCCGACGACGCCAAGGTAGCCAAGGATGCCGGCATACCATCGCTCTTCATCATCGACAAGGCTGGCGACACCCGTCCTATGGTCGATTTCCAGGGTAAATACTTCGTAAAGGACGACATCGACCCTGAATTCCTCCGTCTTTGCGTCAACGACAGCTACTGGAAGCATTCGGGCGACTACGTGAAGAACGCCTACGATCCCAAGTACAACCAGGGCGGAAAATACGACGAGAAGGCAGCCAACAAAGACATGGACCTCAACGTCGTCATCTGTCTGGAGATGAAGGAAGAGGGTACAGCCTTCAAGATTGAGAAGCACGTGCACAACTACCCGCACTGCTGGCGTACCGACAAGCCCGTGCTCTACTACCCGCTCGACTCGTGGTTCATCCGTTCTACGGCAAAGAAAGACCGTATGTTCGAACTGAACAAGACCATACAGTGGAAACCGGAAAGCACAGGCACGGGCCGCTTCGGCAAGTGGCTTGAGAACCTCAACGACTGGAACCTCTCCCGTTCCCGCTACTGGGGCACTCCGCTGCCTATCTGGCGCAACCGCGACACTCGCGAGGAAATCTGTATCGGCAGCATCGAGGAGCTTTATGCAGAGATTGAGAAGGCGGTCAAGGCAGGTGTGATGCCAAGCAATCCGCTCAAGGACAAAGGATTCGTTCCGGGCGATATGTCAAAGGAGAACTACGACAGGATCGACCTCCACCGTCCTTATGTTGACGACATCAAGCTCGTTTCCGACAGTGGCAATGTGCTCGTTCGCGAGCTCGACCTCATCGACGTGTGGTTCGATTCCGGTGCCATGCCTTATGCTCAGGTACACTATCCGTTTGAGAACAAAGAACTCATCGAGAACGGCACAGCCTTCCCTGCAAACTTCATTGCCGAGGGTGTTGACCAGACTCGCGGCTGGTTCTTCACGCTCCATGCCATCGCGACTATGGTGTTCGATTCGGTTGCATACAAGGCCGTCATCTCCAACGGACTCGTGCTCGACAAGAACGGCATCAAGATGTCGAAGCGTCTGGGCAACGTCATCAATCCGTTCGAGTGCATCCAGCAGTTCGGAGCCGATGCAGTGCGCTGGTACATGATTACCAACTCCTCTCCCTGGGACAACCTCTCGTTCGACCCCGAGGGTGTCAAGGAAGTCACCAGCCAGTTCTTCATCAAGCTGCAGCAGGCATACTCGTTCTTCACGATGTATGCCAACGTAGATGGATTCCAGTACAAGGAAGCCGACGTGCCCTACGAGGAGCGTCCCGACTTCGACCGCTGGCTACTCTCCGAGCTCAACACGCTGACGAAGAACGTGGAGGAATACCTGAACGACTACGACCCCACCCCTGCGGGCCGACTCATCCAGGCATTCGTCATCGACAAGCTCTCCAACTGGTACATCCGTCTGAACAAGGCGCGTTTCTGGAGCGGCGAGATGACCGCCGACAAGCTCTCTGCCTACCAGACTCTCTACATCTGTCTGGAGACCCTGAGCCGGCTCATCGCACCGATTGCTCCGTTCTATGCCGACCAGCTCTTCCTCGACCTCAATGCCGTCACGGGCAAAGACACCTCGAAGAGCGTGCACCTTGCTAAATACCCTGCATGGGATGCATCGCAGATCGACACCGACCTCGAACAGGCAATGGAGGCAGCCATGAAGGTCACTTCCATGGGACTCTCCATCCGCAAGAAGGTGAAGATACCTGTAATCCAGGCACTCGGCGCACTTGCCATTCCCGACACCGATCCTGAACTCAGCAAGAACATCAACCGCATGAAGTCAATCATCACCAAGGAGGTGAACGTCAAGGAGCTTCAGCTTATGGACGGCGGACTGCTCACGAAGAGTGTGAAATGCGACTTCCGCGTGATGGGAAAGAAATACGGCAAACTCATGAAGGCAGTAAATGCAGCCGTCACGTCAATGTCGCAGCAGCAGATTGCAGCCCTCGAATCAGCCGGGCAAATCACCCTTCAGGCTGAGGGACAGGACGTCGTAGTAGAACTCTCCGACGTAGATATCATGTCGCAGGACATCCCGGGCTGGAGCGTAGCCAACGAAGGCACAGTCACCGTAGCACTCGACATCACCATCACACCGGAGCTCAAGGTCGAGGGCAACTCCCGCAAGATAATCAAGCAGATTCAGGGTCTGCGCAAATCGCAGGGCTATGAAATCACCGACCGCATACGGGTCGTCATCAGCGACACTGCAGAGACCCGCGCCGTCATGGACAAATTCAAGGAGAACATAGCCTCTCAGGTACTTGCCAACTCCATCGAGCTGGGCAACCCTGCCGGCGAACCTATCAACTTCGACGACTTCAAGGCAGTAATCAATGTCGAGAAAGACTAAACTATACTTATCCGCAGCCCTATTCATGAGCGTGCTTGTGACTGACCAGATTATAAAGTTCCTGGTCAAGACAGGCATGCACCTGGGGCAGCACATCGAGATTACCCCGTGGTTCCACCTTGCCTTCGTGGAGAACAACGGAATGGCATTCGGATGGGAGCTCATCGGCGGCAAACTCTTCCTCACGCTTTTCCGTCTGGTGGCAGTCAGCTTCATCGGCTGGTTTATCTATAAGGAGATAGGCCGCCGCCGTCCGTTCGGATACATCGTCTGCCTCACCCTCATCATGGCAGGCGCCGCGGGCAACATCATCGACTGCCTCTTCTACGGACTCATCTTCAACGACCCTCCCTACCCCTACACGGCGCAGCTCGTGCCGTGGGGCATGGGCTACGGCGATTTCCTCTTCGGACGCGTCGTCGATATGTTCTACTTTCCCCTCGTCGAATGGGATATGCCCTCGTGGGTGCCCTTCTACGGCGGAGAGCACTGCATATTCTTCAGTCCCGTGTTCAACTTTGCCGATGCAGCCATCTCGTGCGGCATCGTAGCCCTCATCCTGTTCTACCACAAACAGACCACTGCGAGCCTCAGTAATGAAGCATCTTAGCTACATATTCATCCTGCTCTGCATGGTCCTGACCTCGTGCGAACAGAGGCCCGAATACGTCATTCCGCCCGACGAGATGGAAGAGATACTCTTCGACTACCATCTCACCCAGGGCATCATCGACATACAGCCGCCCGAGGGCTACGAGCACAACCAGCGCTACCTCGATGCCGTCTTTGCCAACCACGGCGTGACCGAAGCCCAGTTCGACTCCTCCATGCTATGGTACACCCGCCAGGCTTTCCAGCTGCGCGACATCTACACCAACCTCAACCGCCGCTTCACCGAAATGGAGAACGCGCTGAAACTTGAGGCAGGCAACAGCGACATCACCCTCGGACTCAGCGCCAGCGGCGACACTGCCAACATCTGGACAAGCGGTACGACCATCATCCTGCGCCCCTCGCCCCTGCAGAACAGATACGTCTTCACCATTCCGAACGACTCCACCCTCTTCCTGCGCCGCGACCGCCTGCGCCTGCTTGCCAACTCCGTCTTCTTCCGTGAGAACCCGGAAGACCGCAACAGCGTCATCGAAGTGGGTCTGACCCTCGAATACAAAGGCGGCAGGACAATCGGGACGAACCGCACGGTGAACAGCAACTCGCCCATCGAGCTCAGCATCGATGCAGACAGCGAAGATGACATCCGCGCACTCCACGGCTTCTTCTACTACGAGGGCAGCAATGAGCAGCGCAACCTCGCCATCCTCTCGGGCATAGCCCTGGTGCGTATGCACGACAAGACCGCCCTGCCGCCAGCCGACTCGCTCAGGGCAGACTCGCTGAAAGCCGACTCGCTCAGGGCAGACTCGTTAAAGGCAGACAGCACAGGCGGCAAGCCGAAGGTACGCGAACATCTCACCCCAAAGCAGCTGCTCGAGCGCAACCGCACCAAAGAACGCATCAAGATAAAGACCGCGCCCGACGTGCGCACAAAGAACTCCTATGGACCTACACGACGCAAGAAAAAAAGTCCGCAGAATAGCGGCAAATAAGATTATCATCGACGGCACCGCCTACACCAACCACGTCGTAGAGCTGACCGACGGCGTCGTCACAGCCCACTACCCCCTCCGTGGAGAGCAGGCGATGACCGAATGGCACACAGGAGAACTCATATATGAAACAAAGGAAGGCTGACACCCTGTGTGTCAGCCTTCCTCTTTCCTCATCGCCCCCTTCGGGGGTCGGGGGGCTCTACCCTTCGTCGCCCTCGCCTACGACAGGTTCGGTAGGCTCGGTCGGAGTTGAACTTTATCTCAAAGTAGCACCCCTCTGCGA
>DEJQ01000029.1 GCA_002353575.1 Prevotellaceae bacterium UBA2744
GGTTGCCAGTTTCCTGTCTTACGACTTCCTCGTCGCCACGGCCCAGCGCTGGATGCGATGTTCCTGTGCCTGCATGGCTCCGGTATGGCTGGTCACATCGACAGGGACGCTGAACTGCGGCGCTGCTGTCGTTGGTGGAGAAGTAGGACGGCAACGGGATTCATAGGGCATCAAATTCAGATGTAGCGTTAAAAATCTTTAATAATCGTATGCCTTTTTGCGACTTTCCGAAATACGTGCTAACTTTATAGCAAATTATCTTAAAGGTGTGTTCTATTTATTAATAAATTCTCTATGAATTATCTTTGCAAGCGCCGAGCGGCCCGCTTCGTCCTCCGTCGCTATAGGCTCTCTTCGCCCTTCGGCCTTGAAAGTAAATCTGTTCGAAAATAGTCTAAAAGCAATGTAAAGCTAATTGATAGAACCCACCTTAACAAACTTCCATGGTTTTATGAAACAAATACTGATGAAAACAAGTCTGACTTGCCTCCTGACGATGGGGGCCTTCTTGTGTGCCCCATTTGCCTGTGCACAGAATCCTTCAGGAACTGCCGATGTTCCTCATGCTTCCATGTATCTTCAAGCAGGGAATAGGCATACGGTGAAAGTTCCTTTCGCCATTGCCGACCCTGGTACGCCCACCCTTATCCACTGGGGCATGGACACGGCTTGGGATGACGAGGGCAACGTGCTGCGCGGCATCAACTTCATCGGGCGCGACCGTCTGACGTATGGACGTATCTCGTTTCAGGTGATGGATGCGGTCAACGACGACGGCTCGCTGTCCGACCGGCAGAAGAAATTCCTGAACGCACGCCTTCGCCATATCTCGCTCACTCATCCCGATGGGCTTCTTCTCAATTCCGACCCTGTTGACATCAATACCGATGTTTATACCCATCACCCCGAGGCTTGGTTCAAGGTCATCAAGGCAACACTGAAATATGTGCAGGACTATGGTCTGAAAGTGGTCTCCATCGCTCCCTTCAACGAGCCGGACGTGACAGCCAGCAACCAGGGAACAAAAGCCGACTTCAAGGCTGTGGCTAAACTGCTGAAGGAAGACCCGTTCTTTGAGGGGATCCGCATCTGCGCCGGCAATACCTGTAACAACGACGGGGCGACGGAGTGGTATGACTACATGAAGCCTTACGTGGACGAAGGAAATACGCACCAGTTGGCGGGCGACTTCAACCATTACGCCGACTTCTACACGCACGTCAAGGCCGACGGCAACATGGCGACCAACGATGAGCTGCACAATGTGATGGAGGGTATCGTCGGTGCCAACTATGGGATGGAGAACGGTATCTGGTGGGGAACCGTAGGCCCGAGCCGTGGCGATTTCTGCCTGGCCACGAGCGAGGGTGGTGCGCGTCTGGGCTATGGCGAGAACCGCGCAGCCTGGTCGGGTGCGGCGGTCTACCGTCTGCCAGACGGCAGAATAAAGGCTTTTGCCGGTGCCAGCGAGCGTCAGGCCTCTCCCAGTAGTTATGAATATGTTTGTAGAGACAAACCTGTCTATTTTGACGGTTACGGCCCCGCATATTCTTTTGCCATTTCGTTGCCGGGTGGCTATCGGTATGGCGATGCGTTCCAGAAGAGCGCTGAGCGGAGTGTTCAGGTCTGCGAGGGTGCCGACGTGCCGCTGTGTCCACTGACCAACGGCAACTACATCATCGTCAACAAGAAGAGTCAGAAGTTGCTGACGATACAAAGCGGATCAACGAACAACTCGGCCGCCGTCGTGCTGTATGACAACAGACGCTATGCCTATCAGCAGTGGACGCTGGAGCATCTGTCGGACAATGCGGGCGACCTTACGGGCTACTATGTCCACAGCGTCCGGAATGCCAAAATGAACATGGAGACGGGAGGCTTCCAGGTCAAGGTGGGCGGCACGGTCAGCGTCTATCCTGTGACGAAAGCAGAGAACCAGCGCTGGACGTTCGAATATGCAGGGGACGGGTACTATAGAATCCGGAACTACCAGTCGGGCTTGTATCTCGAAGCAACCGGCGGAAGCACGGCGAACAATGCTGCCGTGACGCTGTGCGCCGGCGCTACGGAGGATCATCAGTTGTGGAAATTCCTGCCCGTTGACGCCCCCTGCGAGACGAATGCCCCGCAGACGCCCGTCAACCTCGTCGCCACACCGCGCAGCCATTCTGTGCTTCTTTCCTGGGATGCCAATGTCCAGGACAAGGATTTCAACGGGTATGTCGTGCTTCGCGGCGAGAAGGACGAGAGGGGGGAAATCGCGTATGACGTCATAGGAAGGGGCATTCAGACCAACCGTTTCCTGGACAACACGGCGCGTCCCCGTCATACTTATTATTATGCTGTGCAAAGCGTTGACTATTCGCAGAACCGTTCTGCACGGTCTGTTCCCGTCAGCGCTTCCCTTGCCGACGAGAAAGGACTGGTAGCGCGCTACGAATTTGAGTCGTCGGCATGTGACATGACCGAGAACCAGCTGCACGGCGTGGTCTGCGACCCGTCGAGCCTGGCCACCCAGACCACGGAGTATCGTTCCGGCAAGAATGCGCTGCTGCTGGACGGGGTGTCGAACTATCTGTGCCTGCCCGTCGCGGCCTGCAGCCTTCCTGATGCCACGTATGCGGTATGGGTGTGCGCTGCTTCCGGTGCGTTCGCCAAGAACAGTTGTCTGTTTGACTTCGTCTCGGATGCCGACCACTATGCCAGTCTGTCCTTGAATGCTGGCGGAAGCATCGTGTTCCAGATGAAGAACGGCGAGACGGAGCAAACGTTGCAGGCCGGCAGCATGGCTGAAGGATGGCACCACGTGGTGCTGACCATCGGCGAAGAAAGTGTGGCCATCTACGTGGACGGCGTGGAAGCGGCCAGCGCTCCTGTGGCGGTGCGTCTGTCGGATGTCTGTCCTGTTGTCAACAGCGTAGGTGCCAACCTACTGGAAGACGTGCCACTGATGGATGGTTTCATCGACGACCTGCGGATCTACAACTATGCGCTGTCTGCCGATGAAATCAACGACATCATCGGCCAGACCATCGCTCAGCTGCGACAGACCGACGGATGGAACCTTCCGGCCTTGCCCGGCAAGGATGTGACAAAAATCACTTCGTCCGAGTCGATTCTCCTGTACAATGTCGACGCCGACGCTTTTGTCACTTATGGAATGGACTGGGAACACGCAATCGCTGGCTCAGCGTCTGCCCAAAGGCGACACGACTTTCAGTTCGAAATACCGCGTCAAGGTGCAGCGACAGGCGGACAACAAGTTGTATGTCTCCATGTACGATAAGCCGAATGTCTATGTGGGTTGCCTGGCCGATGCCTGCAATGTCTGGAGCGACCGTTCGATGGCCGAAGGCGCATTCGTCTATCAACCTCTGAACTCTCCCTCGGGCACCGTTTATACGCTCAAGTCCGAGAGCCAGAAGGCGTGTCTCGACCTTGCCTACGCCTACGGCGGACCGCTGACGACGAGCCATGGACGTGGCTATGTCCACTGGGCCTTCATTCCCACGCGTGACATCACCAATGGGAATTATGCCAAATACAAAGAACGGAAACAGCTGTTCAAGCTGCAGCAAGCCATTCTTGAATCAGGAAAGGAGACGGATCATGCATCGGAGCTACAGCAAGCGTATTCGGTCTATAGTGACGCGAGCGCATCAGTGACGGAATTGCGCGCGGCTACGCGACAACTGCTGCTGGCCACTGCCGGCGACCTCACCGTGCCTGTCGACGCGACTTCTTTGTTTACGAATGCCGACATGCTGGGCAATGCGACGACGGCCGACTGGACGGACGTCCCAACCACCCTCGGCGACGGTGACATCGAAGTGCTGCACCAGACTTTCAAACTCCAGCAGACTCAGACCGACCTTCCCAATGGCGTCTATGAGGCTGTGTTCCACGCATTCTACCGAAACGACGGCTCTGGGCGGCAGCCTGTTGCCACGGCTGCGGCGGGAAATACCGTCAAGGGGAATCTGAACGCCTTGCAGGATATTAAGAAGAATGAAGTCTTGCTGAACACCGAAGAGACGATGGCCGGTGCTGCACAGACGCTGACAAGCGACCAGGCGCAGACGACACTCAGCGACATCATCGTCGCTGACCATCAGATGACCTTGTCTGCCAACGTCACCAACAGCAGCCAGTGGCTGAACTTCCAAGGCTTCTCCCTCACTTACAAGAATCCATTTGTCACGGTGCAAGTGCCTGCATCCGGCTATACGACCTTCTATTACAGCAACCAGAGCTTCCTGCTCCCCGAAGGCATGCAGGCTTGCACCTTAAAAGAGAATAACGGCACGTTCGTCGTCAGCCGGGAGTTCAACGAAGCCGGATCGGTTCTCCCTGCCGGCCAGGGGGTGCTCCTGAAAGCCGAACCTGGTACATACGTCATGGTTCCCACGACGCGGAAGAAGGCGGTTGACGTGTTCAATCAGTTGCGAGGTTCCGACGAGGATCAGCTGACGTACGGAGGCAACTTCTACTACGTGCTGTACGAGGACGTGCAGAAAACAGGATGGAAATGGAACGCGGCAGACGGTGCCACTTTTGTCAATCCCGCGCACCATGCTTACTTCGTCTCTCAAAGCCAGACGACGCCTCAGGACTTCTACCCTATCGAACAACCGACGTCCGTGCCTGAAGTCACCCTTGAGAGGGGTGCTGAAGAAGAACCTTTGTATAATCTTGCCGGACAACGCGTCGATAAATCCTATCGTTCCATCGTCGTCAAGAAAGGCAGCAAACTGCTTGTCAAATGACGGCGCAGAGCGCATCGGCTAAAGAGATTCACGTATTTTTTTCACCACGGATTATACGAATGACACGGATTCTTCATTCTTCACTCTTCATTTGGCGCCCCGCGCCACCACTCTTCACGTCAGAGGACAAGAATTGGCGCACCCGGATTTTTCCGTCCCTGTTCAATGCTCGTTCAATGCTCGTTCAGTGTTCGTTCAATGCTCGTTCAATGCTTGTTTAATGACATGAGGAGGAAAGAGGGGGTGGATTGTACGATGTATGATGGAGGATGTATGATGTATGATGTAAGATGTACGATGGAGGATGTATGATGTATGATGTATGATGTAAGATGTACGATGGAGGATGTATGATGGAGGATTATTTGGTAACCACAAAAAAATCTCGTACCTTCGCGCAGAAATAAAAAACAATATGTATTATGGCAATAGTAAAACCATTCAGGGGCGTGCGCCCTCCAAAGGAATTTGTAGAGGAAGTAGAAAGTCGTCCGTACGATGTGCTGGACTCGGAAGAGGCACGCGCTGAGGCAGGAGACAACGAAAAGTCGCTCTACCACATCATCAAGCCGGAAATCAATTTCGAACCAGGCACAAGCGAGTATGATCCCCGAGTTTATGAAGAGGCTGCAAGACAGTTCAAGAAGTTCCAGGATAAGGGATGGCTGGTGCAGGACGAGAAGGAACAGTATTATATCTACGCACAGACGTCGTGTCTGCCCGCAAACGGAGGTAAGGAGAAGACCCAGTACGGAATAGTCGTGGGTGCCTACTCAGGCGACTACCAGAAGGGGGTAATCAAGAAGCATGAGCTGACACGCGCCGACAAGGAAGAGGACCGCATGAAGCACGTAAGGGTGAACGATGCAAACATCGAACCAGTGTTCTTCGCATACCCCGACAACAAGGTGCTGCTCGACATCATCGACAAGTATGCCAAGACCACTCCTGAATACGACTTCACAGCTCCTATCGACGGCTTCGGACATAAGCTGTGGTGCGTAAGCGACGATAAGGACATAAAGACTATCACGGAGGAGTTTGGAAAGATGCCGGCACTGTACATCGCCGACGGACATCACCGCTCTGCAGCTGCAGCTCTGGTGGGCACAGAGAAGGCTAAGCAGAACCCGAACCACAGAGGCGACGAGGAGTATAATTACTTCATGGCAGTATGTTTCCCTGCAAGTCAGCTGACCATTCTGGACTATAACCGCGTAGTGAAGGATCTGAACGGACTGAGCGACGAGGAGTTCCTGGAGGCTCTGAAGAAGAATTTCACCGTAGAGGCTAAGGGCAAGGAGGAGTACAGGGCTAAGGAGATGCACGAGTTCTCGCTCTATCTGAACGGTGAGTGGTATTCGCTGAAGGCTAAGCCAGGCACTTACGACGAGAACGACCCAATCGGTGTGCTCGACGTAAGCATATCGAGCAAGCTGATTCTCGACGACATTCTGGGTATCAAGGATCTGCGCCGCGACAAGAGAATCGATTTCGTAGGCGGACTAAGGGGTCTGGGCGAACTGAAACGTCGTGTGGATAGCGGAGAGATGAAAATGGCGCTGGCTCTCTATCCTGTCACCATGAAGCAGATTATGGATATAGCTGACAGCGGCAACATTATGCCGCCGAAGGCTACATGGTTTGAACCGAAACTGCGCTCAGGCCTGATTATCCACAAACTATCATAATGGATCTGTACAGAACCATAAAGGAAAAAGCCGAAGGCACATATAGCGAGAAACGGAGTAAGTTTCTCGCTTTTGCTATTCCCGTCAGCACGACTGACGAGGTGAAGCAGCTGGTGGCGGAATATCAGAAAAAATATTATGATGCCCGGCACGTGTGCTACGCATATATGCTGGGGGCAGAGAGGACGGAGTTCCGTGCAAACGACAACGGAGAGCCGTCGGGTACTGCCGGAAAGCCTATTCTGGGACAGATCAACTCGAACGAACTGACGAACATACTCATCATTGTGGTGAGGTATTTCGGAGGTATAAAACTGGGTACGAGCGGACTCATCGTGGCTTACCGAATGGCTGCGGCTGAGGCTATCGCTGCGGCTGAGATTATAGAGAAGACGGTGGATGAGGATGTGACCTTCATGTTTGAATATCCGATGATGAACGAGGTGATGAAGGTGGTGAAGGATATGGAACCGGAGATTGTGAGTCAGCAGTTTGATATGGACTGCCGGATGACCCTGAGAATAAGGAAGGGCGAGATGGGCAGGATGAGAGAAAGACTGGAGAAAATTGAAACACTCAGGATTACAGATTAGCATTGTCATGATTGTCGCTGCCCTACTCTGCTCCTGTGGCAGCAAACGGTCTCCTTCGCCCTTTGACCGGAGTGCGAAGGAGCAACTGGTGTGGTTTGACCTGCCGGAGATTCAGGAGAACGGCGAACTGATAGTGTTGACGGAATACGGCCCGGACACTTACTTCGAATGGCGCGGAGAACACTTCGGCAGGCAGTATATGCTGGCTGATGCCTATGCCCGCAGCATCGGCACGAGCATGAGAGTGGAAGTGGGCAGAACCGTGGAGGAACTGCAGAAGAGAATGGCTACAGGCGACGGAGATATTATCATATATAATGTACCCGATTCACTGCGGTCAGAAGAGAATGTGTATCTGAAAGGCGACACCATCATCGAGGGATGGGCTGTGAGCAAGAGAAGTCCGGAACTGGCGGCTAACCTGCAGGCATGGATTGAGGAGAACAACCAGAATCTGGTGGCTCTATCGACTCTGCAGATAAGGACGTCTAACGGCAGGAGATATACTCCGCGCAGAAAGGTGGCAGCTCCGATAAGAAATCTTGCAAGGGGCGAGATTTCAGTGCACGACCATCTGTTCAAACGATATGGAAGGAGTTTGGGATGGGACTGGAAACTGCTGGCTGCACAGGCATATCAGGAATCGGCATTCGACCACGAAGCCGTTTCGTTTATGGGTGCAATGGGACTGATGCAACTGATGCCATCGACAGCCAGAAGCGTTGGTGTAAGGATGGACCATGTGTTTGTGCCTGAACATAACGTGAGAGGTGCGGCACGACTGATCAGTCTGCTGAAGGAGCATTATTCAGACATACACAACGAGTCGGAACGCATCAATTTCGTACTGGCTGCATATAATGCCGGAGCAGGACATGTGGATGATGCCCGGAGGCTGGCTAAGAAGTACGGCAAGGACCCGAACCGATGGCTGGGTAATGTAGATGGATTTGTACTCAGAATGGCTCAACCGCGATTCTACAATCAGCCGGAGGTGCAACACGGATATTTCCGCGGACAGGAAACCCACGATTATGTGAATAGTATCCGCAGCCGATGGGAGGAGTATAGGAGGAAGGTTAAGAGTTAAAAGTTAAGAGTTAAGAGTTAAAAGTTATAGGTTAAGGAGGTATTAAAAAAGCGAGCTGCGCAGGGTGCACGGCTCGCTTTGCTTTCATTTATTGATTCTCTTTAAAGAATACTCTTTACTGCTTCGAGCATACCCTTCTGTTGTATGAGGTCAAGGTATTCCTTTACGAGGGCTGTGAGACCTGGCACAGTCTGGTTGAGGTTCTCTTTCCAGATGTTCTCGGCAGCGAGAACACCTTCGGCAACACGCTGAGTGTCGCCTGTAGCCCAGAGATCCTTAAGCATCTGCATGATTTCAGGTGCATCGTTCGGTACAATCTCTGCTCCGTCGGCACGTGTGCCACCCTTGTAGTATGTGATAATGGCAGCAAGACCCATGACGAGTCCCTTTGGCAGTTCACCCTTACGCTGCAGATATACCTTGACACCTGGCAGGTCGCGGGTTTCGTACTTCGGGAATGAATTAAGCATGATGGATGTAACCTGATGGTCAACATACGGATTGTCAAAACGCTCGAGTACGTCGGCTGCAAACTGCTGGAGCTCTGCCATCGGCAGGTTGAGTGTCTGCATGAGTTCATCGTATTGTACCTTCTTGATGTACTTACCTACAACCGGATGGTGGAGTGCGTCGCGGACGATGTTGATGCCGCTGAGGTAAGCAACAGGAGAGAGAACGGTGTGAGGACCATTAAGGAGAGTCACCTTACGCTCGTGATATGGCTTTTCGCTCTCTGCGATGAGTACGTGGAGACCTGCCTTCTCTGCAGGGAATTCCTTGCGGAGCTGGGCGATAGACATATTCTCCGGCTTTTCGATAACCCAGAGGTGGAATATTTCTGCCTGAACGACGAGGTTGTCGGCATAGCATATTTTCTTCTGAATCTGTGCAATATCCTTGCGTGGGAATCCTGGAACGATACGGTCAACGAGTGTTGCACATACGTAGCAATACTTGGTGAACCAATTCTTGAATTTCTCATAGTCCTTACCGAAGTCATCTTTCCATAGTTCGATATACTGATAGATACACTCCTTCAGGTGATGACCGTTGAGGAAGATAAGTTCGCAAGGCATAATGATAAGTCCCTTCTTTGGGTCGCCCTTGAATGTCTGGAAACGGCGGTAGAGCAGCTGAGTGAGCTTACCAGGGTAGCTGCTTGCAGGAGCATCGGAGAACTTACAGTTAGGATCGAATGCGATACCAGCCTCGGTTGTGTTAGAGATGACGAAACGAATCTCCGGCTGGTCGGCAAGTGCCATGAATGCTGAGTTCTGGCTGTAGGGGTTGAGTGCACGACTGATGACGTCGATACGAGTGAGTTCGTTGACAGGCTTGCCATTCTGACGCCCCTGCAGGTTAACGTGATAGAGGCAGTCCTGACCATTGAGCCACTCAACCATACCCTTGTCGATCGGTTGAACTACTACTACGGATGAGTTGAAGTCGGTCTTCTGGTTCATGTTGTAGATAATCCAATCTACGAATGCACGAAGGAAGTTACCTTCACCAAACTGAATGATTCTCTCGGGTGCAGAGCTCTTTGGAGCTGTGCGGGCATTTAATGCTTTCATAGTCTATTATATTATAATGGTTATTGAATGTCGGTTATTTGAATTTCTTTCCGTTCCACACGAGGTGGTGTACTTCTTGTGTGGGAATCGTCGTAGAGTTATCATTGATAGGAGTGATTCTGAAAGGATTGACCATCTTCAGGGTGATGCCAGAGTCGGATGGAGTGAGTTTTGCTTCGACAAGAGTGTTAGGCTTTCGCTCCATCTTTATATATTTCTCTGCGGGAAGAGGTTGCCATTTGAGGTCGTAGAATCGGAGCTGGCTGTCAGCTGTGCTGTCGTTGAGATAATAGGTGTAGGCAGCAAGTATGATCTGCGACTTTGACGAAGGCAGGAGTTTCAGTTGCAGTGTTGATGATTCTGACACACGGATAAGTGTGTAGTCGTCGGTCAGAGTCTGCATCTCGCTATTTCCGTTGAGTCGGTTATGCACTTCAGCTTTCATCTGTGTGTCGAGATAATCGGGGAAGTCGAGTATGTTGTTGTGGGTGAGCAGACGGCATATGCTATCAGGCACTGTTGGCAGCACCTGGCGCATAGTCTGTGTGCGAGCCGTAACGGAAAAAAACGGAATGAGCAGTATAAGAAGAGTCTTCATGTTAACATTATTATAATATAGCTCCTACGATTTCCTGTACAGAACGATAGCCGTGACTATCGAGCCAGTCGCTGATGCCCTGAGCTATTTTAACGGATATAGCGGGGTCGATGAAGTTAGCCGTACCGACCTGAACGGCAGAAGCACCAGCCATCATAAATTCGATGGCATCTTCTGCGGAAGAGATGCCTCCGAGTCCGACTACAGGAATCTTGACTGCCCGTGCCACCTGCCATACACAACGCACAGCAACGGGTTTTACGCAAGGGCCGGAAAGTCCACCGGTAGAGATGGACAGACGGGGACGGCGCTTTTCGATGTCAATAGACATACCCATCAGGGTATTGATGCACGAGAGAGCATCGGCACCCTCATCCTGTACGGCACAGGCTATGTCGGCTATGGAGGTTACATTAGGAGAGAGTTTTACGATAATCGGTTTATGATATACGGCTCGGACAGCACGTACCACGGATGCCGCACCGCTGGTAGTAACTCCGAATGCCATTCCTCCCTGCTTAACGTTAGGACAGGATATGTTCAGCTCGATAGCCGGTATATGGTCTAGTTCGTCTATCAGTTCAGCGCATCGGGCATAGTCATCTGGTGACGAACCGCTTACGTTGACCAAAACATTAGTCTTTATATCTTTTACTTCCGGATAGATATGCTTACAGAAATACTCTGCGCCTTTGTTCTGCAGACCAACACAGTTGAGCATACCTGAAGGCGTTTCTGCCATACGCGGATAGTCGTTGCCCTGACGTGCGTTGAGGGTTGTGCCCTTCACGATGATTGCACCTATGTCTTCGAGGTTTACAAGGTCGGCATACTCCAGACCGTAGCCAAAGGTACCGGAGGCGGTCATCACAGGTGTCTTCATCTGCAGACCTGCTATGTTTACTTTTATATCTGCCATGTCAAATCATTTATATCAAATACAGGTCCTTCAGTACATACACATACGTTTCCCTTTACGGTCTTCTCTACGCAGCAGAGACAGGCTCCAAGTCCGCATGCCATCATATTCTCAAGACTCACCTCGCAAGGGATATTTGCCAACTTGGCATATTTGGCGATTGCCACCATCATGGGTTTCGGTCCGCATACGGAGATGCGGTCGAAACTTTTCTCAAGCAATATGGAATGCTGAGTGACAAATCCTTTTTCACCGGCGGAAGCATCTTCGGTAGTGATATATACTGGGGCAATAGACTCAAATTTGTCAAGCAGCAGAATGTCGGCTGCAGTGCGTCCGCCAAGAAGGAATGAGGGACTGGCTCCATTTTCCCTGAGGTATTTACCATATTCGAGCAGAGGGGCAATGCCGACTCCGCCGCCAACGAGCAGAACCTCTTCACCAGCCTTCTGCACAGGAGAGAATCCGTTGCCCAGAGGGAATACGAGATTCAGCTGATCGCCTTCGCGCAGGCGTCCCAGTGCACGTGTCCCCTCGCCTATCATGGCTACGAGCAACCAAAGCTGGTTTGTGTCCCGATCGACATAATTAATAGAAATAGGACGGCGCAACAATGTCTGACTGTTTGGCGTGAGCACTTCCACAAACTGACCGGGAAGGATTTCAGGCAGGGGGTCTGTGTCAGTGAGTTTCAGCAGCACATATTTCCCACCTAAAAACTGAATTTCCGAGACAGTCAGGTTCTTTTGAAATTTTCTCATTAGTATGGTCAATCTGGTTCGTAAATATGTGCAAATATAAAAAACATTTGATTATTGGTTGTTATTAAATTAAAAAATCTTACCTTTGCAACCGATTTTTTGTAGGGTACAAGAAAAAAGTTGCCGAATTGGCTCAGTTGGTAGAGCAACGCATTCGTAATGCGTAGGTCGCGGGTTCGAGTCCCGCATTCGGCTCATTTTTCATCAATGGACGTAGCAATTGTAAAATATAATGCTGGTAACATCTTCTCAGTAATCAATGCTGTAAAAAGATTGGGTATAGAGCCAAAACTAACCGACAATGCCGAAGAACTGCGTAAGGCAGACAAGGTGATTTTTCCTGGTCAGGGTGAGGCTAACACGACTATGCACTATCTGCGCGAACGTGGCCTTGACAAGGTTATCAGCTCTCTTACTCAACCCGTCTTAGGAATCTGCATAGGTATGCAACTGATGTGCCGGCACTCGGAAGAGGAAGACACGGACTGTCTGGGCATCTTCAACATAGATGTCAGGAGATTTGAGCCCGTGCGCCACGAAGACAAGGTGCCGCAGATGGGATGGAACACAATCGAAAACTGCAAGTCGCCGCTGTTCAAGGGATTTGAACGACCGGAATTCGTGTATTTCATCCATAGTTTCTATGTTCCCATGTCGGATTTTACAATAGCTTCGACAAACTACATTCTCCCCTATTCTTCTGCACTGCATAAGGACAACTTCTATGCTACTCAGTTTCACCCTGAGAAAAGCGGGAAGGTGGGCGAACGTATATTACAAAACTTTATTGAACTATAGATGATTGAAATAATACCTGCCATAGACATTATAGAGGGTAAGTGCGTACGCCTGACAAAGGGCGACTACGACACTAAGAAGGTGTATAACGACGACCCTCTGGAGGTGGCTAAAATGATAGAATCGTTCGGGGTTCGCCGCCTGCACGTAGTAGATCTCGACGGAGCCAAGTCGCAGCATATCGTAAACTATAATATAATAGAACGGATTGCCGACCACACATCGCTCGTTATTGACTTCGGAGGCGGCATCAAATCGAATGAAGACATAGACATAGCCTTTGCCAGCGGAGCATCACTCGTAACCGTGGGCAGTGTGGCTGTGAAGAATCCGGAACTCTTCAGCGAGTGGATTGAGAAATACAGTCCTGCGAAGGTTATACTTGGAGCTGATGTGAAGAACGGACTTATAAGCATCAATGGATGGAAAGAGGAAGGAAACGACGAACTGATGCCTTTCCTGCAGAAATATGTAAACAAGGGCGTAGAAAACGTGCTTTGCACTGACATTTCAAAGGACGGTATGCTCGAAGGACCTGCCATCGGACTATACCGACAGGTGATGGAACGATTCCCGGAGATGCACCTCATAGCCAGCGGCGGAGTTAGCTGCATAGAGGACATAGAGGCTCTTGACGCAGCAGGCATACCTGCCGTAGTGTTTGGAAAAGCCCTCTATGAGGGAAAAATCAAAATGGAAGAACTGGCAAAGTTTTTATAGATGTTAGCAAAGAGAATCATACCTTGTCTTGATATAAAAGACGGACATACCGTAAAAGGCACGAATTTCGTGAACCTGAGACAGGCTGGTGACCCTATCGAATTGGGAAAGGCCTATTCGGAACAAGGTGCCGACGAACTGGTATATCTCGACATAACTGCAAGTCATGAGGGCAGAAAGACCTTTACCGAACTGGTGGGTAAGATAGCCAGGGAGATAAATATACCGTTCACAGTCGGTGGCGGAATAAACGAACTGAAAGATGTGGAACGGCTCTTGAACGCAGGAGCTGATAAGGTGAGCATCAATTCGGCTGCCATCCGAAGGCCTGAACTCATAGACGAAATTGCAAGCCACTTCGGTTCGCAGGTTTGTGTGGTTGCCATAGATGCGAAACAGACCGAGAAGGGCTGGTACTGCTACCTGAACGGAGGACGCATAGAGACGGAGCGCAATCTGTTTGAATGGGCAAAGGAAGCAAACGACAGAGGAGCTGGGGAAATCCTGTTCACGTCGATGAACCACGACGGTGTGAAAAACGGATTTGCCGATGAAGCCCTGCGACAGCTCTCCGACTCGCTTACCATACCTGTCATTGCCAGCGGCGGGGCAGGCAAGAAAGAGCATTTCCGCGATACATTCGTGAACGGACACTCAGATGCGGCACTCGCTGCCAGTGTGTTTCACTTTGGCGAGATTCCGATTCCTGAACTGAAGAAATACTTGATTAACGAAGGAATTAACATAAGAATATGAATATAGATTTTGAGAAAATGGGTGGGCTTGTGCCTGCAATCATACAGGATGCCAAGACCCTGAAGGTGCTTATGCTCGGATTCATGAACGAGGAAGCATACAAGAAGACGATGGAAACCGGAAAGGTTACGTTCTACAGTCGCACACGAAAGACTCTGTGGACTAAGGGTGAGACCAGCGGCAACTTCCTTAATCTGGTATCTGTTGCTATCGACTGCGACAACGACACTCTGCTCATCAAGGCTAATCCTACTGGCCCAGTGTGCCACACCGGTGCTGATACCTGCTGGAACGAGGCAAACGAGAATCCTATAATGTTCCTCGTAGAGCTGCAGCGATTCATCGAGAAGCGACACGAGGAGATGCCCGAGGGTTCATATACAACCAGTCTGTTCAAGGACGGCTGCCACCGTATGGCACAGAAAGTAGGCGAAGAGGCACTCGAAGCAGTCATCGAGGCTGTGGCTGACAATAACGAGCGACTCGTGTATGAGGCGAGCGATATGCTATACCACCTCATCGTACTGCTCACAAGCAAAGGACTTACTATTGAAGATCTTGCGAGAGAACTCGCAGAACGTCACGACCCGACATGGCACAAGCATTAGTCAACTATAAAAACGTCAATGTCTATCAGGAAGACACTCTCATCCTCGAAAATGTGAACATAAATATCGAGGAGGGAGAGTTTGTGTATCTCACCGGCAAGGTGGGCTCGGGCAAGAGTTCGTTCATCAAGACTCTGTATGGTGAGTTGCCCTGCAATGGCAACAAGAAACAGCGCAAGGAACGCGGCGACGTGGATACGGAAGCGAAAGTGCTGGATTTCGATATGCTGCAGATTAAGCGTAATAAACTGCCTGACCTGCGTCGCAAGCTCGGAATCATATTCCAGGACTTCCAACTGCTAACAGACCGAACCGTCGAGGAAAATCTCAAATTCATACTCAGAGCTACAGGATGGAAGAATAAGAACGACATCAGGCAGCGCATTAATGAAGTATTGGAACTGGTGGGAATGGCGGACAAGGCACTCAAGATGCCTAACGAACTCTCAGGGGGCGAACAGCAGCGTATTGCAATTGCAAGAGCCATACTGAATAGCCCGAAGCTGGTTCTTGCCGACGAGCCAACGGGAAATCTCGATACGGAAACCGGAAAACAAATCACCGAGCTGCTGCACGACATCTGTTCTGCAGGTTCATCCGTTATAATGATTACCCACAATCTGTCGCTGCTCGAAGAATACCCTGGACGTGTGTTGCACTGCAAGGACACCACTATCAATGAGATAACAAACGACTCTGCAGCATTGGAATCAGAACGACAGGCTGCCGACGAGGATGATGCTCAGGGATGGCGCGACCTGGCGAACGAATTCCTTTAATCCGGTCAAGGGCTGAAGGTCAAAGATTAATTGTCAAATAACAAAACAACAATACAATGAAAGTTCTAAAATTTGGCGGTACATCCGTAGGTACCCCACAAAGAATGAAAGATGTAGTAAAACTGATTACTGACGGAGAACAGAAAATCGTGGTTCTCTCAGCGATGTCGGGCACTACAAACTCACTGTTGGAAATATGTGACTACCTCTACAAGAAAAATCCGGAGGGAGCTTTTGAAGTAATCAACACGTTAGAGAAGAAATACAAGAAACACGTTGCAGAACTCTATACAACAGACGAATACAAGACTATCACAAGAGATTTCCTGAAACAGGAATTCGACTATCTGCGTTCGTTTGCAAAGGGAATCTTCACCATGTTTGAAGAGAAAATCATAGTGGGTCAGGGAGAAATCATCTCAACCAACATGGTTGCGAACTATATGGCAGAACAGGGTTACAACTCATGTCTTATCCCTGCACTGGAATTCATGCGTACAGACAAGAACGGAGAACCAGACCTTGAGTATATAAGCAAGAAACTGAAGGGACAGCTCGAAGAGAATCCAGACAAGGAAATATACATCACCCAGGGTTTCATCTGCCGTAATGCCTATGGCGAAATCGACAACCTGCAGCGAGGCGGTTCAGACTACACTGCATCGCTCATCGGAGCAGCAATAGGTGCTTCTGAAATCCAGATCTGGACCGACATCGACGGAATGCACAACAATGACCCCCGATTCGTTGACAAAACATCACCAATCGGTCATCTTCATTTCGAAGAAGCTGCTGAGTTGGCTTACTTCGGTGCAAAGATCCTCCACCCTACTTGTGTGCAGCCAGCTAAGTTTGCAGGAATCCCTGTAAAACTGCTCAACACAATGGCTCCAGATGCTCCTGGCACTGTCATCAGCAACGAAACCGAAAAGAATAAGATAAAGGCTGTGGCTGCAAAGGATAATATCACAGCTATCCGCATCACATCGAGTCGTATGCTTCTGGCTTACGGATTCCTGCGTAAGGTATTCGAAATTTTCGAATCGTACAAGACCAGCATCGACATGGTTTGTACTGCCGAAGTGGGAGTAAGCGTGTCTATTGACAATACGAGCCACCTGAGTGCTATCGTTGACGAACTGAAGAAATTCGGTCATGTAGAAGTCGATAAGGATATGTGTATAATCTGTGTTGTGGGCGACCTCGACCCGGAAAATGTAGGATTTGAAGCTCAGGCTACAAATGCTCTTGCCGACATTCCAGTTCGTATGATCAGCTACGGAGGCAGCAACCACAACATCTCATTCCTTATCCACGAATCAGACAAGAAGAAAGCACTTCAATCGCTTTCAGACCATCTGTTCAACAATAAATAAATTGTCAATTATAATTTGTCAATTGTCAATTATAATTAAACATGTTAAGCAAACTTCCCATTGATAAATTCCGCACGCTGCGCACTCCTTTCTATTATTACGATGCAAACCTGCTGCGGCAGACCCTACATACCATCAACGACGAAGCAGGTAAATACCCAGGTTATCATGTACACTATGCCGTAAAGGCAAATGCCAACCTGAAGGTATTGCGTGTGATAAACGATGCAGGACTGGGCATTGACTGCGTGAGCGGCGGCGAGATTGAACAAGTGCTGAAAGCTGGTTTCCCTGCCGACAAGATTGTCTTCGCAGGTGTGGGCAAAAGCGACTGGGAGATAGAATTGGGCATAGACAGCGGAATATTCTGCTTCAACGTAGAGAGTATTCCTGAACTTCAGATTATCAATCAGATTGCAGTACAGAAAGGGAAGAAAGCGAATGTATGTTTCCGCATAAATCCTAATGTAGGTGCACATACCCATGCTAATATAACCACCGGACTTGCCGAAAATAAATTCGGCATTGCTATGGACGACATGGAGGGTGTCATCTCACTGGCTAAGCAGATGAGCGGCATCGAGTTTAAGGGACTCCATTTCCATATCGGTTCGCAGATTCTGGAGATGGACGATTTCATAGCTCTTGCAAACAGAATAAACGAACTGCAGGACAGACTCGAAGCACGAGGAATATTCTGTGAGATTATCAACGTAGGCGGCGGACTGGGTATCGACTACAACAATCCTGAGGCTAACCCGGTTCCGAATTTCCGCGATTACTTTGCCACATACCACAACCATCTGCAACTGCGCCCCGGACAATCAGTTCACTTTGAACTAGGCCGCTCTGTAGTGGGTCAGTGCGGAATGCTCATCACAAAGGTTAACTTCGTAAAACAAGCCACCTACAAACAATTTGCAATCGTAGATGCAGGTATGACCGACCTGATTCGGCCTGCACTCTACGATGCTCACCATAAGGCTGTCAACCTGACCAGTAAGGGTGAGAAAGAGACTTACGATCTCGTCGGTCCTATCTGCGAGTCTTCGGATGTCTTCGATAAGGATATACAACTCTCAGCAGTGAGTCGTGGCGACCTGATAGCACTGCTCTCAGCAGGTGCCTATGGCGAAATTATGGCTTCAGGCTATAACTGCCGCCGTCTGCCCGAGGGATATATATCTGACGAACTATAGTCCGGTTACAATTTGTGTGTGGGGGGATGCAAATATCCTCTCCACCACTCCTTCAACTCTTTCTACACAACAATCAAAAACACAACATGAAGAACTCTCTATGAAAAAGATTATTTCTATGAAAAAGAATATTGTACTAACCTCACTATTCCTTCTCCTTTGTTTTCTTTCAAAGGCAGAGCATCGTACGTGCATCGACTCAGAGTGGCAGTTTTTCTATGGTGACGGAAGTAGTGCCACAACCGACATATCAGTTACATCTGCTTGGCGACATCTCGACCTGCCTCATGACTGGAGTATTGAAACCGAGGCAGCGGATAGAGCTGGCGGAAATGTTGTGGGACCATTTTCATCAAAGAGTGTAGGCGGTTACCAGACTGGTTTCACAGTTGGAGGCGAAGGTTGGTACTATAAATCCCTTGTGTTCACAAAGCAGGACTTGCTCGACAGACATCTGGAACTCTACTTCGAAGGAGCATATAATCAGGCAGACATATATCTGAATGGCATCCATATATATACTAATGTGTATGGATATCAGAGTTTCCGCGTAAACATAACAGATCGGGTACAAGAAGGTACAAACCATCTGCTTGTACAGGTTCGCAATGAAGGCAACAACACCCGATGGTATGCCGGCAGCGGAATCTATCGCCATGTATGGTTGCTCCGTTCTGCATCTCTTTATGCCGATCCTTGGGATACCTTTATCAAAAGTGAAGATTCGCGGATTGTACTTTCCTCTACCATCCATAACGATTCTCCGATGCGTCGCAAAGCTGACATTATCATCAATATAAAGGATGCGACAGGAAAGACTGTCCAGAGCAAGACCGTAAGGGCAATCCTGGGTGGCAGAACCCAGGATGTAAAGTGTGCCATGACTGTTCCGAATCCTCAATTATGGAGTCTGAACAACCCATATATGTATAGGGCGGAAATCATCACAACCGACCGACAGAGCGACCTTTCCGATACCCTCATCACACGTTTTGGAATTCGCAAACTGCATTTCTCGGCAAAGGATGGATTCCTGCTCAACAACGCCCCCACTCTGCTTCGAGGCGGTTGCATTCACCATGACAACGGATTGCTTGGGGCTGCCGCCTACGATGCTGCCGAACTGCGCAAACTCAAACTGCTGCAGGCACAGGGATATAATGCAATCCGGTGCAGTCACAACCTGCCCAGTGAAAATCTCCTGAACCTATGCGACTCACTCGGCATACTTGTCATCGATGAGTCGTTCGACCAGTGGCACAGAAAGAAAAACACAGAAGACTATCATCGTTTCTTCCGCGAGCACAGTATTCCGGACCTGCAGACAATGATTCGTCGCGACCGGAATCACCCATCTGTCATCATGTGGTCGATCGGCAATGAGATTCCAGGACGAATAGAACCTGCAGGTATAGGTATAGCAGAACGTCTGCGCAAAACAATCCTTCAGCTCGACACGACCCGTCCGATAACAGCTGCCATCTGCAGTTGGGACGAAGGAGACGAATGGAACAGTGCCGGACATGGTTGGGATATACAGGACGAAAAGGCATTTCTCTCGCTCGATGTGGGTGGGTATAACTATCTCTACGATAAATATGAACACGATCACGGCACACACCCCAACCGGGTTATGTTCGGAGCAGAGAGCTATCCGAAACATGCTTCACAAAACTGGGATTTAGTAGAGCGTCTGCCTTATGTAATCGGTGACTTCGTATGGACAGCTATGGACTATCTGGGCGAAGCCGGCATCGGCAGTGCTTCATTCCGCGCAGAGGGCAACCAATCTATGTTTCAGCCTTGGCCTTGGTACAATGGTTGGTGTGGTGACATAGACCTTATCGGACAGAAGAAACCCCAAAGCTATTATCGCGATGTGGTTTGGCATCGCAGCCCTATCACTATGGCAACAGCCCGTCTGGTTCCAGAAGGGCAACACGAGAGTATCTCATGGTGGGGCTGGCAACTGGAACAACAGAGCTGGACCTATCCCGAACTGCCTGCCGGCACTCTTCTTCGAGCCAATGTATATTCATGTGCTCCGAAGGTGCGACTCTACCTTAACGACAGTATCATAGGCGAACAACCCACATCCAGCACTTACCATGCTGGATTCATCGTGCCTTTCCACAGGGGTACACTCCGGGCAGTGAACCTCGATTCTAACGGAAAGGAAATAAGCGGTGAAACCTTCGTTCTTGAAACAGCAGGCAAACCCTCTGACCTACGCCTAACGAGCGACAAAGAACAACTGCAGGCTACTGGTACAGACTTGGCTTATGTCACTATAGAACTGACCGATGCCGCAGGTCGTGTACTCACTTGCGACAGCGACAGGCGCATTCGTATCTCAGTCGAGGGTGCAGGAACTCTCCTCGCCTCCGGCAATGCCTCGCCTAACGATATGTCCAGTTTCCGTTCTCCATCGCCACGACTCTATAATGGGCGTGCTCTCGCTATCATCAAAAGCAGCAGACATCCGGGCGAAATACTCGTGAAGGTTGAAGCCGACGGACTTCCGACTACGATAAAACACTTGACAAACAAATAATCTGCATTTCCCAAATACATACTTCTATAAATATCAAAACAACAAAACTATATAATTAACTATTATGAAAAAAATCCTCACACTCGTCATCGGCGTAATGGTTTCTGTTGCTGCTATGGCACAATCGAAAGTCTATTTCACAAAAGACATCACACCCGAATCGCTCGTAAAAATCTACAAGGCACTTGACCGTGAAGCTGAAGGCAGAGTAGCCGTTAAGATTTCCACCGGCGAAGGTGGCAACCAGCACTATCTGCGCCCTACCCTCATTCGTAAGTTGGTAGAAGAGGTTAACGGTACAATCGTAGAGTGCTGTACTGCATATGGTGGTTCGCGTCAAGATCCAAAGAAACATTGGGAGACTATACACGAACATGGATTCGATTCTATCTTCGCAGTTGACATCATGGACGAATTCGGCGAGATTCGCATTCCTGTAAAGGACCAGAAACACATTAAGTACGACATCGTAGGCGAACACCTTGCAAATTATGATTTCATGATTAACCTTGCACACTTCAAAGGACATGCAATGGGCGGTTTCGGCGGTGTGCTGAAGAATGCCAGCATCGGAGTAGCATCTACTGCCGGCAAGGCATACATCCACTCTCATGGTGTCACGGCCGATTCAAAGGAATGCTGGAAGTACACTCAGCCACAGGACGCTTTCCTGGAATCTATGGCAGCTGCGGCTCAGGCTGTACACGAATATTTCGACGGAGGTGAAAACATCCTATACATCAACGTAATGAACAATATGTCGGTAGATTGCGACTGCGACGGCCATCCTGCAAAACCTGAACTCAAGGATATGGGTATCATGGCCTCGCTCGACCCGGTAGCCGTTGACCAAGCATGTCTCGATATGGTATTCAACCACAAGGCATCTGATGGAGACAACGAAAAACCGCTCATCGCCCGCATCAACCGTCAACACGGCACTTACATCACAGACTATGCTGAGAAGATAAAGCTTGGTAGCAAGAAATACAAGCTGATCAACCTCGATAAATAACGATAAATTTAAATAACTATTGAAACTGTATGAAATGCCTACTCATCGCTTCATTCCTTTCGCTGCCCCTGTTGGTTTCTGCCCAGCAGGATAGCCTGCAATTGCGCGAAGTCGTAGTGACTGGTACCCGCAACGAAATCGATGTTCGCCATCTGCCATTCACAGTTACGGTTATAGACCGCAATATACTCACCGAACAGCAGAAGCCCAACATCCTGCCTACATTGATGGAACAGGTACCCGGCATGATGATTACCAGCAGAGGCATGATGGGATATGGTGTTTCAGGTGGTGGCAGCGGAGGTATCAACCTGCGTGGCATCACAGGTGGCAGCGGTCAGATGCTTGTTCTAATTGATGGCCATCCGCAGTATCAGGGTATCTATTCCCATCCCATCTCAGACAGTTATCAGACGATGATAGCAGAACGGGTTGAGGTACTTCGAGGACCAGCCTCAGTACTCTACGGAAGCAATGCCATGGGAGGAGTCATCAATATCGTTACACGACAGATGAAGGACGATGGCAGCCACACCCATTTCAACTTGGGTGCCGGCAGTTGGGGAACTATCCAGGCTGAAGCGTCTAACCAATACCGTAATGGCCGTTTTTCCTCAACCATCGCTGCACAGTATGGTCGTACCGACAATCATCGTCCGCGCATGGGATTCGACCAAAGCAGTGTCTATGCCAAGATAGCCTACGACCTTTCTGCCCACTGGCTCCTCTATGCCAATGCCGACATAACCCATTTCAATGCCTCTCATCCTGGCACTGAAGATAGTCCTCTGTACAATGGCGACCAGTGGATTACCCGCGGAATGGCTTCGGCAGCACTCGAAAACAACTACGAACGTACAAGCGGTGGATTGAGTGTTTACTCCAACTTCGGCAGTCATAAAATTGACGATGGAACCACCGACCCATCCAAGCCTACCGAACGCTTTTTCCGCTCGAAAGATAACCTCGCAGGTGTTTCCCTCTACCAAAGTGCACAACTATTCCAGGGCAACCGTCTCACTGTAGGATTCGACTGGCAGCATATCTATGGCAATGCCTGGTACATATCGAAGCTGACTGGCAACGAAGTGGCTACAACCAATAAGCAGAGCGGCAAGTCGCATCGGAATGAATTTGCCGGTTATGCAGACTTCCGTCAGGACATAACCGAGTGGTTCACAGCAGATGCAGGACTACGTATAGACCACCACAGTGTCACAGGCACCGAACTCATCCCGCAGGTAGGAGTTGTATTCCGTCCATTGTCCAGTGGCGAAATCAAAGCAATGGTAAGCAAGGGCTTCCGTAATCCTACCATGCGCGAGCTATACCTCTATCCACCTTCAAATGAAGAGCTGAAACCAGAACGACTTATGAACTATGAACTATCATGGCGTCACCGATTCAGCCGAATCAGCTACGGAGCTAACTTCTTCTTCATCAAAGGCGACAATATGATTCAGACCATCAACCGCAAGAATGTGAACACAGGAGAAATACAGAACTGCGGCATGGAACTTGAATTCGCCTGGCGCATCAGTCAAGTATTCTCACTCAATACGAATCATAGTTTCCTACACATGAAGAATAAGGTAGTTGCAGCACCAGAATACAAAGGGTATCTGGCAGCCAACTGCAACTATAGGAAACTGAGTGCCATCGTGGGTCTGCAGTATATCAACGGACTCTATACAGAAGTGGGTACAAACGAAAGCAAGGAAAATTTCCTTCTGCTCAACGCCACAGTAGGTTATCAGCTCACTCGCCACGCAAAACTCTGGCTCCGCGGTGAAAATCTCCTTGCCCAACGCTATGAAATCAATCGCGGCTATCCAATGCCACGCGCCACTTTCATGGCTGGAACAAACATAAACTTCTAATCATAAGTTTCAAAACCTATAATCGCAAATCGCAAACCTCTAACCAATAACCTCTAACTTCGGACTAATGCTAAAACTCGTACGTCGCATCCTTGCCCTATTCTTTTGGGTGGGCATCACAATGCTCTTCCTGGATATCTCTGGCATATTCCGTACCTGGTTCTCTTGGATGAGCCATCTGCAGTTCATGCCCAGCGTCATGCGCCACGACCATGTAATCCTACCGCTATTGCTGATTGCCACACTGCTACTGGGGCGCATCTACTGCTCCGTAATCTGTCCTACAGGCATATTGCAGGATTTATTCTCCTGGGTCGCAGGATGGAAAGTATTCCGTCAGAAGCGCAAGACAGCCCTCTCCAATCGTTTCCACTACAGCGAACCTAAGCAGTGGTTGTGCATATGTATATTGGTACTATTCATCATTATGACTATAGCAGGTTTCAATGCCATAACGGTTCTGATTGCACCATATAGTGCCTATGGAAGAATGGTCATAGCCCTGCTACGTCCACTCTACATCATGCTCAATAACATACTTGCATCGTGGTCCGAGGCAAACGACAACTACCTGTTCTACACCATTGAACCGCAACAACTACCAGCTGTACTTCTATGGATTGCAGCTGCCTCCGCTCTCATCCTGCTGGTTCTTTCCCTGTTGGGCGGGCGTACTTACTGCAACACCATCTGTCCTGTTGGAACCATCCTCGGATTTCTGTCACGCTATTCGTGGCTGCAAATCAATGTAGATGAAGACAAATGCATCAAATGCGGACTCTGTGAACGCAACTGCAAGGCATCCTGCATTAAGGTTTCCAAGGGTATGCCCGTTCACATCGACCATTCCCGCTGCGTGGTTTGCGGTAACTGTCAGCAGCTCTGTCCCAAGTCTGCCATTCGATACTCCCATCCTACATCAGCCATCAGCCATCAAACACCATCCAACTCAACCCTCTCTCGTCGCAGTTTCCTGACCGTCTCAGCATCAATGCTCACGGCTGCAGCCCTGAAAGCAGACGAAAAGACTACCGACGGCGGATTGGCAATAATCGAGGACAAAGAAATACCTATTAGAAATACACCTCTTACACCTCCTGGCTCACTTTCTGCCCGAAACCTGCAGCAGCACTGCACAGCCTGTCAGCTCTGCATAGCCCAGTGCCCTAACGGCATTCTTTCCCCATTACAGTCGTTCGATTCCTTCATGCAACCTGAGATGCAATATACCAAGGGCTATTGTCGTCCTGAGTGTACCGTCTGTGCCGATGTGTGTCCTACCGATGCCATCCGACCTATTACCATCGAAGATAAGACTGCAATTCAGATTGGCCGTGCCGTATGGATTTCGAAAAACTGCATACCACTAACTGACGGAGTCACCTGCGATAACTGTGCCGTACACTGTCCTGCCGGAGCCATTCAGATGGTGCCAAAAGACAAGGGCTACACCTTCGATGCCGACTCTGCTCACTGGATAGATGAATACGGAAATGCAGCCGACCCTAAGACTACCCTTATGATACCCGTAGTCAACACCGAGAAATGCATTGGATGCGGATCATGCGAATACCATTGTCCATCGCGTCCCTTTAGTGCCATCTACGTTGAAGGCAATGAAGTACATAGGGAAGTGTAGGAGTAAAAAAGTGAATAGTGAAAAATTCAAGTTACTGTATCGCAAACCAAAGATCATAGACCAATAATCATTACTATGGATCGCAGAGAATTTTTAAAATTATCCGCAGCAGCTTCTGCACTTGCTGCCTGTGGCGGAAAACACAACATACTGCCAGCAGATATCGACCCTCTGGGCCATCACACTGGCGAAGTGCCAACTGATAAAATGACCTATCGCACCACACCATCTACGGGCGATAAGGTCAGCATACTGGGATACGGCATGATGCGACTACCCCACAAGCCCATTATGCCCGTAGCGGGGTCGTCCGATGCCTCTGCCGAGGAAATCGACCAGGAGCAGGTGAACCGACTGGTCAAGTATGCTCTCGACCACGGTGTTAACTATTTCGACACTAGTCCGGCTTACTGTCGCGGTCTCTCCGAGCAATCTACAGGAATTGCCCTTGAAGCCTCGGGGTATGACCGTTCCAAGTATTTCATAGCCACAAAGATGAGCAACTTCTCTCCCACTCAGTGGAGTCGTGCCGAAAGCATAAAGATATTCCAAAAGTCACTTCGTAGTCTTCGCACCAACTATATCGACTACCTGCTGCTTCATGGCATCGGTGGCGGAGGCATGGATACTTATCGCGGCAGATTCGTAGATAACGGCATACTCGACTATCTGCTCGAACAACGCGAGAAAGGCGTAATTCGCAACCTTGGTTTCTCCTATCATGGCGACATCGAAGTATTCGACTACTTGCTCTCCCGTCACGATGAATATAAGTGGGACTTCGTGCAGATACAGCTCAATTATGTCGATTGGCATCTGGCAAAGCAGGTAAACCCAAGCAATACCAATGCCGAGTATCTCTATGGCGAGCTCGACAAGCGCGGCATACCTGCCGTCATCATGGAACCCCTGCTTGGAGGTCGCCTTGCCAAGATGCCCGACCATGTCGTAGCAGCCCTCAAGCAGCGCCGACCAGAAGACAGTGTAGCTTCATGGGCATTCCGCTATGCGGGTACCAAACCGCGCATTCTCACTGTACTCAGTGGTATGACCTACATGGAACACCTGCAGGACAATATCCGCAGTTACAGTCCACTGCAGCCGCTTACCCAAGAAGAGCAGGAATGGCTCGAAGGCGAAATCGCCAACCTTTTCGTGTCCTATCCTACCATTCCCTGCACCGACTGCAAATACTGCATGCCCTGTCCCTATGGTATCAACATACCTGCCATCTTTGCACATTATAACAGATGTGTCAACCAAGGAGATATGCCCGAATCCATGCAGGCAGACAACTACCAGGCTGCCCGCCGCCGTTTCCTCATCGGTTACGACCGAGCTGTGCCACGCGAACGCCAGGCAGACCACTGCATCAGTTGCCGCCAGTGCGTCATCCACTGTCCACAGAGCATACAGATACCCGAGCAGATGCGACGCATCGATGATTTCGTAGAAAAACTGAAACAAAACAAACTCTAACCACTTAACTCTAAACTCTAAACTCAATATGATACCACTATTTTTCGGACTTGGATATCAGGAGATACTCCTCATCCTCATCATCGTACTTCTCCTCTTCGGTGGAAAGAAAATTCCGGAACTTATGCGCGGAGCCGGTAAGGGAGTCCGTGCCTTTAAGGATGGCATGAAAGAAGTGACTACCGACGAAGATACCAAAAGCGACAACACAGAAAAACCTGAGAATTGAAAACAGACCTGACCTTTTGGGAACACCTCGACGAACTGCGAATGGTGCTACTGCGTTGTGTCATAGCAGTAGCACTGTCAGCCTGTATCGTCTTCTGTTTCAAGGATGCAGTCTTTTCTTTCGTCCTCTCTGCCCGCCAGAGTCCGTTGCTGCCCGACCTCTTCACACCCTCGGCACATATACGGCTTATCAACACTGAACTTACCCGACAGTTCATTATCCACATGATGGTCAGCGCCTATGTGGGAATACTCCTCGTGGCGCCCTACATCATCTGGCAGGTGTACCGATTTGTGCTTCCAGCCTTACGGGCAAACGAACGGCGCTATAGCACCCCACTTGTCTGCATCTCATACCTCATGTTCTTGCTTGGAGTATGCTTCAGCTACTTCATCCTCTTTCCCCTCACCTATCAGTTTCTTGCCACCTATCAGGTAGATGTTCAGGTAGAAAACCTAATTTCCCTTCAGAGCTACATCGACACCCTCTGTTTCCTCTGCCTTGCAATGGGAATCACGTTCCAGATGCCAGTCATCTCATGGTTCCTCGGTCGTCTGGGCATCCTCAGCCGGCAAGTCATGCGCCGGGTACGCCGTCATGCCTTTGTAGTAGTGCTGATCGTAGCAGCTATAATCACCCCGACCACCGATGCCTTCACCCTCAGCATCGTCTCACTTCCCATGTACCTACTCTACGAACTCAGCATCCTTCTGGTACCAAAGAGAAGATAAAGATAAAAAAATCGTGTTGCAATTGCAACACGATTTTCTGTCCTTTATTTATTTTATCACAAGACGGATACCTACGTTTTCGAAATCTTCATCGATATTGTCCGGGAAGCTGAGATTTAACTCACACCAATCTTTTTCGCTGGTGTAACCACCACCACAGTCGACAACTTTTCCGTCAACAAGAGTTGATGTAAATTCCCATACGTTGCCCGACATATCATAAATACCAAGTTCGTTTGGTTTCTTCTGAGCAACTGTCTGTGTTGATGCATTAGAGTTGTCAAGATACCATGCTACTTCGTCTATCGAATTCGAACCGGCATATTTATAGCCCAAGGACTTTGGTCCCCCCTTAGCTGCATAGTGCCATTCTGCTTCTGTTGGCAGAGCAATCTTCATGCCTGCTGGCAGTTGGTCCTTAACCAGTTGGTTCAGTTTTTCAATGAAACCATCGGCGTTGCTGATGCCGATATAGCTGTTATAGATTACAGGGTATTTATCGCCAATCTGTACTGACTTCTGTGGAAGATTTCCCATTACAGCTTTCCATAACTGATTGGTAACTTCTGTCTGGCTCATGTAGAAGTCGTTCATAGTACCTGACAAGTTTACATCAACAGCCTTACGTTCAGCATCTTTACGGCTGATTGTGTAATCATATGTACCACCAGGAACATAAATAAAAGCGAGCTCTACGTTATTAACCTTCACAACAATGTTGCGGTCGGTTGGTGCTGGCTTGTTGTCGTCGTCACTGCCGCAGGCAGTAAATGAAATACTCATAACAGCTGCCATGAGCAGCGTTATCATCACTGATAAAAAATTTCTTGTTTTCATAGTGTTTTTAAGTTTTTAGGTAAAAAATCGATGCAAAAATACAATTAATAATTGAAAAATTAAAAATTAAAAATTAAAAGTGAAAAATATAATTCTCTAATTCTCTAATTCTTGATAAAAAACTAGATCAGTATCGTCTTAACTTCTCTAACTTCTTTAACTCCTAAAAGCAAAAACTGCTGATAAAAATTATGATCAAGAAAACCATCCTAACTGCCCTACTCTCACTTGTAGCCATTGTGGCGGGAGCAGAGGAAACAACAGACAGCACGAAGACTAAAATCTGAGAACAGAAAAATATCATAGTGTGCAATTTTATTTCTTAACTTTTCAATAGCCAAGGTCAATAACCAATAACCAATAACCAATAAACATTATAAGCACCTTACATCAGC
>DEJQ01000004.1 GCA_002353575.1 Prevotellaceae bacterium UBA2744
GTTTATACCCAGATGGTTATGTTCAATGTAAAACCAGCTAACTCCAAAGCTGTGGTGATGATACGCAAAGATGTCAGCGGAAGCCAAAAAGAGATGTTTGGTATTATAGACGAAACGGGTGGAGTTGCAAAAAATCTTGAATTTGGAACTTATACATATGAGGTCGTGGCAGAAAACTATCATCCTTCAGAAGGTCGTTTTACATTAAATGATGAGGCACGGACACATTTGGAAGAGGTTTCCCTTCGCCTGAATGGGGCGAGTGTTACACTTTCTGTAAATTCTGATGCTGAGATATATGTAAACAATAGCCGAAAGGGAGTACGTTCTTGGACGGGGCTTCTTAAGGCTGGAACATATCAGGTGGAATGCCGCCAGCAGAACCATAAGTCATCTTCACAAACAATAACTGTGGCGGAGGGTAATAGTCAGAGTTTTTCTCTCATATCACCGATACCTATCGTAGGTACAGTCTCTGTTTCCTCCCGTCCTCTTGGTGCCGATATAAAAATTGATGGTAAGGATTATGGCAAAACTCCAAGAAATATTACTGGCATCCTCATCGGCCAGCACACTTTAACGCTCAGCCGTCAGGGATATAAAGACGAGAGAGTCAATATTAATGTAAAAGATGCTCAGGCTAATAGCGTTAATGTTGAAATGAAGAAGAATGAGATAGTAAATGTACCTCAGCCTTCTCATGCAAATACAAAAGTATCTGAAAATGATAAGGTCTTTGAGATTGTAGAACAAAATCCGATGTTCCCTGGAGGTAACAGTGCCTTGATGGATTGGCTCAGCAGTAACCTGAAATACCCTGCTACGGCAGAAGAAAATGGAATAATGGGACGTGTGCTCGTACAGTTTGTTGTAAACAAGGATGGTTCAATCGTAGAACCCAAAGTGCTCCGCTCTGTCGATCCCGCACTCGACAAGGAGGCCATTCGTTTAGTGTCGTCAATGCCTAAGTGGATTCCGGGTAAGAATCGCGGTCAGGCTGTACGCGTAAGTTTTACATTGCCTATTACATTCCGTTTGCAATGATAATGCGATTGGCGGTGTTGGTGCAGAGCCCGACACAAGCAAGTCGCAAAAAATAAATATAGGGTTACTTTTCTTCCCCAAATGCTTAAACAAGAAAACAAGACAATATGAAAATAGAAATCTACAGACTCATGATGCTACTTCTGCTTCTTGCAGGAGCACCGTGTATGGCGGCACAGGAGAAACTGAAATTCTCTGTGTCGGAATTCAGTAGCGATGCGTTCGACACCACAGCGAAGGATGAACGCTATAAGAGAATAGACGGCAGTGGCTCGCTCTATGCAATCATAAAGGTTACGAGCGACAATCCGGACGAGAATCTGGCGGAATACAATTTCAATTTCGGGAATATGAACTGCATAGTGGAGAACCATGACGACCAGCTATGGCTCTATGTGCAGAAGAATGCCAAGATGGTGACTATAAGCCGCAGCGGTTATCACCCCGTGCGCAATTACGACCTGCATACAACTGTCGAGGCTGGGCGAACCTACAGGATGGTGCTGAGTTCCCAGGGGCCGGTACTTTACACACAGATGGTTATGTTCAGTGTGAAACCTACCGGTAGCGGTAATGCAGTGGTAATGATAAAAGGCTCTGCACATGATGCAACGGAAGAAATGTTGGGTACGACAGATGCATCGGGTGCAGTGGCAAAGAATCTTCCGTACGGAACATACACCTACAGGGTGGTGTCGGAAAACTACTATACGAGTGAAGGACGCTTTACCCTGAACGACCAGATGCAGACACACGTAGAGGAGGTGACGCTGCGTCCGCGCTTCTCCCTTATTACCCTTACTGTGGACTCCGATGCTGATATATACGTAAACAGGGAACTCAAAGGCCGCCGCACGTGGACCGGTCCGCTGAATGCAGGAAACTATCAGGTGGAGTGTCGTCAGCAGAACCATACGGCAAGCCGCCAAAACATAACTGTTGAGGAAAACAAACCTGAGACATTCAATCTCGCAACTCCAACTCCTATTACCGGCACGCTTTCTGTACTCTCTACACCTCTGGGCGCAAGCATAAAGATAGACGGAAGGGACTATGGAACTTCTCCGCGACTGATACCTAACCTCGTCATCGGCCAGCACACTTTAACGCTCAGCCGTCAGGGCTACAACGACGAGCAGAGAACGGTGGATGTGAAGGAGGGGCAGACAACGGAGGTGAACCTGACTCTGAGCAATGTTCCGGTCATGAAGGATGAGCAGTCGTTCTCCGTAGGCAGTGTGACCTTCAAGATGAAACTTGTAGAAGGCGGTACATTCCAGATGGGCTCTAATGATGGTGGCAGTGGCGAGAAGCCCGTTCACAGCGTCACTTTGTCCGACTACTACATTGGAGAGACGGAGGTGACTCAGGCGATTTGGACTGCAGTGATGGGCAGCAATCCCTCAAGATGGAAGGGCGACAGGCTGCCGGTAGAGATAGTGAGCTGGAACGACTGTCATGAATTCATCACGAAACTCAACCAGCTTACGGGTAAAAGATTCCGCCTGCCTACCGAGGCGGAATGGGAATATGCAGCCCGGGGCGGTAAGAGGAGCAGAGGATATAAGTATAGCGGAAGCAATACGATAGATGAAGTGGCATGGTACATAGGTAACAGCGGCGGCAATACTCACGAAGTGGCTACAAAACAGGCAAACGAGCTTGGCATATACGATATGAGCGGCAACGTACGGGAATGGTGTCAGGACTGGTACGGAAGCTACTCTTCATCCGCTCAGACTAATCCCACAGGTGCCTCTTCTGGCTCCTACCGCGTGGGTCGTGGTGGCGGCTGGGGCAGCGCAGCTGTCCATTCAGCGGTATCTGTCCGTGGCTATAACGCGCCGTCGGACCGGAACTGCCACATTGGCTTCCGTCTTGCTCTCCAGTAGTTCTTTCCCCAAAAAAGAAAGCACGAAGAGAAAGAAAAATAGAAAATGAAACTGCGACTGGCGGTGTCGGTGCGGAGCCCGACACAAGCAAGTCGCAAAGAAATAGAGAATTTCATGAAGAAAAGTGTAATTTTAGCAGCATTTCTATTAATTGTTAATGGAATTATAGCGCAGAATTGGGATTATATTCGCACGTCGGGCGAATATTACTATGGAGTGGGGCATGGAGCTACTGAGGCAGAAGCATCGGAGATGGCGATGGCAGACCTCGTGAGTATGATAGCCACTAATGTGTCGAGCGAATTTATAGGTATAGAGGATGATACCAATACCAACGGGAATGTTGACCACAAGTCGAAGGTGCTGAATTGTGTGCGTACCTATTCGCAATCTACTTTGACCAATGTGGAGAAATGGGTAATCGGCAAGGAACCCGACGTGACGGTACGGCGATATATGAAGAGGTCGGAACTGGCACGGATATATGAGAGCCGAATCGCAAAAGCAAAGGATATGGTGTGGATTGCAAGCGAAGCCCTGCAGAAAGGGAAAATAGATATGGCACTGCAATATTATTACTGGGCATATTCACTGATACGTTCCGTGCAGCGACCAAACGACGTGAAGGACGACAAAGGCAGAATACTGGTGAACTGGCTGCCCATAAAGATTAATGAGATAATGAGCGATGTGAGGGTGGATTTTGAAAAGAGAGACGGTGACTTTGTAGATTTGTTGTTCACCTATAGTGGTCAGCCTATTTCGAGTCTGGAGTTTAACTATTCCGACGGGCGTACTATGTGTCAGGGAAGAGCTAAGGACGGCAGGGGGATGATGGAAATGGTGCCCGGGTATGAAACGGATACTTATCATATCAGTCTTGAATATGAATATAAAGGTCAGGCTCGCGGCGACAATGAAATGCAGAGTGTGCTTGATGTCATTTCGAGAAAGGTGTTCCCTAAATCGGAAATGGCAGTAAATGGCAGAGGTGGAAATGGAAAAGTCGCTGCGAAAAAGGATAGGGAGAAGCCTGCTGCAATCAGTGCTATTGCTGACAAGGCTGGTGTGAATCTAAAACCTGCCAAATCGCAGATCGTGGAAAGCAATGAAGAATATGCACAAGTGCTGAATACAGTAATCGAGGCCATACGGACAAGAAACTACTCTAATGCCAACAGGTGCTTTACACTCGACGGACTGGATATGTATAATAAACTGATCTCATACGGTACGGGACGCATAACAGGTACTCCGAACATATCGTTCTTCAAGGGTATGAACGGAACGGTGGTGGCACGTGGCTTACAGATGACTTTTTCGTTCCGTGCCGGCACGAAGAAGACTTATGTGGAAGATGTAGCCTTTACTTTCAATGCCGATAAGCGAATTGACAACGTTGCCTTCGGACTCGGACAGGTGGCGGAGAACGACATTCTGTGCAGATATGCTCCGGGGTGGAGCGATGAAACCCGCGAAATGCTCATGGAGTTTATGGAAAACTATAAGACAGCCTACTGCCTGAAGAGATTGGACTACATCCGTGACATCTTTGCCGATGACGCTGTGATAATAGTAGGCAACGTGGTGAAACGACAGAACTCGCAGCAGGGGGAACGGGATATAACCCTGCAAGGACAGAATTTGATTAAATATAACAGATATACAAAAGACCAGTATCTGGAAAACCTGAAGCAGAGTTTCGCACGCAATGAGTTTATAAATATCCGTTTTACGAATAATGAGGTGCAGTGGCTCGAAAAATACAAGGATAAGAAGATATTCGCAATACAGATTGGTCAGGAGTATAACTCGTCGCGATATGCAGACAAAGGCTATTTGTTTCTATTGGTTGATATAACAGATCAGAATAATCCACAGATAAAAATCAGAACCTGGCAACCTAATGAAGTGTCGATGGAAAAACTATATAATGCAGGTGACTTTTACAGTGAGTAGATATGTTTTATCTGCTATAATGCATTATAGTTAACCTTAATATTAACTTTTAAATCTTTTTGTATTATGAAAAAAATTTTTTTGATGGTGGCAGTAGCCATGATGACAGCAACAGTAAGTGCACAGTCTGCAATTGAATTGGCTAAACAACAGAAAGAATTGAATGATATCAACAGAAAGTTATTGAAAGAGAAACCGACCAAGGAGGCAAAGCGTCAGGCAAAAGAATTGAAGAAAGAAGGATGGACAGTGCCTGCAGGCGAGCGTACTATCGAACAGCAGTTAACAACCAGCCAGTTGTATGGCGAAGAACTGATGGCTGATGAAAATGGAGCCCCGACAAAGCGATTCATCCAGCAGACTGCTATTCAGACTGCAGGATCATTCAATGCCGGATATGCAGCTGCACGTTCCAGTGCACAGGTAGAACTTGCTGCACTACTTCAGACTGAAATCGTTTCTGCAATGCAGTCGAAGTTAGACAATGCTCAATCTTCAGCTATATCAGCTACAACTGTTGACAAATTCAATCAACGTACAAAGGCAATCGTAGATCAGTCGTTAACCAATTCTATTCCATGTGTGAAAATCTATAGAAGACTGACAAACGGAAACTTTGAGGTGCAGGTTCGTCTGGCGTTCGATAAGAAAGAGTTGGCAGCCCGACTGAAGAGAAACTTGCAGAAGGAGCTGGAAGAAGAGGGCGACGAGCTTAATGATATAGTTGACGATATTCTTAGCACTAAGTTCTAATGAAAAGAATTCTGATTATATTGGGCATAGTCTTCTTTACAGCTGAAGGCTATGCCCAAATTGGAAACCGAAGAAGGGCACATAAAGCACTTGACGAGTTCAGAAAGGAAACCCGTAGGGATTTTAATGAATTCAGGAAAAAGTGTATGGATGATTTCATTTCCTTTGTACAGAACCCATGGAAGGAGTTTGAAAACACCCCTCCAGTTCCAATGCCGAAGGAAGATGAATTACCGCCGGTAGTTATTCCAAAAGAAGATAAGGACAAGCCTATTGAAGATAAGCCTGTCGTAATCGACGATGTGGTTAAACCTGTACCTGTACCTCCGCAGCCAAAGCCTGTAGCTCCTATAGAGGAAGTCCCTATAGAGGAACCGAGGTATATAGATTTTAATTTGTTCGGGACAACAGGGCGGGTGAGATTTGATTCCAGTCGAAGGGTACGATTGCAGGGAGTCGAGGAAGAACAAGTGGCAGATGCTTTCAGGCAGTTTACACCCGAGGTATATGACAATTTGCTCTTTGATTGTCTTGAAATCCGAACTAAGATGCAGTTGTCCGATTGGGCATATCTGCAGTTTCTTAAAACAATCACTGAGAAAATCGCAGGTGGAAACAATAACGATGCAGCCATCAATTTTGCATATCTGTATATGCAGTCCGGGTATAGGATGAGGCTCGCACATGACGGTAATAAATTATATGTGCTTTTTGCTTCAGAGCATTATATATATGATAAACTGTCATACACTATCGACGGTAAAAAGTATTTCGGAGTGTATGACTTGCCAAACAGACTTTATATAAGCATGGCTTCATTTCCGAAGGAGAAGAGCCTTTCACTCTTAGTACCGAAAGTTCAACGGTTTGCAATGAACAAGGGCAACTTACGTTCGATCTCCTCTTCTGCTTTTCCAAATGTAAAGTTCTCAGTAGCAGTTAATAAGAACCTGATTGACTTTTATAATACTTATCCGGCTTCTATGCTCAATGAAAACTTCATTACAAAATGGGCGATGTATGCTAATACCCCAATGGACGGTGACGTTAAGGCACAGGCATATCCAGAGCTGAAGAAGCTGCTCGACGGATGCTCTCAAAAGGACGCTGTGGAAAGGCTGCTGAATCTGGTACAGACTGGTTTCATCTATGAATATGATGATAAAGTATGGGGACATGATAGAGCTTTTTTTGCTGAAGAAAGTCTTTATTATCCATACTGTGATTGCGAAGACCGTTCTATCCTCCTTACTCGACTAGTCAGGGACTTGCTCGGACTTAAATGTATTCTGATTTATTATCCTGGTCATTTAGCTTCAGCGATAGAGTTTACACAGGGTGACGTGAAGGGTGACTATATTATGCTGAACAATCATAAATATATAGTTGCTGATGGAACGTATATTAATGCTCCTTTAGGCAGAACTATGCCGGGAATGGATAATAAAACGGCTACAGTCATCTTGTTGGAATGATATAATAAAGTCAGAGAAATGTACTCCTACCCAAGCCCTAAGGTGCTCTATGGGCTTGGGTAGGGCGATGTAGGTCTGAGAAAAGTGCACTCCTGCTATGACTATTTACCTGATTATTGTTGTCTTTTGTCTTTGTTTTGGAGGGTAATATACCCAAGCTTGGTGTTATGATAGATGGTGGCTGTTTAATAACAATTTCACTTTCTTCCCATTCTTCCCATTTAAGGACTTCACGTGTTATTAGCAACTTTAGTTTTTCTTCGTCTGAAACAGCATCACAAACTAAGTCCTGAATTTCCGCTCCCAAATTCTCTATATTTATATTTTCTGTTTCTATTTTTGTCTTCATAGTTACAAGATTTTATTTCCTGTTTGACATTTTACTTGCCTGTCATGTTTTTATTCTGACAGTGCAAGGCGGAAACCGATGAAACCAGCCCTGGATGATTCTCCATTACAGCCACGCCACGTTGTACGACTATTAAACGCGCTATCTTCCCAACTACCACCTCTATACCTGCGATTAACCCCTTCTAAAGGACCTTGAGGATTAGTAAGATCCTCATCTGGGTATTTCTCAAATGCACCCCTATCTTGACATAATTCAGCAACATTTCCGCTCATGTCGTATAGATTAAGTTCGTTGGGTTGTTTTCTGGCAACGGGATGAGGGCGACAATTTTGTATTTTTGCTTCATTCCACCAACTACCATTAGTGTCTATATGAGAATTGCCGGAATTTTCCACAGTCCATGCAACATCTTCAAAATTGTCACTTCCTGAATATTTGTAGCCATTACTTTTGTTGCCGCCGCGAGCAGCAAACTCCCATTCCGCTTCGGTCGGAAGCCGGAATTTATAACCAGTCATTTGACTTAACTTGTCAACAAAGACTTGACATTCTTCCCAAGACATATTATCTGCTGGTAGAACATCATCGTTTCCTTTATGTTTAGAGGGATTACTACCCATTACCTCAGTCCATAAAGACTGTGTAACTTCAGTCTGACCTATATAATAGCTGCTCAATGTCACCTTGTGCACCGGTCTTTCATATTCAGTGCTCTCATTGCTATTGCTTCCCATCCTAAAGGTACCGCCCTCTACAGCTATCATTTTAAATTTAATGTCATTGATAGTAAATAATAAAAAATGTTCTCCTGTAGATTCGTTACCTTTTTCAAGTTTAACGTTAGCTGTCATTTTCTTTTTTTCTATCATGTTGATATTGAGAGCTGTCGTCTGTAGTTCTGTAATCTCTATTTGACGTTTTTCTTCATGATAGTCTTTATGGGAAAGTGTCAAATTATGCTGACCTATCAGTAAGTTGGTTATGTTACGCGGCGTAGTACCGTAGTCTTTGCCATCTATCTTTATGCTGGCACCAAGAGGTGTGGAAGTTAATGCCAAAACGCCAGTGATGGGTTGGGGTGGTGTTAATGTGATAATATGATTTTCACCTTCTACTACTGTTATTGTTTGAGATGAGGGGTTATGATTCTTTTGACGACACTCTATCTGATAGCGTCCTGCCTTCAATACTCCTTTCCAAGAACGTATGCCTTTCTTGTTGTTGTTTATATATATTTCAGCATCGGCATCCACTAAAAGTGTAATATCGGCACCGTTGCTGCGTAGAATGACATCTTCGCGATGGGTTTCATTCTGATTGCTGAGTGTAAATCGACCTTCCGAAGGATAATAGTTCTCGGCCATAACACGGTAGGTGTAAGTGCCGTATTCCATGCTTTTGGCTACGCCACCAGTGTTGTCTGTGATGCCAAAAATCTCCTCGTAAGCATCGGGACGTTCCTCGCTGCGTATCATGATGGTAGCTTGCGGAATGGCGGGCTGCATCTGAAACATAACCATCTGGGTATAAAC
>DEJQ01000027.1:0-170 GCA_002353575.1 Prevotellaceae bacterium UBA2744
ACTTATGCCCGAACCTATAATGATTTTGACGTGCTGACGTGGTTCAACTCCAAGGGTGAGATTGTCAGCCAGTCGCAGAAACGCATCCTTCAGTCTATGGCCTGCTCGCTCAACGAACCAAGACTGGAGCCACAGGACAACCATTTGGCGTTAGTTGAGAAAGCCATCAA
>DEJQ01000027.1:223-1992 GCA_002353575.1 Prevotellaceae bacterium UBA2744
CAACCCCTGAACCTCTTCTATACGCAGGAAAAGAAAGCGTTGTTGAAGTTTGCCATCGACCAGATTTACAACTATCCGCTGTTGGAAAACTCCAAGTTTATCCTGGGGCGAATGATGCGCACTGGCNNACCCACGATGACATTGTGGATACAGTCATCGAGATGTATGAGAATGCCAATCTTTGCCGCATCGATGAAGACCGAACAAAACATAAAGACCCCACCATCATTTGCTCGATGGGATTAAAAGCCTAAAACAAGATGAGAAGAAACGTATTCAATCAATATCTGTCAGAGAGTAATTTCCGCGAGTTGTTCATCACTGAGATGGGATGGAACAATCCTTCGGGTGCGACATTGCTGCCCGAATATACCATTGATGAGCGAACCTTCCAAATAGAGCAGATAGCCGAGCGTAGCGGTTTCCAGATTCTGCAATGCAAGGTTGACGAGATACCTGTCTCGTCCGTCTGCAAGAAACTGGATACCAAACTCCGCAAAAATGCCGAAAACTACATCTGTATCTTCGTGGTGCCAGGCACGATGCGCCATCTCTGGGTAGCCCCCGTCAAGAAAGTGGAGAAGCGTGATTTGGTATTGGTGGAATACGACACAGTCGATAAGGCCAGTTTCCTGTTTGAGAAGATGGAAGGACTTTCCTTCTCGCTCGACGACGAGCCCCCCACCATTCTTGACATCATCGAGAAGGTGCAGGCGGCTTTCCTCATCAACTCCGAGAAAATCACCAAGGACTTCTATGCCGGCTTCAAGAAGGAACACACCAACTTCGCCAAGTTCATAACGGGCATTGACGACCATTTGGCCGATAAGGACAACAAGAACAAGCAGTGGTACACCAGTGTCATGCTCAACCGCCTTATGTTCTGCTACTTCATCCAGAAAAAAGGCTTCCTCGATGGCGATGTCGATTACTTGCGCCATAAGTTGGAGTGGACACAGGAGAACGAGGGCGAAGACCGCTTCTTCAACAAGTTCTACAAAGGCTTCCTCGTCAGCCTGTTCCACGACGGACTGAACGCACCCCACCACGATCAGGCATTTGAATCCGTCTATGGGCGCATTCCCTATCTGAATGGTGGTATGTTCGATGTTCATCAGATAGAGCAGGACTATGCCGGCCTTGACATAGCCGATGAGGCTTTCCGCAGTCTCTTCGATTTCTTCGACAAGTGGCACTGGCATCTCGATGACCGCATGACGGCCACAGGCCGTGACATCAACCCCGACGTNNGCCTACTACACCAAGGAGGACATCACGGAATACATAGGCCGCAACACCATCATCCCCTATCTGATGGATGCGGTGAAACAGAAGGACGAAAAACTCTTCAAGACGAATGGCGAACTGTGGCAGTTCCTCCGCGACAGCGGCGACCGATACATCTTTGATGCAGTAAAGAAGGGCCACGACCAGCCCATCCCAGAGGAAATAGCCGTTGGCATTGACACCACGCAGCCCAATCTCTTGGAGCGTCGCAGTCATTGGAACGAGCGTACACCCGATGCCTTGGCACTGCCTACCGAGATTTGGCGAGAGACCATTGAGCGACTGCAGCGATACCGCAGCATCAAGGCGAAGATAGAGAATAGTGAGATTACCGCCATCAACGATTTCATCACCTACAATCTTGACATCCGGCAGTTTGCCTACGACTATCTTTCTCATACGCAGAACCACCTGTTTGTGGAGTATTTCTACGATGCCTTGCAGCGTGTCACCATCCTCGACCCCACTTGCGGCTCTGGTGC
>DEJQ01000027.1:2012-82874 GCA_002353575.1 Prevotellaceae bacterium UBA2744
CTTGAACCGCTTTATGAGGTGTGCATCTCCCGTATGCAGGAGTTCCACGAGAAGAACCAGCACCTTTTCACCCGTCAGTTGCAGGAGATACAAAACAAATACCGCTCCAATATCCAGTACTTCATCTACAAGAGCATCATCCTGCGCAACCTCTATGGCGTTGACATCATGGTCGAGGCTACTGAGATTGCCAAACTCCGCTTGTTCCTGAAGATGGTGGCAGTAGTGGATGTCGATAAGCGCGACCCCAACTTAGGTCTCGACCCGCTGCCCGACATCGACTTCAACATCCGCTGTGGCAATACCCTCGTGGGCTATGCCACGAAAAAGGAGATGGATGATGGTGTCGCCTATTCCGATTTCTTCACGGCTGAGGAGTTCCGCAACAAGGTGACGGAGGAGATGGAGAAGGTGTCACTGACCTACGATGTGTTCAAGACCGTCCAACTGACGCAGGCAGAGGATATGGCAGCCTTCAAACGCGCCAAGCACGACCTGAAAATGCGCCTTGCTACCCTCAATGACCTGCTGAACCGTCAGATGTATGGTTCCGTATCTTCCACTATCAATTACGATGCCTGGCTCACTTCCCACCAGCCCTTCCATTGGCTTGCTGAGTTCTATGAGATAATTTATGGAAATGGGGGCTTCGATGTTATAATCGGTAATCCACCGTATGTAGGTTATACAAGAAAGAATAAAGAAACCAAAATCGCTATTATAGATATATATCAAGTAATGGGGTATTCGACTTTACCCACGTCAAATCTTTATGCCTTCACGATAGAGCGTAGTAGTAACTTGATGCATAATAAAAGCAAGACAGGAATGATTATACCCATTTCTGCTTTCGCTAATGACAGCATGAAAGAACTTCAAAGCCTATTTAAGTCATCATTTGCAGATCTATATATATCAAACTTCCATCAGCGCCCCGCCCAATTATTTGTTGGCGTGCTTCAACGACTTTCTATATTTATAGCTCAAAAGGACATTCCAAACAACATATTTACAACAGGTATCTATAGGTGGTATGAAGATAATAGAAAATTGCTTTTTCAGAATCTATCTTACGTAAAGACTGACCAGTCACATCAGAACCACATGATTAAATTGGGAACACCTTTAGAAACAAATATTTTTTCAAAGTATGTAACCAATAGAACTGTTTCTACGTATATTGGTGGAAATAATATTCAAAATGCAATGTTTTATAGAACAGCTGGTGGCGGTTATTGGGTTACGTTCTTAAATAAAGAGTTTGATTGCGTTTCCGTTAGCAATAAACATACTTCATTTTTGTCTGATTACATCGCAAAATACTTTACCGCAGCATTAAACAGCAACTTATTTTGGTGGTATTATTCTATTAATTACGATTTGTTCAACTTCAAAGATTATATGATATTTGGATTCCAAATAACATATGATAACGAAATTGTTGGTAAGATTGTAAAAGCAAGTGACAAAATGGAGAATAACTTGCGTAAAAATGCATTGTACTATGTAATTAACAGCAAAACGAATGGAGCCACAGATACGGTGACATATAAGAAGCAATTGTCAAAAGAAGTCATGGATGAAATAGATCAGATTCTTGCTCAGCACTATGGCTTCACAGAAGAAGAACTCGACTTCATTATCAACTACGACATCAAATATCGTATGGGTGATGAATTAAACGAAGAATAACTATGGACAGGATTTTGTTTTATAAATGTTGTATTGATGCATTATCAAAACTAATGCGGGAGCATAATCTTACATTAGAAGGCTGCACTGAAATATCTCCAGAATATGCAAGGGCAATTTATTCTGAGATGGCAAGTCGTCAAGCTGGTATTGATGATGCGAATTATGGGAGTTTGCGTGTAAACATGAAAGTTGCAAAAAAATTGTATGACAGTAAGTACTATGAGCTATTAATAAATGATTTGGAAAAGGAGAAACGTGAAAACGAACTACGTGAACGTGAATTATTAATTAACGAAGAAGCCCTAAAAGCCACAGAACGCTCTGCTAAAGCAGCGGAGGACTCTGCTAAATATGCAAAAGATGCCAATTTATTTGCCGACAAATCAAATGCAATAGCGAAGAAATCAAATACAATAGCAATAATTGCTATTATCGTCTCGCTAATTTCAGCTATTGCATCTGTCGCATCAGTCATTATCATAAGTAGCTCCACAAAAGATATTGAAAAAGATTTTTCACATGATGTGAATTATCAAAAAACAATAATCGATAATACAAAGCAAGATAGTTTAGTTGGCCAAATTAATACTGACACCATAAATCGCGAATTGATACGCAAGAAATAACTTGCTGCTTAATTTGAAAGAATTAAAGGGTAAGTATATTACACTTAATGGCTAAGTTAATAAGAGATGATATAGCATAAAAGTAAACGTAAAATTGTATATTAAGAAGAATGGCTAGTTTTATTTTATACACTTATCAATGTGATCCCATCACAAAACTAGAGAGTAAATTGTTTGAGAATTTGCCCTCTATGCAAGAACGTATGGATAGGAAATTGGAGTATATCCATTCTATTATCACAAATCCGAATTTCAAATTTAAGAGTAAGAAAGATGGCGAATTCAACATTAGGATTTATTATGAAGAAGGCGGAATCATTGTTTTGAAAATTGCAAACAACAAACAATTGAGTCTTGAAGAAGATTTCAGGAAGCAGAAACACCATTATTCGCCAAGCTGTTATGTTATTATCGACAACAGAACTAACATTCAGCGCATAGCTATAGAAGAAGATATAACGGCTTTTTCAAGTACGGATGTTGTTAGGAACATTATTGAATATTCTTTGAGGCGTTGCTTGCGAGAATATGGATTGAATATTGAGATAAAGAAAGAGTATGAGAAAAAGGAATTCTGGGATTTGATTGGTAGTCAAACAAAAGGGGTCTCTATGGTGAGATTTAGTTTCTCATATCCAAATCTGCCGAGGGTACATCAAAGTATTAATGAACTTATCAATTCAGAAAGTAAGGTTGTTCATAGCAAGCAAACAACATTAGAATACAAGTCTGATAATTCAGAACAATTGACTTTAGAGGAGAATAATCCTCAACTTTCAGGTTTGGTAGATGCTTCTGCTAGTAGTGGGCATCCTATAACGATTAAGGCAAAAGGTATTCGAAAGTTTATTCAAACAGGAAAAACAACCAAAAGGATATACATCGAAGATCTTGAAGCGAATATACAGGAAGGGGACTTGTTCCAAAAAACGACAGAGAAAATTATTGAATGTCTTAATTCTGTAAAATAATGGAGTGGATTAACAATCTTTTTCGATATTTAGGATATGCCGCATTGTCATTAGGCTTGGGGTGGTTTTCTAACCTCAGCGGAAATGACGATGACTTCATTTTGAAGATAAGTAGTAATTTGATTCCAATATTAATAACGATTCTTGCTTTTTATGTTACTATACTAGGATTAATTCTTAAAGAATTGGCTTCTTATAAAGAAAAGACTGGGAAGGAAATAAAAACAGTATTGAAGAGCATGAGACGCGATATTAGTATAGAGATTTCCCTTATATGTATCGCTTTTGTGTGTTATGTGGTAAGAGGGGCTATTGGCTCTTTTGTTTCAGATGAGTGGAGCAAGTATATAACTATTGGTTCCAATGCAGTAACCGTTTTTTCCTTCGTCTATTTTCTATTACTGATTTATGATTCTGTGATGGGGTTGTGGGATATGATTGAAGCAAATGATAAATAATTAAGGACTATGGCAGGAGCAACTATATTTATAAGTTCTACATGCTATGACTTGTCGCAAGTCAGGCAAGATTTGCGTGACTTCATATCTGGCTTAGGGTATAACCCGATGATGTCAGAGCAAAAGTCCGAAATAATTGATTAACTTTGCAGGCGAAATATGAAAAAAGTAGAACAGACAGAAGGGGCAACAAGCCTCATGAAATATAAGGAAGAGTTTGAAACTGTTTGCAGCATCATTGCAACTCATCGGAAGAGGGTTATACGTGTTGTTAACAACGAGTCAATGTCAATGGTGTGGGAAGTTGGAGGATATGTCTCGCACAAACTAAAGACATCTGTATGGGGTGATGGAGTCGTCAGACAATTATCTGATTATATACGGACAAAATATCCGGCAGCAAGAGGCTGGAGTTATCGTACACTATATAAAATGGTTCAATTGTACGATACCTACACCACCGCATCTTTCTCTGCATTGATAGAAAAAACGGATATGACGAAGTATGGTGATATCGTGCCATTTGAAACGGCACAAATTGATGGAAAACTAATTGTGCCATTCGAAATGGCACAAATTCCGAACGTGCTATTTGCGACAGGCTGGACGAATCACCAGATAATTTTGAACAGATGCAAATCTGACACGGAACGCCTATTCTATATGCTTTATGCAGGGAAGGAACATCTGGAGAACAAAGAACTTCTGCGAACAATAAAAACCGACACAATTAATTCGTTGCTTGGCGGAAAGGATGCGCAATCGGAGGTGATGACTAAGACTTATCCGACCTCACCGCTTCTTTTCAAGGACAAATTGTATCTTGAAATGCTGGGACTTCCTTTGGAGTACAAGGAATCGAAACTAAGGAAAGAGATTATTGCTCACATGAAGGATTTTATCTTGGAGTTGGGCAAGGACTTTTTGTTTATAGACGATGAGCACCGAGTGACGGTTGGCAGCAAAACGTTTAAGGTGGATTTGCTGTTTTATCACAGGTTGCTGCAATGTATGATTGCCATTGAACTGAAGACTACCGAATTTCATCCAAAGGATTTAGGGCAATTAGAATTCTATTTAGAGGCCTTAGACCAAGAAGAGCGCCGTTCTAATGAAAATCCAAGTATTGGCATCATTCTCTGCAAAGAGGCAGACATGGAAGTTGTACGCTATGCTTTGAATCGCAGTATGTCGCCTACGATGGTGGCTCTATATAAAGAGCAGTTACAGGTTGGTAGTGTTATTCAGCGTAGCCTTGTTGAGTTTTGTAAGTTCCTAAAGAAATAACTTCAGATTGGTAAACTAAAACTAAGGTTATTTATAGCGGAAGCCATGAAGGAGATGAAGTATGTCAATATGTTCAACCAAGGTATAAGGCGTGTACAGGATATGCTGCTTGAAAATGGCAATAAGGAGGCTGTTTTCGATGTGTCAAAGTTGACAGCATTTGAAGTGACTGTGCCTTCAACTGTGGATGTCACTCAAGATGATACTCAAGATGATACTCAAGATGATACTCAAGGTGGCACTCAAGGTGTCACCCAAGATGTCACTCAAGGTGTCACTCAAGGTGTCACCCAAGGGAAAAAACTTGATATGTGGATAGAGGAGCAGATTAGAAATAATCCTCAAATTACAACAGAAGAATTAGCTAAATCAAGTGGTTTTACATCCAGAACGATAAAGAGGCATATCATTAAACTATCACATATCAGATATGTCGGCAGTGGTTATAGTGGTCACTGGGAAATTGTTGAAAACGATGCAGAGACCTAATTGAGGGACTATGACGGTAGAGTATCTTGGCAATCAGGAGTTGTTGCAACTGAAGAAGGCTGCCTTCTTGGCATCGAGCACCATCTCTTCGGAAACNNGTGCTGCAAGTGTATGACTGGGCAACAGAGATGCGCAATCGAGGGGAGTGTGTGGTCAGCGGTTTCAGTAGCAAGTTGGAGCAAGACGTGCTTCATTTCCTCTTGAAAGGCAGTCAGCCCATTATCATTGTGCTTGCACGAAAGATGTATAAGGTTATTCCTGACGAACTAAAAGAGCCGTTGGCTCAGAACCGTCTATTGATAATCTCCGTTAGTACTGCCATCCGCCAGTCAAAGATGACTGCAATGACTAGGAACAGATATGTATGTGAAATGGCAGACAGGATTCTCTTCGTCGGAGTGACCGAACAGAGTAGTTTGTATCCCTATAAAAATGAATATCGCAATAAACTTGAAAAAAGTATATGAATCATGAATCATGGGACAGGTACTTGATTCATAAATATGAGGTGTAAAATCCCACAAAATTGATTAACTTTGCAAGCGAAATATGAAGATGGACGAAAAAACAATAAGAGAGACATTGCTAAAAGGCGAACGAGTGACGCTGGAGCAATGGAAGTATGATGATCCCCGCTGTATCCAGGCACGTGCTTTCTGCAAGGCTCATCTTGACTCTGCTGTCTATCGGGAGAAAAATCAAGGACCGTTCCGACGAGACCATCGCCAACATCGCCATCACGCTTATTCATCAGTGTGATGTACTTATTAGAGGTCTCATAGAATGGAAGAAGCGAGACTTCAAGGAGAGGGGCGGCATCAAAGAGGAGATGTACCGGGCCAGGAGAGAGTGGCAGCAGAGAAACGGGTATAATGGGCAATATGGGACTAATGGGCAACCGCCCAATAACCCCATTAAGCCCAACAGCCCTAAAGAGTAAGTTACTGCTTAACTCTCAGGAGTTAGTGGTTAACTATAATACACTTTGTGTTTAACTCGAAAAGAAACTTTTTTGCAATGAACAACGAGATACAATTTATATTATACCAGTTGCCTGATGAGGAAGGCAGGGTACAGGTGGTGATAAAGGATGAGACGATATGGGCTACGCAGAAAGCGATGGCACAGTTATTTGGTGTGGGTGTGCCCGCCATCAGCAAACATCTGGCCCACATATTTGAGGAGGGAGAACTGGACAAGGATATGGTTGTTGCAAAATTTGCAACCACCACTCAACACGGTGCAATTGAGGGGAAAACACAAAGTCACATGGTTGACTTTTACAACCTCGATATGATTATCAGCGTTGGCTATCGTGTTTCTTATCGGGGTGTTCAGTTCCGTATGTGGGCTACAAAGGTCTTGAAAGAATACATCGTAAAAGGATTTGCCCTGAACGATGACCTTTTGAAAAGGGCTGGTGGTGGCAATTACTTCGATTTTCTGCGTATATCTCGCAAGGACATCCTGACACATGCCGGACGCATTTCCGCACAACTCGCCAAGGCAAAGGCTGATTCTGAATATGACAAGTTCAAAGAGCGGACAAAGAACGAACTGACAGCTATTGAGATACATTTCATAGAACAATATCACTCTCAACCTCGTCCGTTGCTTTTGTATTCAACAGGGCATCTTCAAGCCCAATCCCATTATTCAAATTCTTAATAAATTCATTTACAGCTTTCGTAGAGTCTGGATTTGCGTATGTGTGGGAACTAAAAAAAAGCTTCAGCGCAGTTGCAAGAGAGTCCATTCCAGGGATATGATAGGGCACGGAAGCGCCACTACCTATCACCAAAACGGGATTATTGGAAACGACATTTTGTATTTCTGTAAAAATCTGATCCTTTGTCATCGTTATAAAAATTTTTATTCAATATGCCTTACCCTTTCTTGCAACTCAGCCATCCTCTGCATCAGTTCTTCGAACTCTAATGACTGACCATAGATGAAAAAGCGTCGCATGTCTGCATAGTCTGTCTTCCATGCTTCCATCGCTTGCTCTGGTATCATAAAATTGATGGTTGCGGGATTATGAAGGTCATAATTCACATATTTCAAAGCATAGTATGCTCTGCGATGGTCCACTATGGCCTCATTAAGCCTATGATTAGCCAGTGCTTCCTTTCCATATTCGGTATCCATCAGTTTCTCCAAATCGTACAGATGGCGAGACATACGCACACTTCTTGGCTTTCCCTTTTGAAACTCCTCGGCCAACAAGAACAGTTTTTCTAAGAAGGTTCGGGTAGGAACAACTGTTCTTATCTTGCAATTGGCATCTGCGTCTTCCTCTTCAAAAATCTCGCCAATTAACGAGTGGATTTGACGTTCCTCTGTTGGCTCGTCCATGGAGAGGCAGCTAATCTCAATCTTCACACGCGGAGGAATGTAACTGATAGTATCTTCAACGATGGACGGATAATGTAGCAGTAGGACCGTAGGATCTTTGTCCGAGTCTATCGGTTTCCATTCACCGTTTTTGTCCTGCACTTGGGTGATATTCTCAATGGTATACCCAGTAATACCCATGCTCTTCAATTGCTCATCAAGTTGTGCAACAAGAGTCTCTTGAATATACTTACGTGCCAACTTCTTCAGCTTATCTCGCTGGCTTTTGTTTGTTTTCTCTACGCCAAAGAATGAGTGACTGATGGCCAAGTCTATGTCTTCAGAAAAACGTTCGATAATGTTGAAACCTTTTGAAAGCGATGTGCCACCCTTGAATATTAGCGAATCACGGCAATCCGTTTGAAATAATGCCTTTAGAGTGACTGTTACCCACCAGTCCTTTTCGATTGCTACTTGATTGATACCCGGATGTGTGGCTTCCGTCTGTTGCAGCATGGCAAGACGGTCAACAAACTCATTATTTAACCAAAGTTTTCCCATTGTCTTTATTCTGTTTTAAGCATCGGTTTTACAATACGTTTCATCCATGCAGGCATCATACCCACGTCTCTCTTCAAAGATTCCTTATCTGGTTCTTTTGAGATTAGTGAACTTATCGTCTGTAATTCATCTTTGTCTATATTCTCTCGCTTTAATACCCTAAGAGCTTGCACCAATAAGGCTACAAGACGTGTCTCATAGCAAAAGTTCTTGGGGACACCGCGTTTTAGAGTTACCTGACAATTAGCAAGTTTTATGGTTCTCTCGCTGCCTGTAGTCAAATAAGTATAATTCATCGGAACCTGTGTAGATAGTCCCAGTACATTTAACGCTGTCATACCCGAAGGTAACACTAGGGCATTATCACGGGTTGCAATAGCCTGTACCACCTTATCGACAGTAGGAAGTACAGCTCCGAATCGGCTTTTTCGAGGTTTGGCATAAATGCCTTGTGCAATCTTGGTCAGAACACCCTCATTAGCAAGTTCAGACAAGGTGCCACCCACAAATTCAGCGTGATACTCTGGAAAATCAGAGCGGAACAGAATGCAATCTTCAGGCATCGCCTCTATGCGTTGCCTTAAGGTATTGCTGTCTATAGAATGTCCATTTATCATACCACCTTTGAAATTTTGATAATTTTTCAAGTGCAAAGATGGCAAAAATCTGGCTTTATCCGCATGATTTCTCAAAAAAAAGTTGCTGGAAGACGCAAAAAAGTGCCGATTCCGTAAAATATTACGGAAAGTTGAGTGGTTTTATGCTCTGATGATGCTGTTAGGAATCAGCAGGTTACTGAAAAAAACGCGAATCGGCACAAGTTTTCCTCTGTACCTACGGCCGATGTTGACTTCAAATCTGCTCAAACGCAGACAAAATAGACACATTTCAGCAGATTTCATGATTGGAACTTGCTCAAGCGGGTTGTTTTTATTATCTTTGCATGAGACAATACAAAATACCAAAATCCTTGAACGGTCTTTTGGAAGAAGTTGGATTCAACAGCAATGCAGGTGTGATGTCGTTCAAAGACACAGCTGATGGTGAGCCTGCCACGTATATAGCATTTGACGACTTCACTTGTATTACGACATTAGTACAAAGGAATTGATGGCAGAACATCAAATCGAAGTCGTTAACCGGATGTTGTGTAGAAAGCTTAAAAATGCGCTGTAACGAACTTTGCATCTTGATTCGAGGGGTTGTCGATTCGGAAATGAAAATGCAGTAGAGAGGATATTTGAGGGTGTTTTTAGGTTTTTTAATATTATGGATGCTTGGAGATTTTATGATTTTGTCGTAATTTTGCGCTGTATTTGAATTTTTAAGCTAAAAAGAACCTATTTAATGGACGCTCAAGACAGAATTATCAAAGTTGACATTAACGAGACGATGAAGCAGTCGTACATCGACTATTCGATGTCGGTCATCGTGGCTCGTGCGCTCCCTGATGTGAGGGACGGATTTAAACCTGTGCATCGAAGAATATTGTTCTCGATGGACGAAAACGGTATCACTTCAGACAAGCCTACACGTAAGTGTGCACGTATCGTGGGTGATGTGCTCGGACACTTGCACCCACACGGCGACAGCTCTGTGTATGGTGCGCTGGTGCGATTGGCTCAGCCCTGGGCTATGCGCTACACACTGGTGGACGGACAGGGTAACTTCGGTTCGGTCGATGGAGACGGCGCTGCCGCTATGCGTTACACTGAGGCAAGACTGTCGAAGATTGGTGAGTCGATGCTACAGGATATCGACAAGGAAACGGTCGATATGGAGGATAACTTCGATAATTCGGAGAAGGAACCGACGGTGCTCCCAACCCGTATTCCAAACCTGCTGGTGAACGGCGCCACGGGTATCGCCGTAGGTATGGCTACAAATATCCCGACGCATAATCTGAGCGAGACTATCGACGGATGTGTGGCTTTCATCGACAATCCGGAGATGACGAGCCTGGAATTGATGCAGTATATAAAGGGACCGGACTTCCCGACGGGTGGTATCATCTGCGGTATCGACGGCGTGAAGGAGGCTTACGAGACTGGACGCGGACGTATCATCGTGCGCAGTAAGACTGAGATTGAGAGCGACGGCAACCACGATAAGATTATCGTTAACGAGATTCCGTACAACGTGAACAAGTCGGAACTCATCAAGAAGATTGCCGAGCTGGTGAACGAGAAAAAAATAGACGGTATCAGCAACGTGAACGATGAGTCGGACCGCGAGGGTATGCGTATCGTAATTGACGTGAAACGCGAGGCTAACGCAAATGTCATCCTGAATAAATTATATAAGATGACAGAACTGCAGTCGAGTTTCCCGGTGAACTGCATCGCTATCGTGAACAAGAGACCGAAGCAGCTGTCACTGCGCGACTGCATAAAGTGTTTCGTAGATCACAGACATGAGGTGACCATCCGACGCACAGAGTTTGACAAACGCAAGGCTGAGGCAAGAGCACACATACTGGAAGGACTGATCATCGCCTGCGATAACATCGACGAGGTGGTACATATCATCCGAGCTTCACGTACGCCAAGCGATGCGCAGAAGGGACTGGAAGAGAGATTCAACCTGGACGAACTGCAGTCGAAGGCTATCGTAGATATGAGACTGTCGCAGTTGACGGGACTAAGAGTAGAGGAACTGCACGCAGAATATGATGAACTGCAAAAACTGATCAGCTATCTGCAGCAGATTCTGGACGATCCTGAACTATGCAAGAAGGTGATGAAGGACGACCTGCTGGAGGTGAAGGACAAATTCGGCGATGAGCGCCGCACGATTATCGACTACTCTGCAAGCGAGAATTTCAACCCGGAGGATTTCTATCCGAACGTGCCGGTGGTAATCACTGTAAGCCACCTGGGATATATCAAGCGCACTCCGCTGTCGGATTTCCACGCACAGGGCAGAGGCGGTATAGGCGTGAAGGGCGGTACGACCCGCGACAGCGACTTCATAGAGAATATATACACTGCCTACACACATAATACGCTGCTCTTCTTCACACAGAAGGGACGCTGTTTCTGGATGAAGGGCTATGAGATTCCTGAGGGTGAACGCAACGGAAAGGGACGCGCAATCCAGAACCTGCTCAACATAGAGAGCGACGATAAGGTAACGGCTATCCTGTGTGTGGCTAAGTTCAACGACCCTGAATATGTGGCATCGCGCAACATCATATTCTGTACGAAGATGGGCGTTGTGAAGAAGACCAGTCTGGAAAGCTATTCACGCCCTCGCTCTAATGGTCTTAACGCTATCAATATCAACGATGGAGACCGCGTAATTGAAGTGTTGCTTACAAATGGAAGCGATGAAATCCTGATTGCAAGCCGAAGCGGTAGGGCAATCCGATTCAACGAACAGACGGTGCGCAATATGGGTAGAAATGCTACTGGTGTGCGTGCAATAAGGCTGAACGATGACGGCGACGACGAGGTGGTAGGCATGATATCTATCCGCAAGCCGGAAGGATTTGACGAGGCAATGGCTGAACTGGATAAGATTGAGAACGAAGAGGAGCGCGAGGCTGCACTGGAGCAGAAAAGGGCAGAGTGGGGCGATATGCCTACTATTCTGGTTCTCTCGGAGAAGGGAGTCGGCAAGCGTTCGGCTTTGGATACATACCGCATTACGAACCGTAACGGTAAGGGCGTGAAGACTATTGCCGTGACGGAGAAGACCGGTAAGCTCATAGCTATAAAGAAGGTTATGCTCGACCAGGATATCATGATTATCAACAAGTCGGGTATCACCATCCGCATCGCAGTGGCTGACATCAAGCAGTCGGGACGACTTACCCAGGGTGTGAAGATTATCGATATCCAAAAGCGCAATGACGTGATCTCCAGTGTCTGCGTAGTGGAACATCAGGATGAGGAAGAGATCAGCGATGTCGAAAATGAGAACGTTAACGATGACGGCAACAATACTATTGCCTAAAACGATTGTTTACATTACCAACAACCTAAAAATATTAATGATCATGAAGAAATTGCTGATTGCATGTGCACTGTTGGCTGCAATGACGGCTAATGCACAAAAACCTCTGAACAACAAGAGTCAGATGAACAAGGCCGAATCTACTATGCAGGAGGCCATGAAAGACCCTAAGAACATCAACTATGAGAAGTTGGCAGAAGCTGAGGAACTCATCAGTTCGTGTATGAAGGAAGGTGTGGCTAAGGATATGCCTAAGACTTGGTTCGTAGCCGGCCGTATCGAGACTATCAAGATGAACAAGATGCTGACCGACCGCGTGGCTAACGACGGAAAGATGGACTACGATGCTTTCTTCGAGAATCAGGACAAGATCGTCAAGTACTTCTCAGAGTGTGACCGTCTGGAACACACTCCGGATGCAAAGGGCAAAATGCCAAAGGAAGAGTATCGTCCGCAGATTCAGCAGACTGCAAAGCAGTGTCGTGCTAACCTGCGCATTGCCGGAGGTCAGAATGCAACCAAGGACCCGGAGAAGGCTATCTACTACATCAACGCATATAAGGAAAGTGCAGGAAATACTATCTTTGCTGGTATGGAAGATGTGAAACTGGAGAACGACCCCGAAATGCCTGATGTAGCTTACTATCTGGCTACTGCCCTGAGAAAGAAGGGAGATATGGACGGCTATGCTGCCGCTCTGCAGGATGCCCTGAAGTCGAAGCAGTATGGCAAAGGCGCACTCGGCGAACTCGCTACATACTACACTCAGAAGGGCGACAAGGCCAACGCTCTGAAGTGCTACAAGGAAGGTTTTGACAAGTATCCGGATGAACCAATCTTCGGACGTATGCTGATGTCGAGCCAGTTCAATGCCGAGGACTATGAAGGCTGTATGCAGACTGTAGAGAAGATGAAGGCTCAGTTCCCGGATGATGACGTGGCTTACAGCATCGAGGGACATATCAACTTCAAGAACAAGAAGTATGCTGAGGCAAAGGCTGCCTACAAGACTGCGTATGAAAAGAACCCAGAGGCAACCAACAATCTGCAAGGCGCTGCCCAGGCTGCCTGGATGCAGTTGAGTACTGACAACAAGAACAAGGAGCTGCTGAAGGAGACTCTCGAACTGTACAAGCAATTTGAGGCTGCTGCACCAGACCAGGGTTCTGTATGGGGAGAGGCTCTGTATATCCTATATACTAATTCTCAGCAACCTAATCAGGCTAAGGCTTACAAGAAGTACTACTCTGGTAAGTAATTCTATAATTGATAATAAACAATAGAAGGTCGGAAGAGGACAATCCTCTTCCGATTTTTTATGTTATGAGGGCAGAGTGGGGCGATTTTTGAATTATTTTTCGCGTACATTATATTTGTTACAACCAAAATGTGTATCTTCGCATCGAAAATATTTTTGGTTTACGTAATTCTCCGATTGTTGAACAAATAAATCCGGAGGGTTATGGCATATATAACAGAATACAGACTTATGTCGAGTCACTACAAAGCTAAGGATAAACTTAGTAATGTCATTTCGAACGACTATCGCCTGCTGCAGGTGATGAGCCGATTTGGTATCTCGCTTGGTTTCGGCGAGAAGACCATTGAAGAGGTGTGCCAGTTGTGTGGAGTAGATACGCAGACGTTTCTGAAGGTGATAAACTACATAAAGAACGGTGCGGAGAATGCAAAGCAGGATGTGGATGATGTAAGCGTGGCATCGTTGCTCAGTTACCTGAAGAAGACACATAAGTATTATCTGGACTATCTGCTGCCCAGTATCAGGTTTAACCTGCTGAATGCAATAGATTGTTCGGTACAGAACGAAGTGGCGTTCCTCGTGCTGAAGTTCTTCGACGAATATGTGGAGGAGATACGCCGCCACATGGAGTATGAAGATGATGCTGTGTTCGGATATGTGGAGAAACTGCTGAACGGCGAGGTCCTGGACATCGAAGGCGGACACTTGTTGTCGAGCAACCATGAGAGTATCGAAGACAAACTGAACGAACTGAAGAATCTGTTCCTGAAGTATTATCCGCAGCAGGAGAACAATGAGAAGCTGAATAGCGTAATCATCTCAATATATCAGGCAGAGGATGACCTGTATCTGCATTGTCAGGTGGAGGATAATATCTTCTCGCCTGCAGTAAGAAAACTGGAGAAGGAAAATAAACGCAGGGGAGGAAAGATTGCGAACCAAGAACTTGAAGATAGTAACGGCAACGTGGACGAACAACTGTCGGATCGTGAGAAGGAAGTCGTGGCCTGTGTAGCTCGCGGACTCTCGAACAAAGACATCGCAGACAAGTTGTTCCTCAGTGTGAACACTGTTACTACTCACCGCAGAAATATAGCCAGAAAACTACATATCCATTCTGCAGCAGGACTGGCGATATATGCTATCGTAAATAAATTGGTAGCACTGGAAGACGTGAAGATGTAGTAGAAACGGAAAGAATGAAAAAGTTTAAAGTGAAATATTTGCAAATAGAGAACCACAATATATGGATTTTAAGAATTTAGTACAGAAACGTCGGAGTATAAGAAAGTTTACCGACGAAGAAATAAGCAGTGAAGACCTTCAGACGATTCTGAGGGCTGCGCTGATGTCGCCTACAAGTAAAGGAACACGCGCCTGGCATTTCATCGTGGTGGATGACAAAGATATGCTTGAAAAAATGTCGAACATAAGAGAAATGGGTAGCCAGTTCGTGGCTGGTGCAGCCGTGGCTGTAGTAGTGTTGGGAGATACTGACGCAACAGATGCATGGGTAGAAGATGCTTCACTGGCTGCAGTGACCATGCAGTATCAGGCTGCTGACCTGGGACTGGGCAGTTGCTGGTGTCATGTGCGCAACAGATTCTCTTCGGTAGGCGAACCAGCTGACAACTTGTTGAGATTCCTGCTGGGATATCCAGAGAATCTGACTGCCGAATGTATCATAGGCATTGGACACCCTGCCATAGAACGTAAGTTGCAGGATGAGGATGGACTGAAGTGGGAAAACGTGGAGGTGTATAAGAAATAAAAAAAAGGAGAAGACGTGATAAACTACGACCTGAGAAAGATTCGTGCGCTTTTCTTCGATGTTGATGGTGTGCTCTCGGCTGAAACTATCGCTATGCACCCGAACGGAGAACCGATGCGAACAGTGGATATAAAAGACGGATATGCTTTGCAGCATGCAGTGAAGTGTGGACTGAAGATTGCCATCATCACTGGAGGAAAGACCGAAAGCATCAGAATGAGATATGAGGGTCTGGGCATCGAGGATGTGTTCTTGGGGGTAGCTGTGAAGATAAGAAAATACGAGCAACTGAAGGAACAGTACGGGCTGAAGGACGAGGAGATTCTGTATATGGGTGATGATGTGCCCGACTATGAGGTGATGAAGGTTTGCGGTCTGCCATGCTGTCCTTGTGATGCTGCAGTGGAGATAAAAGAGATTTCGACTTATATATCGCAAAGGAAAGGCGGTATGGGGTGCGTAAGAGATGTAGTGGAACAGGTGCTGAAGGCTCAGGGACTATGGATGCATAATTCAACTGCATTTGGATGGTGATGTTTGAGAATCTGAAGAAATATAAGATAGTGCTTGCTTCTAATTCTCCAAGGAGAAAAGAACTGCTTGGAGGATTAGGTCTGCCGTTCGAGGTTAGAACCAAGAAGGGAATTGACGAGAGTTATCCCGAGGGACTCAACGGAGAGGAAATAGCTCTGCACATATCGAAGAAGAAGGCTGATGCATACAGAAGCGACATGGCAGATGACGAGATGATTATCACTGCCGATACTATTGTGTATGTAGATGGGGAAGTGCTTGGAAAACCGAAGGACAAGGATGATGCACGCAGGATGTTCAGGTTGATGAGCGGAAGGAAACATCAGGTGATAACTGGTGTGTGTATAGTTACAAAAGAGAAAAGTGTGCAGTTTGCCAGTATGACTGACGTAACCTTTACCCAACTGACCGACGAGGAGACAGACTTCTATATAGATAACTATAAACCCTACGACAAGGCTGGCGCTTATGGAATACAGGAGTGGATAGGGTATGTAGGCATAACAGGTATCGAGGGATCGTACTTCAACGTAGTAGGATTACCAGTACAGAGACTTTACACTGCTTTGAAACAATTTTAAATATAAGTATTTTGAGATTTTTTAGGATTATATTCTTTCTGATTTGTGTGGTTACGACACACTTTTCCGTATGTGCTCAGACACCTTATAAACGCAATAAGGTTGTCAAGGAACTGAAATATAACATCAAGGATGGTGACTATAAGAAATGTGTGGAGAATGTGAACAAGGCATTCCAGCAATATCCCGAAGAAACCAGTAAGGATGCAGAGTTCTATTATTACAGAACGGTGGCAAACCATAACCTGGCTCTGGCGGAAGCAAAGAAAATGTACCTGCAGGACAAACCCGACACTGTGAAGTATTTCAATTTCGTATATGACACTGTGAAAGACGGGCTGATGTGTGACAGTCTCGCCTTTCTGCCAAATGCGAAAGGTAAGGTGAACAATAAATTCCATAAGAACATTATGCAGATTTTCAGTATTAATACGACTAAGTTACCTGCTGCATCGAAATTCTTTTTCCAGAAGAACGATTACGACAAAGCTTTCGATTTCGCAGATCTGTATATCAGCATATGTGACTCAGTGGATACTGAAGTGAGTACAGTAGCTGCCATCGCTGTACTATCAGGCTACCAGACAAAACAATTCAATAAGGCTGTGAAGCATGAAGCTGCTGCACTTTACGATAGTAACCGCCATGAATCTATCCTGGAAGTAGTGTGTAACTGCTACGCAGAACTGAAGGATACCATGAATATGGAGCGACTGCTTGTGGAGGGAGTAGGGAAGTACCCGACTACAAAATACTTCTATGCTACGCTGGCAAGTATGTACAATTCGCAACATAAATACGGTAAAGCCCTTGAGGTAGTGAACGAGGTGCTGAAGGCAGACTGCTGCAACAGAGACCTGTGGTTTATCAAGGGGACGGAAGAAATGCATCTGAGCGATCGCGACAGTGCACTGAGTTCGTTTATGAGAGCAGTAGAACTGAAGGAAGACGATTCGGATTCGTACTCCAACATCGGAAATATCTATCTGTACAAGTCGCATAACCTTTACGAAAAACAAAAGAATGAGAATGGAAAAGAACTGCGCAAAACAAAGTCTGAAATGAACAAGGCTCTGATGGCAGCCAAGGAAGCATACGAGTCAGCCAGAAAATATGCTGAGGACAATCCGGCGCTGTGGTTGGCAGGTCTGAAAGAAGTATATTATAAACTGAATATGGGCAAGGAGCTGATGGCTCTGGAAAAGAAATATAATTAATTACCAGAAAATTGTTTCTTGATATGATAGTATTCCCTAACGCAAAGATTAACATAGGCTTGAATGTTGTAGAACGACGTACAGATGGTTACCATAATCTGGAGACTGTGTTTTATCCTGTTAATATATATGATCGTCTGCAGGTGGAAGTTGCCCAGAATGTCATGCCGGGTGAATGCAATATAGAATCAGCTGGATATGCCATCGAAGGAGATAAGAAGGATAATCTGGTAGTAAAAGCATATAATCTGATTTTTCAAGAATATAAGATTCCTGCCGTAAACGTAAAGCTGACCAAGCTGATTCCGATGGGTGCCGGACTGGGAGGCGGATCGAGTGATGCTGCATATATGCTGAAAGCACTAAACGAGCTGTTTGAACTTAATATGTCAGAAGAAGAACTACATCAGACAGCTGCTAAACTGGGTGCCGACTGCGCTATCTTCATAAAGAACCAGCCCGTGTATGCTACCGGAATAGGTAATGAGTTTCATTATGACGTAAAAATTCCGACACTTGAGGGAAAGACCCTTATAGTTGTGAAGCCTGATGTGTTCGTTTCGACAAAGGATGCTTATTCGATGATACATCCCAAACGACCAACTTATCCGCTGGCAGAGAGTATTGGAAAACCAATCGACACATGGAAAAAAAACATAGTGAACGACTTCGAAGTCAGCGTGTTCGCTAAGTTTCCACTAATTGGAGAAGTAAAAGACAAATTGTATGGTTTAGGCGCTGAGTATGCCAGCATGTCGGGAAGCGGTTCATCTGTATTCGGAATCTTCGATTGTCCGGTGGACAACTTCGAAAGTCATTTTCCCGGTATGTTCTCGGTACAGATTCCTATGTAAAATGAATAACTGACAATAAAATACCATGAAAATAAAATACCTTGATTTACAAGCAATAAACGATTCGTACGGACAACCACTTTTGGATGCTGTGAATGGAGTTGTCAAGTCTGGATGGTATTTACACGGCTGCGAAACAGAGGCATTTGAAGCAGAGTGGGGCGACTACTGCGGTGCAAGATATTCAGTAGGGGTAGGCAACGGGCTCGACGGACTGAAACTGGTACTGCAAGCCATGAAGATAATGTATGGATGGGCAGACGGAGACGAGGTGATTGTTCCAGCTAATACCTTTATTGCCACAGCATTAGCAATTTCACAAGTTGACTTACGTCCTACATTTTGTGAAGTAAATCAAGACGACGCACTGATATGTTGTGATGAAATATATCTGCAAGGACTTGTAAATGAGCGTACCCGATGTATTATTCCTGTACATTTATATGGTCAGACTGCAAACTTGCAGAAAATCTATGAGTTTGCATCTAAACATAAACTACAGGTGCTTGAGGATGCTTGTCAGGCTCACGGAGCCAAATGCAGTTATAAAGGACAGAGAACATGTGTGTATAGCTTTTATCCTGGTAAAAACCTCGGTGCATTAGGCGACGGAGGTTGTGTAACTACAGATAATCAAGAAGTTGCAAAACTGGTGAGAAACCTTGCCAATTATGGTCAAAATATTAAGTACGTACATGACTATCAGGGATTTAATTCGAGACTTGACGAGATTCAGGCTGCTGTGTTACGTGTAAAACTTCGCAGACTTGATGCTGATAATAAACGACGAATGGAAATAGCCGGATTTTATCAGGATAATCTGCCGGGAAATGAAAAATATGAACAAAATACGCAGCTTACGGATGTCAGGTCGGAAAAGATTGCAAATCAGTTGGATTTAAAAAATGACGGCACCAATGTGTTCCATATATATCCGTACATAACAAATTCACGAAAGGACATGCAGAAATATCTGTTTGAAAACGGAATCGAAACGCAAGTCCATTATCCAATTCCTTGCCATAAACAAAAAGCATATTCTATGTATGGGAATGTCTTTCTGCCTAATGTGGAATATCTGGCAGCTCATGAGTTATCTTTGCCAAATTCTCAGATATTGACGGATGAGCAAGTAAATTACATAGTTAAAACGATTGTTCGATACTTTGATTTGAATGAGGATTATGTTAAATAATATCACGTTAAGTTTTTTTAAAACTTTTCTTTGCCCCATTATTCCGTAAGAACGGAAAAAAAATGTTTAATTTGCAAAGAAGTCAGATGACTGATTGAAATAATAAACATAATACCAACAGAAAAAGACAGAAATCAATTAATAACCTTAATACATAAATATTATGAGTACAGTACAACCCAAACTCAGCGGACTAAAGCCAGAGAATTTCCAGAAAGAAATAAATGGCAAAAAGACAGATCTTTATACATTAGTGAATAATGATGGCTACGAAGTGTCAATTACCAATTATGGTGGTGCTATCGTAGCTATTATGGTTCCTGACAAGGATGGAAAAGTTGCAAATGTAATCCAGGGACATGACAATATCGACGATGTTGTGAATTCACCAGAGCCCTATCTTTCAACTCTTATAGGAAGATATGGTAACAGAATTTGCAAAGGTAAGTTCCAGTTGAATGGTAAAAAATATAGTTTGGCAATCAATAACGGTCCGAATGCTCTACACGGTGGACCGACAGGTTTGCATGCTCAGGTTTGGGAAGCTTATCAGACGGGCAATCAGAGTCTGACTCTTAACATTGTATTGCCATACGGACATGAGGGATTCTCTGGTGAAGTAAAGATTTCAGTAGAGTTTACTTGGACAGATGATAATGAACTTATTATAGAATATCTTGCGACAACAAATAAGAAGACAATCATCAACCTGACTCATCACGCATTCTTCTCACTTCAGGGTATTGCAAATCCAACACCATCGATCAATGATCAGATTCTGGAGATGAATTGCGACTTCTATATTCCTATTGATGACACAAGTATTCCAACTGGAGAAATTCGGAATGTAAAGGGAACTCCATTTGACTTTACAACTCCAAAGGCTATAGGTAAGGATATAGATGCTGACGATATTCAGATTAAAAATGGTGCCGGCTACGATCACTGCTGGGTTTGCAACAAGAAAGAGGTTGGCGAACTTTCATTCGTTGCACGTTTGACAGAACCGAAATCAGGTCGTGTGCTTGAAACATACACGACAGAACCGGGCGTACAGATTTATACAGATAACTGGGCTAACGGCTATCCTATCCAGTTTGGTGCTACTGCTCCACGCCGTTCAAGTATCTGTTTCGAGTGTCAGCACTTCCCTGACAGTCCAAACCGTCCTTACTTCCCGTCAACAGTTTTGAATCCAGGTGAGAAATATACCCAGAAAACTATCTATAAGTTTTGTGTAAAATAAGTGTCACTACCCTACTCTTTTAGAATAACAGATTAAAAATAAATAAATTATGTCACAAAACAAGCCTAATTATCTATTTCCATTGATAATTGTTTTCATTGTTTGTTTCCTTATCGGATTCGTAACGACAATGAACAATTCAATGATTGAATTCTGTAAGGAAGCATTTAAACTGACTGATACTCAGGGGCAGCTCGTAAATACTTTCTTCTACGGAGCGTATTTCTTCTCTATCCCATTTGCCATGATGATGAGCAAGATAGGATATAAGGCAACTCTCGTGCTGGGTCTGATTGTTGTAGGACTCGGATTCATTGCAAACAATCTGGGTGTAACGGCATCGATCGGTTCTGCGAATGTTTACACAGTATTCCTTTGCTGTATGAGTATCGTAGCACTTGGTGTGGTAATGCTACAACTCGTAGCAAACCCATACGTCATGGTACTTGGCGCCCCTGAGAGCGGAGCTTTCCGTATGACTCTATCACAGGCTCTGAACTCAGTTGCTACAACTGTAGCTCCTATCTTCATTACTTATGTAATCATCGCAGACAAGCCTAAGTTGCCAGAAAACGTGCCTGGTCCTTTCCTCGGACTCGGTATCTTCACTCTTGTTATTGCAGCGATTCTCGCCTTTATCAAATTACCAGATCCTGATAAGGACAAACAGGATGATGAAAAGAACTCAGTTGCAGATACAAAGCAGTATAAGAGTAGCGTGTTCAAATATCCACACGTATGGCTCGGCGCACTCGCAATCGCTATGTACATGGGTCTGGAAATCGGTATTCCATCTATGCTACCTGCATACTGGAAGGCTGACCCAACCCTCCCCAAGTCTGCTACTGACTTCCTTCCATTCTACTGGGGTGGTATGATGGTAGGCCGTTTCGTCGGTTCTGCTATACTCGCTAAGTTCAAGGCTCGTACACTGCTTTCTTGTTGTCTGGTACTTGGTGCTGCATGCGTAGGAATCTCATTCGTTCTTCCAGGTATGTACGCAGTATATGCAATGTTGGCAGCAGGTCTATTCCACTCAGTAATGTGGCCGCTAATCTTTAATCTTGGACTCCAGGAACTCGGTCCTCACACTAAGAGTGCATCAGGTATCATCAACATGGGTGTGCTTGGAGGTGCTACTCTTCCACTCCTCATGGGTACTGTGGTTGACAACCCATCACTCGGCGTAGGTGTTGCAATAATGATGATGTTCGTATATTACGCATACGTATTCTGGTTCTGCAACTTCGGTTCAAAGATTGGAATTGATGTAAAGTAAAATAAACCTTATAACTTTAAAAACACTTAACTATGAAACTAAAAATTGATGACGTTCGCAGTCGCTTCCTTAAACATCTCGGTGGTGAACCAGGCTCAGTATATGCTTCACCAGGTCGTATCAACCTTATTGGTGAGCATACAGATTACAATGGTGGTTTTGTGTTTCCAGGTGCTGTGGAACAGGGAATGATCGCTGAAATCCGTCCTAACGGAACTCGTACTATCAAGGCTTATTCAATCGACCTCAAAGACTATGATGAGTTCTCACTCGATGATCCAAAGGGTCCTAAAGCCAGTCATTTCCGTTACATTTACGGAGTTGCAAAGGAAATGGAGAAACTGGGCGTTCCGGTAATGGGTTTTGATACTGCATTTGCCGGTGATGTGCCACTTGGTGCCGGTATGTCTTCTTCTGCTGCTCTCGAATCAACATATGCATTTGCAATAAACGATTTGTTTGGTGATAATAAAATCAGCAAGATGGACCTTGCAAAGGTAGGCCAGGCAACTGAACATAATTACCTTGGGCTGAACTGTGGTATCATGGATCAGTTCGCATCTGTACACGGAAAGAAGGGTAATCTTATGCGTCTCGACTGCCGCAGTGGTGAATTCGAGTATTTCCCATGGAATCCAAAGGGATATAAACTCGTGCTCATTAACTCGTGTGTTAAGCACGAACTGGCTGGCAGCCCATACAATGACCGTCGCAACTCATGTGAAAACTGCGTTAAGGCCATAAAGGCTCTGCATCCAGAAAAAGAAATCACTACTCTTCGTGAGGCTACTTGGGAAGAGCTGAAGGAAATAGAAGGTAAGGTATCGGCTGAGGATATCAAGCGTGCTACGTACGTTCTTGGTGAGAAAGATCGTGTACTTGCAGTCTGCGACGCTCTGGAGAAGGGCGACTACGAAACTGTAGGTCAGAAGATGTATGAAACTCACTACGGTCTGTCAAAGGATTATGAGGTTTCCTGCGAAGAACTCGACTTCCTGAATGACATAGCTAAGGAATGTTCTGTAACAGGTTCTCGTATCATGGGAGGTGGATTCGGTGGCTGTACAATCAACCTTGTAGCTGATGAACTATACGATAATTTCGTAAAAACAGCCGTTAAGAAGTTTGAAGAGAAATATGGCAAGAAGCCAGTTGTTATCGATGTAGTTATCGGTGACGGTTCTCGTAAACTTTGCTGATTCAAATTATCTATCATAAAAAATGGGATGCTTTTGGAGGGCATCCCATTTTTTTGTACCTTCGCACAAATTATAAATCCAGATTGTATGAATTATGGTTTTGTAAAGGTCGCATCTGCCATTCCAAGCGTGCAAGTTGCAGATTGTGACTATAACGAAAAGCGAATAGAGAGTCTTGTTCTTCAGGCTGAAGGAAAGGGCGTGGAAATCATCTGTTTCCCAGAGTTGTCCCTGACCAGTTATACATGTGCTGACCTGTTCGGACAACAGCTGTTGCTGGACAGTTGTCAGGAAGCATTGTTCAAGTTGCTTGACGTGACCCGCTCCCTGGGCATAATCACTATTGTAGGTATGCCGGTACAGTACAATGGAATGTTATTTAATGCAGCTGTAGTAATACAAGGAGGAAAGATATTGGGTGTGGTACCAAAGACATATCTTCCGAATTACAGAGAATTCTATGAGAAACGCTGGTTTACCTCCGCTTTGGTCGTAGGAGATGCAGAGATACATCTATGTGGCCAATTGGTAACTATGAGCAGCAATCTGATATTCAGCACATCCAAATGTAAATTCGCGATAGAACTGTGTGAAGATGTATGGGCTCCTGTACCGCCAAGTACCAATCTGACTATGCAGGGAGCTGAGATTATATTTAACCTAAGTGCTTCAAACGAAGTGATAGGAAAGCATCAGTATCTCACTTCCCTACTCTCTCAACAATCAGCCCGTTGCATATGCGGCTACGTATATTCGTCGTGCGGATATGGAGAATCAACACAGGACTTGGTGTTTGCAGGTAATGCGCTTATATATGAAAACGGCTCATTGCTGGCTGAGAATAAGCGATTCTCTTTTGACGAACAGATGATTATAAGTGAGATTGATGTTGAAAGGATAAATGCGGAGCGCCGTATTAACACTACATTTGCGGATAATGCACGTATTACTCCCAAGACTGCATCAGTGATATCTGCACAGACAGTTACTCCGAACTACGACTTCCAGTTGACACGTTGGGTGAATCCTCACCCGTTTGTGCCTACAGGCAGGGAACTGGAAAAACGTTGCGAGGAGATTTTTGCCATTCAGGTAGAAGGACTTGCAAAACGTATAGAACATACTCATGCTCAAACTATTGTAATAGGTATCAGTGGCGGTCTTGACTCTACTCTTGCATTGCTGGTATGTGTGAAGACGATGGATAAACTGAATCGCCCACGTGCAGAGGTTATAGGTGTTACCATGCCTGGATTCGGAACTACAGACCGTACTTATAATAATGCAATGACCCTAATGAAGACTTTGGGTATAACCATTAAGGAAATAAGTATAAAACCGGCTTGTATTCAACATTTTAAGGATATCCATCATAACATGGATAATCACGATGTAACTTACGAAAATGCTCAGGCCAGAGAACGCACACAAATATTGATGGATGTAGCAAATCAGTTTAATGGTTTCGTCGTAGGAACGGGTGACCTGTCTGAACTGGCATTGGGATGGGCTACATATAATGCCGACCACATGTCGAACTATGGTGTGAATTGTTCTATTCCTAAAACCCTTGTGAAATATCTGGTTTCCTGGGTGGCTCATTCCAATATTGATGCAGAGGCTAAGGAAACACTCATTGACATTATTGATACCCCTATTTCGCCTGAACTGATTCCAGCAGACGAGAAGGGAAATATCAAACAAAAGACAGAAGACTTGGTAGGACCATACGAACTACATGATTTCTTCCTGTATCACTTCATGCGTCTTGGATTCAGTCCAAAGAAGATATATTTCCTTGCTAAACAAGCATTCATCAATCAAGACAACAGGGCAATCGAAGGGGATTTCCCTGTGAACAGTTATGATGAGACAACTATACGCTTATGGTTGACTACATTCTGCCATAGATTTTTCACTCAACAGTTTAAACGTAGTTGTTTGCCTGACGGTCCAAAGGTTGGTAGCGTAAGCCTGTCGCCACGCGGCGATTGGCGCATGCCAAGTGATGCAAGTTATGCAACATGGGTAAAGGAATGCGAAAGCCTGAAATAAATAAGCAGAACCTTGATGCTGTCTATGCCCATTTTGACGTAGAGGCTTTCAAAAAGGTCGATCCGTGTGGAGTTGTATATCAACTGATGGAACATACTTCGAATCAGCTTGATATAGAACTGGGAGCACTCTTCGTTGCGATGATTAGCTGGGGGGCGCGTAAGGTATTCTGCCCTACCGCTTTAAGAATGCTGCGTGACGAAATGGGCTGGCATCCGGCTGAGTTCATTCGACTGGGCGCATACGAACATGCTTTTTCAAATGCTAAGAATCAGTGTGTATATCGTACCCTCAATGTACCTACATTCCGTGCTGTATGCCGTAACCTGCAATGCGCTATTCAGGGTGTGGATACGTTGGAACAACTGTTTGAAAGCAAGCCCACAAAGGAAGTAATAAAAATCATCTCTCAGTGGCTTTTACCTGCAAAGGTTGGCACTATGAATAAAAGTGCATGCAAACGTATCTGTATGTATGTGCGATGGATGACGCGTACTGCTGCTCCAGATATGAACATATGGAAGAAACGTTCAGCAGCAGATTTGTATGCAGTTATGGACACCCACGTTTTGCAGTTGACACAGTCAATCCTGAAAAACAAGCGTCCTACATGGAAGGCTTGTGAGGAATTGACTGACATTTTCAAGACATGGAACCCTGATGATCCGCTCAGGTACGACCTGGCACTTATGGTGTTGGCTGATAATCCTGAAATAATTTCTGAACAATAAATTCCCCCATATACAGAAAATCATATTATAAGAGAATAAGAGAATAAGACAATCCAATAAAAATACATCAAAAAAACTTGAATCATCCAATGAAAAAGTTACTTTCATTCGTTTTTGCAACTATCATGATTTCTTGTGGCAATAACGTAAAACCACAGCAAGAAGAAGTTATAGAAGACACAATCATAAAAGAAAATTCTATAGGAACTCTTCGTGAAATACATATCAATAAGTCTATTACAATTTCCAAACAGAAATACGTGTATAAATACGATTTCGTACGTGACGAATCACTACCAATTGTACGCAATCCACAAGGTGATGACTATTATGATAACAAAGTGACTCTTAGTATAAAAAAACAAGGTAGTGAAATCTTCTCTCAAACATTTACCAAAAAGGATTTTGCAAAGATAGTTCCAGAGAAATTTATGGAGAAATCTGCTTTGATTGGCTTTACTTACAATTATGCCAGAAACGACAATTCAGACGCATTGTATTTCATTGCAACTGTCGGTGATCCGGACGAAACAGCAGATATGGTATTCCCTATCCAGATCCGGATAACTCCACAGGGCAATATGACAATGGAGAAAGCACCAAATCTTGATACTGAACCAATCAATCCAATGACACTTGATCCTGCTGACGACATAGGCGTTTAAAACTGCGTTTATATCATTCCTTAAGGAAAAAGTCCTTAATTGTGGTTAAAAAACGGCACTTCGGTGCCTTTTTTTATATTTCATACCTCGTAAATGAAAGATAAACACTACCTTTGTGGGAAATTTAATAATATCACATCAAATCATTAAGGTAAATGGAAAGAGACAACTTGATTTTCTCTCTTATCGAGAAAGAACACCAGCGTCAGCTGAAAGGTATAGAGCTTATTGCAAGTGAGAACTTTGTGAGCGATGAGGTCATGGAGGCAATGGGTAGTTATTGCACAAACAAATATGCAGAGGGCTATCCTGGTCATCGTTACTATGGCGGCTGTCAGGTTGTTGATGAGATAGAGCAGCTGGCTATCGATCGGGCTTGCCAGTTGTTTGGTGCAGAATATGCAAACGTACAGCCCCACTCTGGTGCTCAGGCTAATGCAGCAGTACTTCTCGCTGTACTGAAGCCAGGCGATTGTTTCATGGGACTTAACCTTGATCATGGAGGTCATCTTTCTCACGGATCACTCGTTAACACCAGTGGAATTTTGTATCGTCCTGTTGGCTATAACCTGAATAAGGAAACTGGTCGAGTTGACTACGACGAAATGGAAAAACTTGCTAAAGAACACAAGCCAAAGCTGATTATCGGAGGTGGTAGCGCATATAGCCGTGAATGGGATTATGCACGTATGCGCAAGATAGCTGATGAAGTAGGTGCACTTCTCATGATTGACATGGCACACCCAGCGGGACTTATTGCAGCCGGTCTGCTTGAGAATCCTGTAAAGTATGCTCATATCGTAACTACAACTACTCATAAGACTCTTCGTGGACCACGTGGCGGTCTTATCCTTCTTGGTAAGGACTTCGATAATCCTTGGGGCTACACAACTCCAAAAGGAATCGTGAAGAAGATGTCACAGTTGATAAACTCTGCCGTGTTCCCAGGTCAGCAGGGCGGTCCTCTTGAGCATGTTATTGCAGCTAAGGCCGTTGCATTCGGTGAGGCTCTCAAGCCAGAGTTCAAGGAATATGCTAAGCAAGTAAAGAAAAATGCTGCAGTACTGGCAGACGAACTCACAAAGCGCGGATTCACAATAGTCAGTGGAGGTACAGATAACCATAGTATGCTCGTTGACCTTCGCAGTAAATACCCGGAACTCACAGGAAAGGTAGCCGAGAATGCACTTGTTGCCGCTGATATCACAATCAACAAGAACATGGTTCCATTCGATACACGTAGTGCATTCCAGACTTCCGGATTCCGTCTCGGTACACCTGCTATCACTACGCGTGGCGCGAAGGAAGATCTGATGATTAAGATTGCTGCCTGGATTGAAGAAGTACTCAATGCACCAGAGGATGAATCTGTAATAGCAAAGGTACGTAGTGAAGTAAACGCAACAATGAAGGACTACCCATTGTTTGCATGGTAAAAATCTGCTGCATGAAAAAACCTCTATTGGGCTTGTCATTGTCGCAACTGCAGGACGTCGCCACGTCGCTCTCGATGCCTCGGTTCACAGCAAAACAAATTGCCGAATGGATATATCAGAAGCAAGTAAATAATATCGACGAAATGACCAACCTCTCAAAGGCTAACCGCGAGAAGTTGGATTCGTCGTATTATATAGGGAAGTCACCTGCATGTCAGCGTTCAGAGAGTAGTGACGGTACAATAAAGTACCTCTTCCCCACTATGGACGGCCATACGATTGAAACGGTGTACATACCCGATGGTAATCGTGCCACACTATGTGTCAGTTGTCAAGTCGGATGCAAGATGAATTGTCTGTTCTGTCAGACTGGAAAACAAGGCTGGCAAGGAAATCTCACTACAACAGATATACTGAATCAGATATTCTCCTGTGATTACCCGTCCAATCTCACAAACATCGTGTTTATGGGTCAGGGAGAACCACTTGACAACTATGATGCGGTGATGCAGTCAATCGATATTATTACTGCCTCGTATGGTATGCAGTGGAGTCCAAAGCGAATAACTGTCTCAACAGTCGGAATGCGCAAGACGCTAAAACAGTTCCTTGACAATAGTCAATGTCATTTGGCAGTCAGTCTTCACTCATCTATTCACGAATTGCGCGAACAACTCATGCCTGCGGAAAAACAGTTCCCTATTGCCGGTATCATAGAACTAATCCGCGAATACGACTGGTCGCATCAGCGTCGTGTCACATTCGAATACACTATGTTTGGTGGATTAAACGACACTCTTTTACATGCACGCGAGTTAGTTCGTTTACTGGACGGAATTCAGTGCAGAGTGAATATAATACGATGGCATAGAATACCCGATGTTCCGCTAAAGGAAGTTGAAGATACTCGTATGACCGCATTTCGAGATTATCTTAATAATCATGGCATAACAGCCACAATCCGAGCATCCAGAGGACAGGATATATTTGCTGCATGTGGAATGCTAAAAAGTCAGAATGATGAAAATTAAACTACTTATAATTCTTTCAGCCGTATTGTTTTTTGCCGCATGTACTGGTGAGAAACATCCAAATGGTCAGCGTCGAAGCAAGGCGTCCCTCCTGACTCCTACTTCAAGTGGTAATCCCTATGAGGTTATGGTTGTTGCTGATGATTCTGTATATTCAGGTTATGCAGGCAGGGCTCTAAAGACTATTCTAGACCGTCCGCTTCTTGGCTTACCACAGGCTGAAGAACAGTTTCACAAGAGTCATATCACACAGAAAAACTTCAATAAGATCACAAATATATTCCGCAATATTGTAAAGATAAATTTAGGGCGCGAATATACAAAAGCCAAGATGAAGGTAGAACGTGATGTTTACTCTACACCTCAGCTTATCATCACCATCCAAGGTCCAGATCAGGTGAATGTAAGCCAATTCATCACGGAACACACTCGTGACATTACTTCGTTGATTACTTCACAAGAAATCAACACAGCTGCTAACAATCTTTATTACGAACACAATGTGAAGTTCGCAAAAAAAGTGAAGGAGATGTTTGACTGCGAGTTATACATTCCAATTGACATCAATAAGATGAAGATTGGCAAGGACTTCATATGGGCAAGCGACGATGGCTTGTCTGTCATTCAGAATATATGTATCTACAGTTTGCCATACGTCAGCGAGAAAATGCTTACCCGCAATCCTTATGTCGCCCTTCGCGATAAGGTCATGGCAGACAATATACCTGGGGCACACGAAGGGTCTGTCATGCGTACTAATCATGAATTCGTGTGGACTAAAAATATACGTGTTCGCGAAGATGTGGCTATGGAAGCCCGTGGCTTATGGGAGATGAGCAAGGAGGCTATGGGTGGCCCGTTTGTCAGTCATTCCCGAATTGACACTGTAAATAATCGTATCATCGTTGTTGAAGGTTTTGTTTATGCTCCAGACAAGATGAAACGTACTATGATTCGTCGTCTTGAGGCGGCACTCTACACACTTGAATTACCTAAACCGAAAACAGAAAAGCAATGATCAAAATAGGAATTACACATGGAGATATAAACGGCACTGGATATGAGATAATATTAAGAAGTTTTGAAAGTGAAGAAATGTTATCCCTATGCACTCCGGTTATCTATGGTTCTCCCAAGGCCGCCACTTTTCACCGTAAGGCCATTGACAATCAGACCAACTTTATTGTTCGTAGCAATGTGAGTGAAATACGCGACCATTCTGTAAATATGGTTAACTGCTTTGGTGAAGATGAGTTGAAGATAGAATTTGGTATAGCAACCGAAGACAAAGATCGCATAGCACAGACTTCTATTGACAGTGCTTTACGCGATATTCAGCAAAATGCTGTTGACGTATTGGTTACTGCACCTATTACTTTCTCCGACGGCACATCGCAAGCTGATTATATTGCCAAGAAACTGAATACATCATCTACTCCTCAGACCATGTTGATTGCCGATGGTTTGCGTATAGCTTCGGTCACAGAAAACATACCTCTCCAACAAGTTTCAAAGACAATCACAAAGGAACTGATAAGCAGTAAAATACAGATGCTGCGCACTACACTGCAACGAGATTTCTGCATTGGGAATCCTCGTATAGCCATCATCGCCCTTAACCCCAAAGAAGGTGAAGGTACATTTGCAGGAACAGAAGAAAAGGAAATCATCTTCCCGCTCGTACAGGAACTCTTTGCGGCAGGCACACTTTGTTTTGGTCCTTACTCAGCAGAATACATATTCGCTGACCATAACTACGAACACTTTGATGCAGTACTTACTATGTACTACGATCAGGCAATGGTTCCGTTCAAGACAATTACTCATGGTGAAGGCATTCGATACATTTCCGGACTCCCATTCGTTGCTACTTCACCGGTCCATGATGCCCAGTACGAACTTGCAGGTAAAGGTATTGCATCGGCGGACTCTTTCCGTAATGCAATCTATGCAGCAATCGATGCATTCCGCAATCGCAAACAATATGATGCCATTCATGCCCATCCGTTGCAGAAACAATTCTATGATAAACGCGATGACAGCGATAAGCTGAAACTTGATCAGGTATCAGAAGAAGAGGAAACAGAAGTAACTATGATTTAATGAAATTCAAACGACTTATAATCCAGTTTCTTGAAGCCGAGACATCATCGCTTGTTAGCACATTCATAGACTTCATCACCACAGCACTTTTAGTACAGTATGCGGGCTGGTGGTATGTCATTGCCACATCTGTAGGTGCTGCTTGTGGTGGTATAACTAATGCCATCATCAACTACAACTGGACATTTAAGGGTACCGAACAACAGAAGCGAACCATCCTATATCGCTATTTCCTTGTATGGATTGGCAGTCTCATTCTGAATACAGCAGGAACTACACTTGTTGCAAACATCATCTCCCATGATGGAACAGCAAAGGCATTTGGAATTGTGATGGAGTCTAAAACCATAGTAGCTATCATTGTAGCTATATTTTGGAATTTCACTATGCAGAAACGATTCGTATATAAGCAATAAAACAGCTTAAGTTAAATCTTTAAGTATAAAAACATAATTAAACATGACTTTTAATGATTTTCGTAACTTTATCCAACACAGCGTATATGTAATAATTGATCCAGCTGTGCGCCTAATGGTAAAGTGTGGTATCACCCCTAATATGATGACTACGGTGGGGTTGCTGGGCAATATATTTGCTGCATCATTATTTATATATTCAGCACTCTATATGCCGGCAGACGATTATTCAATCATCGGATATGCAGGTCTTACAATACTTATCTTCAGTATATTCGATATGGTTGACGGTTATATGGCTCGTACTGCCAATATGTGTTCTACGTTCGGAGCCTTCTATGACTCTGTTCTTGACCGCTACTGCGAACTCTTCACACTATCAGGAATAGCCTTTTACTTCGTTCAGCACGGGTATGCATTGGGGGCTGTCATCACATTCCTGTCTCTCATCGGTTCTATAATGGTCAGTTACGTACGTGCCAGGGCAGAGGGACTGGGTCTTGAGTGTAAGGTTGGGCTCATGCAGCGACCGGAACGTGTAGTCCTCACCAGTTTCGGAGCTATGCTATGCGGGCTTCTTGCACCTGCCGTTCGCGACTTATTCGATCCCATGTGGATTCTGCTAATTCCACAGATACTTATTTCTATCTTAGCAAATTATACAGCATTCGTGCGTATCCATCACGTTTATAAGTTATTGAAATGAAACGATTCATTCTTTGTGTAATTCCATTTGTAGTGTTCGGATTGATTTACAATTCTATGCGCTACTACCCCAACTACCTGTTCAATGATATAGACGTTGAGGGTGTGTACAACATGGAGAAACATCTCTTCGGAATCGTTTCCAATGGTGTGCGAGTAACACCAAACGAATACTTTTGGGTTAATCATACAGCCTTCCTTGATATCGTGTCTGGATTGTTCTACTTGTGTTGGGTTCCGCTACCTATTTTCTATTGTCTTTGGTTGTTTTTTACAAAAAAACAGGATTTGGCATTTCGTTATTCCTGCGGATTCCTTTTTGTCAATCTTGTCGGCTTCAGCGGATATTACATACACCCTGCTGCCCCACCATGGTATGCAATGCTATATGGTTTTGAACCTATACTCAATACTCCAGGAAACGTAGCCGGATTCCAGCACTTTGATTCTCTCATTGGTATTCCTATATTTCATACTATCTATTCGGGTAATTCAAATGTGTTTGCAGCAATACCATCCATGCACGCAGCCTATTGTCCTATTGCCTTTTATTATTCTACAAAAGTAAAAGACAACCGCGTCTGGAATTACATCCTTGCAGTTGTCTCTATAGGAATATGGTTTTCGGCAGTTTACAGTTGCCACCACTATGTTATTGACGTTCTTCTCGGTATTTTAGTAACGATTGTCGGATTAACCCTTTTCGAACATGTCGTGTACCGTTATTTCCCTCGTCGCTGGCTGGCACGTTTCTTCACATTCTGACGAATCTCAGCTTTATGTTTGGCACTGCCAGAGCCATGGGCACCAGTATGATACTGTTTGCCCTTGGCTTTGGTCTTGACCTTATTAGGAGATTCTTTTTGTTCCTTCTTTGCACCAGAGAACGATATACCGTTCATGATCGCATATCTTATTTCTTCGTCGCTTGCCATAATTAATGATGGAAGAGTCTGATGCCTGTGAAGGCCATTGCAATATTATATTTGTCGCAGGTCTCGATGACATTATCGTCGCGTACCGATCCACCAGCCTGTGCAATGAATTGTACTCCTGATTTATGAGCGCGTTCGATGTTATCACCAAATGGGAAAAAGGCATCTGAACCAAGGCATACATTTGTATTCTTTGCTATCCATGCTTTTTTCTCCGCAAGAGTCAGAGGTTCTGGTTTCTCAGTGAAGAATTGCTGCCATGTACCTTCACGTAACACATCTTCCCATTCATCACCAATATATACATCTATAGTATTGTCTCGGTCTGCACGACGAACTCCCTCCTTGAAAGGAAGGTTCATCACCTTCGGACATTGGCGCAGCCACCATGTGTCAGCCTTCTGTCCTGCCAACCGTGTACAGTGAATACGACTCTGCTGGCCTGCCCCGATACCTATAGCCTGACCGTCCTTTACGTAGCAGACAGAATTCGACTGAGTATATTTCAGAGTGATAAGTGCAATCTTCAGGTCACGCTTAGCTTCCTCTGTGAAATTCTTGTTTTGTGTCGGGATATTCTCAAACAGATTTTCGCCACTAAGATCAATTTCGTTTCTACCTTGTTCGAAGGTCACACCAAACACCTGTTTGCGTTCTATAGGTTCTGGTTTGTAGTTAGGGTCAATCTTTATCACACAATAAGTGCCCTTTCTCTTCTCTTTTAATATTTGCAATGCCTCGGGTTCATAGTCTGGAGCTATCACACCGTCGCTTACTTCACGTTTGATAAGTGTAGCTGTTGCCACATCGCAAGTATCGCTTAGAGCAATAAAATCGCCATAGCTTGACATACGGTCAGCACCTCTTGCACGTGCATATGCAGTAGCAATAGGAGTCAGTGGTACCTTTACATCATCGACAAAATATACTTTCCTCAGAGTGTCGCTCAAGGGTGCACCTACTGCTGCTCCTGCAGGACTCACGTGTTTGAAACTTGCAGCCGATGGCATACCTGTTGCAGCTTTCAGTTCTTTTACCAACTGCCACGAGTTGAATGCATCCAGCAGATTGATATATCCCGGTCTGCCTGAAAGCACCTCGATAGGAAGTTCCCCGTCAGTCATGTAAACGCGTGCAGGCTTCTGGTTTGGGTTACACCCATACTTCAGTTCTAATTCTTTCATGTCTTAATAATTTAACTGTAATTTGCTGTAATTTCTCTGCGAAGATACGATTTAGCTGTCAAAACACAAAAAATACCTATTAGAAAATGGCAAATCCTAAAATTTATGTAACTTTGCATTCAAATTAAATCAGGAATATGAAAGATAAGAATCTAATGACTCTCGACGATCTTACTAAAGGTAATATCTGGTCCGTTACAGAGAGCGATTTGGCCAACATGCTTATTGAGGGTAAGAAGGAGGAAGACTATAATGAGATGGAAACTCATTATATGAATATCATCCGTACAGTTTTCGACATACAATTCCTCTCCCGCAACGACGAACAGCAGGTAAACAGATTAGAAAAACAGGGGTATGACATATTTTCCTATCCAACAGACGGCGAAGTAGATGCAGTTGCCATCCGCAAACATGCTATCAAAAAAATAACCGACCTTACTCTTGAAAATATTCAGCACCTTGAAGCTACAGAAGTTCTTGAGCTCATCCGTCGTAACATGGGCACTGGTTGGAAGGGACTTTCACTTTCTATCCAGGACGTAATCGAATCAGCATTCTATGTCGACTATACATCACTGCCTGAAACTACTATGCATCGAGCCGGAGGAATCCTCGAACGTCGTAAGGCCGACGGTTACGATATTCTGGAAATCATACGTGGATCATGGATTGAGGCAATCTTCATGAAGGCAAAACCAAAAGTAGAGAAGGTCAGGACAGATTTTACAATACATGATGACGATGATGACGACCGTGATTTCGACGACGACAACGATTCTGATGACGATGATATGGCAGACATTGACGACGATATAAATGATAATGATGACGATCTCGATGAAGATACAGAAGATGAAATTGACAGCGATAACCTCCCACTCGAAGATATCGAAGATTTAGAGGATATTGAAGACAATACCGACGAATAAAATCATTATTTTTGATAATTAGACTGAAAAGAATACATAATGTAATATAGATATATCAAAATAAATAGTTTTTATTTTGCATTTTGGTCTAAGGGTTGTATATTTGCAACATAAATATATCAAAAACATAATATCCATGAAAAGTTTAAATATTACAGAAAAGGCTAAGACTACTATTCGCCGCCTATTCTCACAGCGATATAGTGTAAATACATTGAAGCATGACCCCGAATTGACTGCAATATTCGATAACTTTGCTTATGACGAGAGTCTTGCCCTAACTGAAGGTCCAGTATTGGAAAAGACTCGAGTAATGTGTATTTTAGCCAGTACCATCGGTTGCGGATCCAAACTGGAATTCAGGAACTATGTAGATGCTTGTCTGAATGTAGGAGTAAAGCCACGTGAAATCCGCGAGGTTGTTTATCAGGCAATGCCTTATGTCGGTTTCAATTATGTCATCGATTTACTACCTATTATGAACGAGGTATTCGAGAATAACGACATTAAGCTGCCTCTCGACGAACAGGCTACAACAACACAGGAAGACCGAAAGGAAAAGGGACGTCAATATATGGAAGAAGTCTTTGGAAAGGGAGCTGTAGAAAATATGTACCAGACGTGCCCAAAGGGGCAGGAACATATTATAGACTTCCTGCAGAGCTACTGTTTCGGTGACTACTACACTCGTAAAGGAATTGATGCTCAGCATCGCGAACTTATGACATTTTGCTTCCTTGCGAGCCTTGGTGGTTGCCCTAACCAGATGGAAAGTCATGCTGTGGCAAACAAAAATACCGGTACAAGCAAAACTGAGATGGTTGCCGCTGTTACAGCTATGCTCCCCTACATCGGTTTTCCACGTTCACTTCAGGCTCTCAATGCTATCAACAAGGCATACGAACACCAGTTCTAAACATCAGTACCCCGCAAAACTCTAATTACTGACATTTTGCAACAGAAATATAACTAATCTTTACAGAAAGTGAGCACATTACATTAAATGCTCACTTTTTTATGTTTTTTTATTGTTTTATTTTTCACATTAGTAAGAATGCCTTACCTTTGTAGCAAAATTAGAAATATAAAATTACATACAAACTATAATATAGGATAATTATGTGTGGTATAGTTGGTTATATAGGTAAGAAAAAGGCCTACCCAGTTTTGATAAATGGTCTCAAACGACTTGAATATCGCGGTTATGACAGTGCCGGTGTAGCCCTGCTCAACGAAAACGGAGAACTCAACGTATATAAGACTAAGGGTAAAGTAAGCGACCTTGAAGAATATGTTCAGGATAAAGACATCAGCGGCACAGTAGGTATAGCCCACACACGTTGGGCTACTCACGGCGAACCAAACAGTGTGAATGCCCATCCCCATATCAGTTCCAGCGGCAATCTTGCCATCATACATAATGGAATTATCGAAAACTATGCCGCACTGAAGAAACAGCTCATTGAGAAGGGGGTTGAATTCAGAAGTAACACCGACACCGAGGTACTCATTCAGCTTATTGAATATATACAGACAACAAAGAATCTTGATCTTTTGAGTGCTATCCGTATGACCCTCCGTACTGTCATCGGAGCTTACGCTATTGCTATTCTCGACAAGAACAATCCCGACCAGATTATTGCTGCCCGCAAGTCCAGTCCCCTCGTAATAGGTATCGGCGATGATGAATACTTCATCGGTTCCGATGCCAGTCCTATCATTGAATATACAAAGAAAGTAATATATCTTGATGACAAGGATATCGCCATCATCCAACGAGGTCACGATGTCAAGATAGTCGATTTCTATGAGAAGGAACTGAAACATGATATTATTGAAGTGGAACTCAACCTTCAGCAGATAGAGAAAGGCGGTTATCCTCACTTCATGTTGAAAGAGATATTCGAACAGCCTGATTGCATCATGGACTGTATGAGCGGGCGTATTAATGTTGATGCCAACAATGTAATTCTAAGTGCCGTCATCGACTATAAACAGAAGTTGGTTGATGCCCGGCGCATAATCATTGTGGCATGTGGTACCAGCTGGCATGCAGGACTCATCGGTAAACAGCTCATCGAGGATTTCTGTGGCATTCCCTGCGAAGTGGAATATGCAAGCGAGTTTCGATATCGCAATCCAGTCATCAACAGCAATGATGTTGTAATTGCAATCAGCCAGAGTGGCGAGACCGCCGACACACTCGCTGCCGTCGAATTGGCAAAAACAAAAGGAGCCTTCATCTATGGCATTTGTAATGCCATCGGTAGCAGCATTCCACGTGCTACACATACTGGCAGTTACATCCACGTAGGACCTGAAATTGGCGTTGCCAGTACCAAGGCTTTCACTGGTCAGGTAACAGTACTTACCATGTTGGCACTTGCCCTAGGCAAGGCACGAGGAAAAATCAGGAAAGAAAAATATGAAGAGGCAATTCGCGAATTGCACAACATACCAGAGAAGATGAAGCTCCTTCTTAAGCAATGCGACAAAATAAAGAACATAAGCCAGATATTCACTTATGCCCGCAACTTCCTATACTTGGGTCGAGGATACAACTATCCTGTTGCACTCGAAGGAGCGTTGAAACTCAAGGAAATCAGTTATATTCATGCAGAAGGTTATCCTGCGGCAGAGATGAAACACGGACCGATCGCCCTCATCGATGACGAGATGCCTGTAGTTGTCATCGCAACTAAGAACGAACTATACGAGAAGGTTGTCTCCAACATTCAAGAAATAAAGGCCCGTCGCGCCCGTGTCATTGCTATAGTCAGCGAAGGTGATGAGACAATCCGTAAGATGGCTGATGCCACAATCGAACTTCCTAAGACCCTTGAGTGTCTTGAACCGCTTCTTGCTACCATACCTCTTCAGCTCCTTGCCTATTATATTGCTATCTGCAAAGGGAAGGATGTTGACCAGCCTCGCAACCTTGCAAAAAGTGTGACTGTTGAATAATAAAACTATATAAATTAAGTATTTGTGAGAATTGATATCATTACAGTATTGCCCGAATTGATAGAACCTTTTATTAAGGAAAGCATACTCGGACGTGCTCAGAAGAAAGGGCTTGTTGAGATTTACATACATAACCTGCGCGATTACACTGCCGACAAGCACAAGCGTGTAGATGACTACCCCTTTGGCGGCGCAGCCGGAATGCTTATGCAGTGTCAGCCTATTGATGCCTGCATAGCCAAACTCAAGTCCGAGCGTCACTATGACGAGATTATCTTCACTGCTCCTGATGGCGAGAAGTTTACACAGCCAGTTGCAAACGAGCTCTCCATGAAGGAGAATATCATCATTCTGTGTGGACATTACAAAGGGATTGACTATCGCATCCGCGAGCATATCATCACTCGTGAGATATCTGTCGGCGACTATGTCCTTACAGGGGGTGAACTGGCTGCTGCAATCATGACCGACGCCATTGTTCGTGTTCTGCCAGGAGCTATAGGCGACGAACAATCAGCACTCTCCGATTCCTTTCAGGATAATCTGCTCGAACCCCCTGTATATACACGTCCTGCCGTGTATCATCCGGTTGAAAATCCTGATAACACTTGGACTGTGCCCGATATACTTCTTTCGGGTCATGAAGCAAAAATAAAAGAATGGGAATACGAGCAGGCACTCAAACGTACAAAGCAACTGCGTCCAGACCTGCTCGAATAATAAAATCCAGCGTCACACTTCCTGTCGTTTCAGGAATTCTTCTGCCCTCTGCAGATCTTCTGGAGTGTCTATTCCGATGGTTTCCACGTTGGTCGTTGCAACCTTTATCGTGTAGCCGTTCTCCAACCAACGCAGCTGTTCCAATGATTCCACCTTTTCCAGCTCACCTTGAGGTATCGCAGTAATCTCAGCTAACACATTTTTCCTGTATGCATATAGTCCTATATGCTTATAGTAAGTGTGTTTTTCCAACCACACTTCCCTATCCTTTCCTCTGAAATATGGTATAATGGAACGGCTGAAGTACATAGCCTCCATATTCTTATTCACCACCACTTTCGGAGAATTCGGATTCTCCAGAGCAGCCCATCCGTCTTCTTTCGTGAATGGTTTTACCAGAGTTGCTATATCCGTAGTTTCGTCATTGAAGCATCCTCTGATAGCCTTCAACTGTGATGGTTGTATGAATGGTTCGTCTCCCTGTATGTTCACTACAACGTCAAAATTCTCTTCGCCAACCTTCTGCAGAGCTTCATAGCAGCGGTCTGTTCCGCTCCTGTGGTTCGTGCTTGTCATCACCACATTGCCTCCAAACGACTTCACGGCACTTTCTATCCTCTCATCGTCGGTCGCTACTACGACTGCATCAAACATACCCTCAGCTTGTCTGTACACACGCTCTATTACCATCTTTCCACCGAGCATAGCTAATGGCTTGCCCGGAAACCTCGTCGAAGCAAATCTTGCTGGAATGATACCTATGAATTTCATATTCTTATTGGAAATTAGAGTCCATTTCACTTTCTTCAGCTGGCTCTTTTGGCGCAGAGTTCAGGTCATCCAGTTCGCTGGAACAGAACTCAAAGCCGTTAGGAATGGCAAAAGTGTCAGTCTGGGCAATTCCAAAATCCTTATTTGCAAATACCTTCTTAAGGAAATTACCTACAGCAGGCAGGGCAGCTCTTGCACCCTGTCCGAATGCCATACTGCGAAAATGTATGTCGCGGTCTTCACCACCTACCCAGCAGCCGACAACCAACTTTGGTACAACACCCATGAACCAACCGTCGGCATTCGAGTTTGTCGTACCAGTCTTACCAATCATATCGGCAGAGATGCCATACTTTTCTGTTCTCAGAGAATGACCCGTTCCGTGGTCTATTACGGCGCGAAGCATATCAATCATTTTATAGCATGACTCCTGCGACATCACCTCGTTCATCCTTGGTGTGAAAGTTTCGATTATGTTACCATCCGCATCCTCTATATGTGATACGAGCAGCGGAGAGAAACGTACACCATTATTCGCAAATGCAGTATAGGCACTTACCATCTCGCCCACACTCACGTCGCACGGTCCCAGACACAGAGGCAGTGACGGATGGATATTCTGTGTTGTAATGCCAAACAGATGCAGCATATCTATCAGTGCGTTTGGATTCAGCTGGCTCATCACATATGCTGCAATCCAGTTGTTCGACTGTGAGAGTCCCCATTTCAGTGTAACCATCTCTCCATACCGAGCCTTCGAACTGTTTCTTGGTGTCCAAGCCATAGGTCCGGAGCCGTATGTCAACTGCACGTTCGGAGCCACATCGCATGGGGTAAACCCATTTTCCATTGCCAGAGTATAGAGGAATGGTTTCATCGTAGAGCCGATTTGTCGGCGACCTCCACCCAGAATATTATCATATTGGAAATACTTATAGTTTAAGCCGCCTACATATACCTTCACGTGTCCGTTTCGTGGATCCATTGCCATCATGGCAGTTCTCAGAAAATGCTTATAATAACGGATTGAATCCATTGGAGTCATGTCCACTTCATCGTTCTTACCATACAACATCATCGAAGTCTTCGTATTGAATGCCTTTTCGATTTCCTCATCACTATATCCGTCTTTCTTCATCACTCTGTAACGTTCACTCTGGCGCATGGCTCTATGCAGTATCTGATCTATCTTCTCCTTTGACAGATCCCAGAACGGAGCAGTCGGATTACCAACCTGCTCTTTGTCGAACGCCTTCTGCAAATATCCCGATACGTGGTTTGCCACACACTCCTCAGCATATTGCTGCATACGACTGTCGATTGTTGTATATATCTTCAGACCGTCGGTATATATATTGTAATGCGAGCCGTCCTTCTTCACGTTTTTGTTACACCATCCGTACAGAGGGTCGTTTTCCCATGCCAGGCTGTCGTCATAATACTGCTGATACTGCCATGATGCATAATCCTCTCTTTCTGGTTTCTTGGCCATGAACACCCGACGCAGATACTCGCGGAAATATGGCGCCATACCCTCCTTGTGGTCCTGTCGGTGGAATCGGCTTACGTCCAGAGGTTTTTGCTGTGCCGCCTTCATCTCTTCCGTAGTCAGATAGCCCGATTTCTTCATTTGTGCCAACACTACGTTACGACGACTACGGCTGCGGTCCAGAAATCGTTTGGGATTGTAGAGTGACGGATTCTTACACATACCCACCAAAGTAGCACATTCTTCCAGTGTAAGATCCTGTACGCGGTCGCGTCCGAAATAAGTCTTTGCAGCATTCTTTATGCCCACGGCATTATTCAGGAAGTCGAAATAGTTCAGGTACATCGTCAGGATTTCCTCTTTCGTGTAGAATCGTTCCAACTGAACAGCAATATACCATTCGATAGGCTTCTGCATCAGACGTTTACGCGTATCGCGAGCCACTTCCGAGTAAAGCTGCTTAGCAAGCTGCTGAGTGATAGTCGAACCACCGCCTGCCGACTTCTGGTTCATGAATCCTCGTTTCACGATGGCACGTACTAATGCTCTAAGGTCAACACCAGAGTGCTCAAAGAAGCGTTCATCCTCCGTTGCGACCAGTGCATTCACCAGATTCTGTGGCAGTGAGTCATAGGTCACCATCACGCGGTTTTCCGATGCATAGCTCCACGTACCCAGCAGTTTATTATCGCTTGTGAACACTCTTGATGCATATTTATTAATAGGGTTCTCGAGGTCTGAGACAGGTGGCAGTTCACCGAACCATCCCTGCGAGATACTGAAGATAAACAGTGCTATGCAGGCAAAGATAAACAGAACGAATCCCCACAGTACGATTAGTATTTTAGGCATATGTCCTAAATCCCTTACCTTCTTTTCTTTGTCGTCTGAAACGTTAGTCATAATATGTTATAGAATATTTTTACCAATTTATGATAGACTTTCCCGTCTTCGACAGGTAGTCATTTGTCAGCGAGAAATGATGATTACCGAAGAATCCTCTGTATGCAGACAGTGGTGACGGATGTGCCGAGCGCAGTATATAGTGTTTCTTTGGGTCTATCAGCTTAGCCTTGCTTTGTGCGTAGCTGCCCCACAGAATGAATACCAGACCGTCTTTCTTCTCGCTGAGTATTCTGATTACAGCATCGGTAAACTCCTCCCATCCTCGTCCTTGGTGTGCACCGGCCTGGTGTTCCCTGACTGTCAATGTAGCGTTTAGTAGCAGTACTCCCTGTTCTGCCCAGTGGCTCAGGTTTCCCGACTGCGGAATCTCCTTCCCCACGTCGCTTTTCAGTTCCTTGAAGATATTCAAGAGCGATGGAGGGAACTGCACACCGTCGTTCACCGAGAAGCACAATCCATGTGCCTGCCCTGGTTCGTGATAAGGGTCTTGACCTATCAGTACCACTTTTACATTGCTGAAAGGACACAAATCGAATGCATTGAATATCAGTCCTGCCGGAGGATATACCCTGCCATGCTTATATTCCTCCCTGACAAAGTCAGTCAGTTTGGCAAAGTAAGGCTTGTCAAACTCCGTTTGCAAAACCTCCTTCCAACTCGCCTCAATCCTTACGTTCATCCCGCCAGCCCAATCTTCTTCCACTCCTCGGCAAGTGCTTCGGCATCCTTTCTTGCAGTTTCTTCATCCACTTCGTATTCGTCAGTCAGCACCTTTATCATATCGTCTATTCCAAACTCCTTACCCACGACAGCTGTCCAAACCGATGCAGCCGATTCGTTTAGAGTGATTATTTGCGAAAAATTAATATTTTCCACTCCGTGAGAGATGACGATATTCTCTCCACAGATAGTACGTAATTCAAAACCTTCTTTAATCTTCATTTAAAAAAAACAGATGTTTATATAAACTCCTGCAAAGTTATATAAAAATCTTCTACCTACGAAAAAAGAAGTGCAGAATATTTCCGATTATTTTCTCTGCCATCTTTGTGGCAGTTGGTGCATAGCCAATAGTCGGTATAAAGCAAGCATATAGCGACGTATAGGGACGAGTCGTGTCCATACGAAAGAATAAGTCTTCCACAGTTTGGAAGTCCTTAGATCATATGTTTTCCCGTTTCTCACCACGGCGATGAGCCTTGCCCTCACGTCTTCCTCCATGCATCGTTCTGTTCCCTGTACATTACCGTCCCCTCTCAGAGTCACGCTTCCGTCAGCAATCCTTACTATCCTGTGGCATACGAACACACCATTGCGAATCTCAGCCAACACAGCGTCCCCTACCCTTATTCCATCATTTATCTTTGCAAATATCAGACCGTCACGCCCGTTATGGATAAACGGCATCATGCTATTGCCCCTGGCTGTGATCGTGACAGTGTGTCCTTCGTTTATCAGTTCCACCACCTGTGGTAAGAACACCTCATTCTGCATCTGAAGAATTTCCATCTCCCCGTTTCCTCTATACAGCTCTTATGGTTTTATAACTCAGTTGGCATGCAGCCTCGTCGGGCAGACACTCCAGCAGATAGCTCTTCGAATGTTCCATAACCGCCTTGATCGTGTCACACACACCGGTGTAGTTTCTCTCGTCCCATTTCATTACCGAACACGAAGGTAGCAGCGAAGCAAAAGTCTCCACTACGGTCATAGGTCTTATCTCATTATACGGAGCCTGCTTCAGTTGTAAAAATGCCCCTACGGGTGCATCTGTATTTCTGTAGCAAGGAGTCTTTCCGCTCCATGGCGAACCATATACCCTCACTGTGCCGTCCTCTTCAGCTCTTACTACGGGGTTGTCATCGTTCATCAAATCTGTACCTTCTATATGTTTCAGCCACAGCCCAGTATGCGTGCTCTTTCCTGTTCCGCTCACACCGAGGCACAGATATCCGTAGCCGTCCTTTCTCACTACCGATGCATGCATCAGCACCGTCTGTCTGAGTGACCCTGCAAAGGCATACATCATCATCAAGGCATTGTTCAGTCCGAACTTACGCATCGACAGTGTTCCGTTCAATCTCACAACAGACTTGTCGAACGTAGCATTCGTTTCCATCATACTGCATCGTTTACCTTCCGGGTTCGATACAACAATCTGGTACGCCCCCTCTTCCGTTCTATACACATCGTGCATATTCCCTCCGCAGTCGAAATGTCCTATCTCCTTCCCCCTCTTCTCCGGATGCCAATCATCATCAACTATCATATTGAACATCACGTTCTCTCCTTCTGCCGCATCAATTTCAAACGGTTTACTCGACACTACAAGTTCATCAGTATTCCTCTCATCCTGAAATACCAACTCATACACATGTCCACCAACCTTATAATATTTTCTTTCCATTTTTTATCTATTACTTCTTACCTCAAACTTCTCACCTCACTCCCACACAGCCTGTGCCCACGGAGTATCGTAATACCCTCCGGCATAATACCTGAAATTGTATTTTTCTGCATATTTCTTCAGCGGCACATGCATTGCCACACCGCTATATTGTTTGCCATCTACAGTCTTATAAGTTTTACTCATCACATCCGAAAACCATGTATTCGTATATGCACTCTTGATAATAATCTTGTCCAGTTCAGTCAGCCACTCAGTCATATCCTCCTCATCCATCACTTTCATCATCAGCCCCTTTATATCGAAAAAATCAGGATAGCAGTAATCCCCCCAAACGCCTGTATAATAGTCATACCAGTAATAATCCAGAATAGTTGGCTTGCTGTCTCCATTTACATACTCAGCTTCGAGTAGTTTCTGCTTGTACTTCTGAACGTAAGGACGTGTCACTTGAGCAAACGCTTCAAGTTTACTGCAATCCACAGCCGACAGCAGAATGCCATACGAAGTTGACCATCTATAAGCCTCGTAATAAGTATCCACCATACCCTCTACATAATTATTATCACTATACATAGGCTTCAGTATCGTATGGTATGGTGCTCCGTCGCCCGGCACTTCAGCAGGCGAACTTATAATTGCCTTTGCAACATTCCTCAGCGTATATAGGACTTCGATTGACTGCATGAAGCAGGCATCGAAAATGATGAAATCCATCATGCCTACATCATTTATCGCCTGGGCAATCTCATCAATATCCATCTTATATCCAGTCTTCTTATCGTTACTGTTATCCACGCCAAACGACCTGGTCTTCACCCCGTAAGTCTTCTCGTTCATGCTTGGATAGACAGGAATCCATCCGTTACCGTGCGACCACATTACCAGTCCGTAGCTTGCAGCCTTGTAGTGCTCCACAGTGTACTGCAGAACCCACTTCAGTTGGTCATACGTACATGAATTCACCTCCGTATCGAATTGGTAAATCGGGGTCAGTTCCTGCAGTTTCTTTCCCGCACATCCAAAGGTCACGTCATATATTCGCGGTTCCGATGCGTCATCCAAGTAAACTACCAGATGATCCTTGTCACTCATATACTTCGCACCCACCAACATCTCCTTTATATCGGTAGAAGCCTGCGATGACATATTATTATCGGCTACGGCATAAACCAAAACGGTACGACCTTCCGTCGTACCATATCGTTCCGGTTGCGGTTCATTCTTTGCGTCATCCTTCTTACAGGCGAACAGCAACACAGTGACTACTAAAAATATTATAATGTGTCCTGCCCTGCTCACTTCTTTACTTCGTTTTGAGATACCTGTTCTTCATTCTGTTGCTGAGTCTCTTCCTTGCTTTCTTTATATCGCATATCCAGCGGATGCTTAAAGCGGAACTCATCCAGAATGACCGTAGTGACTTCCTTGTCATTATGAGCCAGATAGCGTTTTCTCACCTTGGCCAGCTTCTTCTTCAGGGTCTCCTTTTTCTCGCTGAAGAAGACCGCAACAGTCTGATTGCCTTCCTCCAGCACACCCTCCACATAACTCTGCAGTTGTAGGCTCATTGCCGAACGGAAAGGCAAAAACTTAGTTTTCTTCTGAATAGCAAGACTATCTACCTCACTAATCTCAGTGATAAACACTTCGTCTCCTCCGAGTCGTTGCGACACACCGAACACATACACTTTGCCGGCAGTCTTCTCCATAACGAACGGATCATGTGCCCCCTGATCCTTCTTAGTCTTATTTTTCTGTGCTGCGGCAGTGCTCCATGTAGCAGCCACAGTCACAGCCAGAAGTACAGAAACTATATATTTTATCAGCACCATATTATCCTAAGTACGACTTCAGCAGTTTATTCCTGGAATTAGCTCTCAGTCGGCGAATAGCCTTCTCCTTGATTTGGCGCACACGCTCACGCGTCAGATTGAATCGGTCGCCTATCTCCTCCAAAGTCTTCTCCTGTTCGCCGATACCAAAGAACATACGGATTATCTCTTTTTCCCTTGGAGTCAGAGTGTCCAGTGTGCGGTCAATCTCCTTCGACAGTGACTCGCTCACCAGCGAACGGTCAGCCATAGGCGAATCATCATTCACCAGCACATCCAGCAGACTGTTATCCTCACCCTCTACAAATGGAGCGTCCACGCTGATGTGTCGTCCGCTCACCTTCATAGTGTCAGCCACCTTATCTACGGGCAAGTCGAGCTGTTCAGCCAGTTCCTCGGCCGATGGGCGTCGTTCGTTCTCCTGTTCAAACTTCGAGAAAGCCTTGCTGATTTTATTCAGCGACCCCACCTGATTCAGAGGCAGACGGACGATACGGCTCTGTTCAGCCAATGCCTGCAGAATACTCTGGCGAATCCACCATACAGCATAACTGATAAACTTAAAACCGCGAGTCTCGTCAAACTTCTCAGCAGCCTTAATCAGTCCCAAGTTACCCTCATTGATGAGGTCAGGCAGACTCAGTCCCTGATTCTGGTACTGCTTAGCCACCGACACCACGAAACGAAGGTTAGCCCTGGTCAGTTTTTCCAAGGCACGGCGGTCACCCTTACGGATGCGTCCTGCCAGTTCTACTTCCTCTTCAACGGTAATCAATTCCTCATGACCGATCTCCTGTAAATACTTATCAAGCGAAGCACTCTCTCGGTTGGTGATGCTCTTCGTAATCTTTAATTGTCTCATACAGAATAAACTATAAAAACCTTTACGTGCGTATGCGCACAATTAGCTTGCAAAATTATAAATTTCCCTTCAATTAAAGAGCAACTTTCCCTAAAAAAAATCAAAAAACACCATTTTTTCAGATTTCTTCACTTTTACCATCCATCATCTTCTTTCCATCAATAAGAGCGGTAATTTGGAGGTTACTGCCCCCAACCTGCCTGGGCTGACTAAAGGAATGAGGTTTTAAGGAAAAACTTACAAAAGAATGCTAACGTTGAGGTTGATATGTTTTGTGCTTCCAAAAAAAACTTGTACCTTCGCAGAAAATTTGAAATTATGATGTTAGAGAAAATACAGAATCTGCTTGCTGAGGTGGAGCAACTGAAGGCTAAGAATGCTGAGGATATCGAGGCTCTGCGAATCAAGTATCTGAGTAAGAAGGGTGAGATTACAGCCCTGATGAATGATTTCCGTAGTGTGCCGGCTGAGCAGAAGAAGGAAATCGGTATCAAGATTAACGAACTGAAGAATAAGGCTCAGGAGGTTATCAACGGACTGAGACAGACGCTGCAGCAGAGCGACGGTGAGGAAACTAATATCGATATCACCCGTACCGCCTACCCTGTTGAACTGGGTACACGTCACCCGCTGACGATAGTAAAGAACGAAATCGTTGACATTTTCTCAAGACTGGGCTTCTCGCTGGCCGAGGGACCAGAGGTGGAAGATGACTGGCACGTGTTCTCGAGCATGAATTTTGCTGAAGATCACCCAGCACGCGATATGCAGGATACGTTCTTCGTAGAGGCTCATCCGGACATCATTCTGCGTACGCACACCAGTTCTGTGCAGAGCCGCGTGATGGAACGCACCCAGCCGCCAATCCGAATCGTGTGTCCGGGACGCGTGTATAGAAACGAGGCCATATCGGCCCGTGCCCACTGCTTCTTCCACCAGGTGGAGGGTCTGTACGTAGATACCGACGTGAGCTTCACCGACCTGATGCAGGTGTTGCTGCTGTTCTCGAGAGAAATGTTCGGCGAGGATACTCAGATACGTATGCGCCCGAGCTACTTCCCGTTCACCGAACCGAGTGCCGAGATGGACGTGAGCTGTACGCTCTGCAAGGGCAAGGGATGCTCGATGTGTAAGGGCAGCGGATGGCTCGAGATTCTGGGTTGCGGAATGGTGCACCCGAGAGTACTGGAACTTAACGGCATCGACTCCACGAAGTATAAGGGTTATGCTTTTGGTATGGGTGTAGAGCGCATAGCAAACCTGAAGTACCAGGTGAAGGACCTGCGACTGTTCTCAGAAAATGATGTACGATTCCTGAAAGAATTTGAAGCCGCTAATTGATAATAAAAACTGAATAAAACAATGGAAAGTCATGCAACGCAGAGTATGATAAAGGTTATCTTCACGACTGACGTGCATGGCTTTTATTTTCCATACGACTTCAGACATGCATGCTGGTGTAAGGGCAGCCTGCAAAGGGTACACGGATATGTAGCACAGCAGTGCAAGGAGAATCCTGCAGGTACTATTCTGATTGACGGCGGCGACATGCTGCAGGGCGAACCGACAAGCTATTACTTTAATTATGTAGCCCGCCAGGGGCACCACCGCGTAGCTGACCTATGCAATTATATCGGCTATGATGTGGCTGTGGTGGGTAATCACGACATAGAGACGGGACACGAGGTGTTTGACAGTTACGTAGATAGCTGCAACTTCCCTGTGCTCGGAGCTAATGTGATTTCCACGGAGACGGGCGAACCTTACTTCCGCCCCTACACCATACTGCGCAGGGCGGGAGTGAAGGTGGCTGTAATAGGATTCATCACGGCTGCCATTCCACAGTGGATTCCGCACCAGATATGGAGCGACATGAGGTTTGAGGGCGTGACTGAAAGTGCAAAACGATGGGTGGAGAAAGTGAAGGCAACGGAACACCCTGACTACATAATCGGTCTGTTTCATTCCGGTATGAGCGAAGGTATTGAGACTGAGCTGTACAAAGAAAATGAGGTGAGGGACGTAGCCGAGCAGGTAAGTGGCCTGGACGTGATTCTATATGGTCATGACCATTCGAGCAATCAGGAGAAGATAACGAATCCGGAGGGCAAAGAGGTGTGGTGTCTGAATCCCGGATGCCATGCCATGTCGGTTGCCGAGGTGGATGTGACTTTCTCCAAGGATGCCGATGGCAATGTGTGCAGCAAACAGACCGAAGCCAAGATAACCTACATTGGCAGTCTGAAGAATACGAGCTCGATGGAGTTCACACGTATATTCTCGAAGGATTTCCTGGCTGTGAAGAAATATGCTGAGGAGAAGATTGGTGTGTTTACCAACAGGATAGACATACAGGATGCATACTTCGGTTCGTCTGCATACATAGACCTGATTCATGAGCTGCAGCTGTTCATCTCGGGAGCAGACATTTCATTTTCTGCCCCACTCTTCTTCAATGCTTCAATCGAGGCAGGCGAGGTGAGCATAAGCAATCTTTTCGACATTTCAAGGTTTGAGGACCACCTGTTCACCTTGGAACTGACGGGCTGTGAAATCAAGAACTATCTGGAGATGAGCTACGGCGGATGGGTAAATCAGATGACCACCGCCGAGGATATGATGCTACAGATGGCTCCGATGAAGAACAAGCCGGAACTGATGGGGTTTGCTAATTTCATCTTCAATTTCGACTCTGCAGCCGGAATACGGTATGAAGTGGATGTAAGGAAGCCGACCGGCGAGCGCATCAATATTCTCAGCATGGACGACGGGACACCGTTCGACATGAATCGCAGGTATGTGGTGGCGATGACTGCCTACAGAGCTAACGGTGGCGGCGAACTGCTGACAAAGGGTGCCGGACTGACGAAAGATGAGATAGAACTACGCATCAAGGCGATGTCGAAGATGGACATACGCCATTATATGCTGCAATACATAAAGGCGAAAGGCGTGATTGACCCGCAACCACGCAACCACTGGCAGTTTGTACCCAAGGAGCTGACCGGCCCCGCCATAGAGCGAGAACGCAAACTGCTGTTTGAAAGAAAGGTCAGGAGTTAAGGGGACTTTTTAGAGTTAAGAAGTTAAAGAAGTTTGAGGAGTTAAAACGATACCAAGGCTTTTAGGAGTTAAAAACAAATAAAAAAATAGAGGAGAGTGTCCTCACGGATGCCCTCCTCTACAAAAAATTTTGTTAAACCCTTAAATTTTTACTATTATCATTGAATATCCATTCAACGCCTACGTTATTTTGCTTGATTGTTATTTCCAGCTGCAGGGAACGATGGAATGTTGCCTGCGTCAGTCGGCTGACTGGCTGGTGTTGTAATCTGAATTGGAGTTTCTTCAACTGCGGTCTTTGAAACGAACGCAGAAGAAATCACACTCAGAACAACCATAGCAGCAGCGAGTGTCCATGTAGCCTTCTCAAGGAAGTCTGTTGTCTTGCGGACACCCATTATCTGGTTGGAAGTAGAGAAGCTTGATGCAAGACCACCTCCCTTAGATTCTTGAATGAGTACGATTCCGCACATCAAGAGTGATGCAATAAGAATAAGTACTATAATTAATGTGTACATACGTTATTTTTGTTTTACGCTGCAAAGATAGTGATTTTACACGAATAACAAGCAATTTTTTCTGTTTTTTTTACTTCAAGCCCTCTTCTTCTGCTAAAAAAGCCTCTATAAGCTCGCTATTCTTCAATCGCGGCACTATTCGGCGGCCAGTTTCGCTATCTACGTCGAGAACGATATCGTCGAGTTCTTCCATGTAAGAGGTGTAGTCGGATGTAAGGTTGACTATCGACGGTTGGACAGGCTGATTTGGATTATCGACTGCCGACATGTATTTGAGCAGTTCATAGCGCTGACCCTCGATGAGCTGGAACAGATAGTTGCGGTCCTGGATGAAGACCATGGAGTTGCGCAGTTCGGAGTTGAACGACACATGATCGAGCTGATAGAGATTGAGCAAGTAGAGTATTCGAGCAGTCTGATAGTATGGATAGCGCTCGATGGTCTGACGCAGCTGCTGAAGTGTGTCTTCGTTGAGCAGAGTTGGATTTTCGATGTATTTCTGAATAGACATAGTTTTTAGGAGTTAGAGAAGTTTAGAAGTTATGACAATACTGTACCTCAGACCTTTGACTTTAGACCTTTGACTTTAGACCTTTGACCTCTTTTTAGAAGTTACCAGTTAGCCACGGTGGCATTGAATATCTGGTCAACTATTTCGTTTATGATTTCCTGTACGAGCATTTCCTGCACCTGAGTAAGCTGCTGGCTGGAGTCGTAGTCGGCTGTGGAACTGAATCGTTGTTCGAAGTCTTCGCTGTGGTTCGAGTTATTCACAAACCGTACGTTTACCGTCACCTTCAACTGGGTCTGGGCTGAATAGCCGTCAGCTGCCACACTCTTGTTGGTCTGACTGTATTCAACTATCTCGCCCGACACCTGCAGGTCACCTCCGCGCTTGATCACGCTCAGTTTAGTCTTCTTGGAGTACTCATCGACAAGGGTGTTGTAGAACATAGACTCCATAGGTGCCCAGACATAGGATGAACGGATGGGGAACTTATCAACACTGATGCTCTTCACCTTGTCGTAGTTTAGACTGGTTCCGGTGAACTTATAGCTGACACTGCAAGAGGTGAGCAGAGGCAGGCTGACTGAACACACTAAAAGCAGTATCATGATGTTCATGCCGAATTCCTTTATCTTGCGGTAGAGGGTACGTTCGGATATACCCAATTCCTCAGCTGCTTTCTTACGGTTGCCGTTGTATTTGTTGAGAGCCTTCTCGATATTGCTGTGCTCCATGTCGCGAATGGACAGAGGGGTCACTTCCTGCTCGGCGTATTCCTGGATTGGCGTGTCGCTAATCTGCTGTCCATACTCCGACATATTGATATGCTGCACATTTCCCACTGAATCTACATGACGGATGGAGTCGCTGGCGGCAGGCAGGGCATGACGCATAGTTGCTGCACCATAGACAAAGTCCTTCAGGTCTTTCAGTTCCTTGCCAAGGCTGCTGATGAGCTGCAGAATCTGCTGACGGTCTTTCTCGTATGTATGGTTTTCGGATTCAGCTCCCACTCCTACCCCACTCTGATATACGAGCCCGCCGGGTTGGGAGTCGTCGCTGACGCCATAGAGACGAAGTATGTCGGAGGTGATTTCACGTTCTTCGCTGATGACACAGATCTGTTCTGTCAGGTTGCGCAGTTGGCGGATGTTGCCTGGCCACTTATACTTCATAAGCAAAGCCCGCGCATCGGATGTAAGCCTGACGGGATCCATGTGGTATTTCTCTGAGATGTCGTAGGCAAATTTGCGGAAGAGGAGTTCTACGTCGTTTCCGCGTTCGCGCAGAGGCGGCATGATGATAGGAATAGCGCTGAGACGGTAGTAGAGGTCTTCGCGGAAGCGCCCTTCGCGCATAGCTTTCTGCATATTCACATTCGTAGCTGCCACGATGCGCACGTTGGTGCGCTTCACTTCGTTCTCACCCACGCGGATGTATTCGCCTGTCTCGAGTACTCGGAGCAGACGGGCCTGAGTGGCAAGCGGCAGTTCGCCCACCTCATCAAGGAAGAGTGTACCGCCATTCGACACTCCGAAATAACCTTCACGTTCGCCAATGGCACCAGTGAAGGCTCCCTTGGCGTGTCCGAAGAGTTCGGAGTCTATGGTTCCTTCGGGAATAGCACCACAGTTGATGGCGAAATACTTGTTGTGCTTCCTGCTGGAGTTGTCGTGGATGATGCGTGGAATGACTTCCTTACCCACTCCGCTCTCACCTACGATGAGTACGGGCAGGTCGGTAGGAGCTACCTGGACAGCAATGTCGAGTGCACGGTTCAGTCCGTCGGCATTACCTACGATTCCGTATCTTTGTTTTATCTTCTGCAAACTGCTTGTATCCATCTCGTTTCTTTTTCTATTGTAGTTGCTGGACCATGTCCGGGATAGACAATGGTGTCGGCAGGCAGTGTCGAGAGTCGTAAGAGCGACTCCATCATCTTGGCATTGTCGCCGCCAAGCAGGTCGGTGCGCCCCATGCTGCCCGCAAAGAGAGTGTCGCCAGAGAAGAGCGTCTTCTCTTTTTCTATATAGTAGCATACACAACCTTCGGAATGCCCCGGTGTGTGGAGTACCTGCAAGGTGTGGGAACCGAACTGGACGGTGCCGCCTTCGTTAAGACACTTGCCGAAGGGAGGCTGCTGTGGTATGTTCATATCGAAACCAAAGAACATACGGGTTTGCTGGTACACCATCTTATACTGACCCACATCATCGGTATGCCCCTCGGGCCTGAGTCCCCATGCACGCTCCACATGACAGCAGGCCATGACGTGGTCGAAGTGGCAATGGGTGAGCAGACAGTGTTTCATGCTGAGACCGCGACTATCTACGTATTCACGAACTTCTTCCCATTCTGATTCGGCAAACATACCGGGGTCGATGATTACGGCCTCGTTCGTCTCGTCGGAAACCACATAGCAATTAACTCCCAACGCATTTACTTCGAATGACTTTATTTCTAACACTTCGCTGTCGTATTTTAGTTTTTCACACAGACATGAACCACTTTCTTCTCTTGAAAGTATTCCTCTGTGAACCATTGGGAGAGATCCCATTCGGTACACAGACTCTTCATGCTTGCCATCTCAGCATGCAGATCGCCTCCCTTGAGGACTATGAATCCGTTGGGCAGGGAGTTGCGCTGCAGCTTGCCTATGTTCTTGCGAGCACATTTCATCAGATCGACAAGAGGCATGACGGCCCGGGAAACGACAAAGTCATACTCTCCCATTATGTCTTCAGCCCTACTGTGTGAACAGGTCACATTGCTGAGACCGATTGCTTTCGCCACAGCTTCAGCCACTCGTACTTTCTTGCCTACACTATCTACGAGGTGGAACTCCACGTCGGGCATAAGGATGGCAAGGGGAATACCAGGGAAACCACCTCCCGTACCGAGGTCCATGACTTGGGTGCCGGGAGCAAAACGAATCACCTTGGCAATGCCAAGAGAATGAAGAACATGATGTTCGTAAAGGTTCTGAATGTCCTTACGTGAAATCACGTTCACTTTCTGGTTCCAATCTCCATACAGCGACTCAAGCTGAGCGAACTGCCCAACTTGAGTCTCCGTAAGTGTAGGAAAATATTTCTCTATCAAATTCAATATAATATATTTATTAAAGTTCCGCAAGCTTCACTCCGTGGAGTTTTAGAGAAGTTATTTGGAATTTATTGAAAAGGTTACAGGGACGTATCAGACCTACTGATGCTGTTCGCGAAGCAGGTCGTTTACGGTCTTAACCGGATTGAATGTGCCAAGGCTCACCTCAACGAAGATTGTATTCCAGTCTGACATAGCACCATTCCAGAGTCCCGGCAGTTCGAGAGCTTTGAGAGCCTTGCCGTTCTTCGACTTGCTGGAGATGAATCCTGTCTGCGGATCGACATACTTGGTGAGGTCGAATTTGTTGCCCTTGTAGTCCTTTACGGCACAAACCAGATCAACAGGGTTGAAGTGTGTGCCGCCCTTGAACATCTTCACGTATTCTTCGTTATTAGTGTCTATCTGTGACGATTCGAGAATCTGCAGACTTATTGTGCCGTCGGGGTTGTATGCGAGGAACGGACCGCCGCCTGGTTCGCCTACGTTCTTAACCATACCGCAAACGCGCATCGGACGGTTGAGTTTCTTCTTCAGGTAGATTGCCAATTCTGCATCTTCTAAATCCTTTAGCTCCGGATTGCGCAGACAGAGATCGTCATGGAGGAAGTGAATCATCTCCTCGAGGTCAGCGTGTGTATAGCGACCTGAATCGAGAGTCTTCAGGTAGTCGAATGCCTTTTTCTGCTTGGTTACGAGTACACCGGCGATGAGCTTCTTGTATTCCACGGTCTCTGGTTTCAGTCGATCGGGAACTACATTATCTATATTCTTGATGAAGATGATGTCGGCATCGAGGTCGTTCAGGTTTTCGATAAGAGCTCCGTGCCCACCCGGACGGAAGAGAATCTTGCCGTCTTCAGTGCGGAAAGGAGTGTTGTCGGGGTTAGCGGCAACGGTATCGGTACTTGCCTTCTGCTCAGAGAAGCTGACACTGTACTTCACACCATACTTATCTGCATACTCAGCCTGCTTCTCTGCAAAGAGAGTCTTGAAGAGCTCCTTGTGCTCAGGACTGACGGTAAAGTGTACATTCACATTACCTGTCTTGCCGCCGGCATAAAGTGCTCCCTCGACGAGGTGCTCCTCAAGCGGAGTGCGTGGTCCCTGAGGATAGCTGTGGAACTTTAACAGGCCCTTTGGAAGTTTGCCGTAGGAGAGTCCCTTGCTGCCCAGCAGGTAGTCAACCACAGTTTTGTAGTTACCCTCGGCAACGAGTTGATCGACTGACTTGCCTTCGCGATCTATCAAAGCTGCATCGAGTTCTGAGTAGAAGGCGAACTTCTTGATGTTTGCGAAAAACTTTTCAATGAACGCATTGTTCGGAGTGTTGCTGTCGCCGTCAAGGAATTCAAACAGATCCTTGAACATACGGCTGGCGGCTCCGCTGGCAGGCACGAACTTCAGGACTTTTCCGCTGCCCTGCAGATACTGGTCCCAAGCTGAGAGATAAGCCTTCTTTTCGTCATCAGATGGGATTGTTATACCCTTTTCGGGTGATGCTGCTCCTGCGAGTTTCAGGAATGGGAAACCGGTCTTAAAGTTGTTCAGTTGTGCATTCAGTTTCTCCTCAGAAATACCTTTCTTCGCGAGAAATTCTTTGTCTTCTTGTGTAAGCATGGCAGAATGTATTTTTGTTAGTTACTACTTTTTCTTATGAAAACATCGGCAAATATACAAAAAAGGGTGTGTGCACACAAAACTTTTTCAAAAAATCATTGAATGTTTTTGTTTAGCGGGATGTCGCTTTCTCTGTGACAACCCTGTTTTCTTTGTCGAGGTAAGCATTTATGATATCACCTTTCGAGAGGGAAACGGTTTCACTCATGACAGGTGTTTTATTGCCCTTAGGCAAGATTACGACCTTAATGGTAGTAGCCGAATTTGAAACTATACGAGCCACGGTATCGTCAAGCAGATTTGCAGTTACTCCACTACCCTGAATCATAAATCTGACGGGCTGTGCGACAGAATTGTTCTGCTCTGCCTTAAAGGTAGTAACAGAGCCTTTTTCTGTGATTTGTGTAGGCTGATAAAAGACCGGAGAAAGACCGTTGAGCAAAAGTCCGTTTACAGTCGCCACATTGTCTTTACCTCTGAAATTGCTGACGAGGATATAAAAGCAGTCGGCATCTGGAGCCATCACTCCGTTCCAACCCTCTGGCAGAATCGGACGAAGAGGTATCAGAGCCTGGGCAGCAGCTTGTGTCTGTCTGGCAGGCTGAAGGCTGTAATACACAAGGTTGCGTACATCGACCAAGTCGCCGGCTGCGACTGTCCTGCTCTCGTTGGAATACATAGGATAGAGTTTGGAGGTGTATATAGAATTGTTTGCACCTCTGTCGCCAAATGCAATTTGCTTGCCGTTCTTTCCTACCACTCCGAGTTCGTTGTCTATGTTAACCCAATCGGACTGAGCCTTGAAAAAGGCGGAACCATCGGACTGCTTATGGACAATCCGTCCCTCATTCTCATAATATAATGTACGCAGAGTCTTCATGAGTTCATCTGTCGAGATGGCAAGCAGACCGCCCTTCTCTGCCTTTATCGTAGCAGCGGCATTTGCCGTTACATAGTCGAGGTATATGATTGCATTCTGCGGAGTGGAATAGATGGCAAAACGATTGTTGAGAGTGGAATTGTTGGTGTTCAGTTCACCGTTCATCACATATCCGTCACCCTTAAGCTGGTAGATTCCGTCAACGAGCGGCGAGGCGTTGGTTTTCTGTCCTGCCACCTCATACCATCCTGTTATGTTGCCTGTGTTGTTGGCACGATATGGAACGATAATCTTGTTTTTGTCTGGTGAATTGCTTGCAAAATATCCCGTATAGCTTTTCAGTCCCTTTGACCACGAAAAACAGGTGAATCGGCTTGGAGTGAAGGCACGGACAATATTCTGGTCGGGGAAAACCAGCGCCTTGCTGTGCTGAGCACGGAAATCTTCCCAGCGGGCAGGTGTCATGTCGGCCGTACTGTTGGCGAGGTGCATGAGATAAGTCATCATGACACGATGGGCTTCGACTCCCATACGACGCTGAGCCACATCGGAACGGAGCAGCCACGAACCGTCATTAGTGGTCTTTTGTCGGGCCTTTATGTATTTGTAGGCAAGATTCTCAAGCATCAGTGCATTAGGGTCTTTCAGGAATGTTGCCATCGTCGTGTAGGATGTAATCTGATCGTAGAGGAACAGGCTCCAGTCGTTTCCGTTAGGCATAGCCAGTTCGCCGTCAGTAAGTGCAAGCCAATTGAGCACCTTGTCCATAACGGCCTGATTGTTGTGCATCAGTGCGTTCGATGCCCATTTTTGTTTCTTTCCTTGAAAGAGCTGAAGGGCCAGGGCTGCCTCGCCAAGTTCCTGCATCACCACATTCTGATAACTGGTGTGGAAGAGATTATGATTCTGCAGAGTATAGTCGTCATATAGGTTCTGCCCTCTGTAGAGCGACGCTACAGAGCCTTGGAAATTCTTATCGATTAGAGTTGTATTCAGGGTGTCGCTGGTGTGACTATAGCTATTGACGGCAAAGAGTCGCATCCGTTCAAACCACTTGGGTGCAAGCGGATCTTTGGGGAAGAGCCCCAGGTTTGCGGCGAGCACATCTACTTCCCATCCGTTTTCCTCAGCTTTGGTGTCGCCGGCGAACCCGGTAGGTACAGTGCGTTCCAGTTCGTAGTTGCATTCTGCCTTAAGCAAGTTGTAAATGTATTTCTTCTGTACGGGACTGAGCTTGTCGAATTGGAAATAAGCCGAATAGGCTACAGACATAGCCCATAGGCTTGACTCCCACACAAAATCCTTTGCGCTGGTACTGCCCCAATAGTCACCTCCGGCACATACCTTCAGCTTGTTAGCCTTATGAGTGGAATAGGCAAAGATTAGCGACTTGTGAGCCATCTCATCAATATCGTCCCAGCTGACTCCCTCTGGCAGGTCAACCTTACCCTTTGCATATTTGGAGAGGAAGGCACAGACCATCGACATATCGGCATTCGGGCGCACTCCCCTTTCTCCGCTCGATGCAGAATGCTCGCCTGAGAAATATCCGCACGACTCACCGTTGGAATTCGGAGCAACACACTGATTCCAGTTATTCTTCATGTATTTCGAGAAGTCTGCAAGCATCTGAAGCATATCCTGCATCATATCGGATTCGCTGACGAAATCGGAAGTGATAACCCCCTCGGTATAAGAACTCACACTGGTTTCGATTGGTTCAGAGGAAATAGCACTATTCTGAGCCGTTAATGAAATGGAACAAAGTGCAGTGCAAAGAAGTATCAGGAATTTCTTCATGAATAAATATAAGTTAAGTTTATTTTGGCGCAAAAGTACAAATTTTAACTACAGAAATACGTTAATCATTTGGAAAATCTTTGCCACATCATCATTTTTCCTTACCTTTGACGCCATAAATAGCTAAAACTCGTAAACGTATGAAAAAGTATATCATCGCAGCATTGATTATGGCCTTGCCCCTTGGTATGGTACAGGCTCAGCGCGGACTTATCAGCACAAAGAAACTCTACACTCAGAAGGCAGACATGTCGGAATATGCAGCTAAAGGTGCTGTCCCGATGGTCAATGGGAAAGTAGTATTTACAAAGGAAATCCAGGCATTTGCCCGTCCTAAGGATTACATCTACACACAAATGGCTTCGTTTGCATCACTGCGCTTCGAGGCGAACACTCGCCGCGGCGACTGGAAGGAGCCAAATTTCTTCAAGAACATAGATTTTGCACGTGTCACCAAGGCTGACAAGGAGGAAGGTGTAATCGTAGCACAGGGAGCAGAGGAAATGATTTTCTCGAATCGTGCTCTATCTCAGGACTACACACAGGTATTCTACACTCTGACAATGACTATCAGTGACGGAAAAGTTGACCTGAGGATGGACAACATTTCTTTCATATATGAAGGCAGCAGCGACAAGACTCGACTCACTGCCGAAGAATGGATTACTGACGAAGAGGCTCTGAACAAGAAAGGCGCACTGCGTCGCATCAACGGAAAGTTCCGCGTAAAGACCATTGACCTGTTCAACGAACTGGCTGATGAAATAGAAGAAATGTTAAAGTGAAAAGCAGCGAAGTAGATCAAATCATTGCCGATGCCGTAAACAAAAGTAAACGCGAAAGCAAATGGCATCGCCCGTCAAAAGGTAATTCGACAAGTATCCTGACTGCTCGCCGACTGCTCAACGCAGCCTTTATGATTGGGTTTGTACTGACCATCATCGTTTATTTCGTGTTTCCTGAAAAGAAAATACTCTTCTTCAGTCTGGGCTTCGGATCGATGATACTGAAAATTGTAGAGTTTTACTTACGCTTCATGTTCTGATGACACTACACCTCATCTCACATAATACATATGCACAAAGAATCAAACTGCTTGTTTCTTTGTGTTTTTGTGTACTCTCTACGCTGAGCGTACACTCACAACGTATCGTGCGAGAGCTGGAAGCCAACACCGACACCTATGCCGACGCAAACGACAGCCTGTTCAATAACGAAAAGAAGAGCAAGAAGGTCGTGCCTACATCTGTGCGCGCCTGGGTGGTAGATGAGGTGTATGGAAATATGACTTCCGTACCTGTTGACACTCTCCACCACCAGTACCAGAACTCCAATCTGCCAGAAGGCGTAAACGGACACTACAACACACTTGGAAACCTCGGTTCACCACGTATGTCACGTATATACATCGAACGTCCCGATATGCTCGACTTCATGTTCCTCACTCCGTTGGATCAGTTCTTCAGAACCATCGACAAATGTATGCATTTCAACACAAAGTCACCCTACATGAATATTGCCTATAACTTCTGCGGAAGCAAAGATACAGGATATGACCACGTGAGGGCACTATTTACTAACAATGCAGGAAAACGCGTCAACTTCGGCGGTATGTTCGACTATATGTACGGACAGGGATATTACACCTCTCAGGCTACGTCTCTGATGAATGCTTCTGCATGGGCATCATACCTGGGCGAGAAATACGACTTCCACACCTATTATCAGCATAACTTCATGAAGATGGGTGAAAACGGAGGTATCACCGACGAGACATATATCACAGCCCCGGAAACACATCGCAGCACACAGAATGCGTCGAACGACATTCCTGTTTATCTGTCTAACACATGGAACCGACAGGAGAACGACGTATTCTTCTACAACCATCATTTCAACATCGGCTACCACAAGGCTGACCCTGCTGACACAACCGGGACTAAGACTATCTTCGTGCCGGTAACACGGGTATTTCACACTCTGAAACTGGGTAAGTATATGAAGAACTACCGCCAGTACACAAAGCCGACAAACTACTACACACGGGAATACTTTGCAGCAGACACGACCCAGGATCGAACCAAGCACTTTGCCCTGAAGAACATCGTAGGACTTTCACTCTGTGAGGGATTCAACCGTTATGCCGCCTTTGGAATAAATGCTTATATCGGTCATGAATATAAGAACTACAGGATGATAGATTCTACAGTGGTAAATGGAGCTACTGAATTTCCTGACTACTCAAGGAAATACAACGACCTTTTCTTCGGCGGACAAATCATAAGGACCCAGGGACAGAAACTGCACTTCAACGTAAATGCTCAGTTCACCTTTGCTGGAGAACGCTTGGGAGACTTCGAGATAAACGGAAAGACAGAATTCAACTTTTTCTTCCTGAAGGATTCGGCACAGGTAGCTCTGAACGCATTCGTAAAGAATCAGCTGCCTTCATACTATATGCGCCACTACCACAGCCGATATACATGGTACGACTTCGATGCGTCGAAGGAGTGGAAGATGCGCGTAGAAGCCGTCTTTACATCACGCAAGACCAAGACTACACTGACAGGCGCAATTGAAAACATAAAGAACTACACCTATTTCCAGAACACTATGACTCCAGTCGCTGATGCCACTTCTACTACTCAGCGATATACAAATGCCTGGGCACCGACTCAACACTACGACATGATTCAGGTGTTCACCATAAACCTGCAGCAGAACTTCCGCCTGGGAATACTTCACCTCGACAATGACATCACATTCCAGAAGTCAACCCACCAGACCGTGCTGCCACTTCCAACGCTTTCACTATATCATAATTTGTATCTTGACTTCCGCATAGCACATGTGCTACACACAGAATTGGGAGCCGACATGAAATATTTCACCAGATACGAAGCACCTACTTACTCCCCTACTTTAGGTATGTTCTGTAATCAGGATCCACGATATGCAACAAAGATAGGCAATTTCCCAATCATTAGCGTCTATGCAAATTTCGACCTGAAGAAAGTGCGCTTTTATGTACAGTATTACCATGCTAATGCCGGAACGAACCGATACCTCTGGGCGCCAGGTTATCCTGCCAGCCCGGCAGGATTTCACTTCGGACTGAGTTGGAACTTCTACGATTAATCAAATTAGGACGAACATTATTAACATATGCGAATAGTAATTCTCGACGGATATTCCGTCAACCCTGGCGACCTCAGTTGGGACGAGCTGAAGCAGTTGGGCGAAGTCGTGGTTTACGACCGAACCGATGCAGACGATGTTATCGACCGCTGCAAGGGCGCCGAAATAATTCTGACCAATAAGGTCGTACTTGATGCCACGACACTGAATATGCTGCCCCGACTGCAATACATCGGCGTTCTCGCCACAGGATATAACGTGGTAGATATTGAAGTGGCAAGCCGACAGAATATCGTTGTCACCAACATACCTGCATACAGCACTGAGAGCGTGGCACAGATGGTGTTTGCACATATTCTTAATATAGTCAGCCGCGTAGAACACTACGCTCGCGAGAACAGAAAAGGCCGCTGGACATCCTCCGAGGATTTCTGCTATCTCGACCACAACCTGACTGAACTCTTTGGAAAGCGGATGGGAATCGTAGGACTCGGACATACCGGCATGGCGACAGCCCGCATCGCACAGGCTTTTGGAATAAATGTAATGGCATACACATCAAAGGATGAAGACGAACTGCCTACCGGCATCCGTAAGGTCACACTCGAACAGCTCTATTCCGAAAGCGACATTATCAGTCTGCATTGTCCACTTACCGACACAACCAGACATATGATTAACAACGATACTCTTGCCATGATGAAACCCTCAGCCATCCTTATCAATACAGGGCGCGGACCGCTCGTCGATGATGATGCCGTAGCAACAGCTCTGCACAAGGGAATAATTGCAGCATACGGAGCCGATGTTCTCACTACCGAACCGCCGCTGGAGAACAACCCTCTGCTTTCTGCTCCTTACTGCTACCTGACTCCACACATTGCCTGGGCAACGAAGGAAGCACGCACCCGACTCATAAATATATGTATTGAAAACATAAAAGCCTTCATCGATGGCGAACCCGTAAATCAGGTAAACATATAAAGGAAACAGTCTAATCAGATTTGTTTTAAAGAAAAAAGGGGCGTGCCAAAAGTAACTGGCACGCCCTCTTTTATTTTTTATGCAACAAAGAGGGGGCGTGTCAAAAGTAACAGACACGCCCCTTATGCTATCAGTTATCCAGCTGAACAGCTTTACTTACAGTCGTTCCGTCTGGCATCTTACCCCATATCCAGAGGGTTTGATCGTCGGAAGTCTGTGCTTCCTTGAATGCAGCTTCCACATCTGTAACATTCTTGATGCTTCTGCCATTTATCTTCAGGATTATAAGGTCCTTCGGAATACCGGCAGACTTGAACTTACCGTTCTTCAAATCCTTAACCATTACTCCACTCTGGATGCCGAGATTCTTCTTCAGTCCGTCGGGCACTTCTTTGAATTCTGCTCCAAGCACATCCATAGTCTGAGCCTTTGCAATCTTTGTTGTTCCCTTTGCATTGCGGAATGTGACTGTAGCAATCCTTTCCTTCTTGTCGCGTATGAAACCTATCTGTGTCTTGTCACCTGGATGATACTTGGCTGTAGCTTCCTGGAGTTCCGACATCTTAGTTACAGTCTTGCCTCCAAGCGAAATGATAACATCACCTTCCTTAATGCCAGCCTCGGCAGCAGCTCCGTCTTCTGGAACCTCAGCTACGTAAACACCTTCGTTTGTGCCGAAGTCAGCCTTGTACTTCTCGTCCTTTGCCTTCTGCGACTCTATATAATCGTGCAGAGTCATACCCCTTATACCAATCAGGGCTCTCTGGACCTGTCCGTATGTCTTCAGGTCGTCAACAACCTTAGTCATAATGCTTACAGGAATGGCAAAACCATAACCCGAGAACGAACCTGTCTGGCTGTAAAGCATAGCGTTGATACCCACCAGTTCACCCTTTGAGTTAACCAGTGCACCGCCTGAATTACCCTTGTTGATGGCAGCATCGGTCTGGATGAAACTTTCTATTCCGCCCTGACTGGCTCCAAGACCTCTTGACTTTGCACTGACGATTCCGGCAGTCACAGTACTGGTCAGGTTAAACGGATTTCCTACTGCCAGCACCCATTCACCTACCTTCAGAGCATCACTGTTGCCGATGGTAAGAGTCGGTAAACCGCTTCCGTCAATCTTAATCAGAGCTAAGTCTGTGTCGGCATCCTTGCCAATCAGTTTTGCTGTAAACTCTCTCTGATCGTTCAGTGTTACTGTAATCTCATTTGCCTGAGCTACTACGTGATTGTTCGTTACAATATATCCGTCAGACGAAATCAGCACACCGCTACCTGCAGCTTCCTGCTTCGGAGTCTGTACCTGTCTGCGCTGAGTGCCGCCACCCCTGCCGAAGAAATCTCCGAAGAAATCTTCAAACGGATCGCGGTATTCGATAGTCTTCACTTCGCCACCCATTACAACTTTAATATATACTACCGCATTGCAGGCTTTCTCTGCAGCAGCAGTCAAATCTACATAACCTCCGCCGGAAGCAGACGACGCCGATGTGGTATATAGTTTCGAACTGCCAGAAGCAGATTCTCCGTACAGAGCCTTCTGAACCTCCGTACTTACCATTTCCTGATTCTCGCTCTTCTGTGCTACAGATACTGCAAAAGCACCTGTCATTCCCGAAACTAATGCGATTACTGCAAGAGTTCCGTAAAAACGTTTCTTTCCTTGACTCATAATTTTCATCGTTATTTTTACTTGTTGTTTTATTTTATTTGTGAATTTAGAAAACTTGCCAATTCCAAATGTTAAAATATAGGCTATCTTTAACTTTCTGCGTTAAAATTACAGCCAGTCATAAAACTGACAAAATATTTTCAATGAAAAAATACGGACTATTCCGATTGTTTAACATTTCAAACTTACCGCTTAACGTAGCTTAAATGATGAGTTTTTAAATTTCACAATTTGAAACATTCTAAAAATGTTAAAATCCTCATGTTTTACATTCTCATCCTTTGGTGTCTGACAAAAAAATTCTATCTTCGCCATGAAAACTGTAACTTAACATTATATATTACCATGAGAAAATTATTTTTCCTTACCCTTTGTCTTTCAATACTCGTCTGTTCCTCAGTCGATGCAAAGACTGCTCCCGGTACGTTTACAGCCGGCAAGGGTACATTTCTGCTTAATGGCAAACCATTCGTAGTAAAAGCGGCTGAAATCCACTACCCTCGTATTCCACAGCCATATTGGGAACACCGCATCCAGATGTGTAAGGCTTTGGGTATGAACACAATCTGCATCTATATTTTTTGGAATATCCACGAACAGAAGGAAGGAGTGTTCGATTGGTCAGGCAACAACAACGTAGCAGAGTTCTGTCGTCTGGCACAGAAACACGGTATGTATGTCATTGTTCGTCCTGGTCCATATGTCTGTGCAGAATGGGAAATGGGTGGTCTGCCCTGGTGGCTACTCAAGAAAAAAGATATCCGCCTTCGCGAGCAGGATCCTTATTTCATGGAACGTGTAAAGATATTCGAACAGGAAGTAGGCAAGCAACTTGCTCCGCTTACCATTCAGAATGGCGGACCTATCATCATGGTTCAGGTAGAGAACGAATACGGTTCTTACGGAAAGGACAAACCATATGTAAGTGAAATTCGCGACTGCCTGCGTTCAGTTGGTTTCGATAAGGTGACACTCTTTCAGTGCGACTGGTCAAGTAACTTCCTCAACAACGGTCTCGATGACCTCGTGTGGACAATGAACTTCGGTACCGGTGCAAACATCGATGACCAGTTCCGCAAACTCAAGGAAGTACGTCCTGATGCTCCGCTGATGTGTTCCGAGTTCTGGAGCGGATGGTTCGACAAATGGGGCGGAAAACACGAAACCCGTAACTCAAAGGCTATGGTCAGCGGACTGCAGGAAATGCTCGACAAGAACATATCATTTTCGCTTTACATGACCCACGGAGGTACTTCATTCGGACACTGGGCAGGAGCCAACTCACCTGGCTTTGCACCCGACGTAACCAGCTATGACTACGATGCTCCGATAAACGAATACGGACAGGCAACTCCAAAATATACCGAACTGCGAGAGATGCTTCAGAAATACACAGACAAGAAACTCCCCTCTGTGCCAAAACCAATGCCTATCACGACCGTTCCGGCATTCCAGTTTACAGAATTCGCTCCGCTCTTCGAAAACCTGACGGCTGCAATCGAGACTACCGACATAAAGACTATGGAAGAGTTCGACCAGGGATGGGGTTCTATTCTCTATACCACTACCCTTCCCAACATTCATAAGCCTTCAAAACTTCATATTCCCGACGGACACGACTACGTACAGGTTTTTATCGACGGGAAATACATCGGTGCCCTGGACCGCCGAAACGGTGACAAGGACCTTGTTTTGCCATCATGCCGCCGCGGTTCTCAACTCGAAATACTTGTCGAAGCCATGGGGCGTATCAACTTCGGACGTGCCATCAAGGATTTCAAAGGTATCGTAGGCAATGTAGAACTCACCATCACCATCGACGGAAACGAATTTACTGCTTCACTGAAGCACTGGCGCACACACCTTATACCAGACACTTACGAGCAGACTCAGAAACAAGTGTATAAGCCGTTACTCACTTCAAAACCGCGATTCCGTGGCGATCGTATCCCCGGCTATTACAAGGCAACATTCCGTGTGAAGAAACCAGCCGACACATTCCTTAACTTCGAAACCTTCGGCAAGGGACTCGTATATGTCAACGGGCACGGACTCGGTCGAATCTGGGAGATTGGTCCTCAGCAGACCCTCTATTGTCCTGGCTGCTGGCTCAAGAAGGGCGACAACGAAATCGTCGTGCTCGACATTATCGGTCCTAACGAGGCAAAGAGCGAAGGTCTCGACCATCCTATCATCGACAAACTACAGAAATCAGAGCCGCCTATCCATCGCAAACCGGGCGAAAACCTGAAACTCGATGGCGAGACTCCTATCGCCGTCGGTCAGTTCCAGTCTGGCAACGGATGGCAGGAGGTTAAGTTCTCTGCACCTCAGACAGGACGTTACGTACTACTCGAAGCACTCAACAACCACAATGGTGACGAATATGCATGTATAGCAGAACTCTACCTGCTCGATGAGAATGGCGAACGACTCAGTCGCGAACCGTGGAGAATATCCTATGCCGACTCTGAAAACATCTCATCAGGCAATCAGGCAGGCGACAAGATCTACGACCTTCAGGAGAGCACATACTGGTCAACAGTCAAGGGAGTTCAGTTCCCACACCACATCATCATCGATCTCGGAAAGGTTCGAACCGTAACAGCCCTGCAGTACCTGCCACGCATGGAATCAACCGTTCCCGGTGCCATCAAGGATTACCGCATCTTCGTAAAGAAAGACAAATTCAAACTATAACAAAAAAGTTAAGAAGTTAAGACGATACAATGGTCTCAAACCTACAAACTCGAACCAATTAAACCATTAAACATTAACCATTAACATTATAAAAAAGAACATGAAAGCATTTATGGACGACGACTTTCTGTTGCAGACAGAAACCGCAAAGAAACTTTATCACGAACACGCTTCTAAGATGCCAATCATCGACTACCACTGCCACCTCATTCCTCAGATGGTTGCTGAAAACAAACGCTTCGACTCTATTGCACAAATCTGGCTCATGGGCGACCACTACAAGTGGCGCGCTATGCGTTCAAACGGTGTTGACGAGCGTTTCTGTACAGGCAAGGACACTTCTGACTGGGAGAAATTCGAGAAGTGGGCAGAGACTGTTCCTTACACATTCCGCAACCCACTCTACCACTGGACCCACCTCGAGCTGAAGACCGCCTTCGGAATCACTGAAACACTCAATCCCAAGAATGCTCGCGAGATATACGATAAGTGTAACGACATCATCAAGAACGACCCTAAGTTCACTCCACGCGGACTGATGGAACACTACAAGGTAGAAATCGTCTGCACGACCGACGACCCGGTAGATTCTCTTCAGTACCACAAGCAAGTTGCAGCCGACCCCACTATGAAGACTCGTATGCTACCCGCTTGGCGTCCTGATAAAGCCATGGCAGTAGAAGTGCCTGCAAACTTCAAGGCGTATGTGGAACAGCTCTCACAGGTCAGCGGAAAGAACATCAGTTCATTTGCAGACTTCATCGATGCACTGCAGAACCGTCATGACTTCTTCCAGTCTATGGGTTGTAAACTCTCTGACCACGGAATCGAGGAATTCTATGCAGAAGACTACACAGATGCAGAGATCTCAGCCATCTTCAACAAGGTATATGGTGGCAAGGAACTCACACAGGAAGAAATCCTCAAGTTCAAGTCTGCCATGATGTACATCTTCGCAGTCCAGGATGCAGAAGCAGGTTGGGCACAGCAATTCCACTACGGAGCTATTCGCGATAACAATACCAAGATGTTCCGCCTGCTCGGTCCTGATACAGGATTCGACTCTATCGGCGAGTTCAACATAGCAAAGAAATGCTCTAAGTTCCTCAACCGTCTAAATATGGAAGGCAAACTGACAAAGACCATCCTCTACAACCTCAACCCCTGTGCCAACGAAGTGCTTGCAACCATGCTCGGCAACTTCCAAGACGGCTCCGTTCCAGGCAAAATCCAATGGGGTTCAGGCTGGTGGTTCCTCGACCAGAAAGACGGTATGCAGAAACAGATGAACGCGCTCTCCGTACTCGGACTCCTCAGCCGTTTCGTAGGAATGCTTACCGACAGCCGCTCATTCCTCTCCTATCCGCGTCACGAATACTTCCGTCGCATCCTCTGTAACCTCATCGGCACAGACGTAGAGAACGGCGAGGTTCCATGCACAGGATACGAAGGCGAACGACTCAAACAGATGGTAGAGGATATCTGCTACAACAACGCAAAAAACTACTTCAATTTCTAATCTGAAACACACCCTGAAAAGTGACTCATCCGTTTCAGATTCGAATCTCCATACTTGGGCTGCAACATACCAATGCAGCCCAAGTACTTTCTGAATTCATAAAAAATATTCAGAAAAAATACGCTGCAGAAATCATCGACGAAATCTACACTAATTGTGCCCATACTCAGGCAGAGACAATCGTCGCTATCCCCTTCTCAGAGCGAGAAACCGTGCGAATCGACTTCAACATTTTCTCATCAGAATTCGACTCTTCTCACCCCGACGAACCAACCTCCTACTTCAAGTTGGAGAGTGCATAAATTTGGAAAATTCAAAAATAGTTCGTACCTTTGCACCCGAAATAAGATTGCCTAGAATAGGATAACTAATAAAAGGAGGTATTAACATGAAGAAAATTATTACATTATCCATATTATTGGCAACAGCTAACATCACGCTGTTCGCAGCAGACCTGGATCTTGAAAAGAAATGGTCACAGGTCATCGAAGCCATTGCTCGAGTTGAAAGCGAGTGTAACCCGAAAGCAGTCAGCAGATGTGGACGATACGTAGGCTACCTGCAGATATCCAAGGTACTCGTTCGCGAGTGCAATCGTATTGCAGGCAGAAACGAATTTACCAATGCCGATCGCTACGACAAGCAGAAGAGCATTGATATGTTCATTACCTACATGGAGCGATTCAATCCAGAAGGCAACATCGAAAAGGCCATACGTCTATGGAACTCAGGCGACCGCAACTGTATGAATCACAAAGCATCAACCGAAGGTTACTATCGTCGTGTAATGAGCAAATTCACTATTCAGGCTACATCTGAGTAGAAACATAAAATAAGGGTTTTAAAGGGGGAAAAGGGAAAACATTCACTCAGTGATGCTTTCCCTTTTCTGTTTTTTCAATATTCAAGATCCTAATATCGACTCAATTACTTGACTTCTTCATATTTTTTAACGACTTGACTTCTAATCATCACCTTAGCACTCTCTTTGCTACGATTTCAGCCTGATCATAAGCAGCCGACCAGTCGGTATTGAGCGAGAACGGCAGCAGAGCTCCAGCACCGCCATCGACAAGTGGCGATTCATTCTCAAACAACGGATGAGCAAACGACGCCGACGTGAACACACGTACTATCTCATCCTTCTTTGCTGCGGAAATCTTCTCTGCCTTCGCCTCAAACTCCAAGAAGTCATCAACGAACGACTCCATATTCACAGCCTGCAAATCCAAAAGACGTGCATCGCCGTCCCTGCCCTCCTTCTTGCATACATTCATTATGTAGTTCAGGGCATTCAGCTTAAACTGGCTCACCGCCTTTCTGGCAGCATTCTTCTCTACAGCCACCTCGCTCTGTGCCTTGTCATACACAGCATTATACAGACTCTGTGCACAAACGTCCGCAGTGCACATCATCCAGGCAGCCATAGCAGAAAGAACCAGATGTTTCATATCATTAGAAGTCAAACTCCTCGCTTACACTTTCGTCTCTTAATACTCGGTCGATAGCACGTGCAAACATATCAGCTACCGACAACTGCTTCACCTTCTTGCAATCCCCATTGTAAGGAATTGAATCGGTAAACACAATTTCCTCGAGAGACGACTGCTCTACCCTCTCACTTGCAGGACCCGACATGACGCAGTGGCTTGCAACTGCACGCACACTGTTTGCTCCGGCTTTAATCATCTCATCAGCAGCACGTGTGATAGTACCGGCGGTATCTACCATATCATCAACCAGCACCACATCCATACCTTTCACATCACCGATAATCTGAATTGACTCCACTTCATTGGCGCGAGCACGAGTCTTGTTGCAGAGCACCAGCGGAGCATTCAGACGCTTTGAGAACAGCGCCGCACGTTTCGAGCCGCCAACGTCTGGAGTAGCAATCACCAGATTCGGCAGATTAAGTGAAGCTATGTAAGGAATGCAGATGAGCGAACCGTACAGGTGGTCAACCGGTACGTCAAAGAAGCCCTGAATCTGGTCTGCATGCAAGTCCATCGTAATCAGTCGGTCTATACCGGCAACACTCAGAAGATCAGCTACCAGTTTAGCACCAATGCTGACACGTGGTTTGTCTTTTCTGTCCTGTCGTGCCCACCCGAAGTAAGGAATCACAGCAATAATCTTTCTTGCGCTGGCTCGCTTTGCAGCATCAATCATCAGCAGCAGTTCCATCAGGTTATCACTGTTTGGAAAAGTTGACTGCACGAGATACACATCACGTCCGCGGATAGACTCCTCGAACGATACAGCGAACTCACCATCAGCAAAATGAGTAATAATCAGATTACCCAACTGACATCCTAAACTCTCACAGATACGTTCAGCGAGATACCTCGATTTAGTACCTGAAAACACCTTAAAAGGTCTTCTTTCGTTCATCTCTTTTTTTGTATTAATACATTTATGCTGCGAAGGTACATGATTTTTTTTGTATAACATCTATTTTTCTGAAAAACTTTATTTGCATTGAAACTTTATTGTAACAAACAAACATCATCATCCATTTTACATCATACATCTTCCGCAAGTCCCTATAACGGTTGGGGTGAAGAATATCGTTCTGTGCCTGCTGGAACTTCTTTAGGGTCTCAATAGCGGGCTCTGACTCCTAATGGTTGATGTTCAGGCGTAGTCCGCAGTGAGGGCAGAAGATAGAAGACTCGGTTCAGCGGTAAGACAGAAAACTAACAACCGAACTCCGAGGAATACACCTCTCATCTATCACCTTTAACCTCTAATCATAAGTGACTCTCCTCCGACTTAGTTCCGACTCAGTTCCGACTCAGTTCCGAGAAAAACATGAAAAATTTCACGAAATACGTGCAGAATGTGGTTTTTTAATATGTATAAAAAAGCAATTATTGGGACATCTATCATTTCATCATATTCATAATTTTTGCGTATATACGCATTTTTTTGAATACGTTAGAAATTTAGACTTATTTTTTCAGCCACATATTTGCTGAAATAGAACAAATGCCGTCTTCTTGAAGAAAGTGTTTGATTGGATAGATGAGCATCACGACGAACTGATGGCGAATTGGGCACACCTACAGGACGGAGACGAAGCACTGCCCATTGACCCTTTAAAATAACTACGAATATGGAGAATCAGGAATTGCTTAGAGTGTCGTTGTGGACTACATGCACGACTACACGATGGGACTGGTGGACGCTGGAGTGGTACAACGGAGTGGACTTTGCCCCGAAAGGCTCTACGAGCTTAGAAAGTCGACGTAGCACTGAACGATGTAAAGAAAACAACGGGAGCTGGAAGCGAGTCCGAATATGTCGCGTGAATTAACAAATGAAAAAAAACATTTTTGAAAAATCAAAAATATCCGATAGCAATCCTAAAAATTCCTCTCACAAAGAATCAACAGAAACCAAAGATATTTTCATACAATCACAAATTGAACAAATCATCTACAAAAACAATAGATTTTGGGCATATGGTTCATGAATGTGAAGAACAAGTTTTCTATAAATTTTCAGTTGAACCGCACAGATTAGCTACTTAAATCAACAAATCATCGTTTTAAAAATATTTCAGATTGTTTGACATCTCGGAATTTTCATATAAATTTGCAAGTAAAATACCTAATGCGGAAAATAAAAAGGGTGAGTTGCCCCACCCTAAATGTTTTCACAACGGAATAATCCTTATTGTGATTTGCTGATATTAGTATCTGCACGCAAAGGTAAACCAATTTTTCAATTAAACAAAATAAATCTTATATTAATATGAAAAATATTTTAGGTCTTGACTTAGGAACCAATAGTATTGGTTGGGCTGTTGTCACATCCAACGACAATACAAATGAGAAACCTCAAGTTGAATTAGGTAGCAGAATTATACCAATGAGCCAAGATGTACTTGGTAAATTTGATAGCGGAGTCACCCAGTCACAAACTGCTGAAAGAACAGGATATAGAGGTGCGAGAAGAATTCGCGAACGTTATCTTCTGCGTAGAGAAAGACTTTTCAGAGTATTGCATATTCTCGGATTTCTGCCTCGGCACTTTGAAGAATCTATAGGATGGGATAAAAACGACAATAAGACCTATGGAAAATTCAAGGATGACTCTGAACCTAAACTGGCATGGGATGATAGTGATAAAAACAACAATCACTTTATATTTGTTGATTCCTTCAACGAAATGTTAGAAGAGTTCAAGAAAAAAAATCCATCATTTATAAGTAGTGATAAGAAAATACCCTATGATTGGACCATGTACTATTTGAGAGACAAAGCTACTCGTCAACCTATAAGCAAGCAGGAACTAGCTTGGATTATATTAAATTTCAATCAGAAACGCGGGTATTATCAGTTACGTGGAGAAGATGAAGAGGAAAATACAAAGCATAAAACAGAAGAGTATTACGAACTAAGAATCGACAGAGTAGAAGCTACAAATGAAAAGAGAGGAAATGACATATGGTACAATATATATTTGGAAAACGGATGGGTTTATAGACGTTCGAGTCGAATCCCCCTTGAGGATTGGGTAGGAAAAAAGAAAGAATTTATAGTTACCACGGAATACAATGAAGATGGAAGTATTAAATTAGATAAAGACGGTAATGAAAAGCGTTCATTCCGAGCTCCCAAAGATGATGATTGGGGACTGCAAAAGAAAAAGACAGAATTCCAAATTGATTCTTCTGAACAGACTGTGGGTAGCTTCATATATAATCATCTTTTAGCTAACCCAACTGAAAAAATTCGCGGCAAAGTTGTTAGAACAATAGAACGTAAATACTACAAACAGGAACTGGGGAAAATCTTAGCTAAGCAGAAAGATTTCATACCGGAACTCTCAAACTCTGCTCTTCTTGAACAATGCATTCATGAATTGTATGCAAACAACACTGCGCATCAGGATAGTCTTAGGAAAAAAGACATCAATTATCTTATTATAGATGACATTATTTTCTACCAACGTCCGTTAAAGAGCAAGAAATCACTAATTGCAGATTGCCCATACGAACAGTATGAATATATAAATAAAAATACAGGTGAAATAAAAAAACAACACATTAAGTGCATTGCAAAATCCAATCCTTATTATCAGGAATTCCGTATATGGCAATTTATTCAGAATTTACGACTATACAGCAACGACTTAGACAATACAGATGTTACCAAAAACTATTTAAAGAACGAAGAAGATTATGTCCACCTATTCAAATATCTGAACAACCTAAAAGAAATATCCCAGGAAACATTATTAAAAGATTTCTTTTCGATTAAGAAGCCCAAAGGTAAAGACTCTATATATCCTGTCAGATGGAATTATGTGGAAGACAAAAAATACCCTTGCAACTCTACTCGCTATCAAATGTTAGCAGCTTTAAAGGATGCGGAAATACCAGACACTCTCATTGATAACAGGAATACAGAATACCGTTTATGGCACCTCCTTTATTCAGTTGAAGACAGAAACGAATTAATCAGCGCATTATGCTCATTTGCCAGAGACAATAAATTGCCAGAATCATTCGTAGATTGTTTCAAAAAGATTCCGTCTTACAAGAAGGAATATGGAGCATATTCCGAGAAAGCAGTCAAGAAATTACTTTCCGTAATGCGGGTGGGAAGTCTCTGGTCAGAAGATAATTTACCCAACAATATCCACAACGTGATAAATGGCACAATTGATGAGAAAGTAAAAAAACGGATAGAACACAAAGGTTTTTTCCTTTCCGAAAAACAAAGTTTCAGAGGATTGCCCGAATGGTTAGCATGTTATGTAGTATATGGTAGGCATAGTGAGACAAGTGACATTTCAAGATGGGAAACGCCACAAGATTTAGCTAATTTCATTCACGATTTCAAACAACACTCACTCCGTAATCCTATTGTTGAACAATGTATATTGGAAACCCTTCGGACTGTTCATGATATATGGGTAAGACACGGTCGTATTGATGAAATTCATGTGGAACTTGGTCGTAGCATGAAAAGTACTGCCGAGCAAAGAGAAAGAATGTCCAAAACAATCATCCAAAACGAAAATACCAATCTTCGCATCAAGAATCTTCTCTTAGAACTTAAAAACGATTCAACCATAAAAGATGTACGCCCCTACTCTCCAATGCAGCAAGACTTACTTCGCATTTATGAAGAGGGAGCACTACTGACTCTCAAACGCGATGATAAAGACTATAATGAAATTTCCCGTATTTCAAAACTTTCCGCCCCTACTCAGAGCGAACTGACGAGATATAAGCTTTGGCTTGAACAGAGATACCGTTCTCCTTATACAGGCAAAACAATTTCCTTATCCAAACTATTCACACCTGCTTATCAAATAGAGCATGTGATACCACAAGGACGTTATTTCGATGATTCGTTTTCAAACAAAGTAATTTGCGAAGCAGAGGTAAACCAACGCAAATCAAACATGCTTGGATATGAGTTCATCCAAAAATGTGGTGGAGAAATTATTCATTGTGCAACCTTAGGAGATGTAAAAGTATTAACGGCAAAGGAATATAAAGATTTTGTGTCAGATCATTACGACCCTAAATCATCTAAGGCTCAGAAACTAATGATGGATGATATTCCAGAAACATTCATCCAACGACAGATGAACGATACTCGCTACATTAGTAAAGTAATTAAAAGTTTGCTATCCAATATAGTTCGTGAAAAAGACGAAATTGATGCAATTTCAAAGAATGTCATTCCTTGCACTGGTGGCATAACAGAACGTCTGAAAAATGACTGGGGACTCAAACATGTATGGAATAGCATTGTTGCGCCCCGTTTTATACGTATGAATCAGCTAACAAATTCCGAAGCTTTCGGACATTGGGAAAACAAAGATGGTAAGCGAGTATTCCAAACGACTATGCCTATAGAACTCGAAAAAGGATTTAGCAAGAAACGTATTGACCATCGCCATCATGCTCTGGATGCTCTTGTTATAGCTCTTGCATCAAGAAACATCATCAGCTATCTTAACAACGAATCAGCCCGCGATACGAATCGAAGAGAAGATTTAAGACGGCTGCTTTGCGACAAAAATCGAATCATACGAAAACCTTGGAATACTTTTACTCAAGATGCTTATGTAGCTCTCCAAAACATCGTAGTTAGTTTCAAGAACTATGTCCGCGTCATCAATAAAGCCAGCAACTATTATGAGCACTATGATGAAAACGGCAGAAAAAAACCTATTGCTCAAAAGGGAGAAGAACAATGGGCTATCAGGAAACCTCTACACAAAGAGACTGTATTTGGACAAGTTAACCTACAACGAAAGCGCGAAGTATCATTTGCAAAAGCTATAGAGCAGGTTTCATGTATTGTTGACAAAGATCTACGCAATACCATCAAATCTATGATTAAAGCAGGTATGGATGAAAGCCAAATCAGAAAGCATTTTAAAGCACAAAACAATATCTATGCAGGCAAATCAATAAACAAGGTCGAAGTTTACTATTATACAGACTCTGTTGAACCGATGGTTGCTACCCGCAAACTTCTGGATGACAGCTTTGATGAAAAGAAAATACTTAGCATAACTGATACTGGCATACAGTCAATTTTATTAAACTACCTTGAAGCAAAAGGTAATGATCCTAAATTGGCTTTTTCCCCAGAAGGAATAATGGAAATGAATGAAAACATAGCAAAATACAATAATGGAAAATTTCATCAACCCATCATTCGTGTCAGGGTGTCAGAGCCGAAGGGTGAAAAGTATAATATTGGAACAACTAAGAATAAAGCCAAGAAATTTGTAGAAGCACAAAGTGGAACAAACCTTTTCTTTGCAATATACGAAACAGAAAATGGTAATCGCTCATACAAAACTATTCCATTCAACCAAGTTGTAGAACGAATGAAAATGGGATGGACACCTGTTCCTGAAAAGAACGAGAATGGAGATAAGCTAAAGTTTTATCTGTCTCCTAATGAACTGGTTTATGTGCCAACAGAAGAAGAAAGGATGTCAAACTCAATTAACATCAACAAAGACAGAATCTACAAGATGGTTTCTGCTACAGGAAATCAAGTATTCTATGTTCGACATAATATAGCATCTGTTATTGAGAACAAAGTAGAATTACAATCACTAAACAAAATGGAGAAAACAATGGAAGGAGAAATGATAAAATCCATTTGTTGGAAACTTGAAGTTGACAGACTCGGAAACATTACAAATATCATACGATGATCAAAAAGACATTATACTTCGGAAATCCCGCATATCTGTCGCTTCGCAATGCACAACTTGTAGTAAAATCGCCACAAGTTGAGGAACGTCAAGATCTGGCAGAGGATACAAAGAAGGACTTAGAGCGAACCATTCCGATAGAAGATATTGGTGTGGTTTTACTCGACAATAAACGGATAACCATAACATCAGGCGTAATTGAAGCTCTTGTGGCAAACAATTCTGCCGTTATCACCTGCGACAGCAAAAATATGCCAACAGGACTTATGTTGCCCTTAATAGGAAACACACTACAAAATGAACGCTTTCGAGCACAATTGGATGCATCAGTCCCGCTACGCAAACAACTTTGGCAGCAGACGATAAAGCAGAAAATCATCAATCAGGAACATATCCTGCACCTATATTCTTCTGCCAAGACAGGATGTATGCGGACATGGAGCACTGAGGTACGTAGTGGAGACCCAGACAATATAGAAGCCAAGGCTGCTGCATACTATTGGAAAAATGTCTTTGAAGACTTCCCTGACTTTGTTAGAGGTCGAGAAGGTGGACCACCCAACAACCTACTGAACTATGGCTACGCAATACTGCGTGCTATCATTGCCCGTGCTCTTGTAGGCAGTGGGCTCCTCCCTACTCTTGGCATTCACCACCACAACAGATATAATGCATATTGTCTGGCAGACGATATAATGGAACCATATAGACCTTATGTAGATGAAGTGGTGCTTGACATTATTCGAACAGAACGAAACATTTCAGAACTGAATATAAACATTAAAGCCAGACTTCTGAACATTCCAGTAATTGATGTCGTTATTGACGGCAAGCGAAGTCCGCTTATGATAGCTGCAGGACAAACTACAGCCTCACTCTATAAATGTTTTAGCGGTGAACAGCGACAAATAAGCTACCCATCTATGGTTTAACAGCTATGTTTACAGACCTTACTCGGTTTAGCGAATACAGAGTTATGTGGATACTTGTTTTCTTCGATCTGCCAACTGAAACGAAGAAAGACAAAAAAGCCTACGTTGATTTTCGGAAGAATCTGCAACGTGACGGCTTCACGATGTTTCAGTTTTCTATATACGTGCGCCATTGTGCAAGTAAGGAAAATATGGAAGTACATACAAAACGAGTCCGCTCTTTTCTACCCGAGTTTGGAAAAGTTGGAATACTAAGTATCACTGACAAACAATTTGGAGAAATAGAAATTTTTTATGGTAGAAAAGCCCAAGCGCCTACAGCACCAGGTCAACAGTTAGAACTTTTTTAAAGTAAAAAATCCTGCTATAGAGCAGGATTTTTCATTGTCATAAATCTAATTTTTATTTTCGTCACACACACATCTATTCTCTGATAAATAGCAACTTACAAAGAATAAGTTGTTTATGACATTACAAAGGTACTAATTTGTCAGCAAATCACAACAGAATCAGAAACTTATTGCTGACAAGAAATGTTGTTTATGACATTACAAAGNNAATTTGTCAGCAAATCACAACTACCGCCACACGATTGATGCAGCGGTAGCGGTTGTTTATGACATTACAAAGGTACTAATTTGTCAGCAAATCACAACCAGGTTGATATAACTCCAATCTATGATGTGTTGTTTATGACATTACAAAGNNAATTTGTCAGCAAATCACAACTAAGTGCGAGACTCTCTCGTCTGAATGGTGTTGTTTATGACATTACAAAGGTACTAATTTGTCAGCAAATCACAACTTAGTAATCTGTACTTTGATATAACCTTGCGTTGTTTATGACATTACAAAGGTACTAATTTGTCAGCAAATCACAACAAGCATACCTCGACAGCATGAACAACGTATGTTGTTTATGACATTACAAAGGTACTAATTTGTCAGCAAATCACAACGTCATGCTGCTTTTCTGATTTATCCGATAGTTGTTTATGACATTACAAAGGNNTAATTTGTCAGCAAATCACAACAGATTATGTACTGATTATTTCAATAATATGAACTTCGTGGTTGTTGAACCAATAATACACGATTGGGCTGCTTTGCGATGTATAATTAGCTTTCGTGGTTCAATATATTTAAAATAGAATGAACTTCAGAGTCCGAAAAGATTCCACTGTTCTCTGATTCCAGAAGTATTTTTTATGTTATCCTGCAAAAAAATAAAATATGCTATTTACTCCGTTTTCCGGATTTTTCTTATGGAATGAATAGCAGCGAGAACTCAACATATTTCTTTCACTCAATGGATTTGACCTTTGGTCGAGTCTGCTCCCGCTCGTAAAAGTCGATGCAAACACCGCTCTCCTCTCGCTCAATAGGAATCTTCTTCATAAACTTTCCTAATAAACAGTGCAAAATTAGCCATAATTCAGCGATTATCGCTAACTTTGCAGATACATTTAAGCACTTTTAGAAAATCAAACAAATACGATTATGAACATTCTGATTTTACAGGCATCTCCGAGAGCCAACGGAAACACCGCTTGGATGGCGGAAGAGTACAAGAACGCTGCCGAGGCAGCAGGTCATCAGGTGACACTGGTCAACGTGTCGCACAAGAAGATTGCAGGCTGTCTGGCTTGCGAATACTGTCACAACAAGGGCAATGGTGCCTGCATCCAGAAGGACGACATGCAGGAGCTCTACCCGCTGATGGCCGAGGCCGAGGTGCTGGTACTGGCAGCGCCAATCTATTACTTCACACTCAACGCTCAAATCCAGGCTCCTATCCAGCGTATGTACTGCGTCAACGCTCCAGCCAAGGTGAAGAAGATGGCTCTGCTGATGTCATCCTATTCGCCTGGTGTCTATACAGGCGCAACGGCTGAGTACCACGACATCTGCAACTACTGGCACGCTGAGGACAGCGGTATCGTGACTGCCAAGATAGACGAGCAGAAGACCGACGAAACCAAGGCTAAGATTCAGGCTATTGTCAACAATCTGTAGATGAAGGTACGCATCACCGCCATCCGCCAGACGGTCTATCCCGACCTGATGGCGAAATACGAAAATCCTATCGAGCATACATCAGTAAACAACGATTATTCGTAAACAATAAAAGACAAGCAGTTATGATACTTACAACTACACAACAGATTGAGGGTCACACTATCCGCGAGTACAAGGGTGTGGTGACAGGTGAAACGATTATCGGAGCAAACTTCGTGAAGGACTTTTTCGCAGGCATCCGCGACATTGTTGGAGGACGCTCCAGCAGTTACGAGAAGGTGCTGCGCGAAGCAAAGGACACTTCGATGAAGGAGATGATGGAGCGTGCACAGGCTATAGGAGCCAACGCCATCGTGGGCATTGACATCGAATACGAGACCATAGGCGAGACCAACTCTATGCTGATGGTGGCCACCAGTGGAACAGCGGTAGTTATATAAATCGGAATTTAGCAATATGACACTCAAAATCATTGATGAAACATTTTGTGTCTGCCAAGTCGCAGACTAATTTGCAGAACCAATATCATAA
>DEJQ01000014.1:0-1460 GCA_002353575.1 Prevotellaceae bacterium UBA2744
AGCACTATTAATTGCGAAATCCTCAAAACGGCTGCAAAGGTACAAAAAAAATGTTAAACACAATACGCTTTTCATCTTAAAAAATCGAAAAAGTGATGCTCTGTAGCGTTCGTAAAGCGATTTTTTTATTAATTTTGTGCTTGGAATTATACTTCAAAAGTATCATTAACAACATCAACCAACTGAAACAATTTCTATCATTGTTTTTGGAGTTTTGATATTCCAGACATTGGTTGACTACTTTGGGTCATACGCATTGGTAGAGATAAGTTTATTGCTATTGGTCATTCTGCCCACATTGGCTGTTTATAAACTAACAAAAGAAAAATAAAGAACAATGACAATACAAGAATTTCGTGATTACATGGCATCGGGCAAACCCGTCGTTGGCGGTGGTGATGTCCACATGATGTTTCATCAGCTGTCACAGGAGGCACTGAAGATTACGGCTGAGATAAACGGCAAGTATCATACTCCAGAGCAGTTGCACGATTTGCTGGAGCAACTTTGGGGACGTGAGGTTCCCAAGACGATAGGGATGTTTCCACCTTTCCACACCGATTGCGGCAAGAACACCATCGTTGGTGAGCGAGTCTTCATTAACATGGGCTGTAAGTTTCAGGATCAGGGCGGCATCACCATCGATGAAGGTGCTCTCATCGGGCATAATGTCGTGCTTGCAACTATCAACCACGACCTTGACCCAGCCAACCGCCAGAGCATGAGTTATGCACCCATCCACATCGGCAAGAACGTATGGATTGGAGCCAATGCAACCGTTCTTGCAGGCGTGAGCATAGGCGATGGAGCTGTAGTAGCTGCTGGTGCTGTTGTGACGAAGGATGTAGAACCGAATACGATTGTTGGTGGTGTTCCAGCCAAGGTGATAAAAAAGATAGAGATTAAAGACAGATAAATCGGAATTTATTGATATGATTATAGTCTGAAAATACGAAATGCATGACATTATGAAAAAAAAGTTTCTTGTTCTTTTGATTATTGTGGCAATCCTCGGAAGCATCGGAGTTTATCTTTGGACTAACGATATGATTTATTTTAGCGGTAAAGATGTTGATGGCATTTACGTTGAAGAAGAGTTAAGGATTGCAACCGACGACTATTATGGTATCAGTTATTGCAAGTTGCTCAAGAAAGCTATTGATGGTAATCAAGAAGACATCAAAACAATAATGCTATTGGATTTCAGCGGCGCAGGAGCAGCTGGTTATGATCATGGAGATGTCCTTGTGAAACTCATAGACCGCCTTGGTGAAGAGACAATTATATCTTCTTTGGGAAACCAACTGACCAAGAAGGAAAAAAGAGGAATAGAATCTTATATCGCAGTTGGATTGGAATATGGCAACAATCCTCATCAAGGAAAAAATCCCGATGAAGCATTTCCTTTTTTATATGAATATCTATTAAAAGACAGATAGAATCATATAAATTCCAATTTA
>DEJQ01000014.1:1485-2043 GCA_002353575.1 Prevotellaceae bacterium UBA2744
CCATCAATTACAAGTGCCCTTTCCGAATATGATGCCGCCATGTTAGTTGGGATGTCTGAAAATGAGTATTCAGAATACATGAAGGACAAAACAGCTGTAAGTAAAGGTGCAGATTTTGTTTTTAACAATATAAGATATCAAGTAAAAGCTAATCGTCCAAGCGGCAAAAAAGGCAGTTTTGTAACAATGGTTCCAAAGGCTTCTAATTACGAATGGGACAATTTGGTATGGATCCTTTACGATAAAAACTATGTCATACAAGAAGCATGGGAATGGTGTGTAAAGGATTACATATTAGCTTTTGACAGCATTAAGAGATTATCTCCCAATCACTATAGAAAAGGAAAGTGTCTATATCAAATAGAGAGTTTATAATATGTCAAGCATTCGAGTTATACAAGGTGACTTTGAAAAGAAGCTGAAACTTCAATTCGCTCCTGGCATAAAAGCCGGATTCCCATCTCCAGCTGAAGACTACAGCCATGAGACACTGGATTTCAATCGTGATCTGATTCGGAACCCAGAAGCAACATTCTATGGCAAGGTGGAAGGCGATTC